>JAKLIY010000034.1 GCA_022709365.1 Pseudomonadota bacterium
ACCATTCAGCTTTCATGATAGTATCTTCATATTTTATAGTGGCCTATCAATCCGAATCACAGCAATTCAGACAATTTATCTATAACTTAGTTCCTCGATCATGTAGGGATTACTATTAGGTAGACTACAATAAATATCCATGCCTTCCGCCGATTCCTATTTTGCAGTGCGAAGTATCAATCCCGCTAACGGCTCTACCCGCAGTATAATATTCATGACAATCCGGTGAGTCAGGCCCATGAGAAGAAAATGGAAAGAGAAACTCGCCTTCTTTCAGGCCAACAATAATGAGTCTTTCACGAAATTGCGGTACACCATAATCTGCTGCATCAAGTATTCTCCAATAGAGTTTATAGCCAATAGCCCGAAAAGTTTCTTGAATCTGTTTCCAAGGCTTTCCTGATTGGGCACCAATAATTCTGTATACATTCTCAAACAAAAAACCTTTTGGCTTTAAAATTTCAAGTATACGGGCATATTGAAGAAATAGATTCCCGCGATCATCATCTGTACCATTAACACCAGCAACCCTTGCCCCAGCAGCGGAGAAGGTCTGGCATGGCGGACCGCCAATGATAAAATCAACCTGTTGTACCGATGGACGATACCGATCAATATTCTGACAAACAATTTTAGCCCCTTCAAGGTACTTGCCTTCCGATGAGTTTATTTGCAATGTGGCCGCAAATGTGGGGTCAATTTCATTGCATTCAATAAGTTGAAATCCTGCGTCATGAAAACCGATGTCTAGTCCTCCGCCACCACTAAAGAGACTGATTGCCGTGACTTTTGGTTGTGACTTGTTACTATTCCAGCGTCGTAATGCGTCGCCGAATCTATCCGGCCATCTACTTTCCTCTACTACGTTTAAGGCAGCTAATGCGCTCGAAAACCATCCTACTTGACGGCAACTTCCAATATCTGAATAAAGATTCATCTGCACTGCTTTAGTCATTGATTTCCTTCATGCCCATCAGGCCAGTGGCAGCACTGTTTCCAGTTCAGCAACTTCGATAATGGCGCGCATTTGATCGGGAATGTTGACAAACGCCAGCAGCCACTGGCGGCGGCGGGCCTGGCGCAGCCATTCCACCATCAGGGCGACGCCGGCGCTGTTGGAGCGCTGAACGCCGCTGAGATCAATGCGGTGGATCGGTTCGGCCCGGAACAGCGATTCCGTGACTTTCCACAAATCCGCCACCGAATCGAAATCCAGTTCACCTTGGACGTACAAGGTAGCGCCATCGCGCCTGGCGCTGGCCTCGGCCATCAGCGACTGCCTTGAACGTTGCGTTGCTGGAGATCGGCGATCACCGCATCCAGGCCGCTGTTGCGAATCTGGCTGGCGAAAGTGCTGCGATAGTTGGTGACCAGACTGACGCCATCTACAGTCACGTCATACACTTTCCAGCCCTCGTTGCCCAGATGCATGCTGTAGTTGATCTGGATCGGTCGGCCCGTTTTCGGCTGCACTTCGGTTCTGACCGTGGTTTCGCTGCCACTGGCGGGGGGTTGCGGCGGTACGCGAACGTCTTCGTCTGAATATTCCAGCAATGCCTTGGCATAAGTGCGAACCAGCAAGGTGCGGAACTCATCGGCGAAGCGCCGGCGCTGATCGGGCGTGGCCTGTTGCCAGGCGCGGCCCAGCACCCAGCGCGACATCAACTCAAAATCAAAATTCGGCAACACGATCTGATCGACCAGTTCATAAATCCGGGTCGAATCCTGCCGCAGCGCGGCGCTGTTCTGGCGCAGGGCGTCGATCATCCGCGCCGAGGTCTCCTGAACGACTTCCTGCGGAGGCCGGACCGACGCTCCGACCACGCTGCCACTGAGCGCCAACACTAACAATATAAAAGCGATCATTTTTTTCATCAGATTTGCAACTCCCTCTTCGATTTCCAGCCTGACTACTGAATTGCTCAACCCCTACTTCGGGGGCGTATCACCCGAAGCCGTGTTGGTCAGCACCCGGCCAATCAATTTTTCCAGCACCAGCGCCGACTGCGTGAGCTTGAGGACGCTGCCGTTACTCAGATAGCTGTCCATGCCGCCCGGTTCCAACCCAACGTACTGTTCGCCCAGCAGGCCGGAGGTCAGGATACTGGCGCTGGAGTCGGTAGGCAGTCGGTCGTAGCGCGGATCAATAGACATCGTTACGACCGCTTCGTAACTTTGGGAATCCAGGTCGATGCTGATCACCCGGCCAATGCGCACTCCGCCCAGGGTGACCGGCGCTCGAACCTTGAGGCCACCGATATTCTCAAAGTGGGCCATGATGCGATAACCGTCATTCTCGCCGATGCGCGTCAGGTCGCTGACTTTCAGCGCTAACAGTAAAAACGCCGCCAGCCCCAGCGCCACAAACACGCCGACCATCAGTTCCAGATTCTTTTGCCGCATGTCTACCAGACTCCAAACATCAGCGCCGTCAAAAGGAAATCCCAGCCCAATATTGCCAGTGAAGTGATTACCACAGTTCGCGTTGTCGCCAGACTGACCCCTTCCGAAGTCGGCAACGCCTCATAACCCTCAAATAGAGCGATCCAGTTGGCCAGTACGCCGAACACGAAGCTTTTAATGATCACTCCATTAACAATATCTTCAAACAACAATACCTTCGCCTGCATCTGCGCCCAGAATGCGCCGCCGTCCACACCCAGTTGCATGACCGCCACAAAGTAACCGCCCAGAATGCCCACCGCGGTGAAAATGCCGGTCAGGATCGGCACGGCCAGGCAACCGGCCAGAAAGCGGGGCGCCAGGACCCGGGGAAACGGATCGACTGCCATCATTTGCATACTGGCCAACTGCTCGGTAGCTTTCATCAGGCCAATTTCGGCAGTCAATGCTGAACCAGCTCGACCCGCGTACAACAAAGCCGTTAGCACCGGTCCCAGTTCGCGGATCAGCGACAACGCCACTACCGTCCCCAGCGAAGCGGTGGCGCCGAAATCGACCAGATTGGCGTAGCCTTGCAGGCCAAGCACCATGCCGACAAACAGCCCGGACACCAGAATAATCGGCAGTGATAGCACGCCCACGGCATAGAGTTGCCTGATCAGCAGGCTGGGGCGCTTGAACAGGAAAGTCAGCGCACCCAACAGACTCAGCAGAAACAGATTGGCCCGACCCAGTCGGGCCAGTTTGCCCAGAACCCAGCGGCCCAGCCCCGTCAGTATGGCGATCATCCCGCATCTCTCGACAATAGATCGTCAGCGTAGGGGGGCGCGGCATAGTGGAACGACATCGGGCCATCCGGCCGGGCGTGCATGAATTGGTCAACCCAGGCGGAGGGTGAGTGATGCAGTTCTTCGGGCGTACCATGCTCCACCACTCGACCCTCGGAGATGAGATAGAGATAGTCAGCGATAGCGGCGGTTTCCTTGACATCGTGCGAGACAATGATGCTGGTCAGGCCGAGTGCGTCATTGAGCGTGCGGATCAGTTTGACCAACACGCCCATGGAAATCGGGTCCTGGCCGGCGAACGGTTCGTCGTAAAGCATCATCATCGGGTCGAGCGCAATAGCTCGGGCCAGCGCCACCCGCCGGGCCATGCCGCCGGACAGTTGCGCGGGCATCAAATCACGGGCGCCGCGCAGACCGACCGCTTCCAGCTTCATCAGTGCCAGGGTGCGGATCAGTCGTTCCGACAAGCGGGTGTGTTCACGCAGGGGAAAGGCGACGTTATCAAACACGCTCAAATCAGTGAATAAGGCGCCGCTCTGGAACAGGACGCCCATCCGCTGGCGCAATCGATACAGTTCCTGGCGGTTGAGTTCGTGGACACACCGACCATCGACTTCAATGCGCCCGGCTTCAGGGCGAATCTGGCCGCCAATCAGGTGGAGCAGCGTGGTTTTGCCAGTGCCGCTCGGACCCATGATGGCCGTGACTTGTCCGCGGCGAATTTGTAGATTGAGATCATTGAAGATCATCCGGTCGCCACGGCGAAATGACAGGTCGCGCACCGATACAAGGGGCGCGTCATCAGGCCAGGTAGTCTCTACAGGGGAAACGGTTGCAAACATCCGACAGGAGGATCACTGAGTAGCGAATCAACAGGAATAGTGGAAACGATTAGTTTCCGGGCAAGCCGCCGCCAAGTCAAATCGACAAAAGGTTTCTTTAACCGGCTTGACCTTGGCATTTGCTGGAATCAGTGACTATCCTTAGCCCGCATACGGATCGTTTACGCCCGGCGACTGAAAAGTTTCCACCGGCGGCGACGTAACCATTTAGCCAATGAGGGCGGCGCAGGCCATGCCCCGACCAGGCTGAATGGGGCCAGTATTCAGGCCGAAACTTAACCCAGATCAACGTTGAAGGTAGGGTCATGACCAAAAAGTACATCTATAAGTACACCGAAGGGGATGGGAAGAACAAAATGCTGCTCGGCGGCAAGGGCGCGAATCTGTGTGAAATGACGCAGATCGGCCTGCGGGTGCCGCCGGGCTTTGTGATCAGCACCGAAGCCTGTCTGGACTATATTACGAATAACCGCCTGCCCGATGGCGTCATGGACGATGTGCGAGCGCACATGGCCTGGCTGGAGCAGGAAACCGGTAAACAGTTCGGCGGCGCGGAAAATCCGCTGCTGGTCTCGGTGCGTTCCGGGTCCTCCATGTCCATGCCGGGCATGATGGACACCATTCTGAATCTTGGCCTGAATGAGGCGACCCTGGCCGGATTGATCAAGCTGACTGGCAACGCGCGCTTTGGCTACGACGCTTTTCGCCGCTTCATCCAGCTATTCGGCAAGATCGCGCTGAACGTTGACGATCATTTCTTCGACGAACACTTTGAGGCGATCAAGCGCCGCGCTGGCGTCAAGGTGGACTTGGGCCTCAGTGCCGACGATCTGCGTGACATCGGCCAGTTGTTCCTGCAGGTCGTCCAGGAGCAAACCGGACGCCCCTTCCCGCAAGACCCCTATGAGCAACTGGAACTCGCGATTAAAGCGGTGTTCGGCTCGTGGATGGGTCAGCGCGCGGTCGACTACCGGCGCGAATTCAAGATCACCCCGGAGCAAGCCAACGGCACTGCGGTCAACGTGGTGACCATGGTGTTTGGCAACATGGGCAACGATTGCTCCACCGGCGTGGGCTTCACCCGCGATCCCGGCACGGGCGAAAACGTCATGTACGGCGAATACCTGGTCAATGCCCAGGGTGAAGACGTGGTCGCTGGCATTCGTACCCCGAAGCCGGTCGCGGCCATGAAGGACGAAATGCCCGATCTGTACCGGCAACTGGTGGAACTGCGCAACAAGCTGGAAGGCCATTACCACGAGGTGCAGGACTACGAGTACACCATCGAGAAGGGTGTGCTGTACTGCCTGCAAACCCGTAATGGCAAGATGAATGCCCAGGGCATGGTGCGCAGTTCGGTGGAAATGGCGAACGAAGGTTTGATTAGCCGTGAGAAAGCGCTGTTGCGGATTGACCCGGAGTCGCTGGAACAGATGATGTTCCCGCAGCTTGACCCCAAGCATAAAGTCGCGCCGGCGGCAGTCGGGATGGGCGCATCTCCTGGCGCCTCATCGGGCAAGATCGTGTTCGACGCCGACACCGCAGTCAAACGCGGTCGTGGCGCGGGCGAAAAAATCATCCTGATGCGCGAAGAGACCAAGCCGGAAGATATTCACGGCTTCTTCGCGGCAGTCGGCATCCTGACCAGTCGCGGCGGCAAGACCTCTCATGCGGCGGTCGTCGCACGCGGAATGGGTAAGCCCTGCGTGGTCGGCGCGGAAGCCATTCAAGTGAACGTCCATCAGCGCCAGGCCATCATCGGCGACAAGGTGCTGCACGAGGGCGATGTGCTGACTATCGATGGCGGCACCGGTGCGGTGTACTTCGGCGATGTGCCGACGGTCGAACCGGAATTCACCCCGGAATTGCGCACCTTGCTGAGCTGGGCGGACGAAATCGCCACCCTCAAGGTGATGGCGAATGCGGACACCCCGGAAGCCGCGCAGCGCGCATCCAACTATGGGGCGATGGGTATTGGCCTGTGCCGCACCGAGCGGATGTTCAATGCCAAGGAACGGTTACCGCTCGTCCTGGAGATGATCCTGGCCGAGACCACCGAGGACCGCGAAGCCGCTTTGACCAAGCTGTTGCCGATGCAGCGCAGCGACTTCAAGGAAATTTTCCGGGTCATGGCCCCGCGTCCGGTCACAGTTCGCCTGCTCGATCCGCCGATTCACGAGTTCCTGCCGTCCGAGCAAACCCTGATCGACGACATCGAACATCTGCGCCATCTGCGCCAAACCGCTCAGGGTCTGGAGGCGATCAGCCAGATTCTCAGCCAGGTTAACCCGAAGGCGGTCGAGCAGCTCGGGATTCTCAACGACAGCCACCTGGTCGCTGACGTGCTGGCCAAGAAGGAAGAAATCCTGCAGAAGGCCCGCGCCCTGCACGAAATCAACCCGATGCTCGGCCATCGCGGCGTCCGCCTGGGTCTGACCTATCCGGAAATCTACAAGATGCAGATTCGCGCCATTCTGGAAGCGGCGGCGGAATGCATCCAGGAGAAGGTCAACGTCCATCCCGAAATCATGGTGCCGCAGGTCTGTACCGTGGAAGAGTTGAAGCGGGTGAAGGCGCTGGTCGACGAGGTGTTGCCCGAAGTCGAGGCCAAGTATGCGGTCAAGGTGCATTTTGATTTCGGCACCATGATGGAAGTGGTGCGAGCCTGTCTGCGCGCCAGCGAAATCGCCGATGTCGCCGAATTCTTCTCCTTCGGCACCAATGACCTGACCCAGGCCACGTTCTCGTTCTCGCGTGAAGATGCGGAGAACAAGTTCCTGCCGTTCTACAACTCCGCCGGGATTCTCAAGGACAACCCGTTCGAGGCGCTGGATACCGCGGGCGTTGGCCAGCTCATGCAGCTTGCCGTCGAGAATGGCCGGAAGACCCGTGCGGGTCTCAAGGTCGGTATTTGCGGCGAACAGGGCGGCCATCCCGCTTCGATGCGCTTCTGCCACTACGCCAACCTGACTTATGTGTCCTGCTCGTCGCCCCGGGTGCCGATTGCCCGGCTGGCGGCGGCGCACGCCAAGCTGCTGGAAGAGCAGTATCAGCCGTAAGCGGTTGATAAGCCGGTGGCGTTGTTTTTAGCGTCGCCGGTTGAGGAACGTCAGGGGCGGCTACGGTCGCCCTTGTTATTTTACGTGAACCGGGATTCCCCGTTAAGCTTCATCCATGGGTTCAGGTAACGAATTCTTTGTCAGTCGATACGGCCAGGGATGACAGACAGTCATCCTGAGAGAGGTCACTATGCGCTGGAGAAACAACAGGGAAAGCAGCAATGTCGAAGATCGACGGGGTTTGCGAGCGACGCCCGTCATCGCCGGCGGCGGTATCGGTACGATCATTATCGTGGTCATTGCCATGTACTTTGGCATCGATCCCGGTTTTCTGCTGCAAGGTGGGGCGCCGGGCGGTACTCCATCCCGGCAGTCGGTTCAGGTATCCCCTGCCGATGATGAGTCGCGCCAGTTTGTCTCCGTTGTCCTGGCCGACACCGAAGACACTTGGCGTGATCTGTTTCGACGGATGGGCAGCGCTTACCAGGAACCGAAACTGGTGCTGTTCTCGGGCGCGGTGCAATCGGCCTGTGGCTTTGCCCAAGCCGCGGTCGGCCCGTTTTATTGTCCAGGAGACCAAAAGGTTTATATCGACTTAGGCTTTTTTGATGAACTTAAAAACCGCTTCCATGCCCCTGGTGATTTCGCCCAAGCCTACGTGATCGCTCACGAAATTGGGCATCATGTGCAAAATTTGCTGGGCATCTCGACCAAGGTACAATCTCTGCGCGGTCGCGTCAGCGCGGCGAAAGCCAATGACTTGTCGGTGCGTCTGGAATTGCAGGCAGACTGCTTCGCCGGCGTGTGGGCTTATCACGCCCATAAATCCCGGCAGATTCTGGAAGCAGGCGATGTCGAGGAGGGACTGAATGCGGCGACCGCCATCGGCGATGACCGCCTGCAAATGCAGGCCAAAGGTTATGTGGCGCCCGACTCTTTCACCCACGGCAGTTCCGCGCAACGGGTGCGCTGGTTCAAGCGGGGTATCGCCGGAGGTGATTTACGCCAGTGCGATACCTTTAATGCCGCGCAATTGTAAACGTCATGCCTATCCATCCCGACCAACTCAAACAACTGGCCAGCCAGGTTTTAGCGATTGAAGCCCAGGCGGTAGAACAGCTCCAAAGCCGCATCGACGACCGCTTTGTCCGCGCCTGCGACCTCATGCTGCACTGCCAAGGCCGTATCGTCGTTCTTGGCATGGGCAAATCCGGCCACATCGGCGGCAAAATCGCTGCGACTCTGGCCAGCACCGGCAGCCCGGCCTTTTTCGTCCATCCCGCCGAAGCCAGCCACGGCGATATGGGCATGATCACCGCCCAGGACGTGGTAATGGCCCTGTCCAATTCCGGCGAAACCGACGAAATTTTGACCCTGCTGCCGCTCATCAAGCGCCAGGGCGTGCCGCTGATCGCCTTGACCGGCAACCCTGATTCAACACTCGCCCAAACCGCTGATGTGCATATCGACGTCAGCGTCCCACAGGAAGCCTGTCCCCTGGGTCTGGCCCCCACCTCCAGCACCACGGCGACGCTGGCAATGGGCGATGCGCTGGCCGTAGCGTTGCTGGAGGCACGCGGTTTCACTGCGGAGGATTTCGCCCGCTCCCATCCCGGTGGTCGACTCGGTCGCCGCCTGCTGCTGCTCACCGACGATGTCATGCATACCGGCGAGCAAATGCCGCGCAACGCTCCGGATGACCTGTTGCGGGACGCTTTGCTGGAGATGAGCCGCAAGGGACTGGGGACGACGGTAGTGGTGGATGGCGAAGACCATGTGCTGGGTGTGTTCACCGACGGTGACCTGCGCCGGGCGCTGGATCGGCAGGTGAATGTGCATACCGCCCAGGTGGCCGAGGTGATGACGCCGCGCGGCAAAACCATCGCTCCCGGCACGTTAGCCGCCGAGGCGCTGCGAATGATGCAGAAATACCGGATTAACGCCCTGCCAGTGGTAAACTCTGCCGGGAAACTGGCCGGCGTCCTGAATATGCATGATCTGTTGCGCGCCGGCGTGTTGTAATGACCCATCGCTGGGAGCCTGCATGATGCGCGATCTACTGACCAAAGCCGCCCAGATTCAACTGGTGATCTTCGACGTGGACGGCGTCCTGACCGATGGTTGCCTCTATCTGGGCAACGACGGCAATGAATTTAAAGCCTTTCATATCCGCGACGGCCAGGGCGTCAAGATGTTGCTGGAGAGCGGCGTAGAAATCGCCATCATCTCCGGACGCCGCGCCGCTTCCGTCGAGCGACGCATGAGCGATCTGGGCATCCGCTACGCCTATCTGGGCGTCGACGACAAGCTGGCAGCGTTTCACAGTCTGCTGGCGCGGCTCGGCCTGACCGCCGAACAGGTCGCCTATGTCGGCGACGATCTCATCGATCTACCGGTGATGACCCAAGTGGGTCTGGCCATCGCCGTGCAGGACGCTGATCCTTTCGTCAAACAGCACGCTCATTGGCAAACGCCCAGTCCGGGGGGGCGCGGCGCCGCCCGCGATGTCTGCGAGTTGCTGCTGGAAGCGCGGGGTCAATTGGCCGATCTGCGGAGCCGTTATCTTTGATGCTGCCGCCCGGCGTCACCGTTCGCGGCCTCCTGTCCCTGACGGGACTGGCGCTGCTAGCCGGCCTGAGTTATGGCCTGTTGCGCTGGGTGGTGTCCGAATTGCATGAACCCGCCCCGGCGGAAAGCCAGGAACCGGTGCTGATCATCGAACGGTTTCGCGCGGTACGCCTGAATATCGCTGGCCAACGGCAATCGATCATCGAAGCGCCCCGACTGGCGCAATTACCCAACAATCTGGGAACGCGCATCGAGCAGCCAGTGCTGGACTGGTATCAGCCGGATGGTCAAACCCGCGAGTGGCGCTTGGAGGCTGAACAGGGCTGGGTGGCCGCGGATCAGCAGTCCGTGCGTCTGGAAGGCGAGGTAAAAATGGTGCGCACCGCCGACAGCGGCAAACCGCCCATGACCATTACCACCCGTGACGTGTTGGTGCGACCCGACGAACATTACGCCGAAACTGCCGCCCCCACCCGGGCGGTGACTCCCGATGGCGAATTCCGGGCGGTCGGCGTCCGCGCTTGGCTCGATCAGGAGCGGCTGGAACTGCTTTCCGAAGTCAGAGGTGTTTATGAATCTCCCAAACCGTAGATTCGGCTGGATGTTGGCGCTGGCGCTGGTTCCGCCGCTGGCCGTCGCCTTGCCGGAAGACCGCAACCAGCCGATTCAACTGGAAGCCAATCGCGGTCAAATCGACCAGAAAACCGGCGTCAGCGTCTATGAAGGCAACGTCATTATCAGCCAGGGTTCCATGCGGCTGAACGCCGACGTTGCGACCATTCATGTCAAGGATGGCGGTTTTCAGCGCATGGAGGCGACCGGCAATCCGGTCAACCTGCGCTACCGCCCCACCGCTGACAAACCGGAGATTATCGGCGTGAGCCAACGGGTGGAATACGATGTCGCCAGCGCCAAGGTCATCATGAGCGGCAACGCCCGATTGACCCAGGGGCAGGATGTGTTCACCGGCGACCGGGTGGAATACGATCTCAAAAGCGACGTGGTGCGGGCGCGCGGCGCAGGCGATAATGGCCGCATCCAATTCACCATTCAACCCCGGGCGCAAGACGCCGCGCCAGCCAGGAAACCCTGAGCATGGCGCAACTGGTTGCTCACGAAATCGTCAAACGCTACCGCAAGCGGGTGGTGGTGGACGCCGCCTCGCTGACGGTTGGCAGTGGCGAAGTCGTCGGTTTGCTGGGGCCGAACGGAGCGGGCAAGACCACCAGTTTCTACATGATGGTCGGGCTGATTCATTGCGACGAGGGCCGAGTGTTGCTCGATGACCAGGACCTGACCCACCTGCCCATGCACGCCCGGGCGCGATTGGGAGTTAGCTATTTGCCGCAGGAACCCTCGGTGTTCCGGCGCTTGAGCGTTCTGGACAACGTGCTGGCGATTCTGGAAACCCGCCGTGACCTTTCCCGCGCTGATCGCCGGGCGCAGGCCGAAGAACTGTTGCATGAACTGCACGTCGGCCATTTGCAGAACAACCTCGGTATCAGCCTGTCGGGCGGTGAACGCCGCCGGGTGGAAATCGCCCGGGCGCTGGCGGCTAACCCGGCGTTTATCCTGCTGGATGAACCCTTCGCCGGCGTCGATCCCTTGTCGGTCCTGGATATCCAGCGCATCATCAGCCATCTCTGCGAACGCAAGATCGGCGTATTGATTACCGATCACAACGTCCGCGAGACCCTGGGGATTTGTGACCGCGCCTATATTCTCAACGAAGGCCGGGTCATCGCCGAGGGCGATCCCGCCGCCATTCTTGCCAACCAGCAAGTTCGCCAGGTCTATCTGGGCGAATCCTTCCAGTTATGAGCGGCGCTGCGTGATCTGTCATCTTTCCTCTACCATAACGCCTAAAACCCGCTAGGATTATGGGCAGCTTTAACTCTACGGATCGACGCCAAATCCCACCGTTATGAGACAGTCATTGCAGCTTCGCTTGGGTCAACAACTGACGATGACCCCCCAGTTGCAGCAGGCGATTCGCCTCCTGCAATTGTCCAGCCTGGATTTACAAACCGAGATTCAGTCGCTGCTCGATTCCAACCTGATGCTGGAACGCGCTGACGAACTCCAGGAAGTAACGGTGCAGCCGGAAACCCAGGCCGCCCAGACGGCTGCGGACGCCAGTGCTGAGACGGAAATGAACACCGCCACGACCGATAATCTGCCGGACGAATTGCCGGTGGACAGCGCTTGGGAAGATATCTACGAATCCTATGATGGGGCCACCAGCTACTCGCGCGGTGAAGACGAAGACTGGGATCCTTACGAGCGCTATTCAGGCGCTAGCGAATCCCTGCGCGATTATCTGTACTGGCAGATGCGGCTGACCCCGTTTAATGAGCGGGAACTGGCGATAGCAACGGCCATCATCGACGCGATCAGCGAGTCCGGCTATCTGAGCCTGCCGCTGGAGGAGCTTTGTCAGGGCGTGCAGAATGAGTTTCCGGTGACCCTGGCGGAAGCTGAAGCGGTGCTCAAACTGATCCAGCACTTCGATCCTCAGGGGGTCGCCGCCCGCAGTCCCGCCGAATGCCTGCTGCTGCAACTGGAATTATTGCCTGAAGATACCCCTTGGCTGGCCGATGCGCGCTGGCTGGTTGAACATCACCTGGACATGCTCGCTGACCGGGATTTCAACGGCCTGATGCGTCGACTCAAAGTCACGCGCGAGGCGTTGCAGGGCATCATCAGTCTGATCCAGTCGCTCAATCCGCACCCCGGCACCCGTTTGTCCAGCGACGCACCGCAGTATGTGACGCCGGATGTGCTGGTCTACCGCCAGCGCCAGGCATGGCGGGTGGAATTAAATCCCGAGAACACTCCCAAGCTGCGCATTAACGCCCGTTACGCGGCTCTGGCGCGGCGCTCTGCGCAAAGCAGCGATGCGGATTGTCTGAAAAATCACTTGCAGGAAGCCCGCTGGTTCTTGAAAAGCCTGCAAAATCGCAACGAGACCCTGCTCAAGGTCGCAACCTGCATCGTCGAGCGTCAGCGGGATTTTCTCGAGCACGGCGACGAATACATGAAGCCATTGATTCTGCGCGACATCGCCGAAACCCTGGGTATGCATGAATCCACGATCTCGCGCGTGACGACCCAGAAGTATATGCATACGCCGCGCGGCATCTATGAGTTAAAATACTTCTTCTCCAGCCACGTCGGTACCAGCGACGGTGGCGAATGCTCTTCCACCGCCATCCGCGCTATGATCCGTAAGCTGATTCAGGCCGAGGATCCCGGTAAACCCCTCAGTGATGACAAGATCGCCAAACTGCTCGGAACCGAGGGTATTCAAGTAGCCCGCCGGACGGTGGCAAAATACCGGGAAGCGATGACTATTCCATCGTCTTCGGATCGTAAACGCCTCGTCTGAACGGACGGGGATTCCTGCTTTCACTTCTTACCGAAAAAGACCTCCAGCCAGGAGTCGATGATGCAAATCAAACTGAGCGGACACCATGTGGAAATTACCCAGGCGCTGCACGATTATGTGCATGATAAGCTGGAGCGCATCGAACGGCATTTCGATAACGTAACCAGCATGCAGGTGATTCTGAGCGTGGAAAAACTGCGGCAAAAAGCCGAAGCGACTCTCCATGTGGCCGGCAATGAAATTTTCGCCGACGCCGTCGATGAAGATCTCTACGCAGCGATCGACGCCCTTAGCGACAAGCTGGACCGTCAAATCAAAAAGTACAAGGAAAAAATGACGGAGAAACATCGCGGCGAGAAGGCGCGCGATTATCCTGAGTCCTGATCTGAGCGACGCGAGTGCGGCCATGATTATTACCGACCTGATCACCCGTGAGCGGATCGTGTGTGACAGCGAAGTAACCAGCAAAAAACGGGTCATCGAGGTCTTGAGCGAACGACTGGCCACCGGGCAGGCCGATTTAATGGCGCGCCCGATCTTCGACAGTCTGATTGGCCGCGAGCGTCTGGGGAGTACCGGTCTGGGCCATGGGGTCGCCTTGCCTCATGGTCGATTCAGCCAGAGCCAACAAGCGATCGGCGCGTTTATCAAACTTCGCAAGGGCGTGGATTTCGACGCCATTGACCGACAACCGGTTGATCTCGTGTTCGGATTGCTGGTGCCCGATCATTACACGGACGAACATCTCAAGATTCTGGCTTACCTGGCGGAAATGTTCAGCGACCGGGCTTTTTGTCAGCAGTTGCGGGATGCTGACTCCAACCAAGCGCTCTATGAGCGGCTCAGCGCGTGGCAACCTGCCAAGCCGACCCCGCCATGAGTCGCCCGTTAAGCGCCCAGGCAGTTTTTCAGGGTCTGGAAACCGTTCTGGACTTGCGCTGGGTCGGTGGGCAGGCTGGATCGGCGCGAATTCTTTGGTTGCCCACCGAGGCCGGTGCCTCCTTTTTTGGGCGGCTGAACTGGATTCATCCGCCCCGCCTGCAAGTGCTGGGCGCTGAGGAAAACGTGTTTTTGCAGTCCCTGGCGCTTCCGGTTCGGGAAGCGCTCGTCCGCCAATTTGTGGGGCCAACCAGTGGGACCGTTCTGGTCTGCGGTGATCTTGATCGGGCCGTGGCGCTGCGCCCCTATGCTGAAGAAGCCGGTGCGCCGCTCTGGCAGACTCCCATCACGCCAGCGATTGTTCTGGAGCGCCTTGATCACTATCGCCACAGCCTGGAGGCGTCCACCGTGGTACATGGCGAGTTGCTGGAGGTGTTCGGGCTAGGGGTGCTGATCACCGGCGGCAGCGGCATTGGCAAGAGCGAGTTGGCCCTGGAGCTGATTAGTCGCGGCCATCGGCTGATCGCTGACGATACGCCAAGCCTGACCCGGGTGGCGCCCGATGTCCTGGAAGGGACCTGTCCACCGACGCTCTGCGACCTGCTGGAAGTTCGCGGACTGGGCATCCTTAATATCCGCCGCATGTTCGGCGACAGCGCTATTAAGCGTAACAAGCGGATCCGGTTGATTCTGCATTTGATCCAGCAGGAAAAAATCGTGCCGCCCGCTGAAGCTCGCCTGCGGGGCTTGCGCGATCACCGGGTGATTCTGGGCGTCGGGGTGCCGGTGATCACCCTGCCGATTGCGCCGGGCCGTAATCTGGCGGTGCTACTGGAATGCGCCGTGCGCGATCATATCCTGCGGCTGAACGGCTACCATGCCGAGGAAGATATGATGGCGCGGATGACCCGGATCATGGCGGAGGCTGCGTCGTGCGCATAATCATCGTCAGTGGATTGTCCGGATCCGGCAAAACCATCGCCCTGCAAACGCTGGAAGATCTGGATTGCTACTGCGTCGATAACCTGCCGTTCAAGCTGATTGGACCGCTGGCCCAGGAAATTCTCACCGCCAGCGCAACCTTGCCACCCACCGTGGCGGTGGGCGTGGACGCCCGCAATTTTTTCGACGAACTGAGCCAGTTTCCCGCAATGCTCGCTGAACTGCGCGCCAGCGGCCTCCGGGTGGAGGTGCTGTTTTTGCAGGCCGACGATGAAATATTGTTGAAGCGCTACAGTGAGACCCGTCGCCGCCATCCGCTGGATTTGGGCAACGTCCCGCTGCGGGAAGCGATCCATCATGAACGGCAATTGCTGGGGCCGGTGGTGGCCTGCGCGGATTTGATTGTGGACACCAGCGATACGAATCTTTACCAGTTACGCGAACTGATCCGCGCCCGGGTGCATGATACGCCGGGTGAAGCGATGTCGTTATTGTTCGAGTCCTTCGGCTTTAAGAATGGCGTGCCGTCCGCCGCCGATTTCATGTTCGATGTCCGTTGTCTACCCAATCCGCATTGGGAGCTGCTGCTGCGCCCGCTGACCGGGCAGGATCAACCGGTGATCGATTTCCTGACTCGCCATGCGGAAGTGATGATGATGGTCGACGATTTGTGTCGATTTCTGGAGGCGTGGCTGCCGCATTTTGAAACCAGCGACCGGAGCTATTTGACCGTGGCCATTGGCTGTACCGGCGGCCAGCATCGCTCGGTGTTTATCGCCGAGGTGCTAGGGCGGCATTTCAGCGCGATCCGTCGCCATGTCATGGTTCGCCATCGGGAACTCAAATCGTGAAGGAAACCGGGATCAAGCTCAGGTAGACCGGGATGTTGAAACGGGACATTCTCATTATTAACAAACTGGGGCTGCATGCTCGCGCCGCCGCCAAGTTCGTGACCCTGGCATCCGGATTCGACGCCGAGATTCGCTTGCTGCGCGATGGGCGCGAGGTCAATGGCAAGAGTATCATGGGGGTCATGATGCTGGCGGCCGCCTGTGGGACCCGGCTGGAACTGTGCGCCAGTGGTCCTGAAGCCGAGCAGGCGCTGGCGCATCTGGAAGCATTGATTCTGCGCCGTTTTGATGAAGACGAGTGAGAGAGGCTCCATGCCGTTTTCGCTACATGGCATCGGGGTTTCACGGGGTTATGCAATCGGCAGAACCTATCTGCTGCAGCGCAACCAGCCGGAAATCACCGAATATACGATCCCCGACAACATTGTCGAGGATGAGGTCCGGCGTTTTCTCAACAGTCTGGACATGGCTCGGCGGCAGTTGCAGGACATCCGGGGTCGGGTGCCCGCGACGGCGCCGGGCGATATTGCCGCCTTCATCGACACTCACTTGTTGATGTTGCAGGACGCCTCTTTCACGGAAGCGCCGATCCATTTAATCCGTTCACGCCGTTGCAACGCCGAATGGGCGCTGAAAATCCAGCACGATCTGCTAGTCCAGGTATTCGAACAGATGGACGATCCCTACCTGCGCACCCGCAAGGATGACGTTGACCACGTAGTACGCCGGGTGCAGCGTATCCTGGTGACCGACGATCCAGCCTATCTGAGCGATCCTGACTATACTGAACTGGCGTCCAGTCGACTGGAGGGGCGGGTCATCGTCGCGGATGATCTGACGCCTGCGGACACCATCCTCATGCAGCATCAGGGGGTGCAGGCCTTTGTGACCGAGTATGGCGGCCCGTTATCCCACACCGCCATTCTGGCGCGCAGCCTGGGCATTCCAGCCGTCGTCGGCGCCCGCAACGCCCGCAGTTATCTGGGGCATGATGAACCGGTCATCGTGGATGGCCGTCAGGGGATCATTCTAGTCGGGCTGGATGAGCGAATTCTGCGCTATTACCGCCATAAGCAACGGGAGGAACGCCGGCAACAGCGCGAATTGAACAAGCTCAAGGGCAAGCCGGCGATCACCCGCGATGGGGTCACTATTAGCCTGTACGCTAACATTGAACTGCCCGAGGATGCCGCGGCGGTGCGGGATGTCGCGGCTGACGGGGTTGGTCTGTATCGGACCGAATTTCTGTTCATGAACCGCGCCGATTTCCCCGACGAGGAGGAGCATTTAGCGTCCTACCTGCATGTGATCAAGACCCTGGAAGGCTGTCCGATCATCATTCGTACAGCGGACCTCGGCGCCGACAAACAGTTGGACAGCGGACGCAGCGGGCAGGTGTGCACCAATCCGGCGATGGGTTTGCGGGCGATTCGCATGTGCCTGAAGGATTTGGGAATGTTTCGCCCGCAGTTACGGGCCATCCTGCGGGCCTCGGCGCATGGGCCGGTGCGGATGATGATTCCGATGCTGTCCTCGATCCAGGAAGTGTTCCAGGTTTTGAAACTGGTGGAGGAAACGAAGCAGGAATTGCGCGAGCGGGGTCTGGCGTTCGACGAGCGTCTGCCGGTCGGTGGGATGATTGAAGTCCCGGCGGCGGCGGTGTGCGCGGACCAGTTCGCCCGTTATATGGATTTTCTGTCGATTGGCACCAACGATCTGATTCAGTACACGCTGGCAATTGACCGGGTCGATGATGAAGTGAACTATCTCTTTGATCCCTTGCATCCGGCGGTGCTGGCGTTGATCCATCACACCATTCGCGCCGGGCAGAAGGCCAGTATCCCGGTGAGCCTGTGCGGGGAGATGGCCGGCGATTCCCGCTATACCCGATTGCTGCTGGGATTGGGTCTGACCGAGTTCAGTATGCATCCGACCGGTCTGCTGGAGATCAAAAAAGTCATCCAGAACAGTATGGTTAGCGAGTTGAACGCTACGGTTCGTCGCCTGCTGCGGACCACCGACGCTGAAAAGTATGCCGAAATTCTCAAAGACATCGCGCAGAATTAGCGCTCTGTGGAAAGCATCAGCTTTTCAAGTCGGCGGTGAGTGCTTGCCCCGTTTTGTGGATTCAGCAACGAGCGCTCCGCCCAATCGCCGCCCGCGCCAGCGTGTCCACCCGCTCATTCTCGGGATGGCCGTTATGGCCGCGCACCCATTGCCATTCGACCTGGTGCGAACTTAGCGCGGATTCCAGCCGTTGCCAGAGATCGACATTCTTGACCGGCTGGCGGTCGGCAGTTTTCCAACCGCGCCGTTTCCACGCGGCCAGCCATTCCGTTATGCCCTTCATGACATACTGGCTGTCGGTGTAAATGCGCACGCGCATTGGCCGCTTTAACGCCTCCAGCCCGTGAATGACCGCCAACATCTCCATGCGATTGTTCGTGGTCGCCGGTTCGCCGCCGGATAATTCCCGTTCCCGCGCTCGGTAGCGCAGCAATACTGCCCAGCCGCCCGGACCCGGATTCCCCGAACAGGCGCCATCCGTGAACAGCATGACCCGGTCATTCCCGGAAAAATCGGTGGTTTGATCGTTCAACGGTATTTTTACTCGCTTGGAGTTCCCTCTCCCTGGAGCCGGGGAGAGGAAGAGGTTTTAGCTGCGCCGCGCTGCCTGACGTAAAGTATCGTAGGGATGCTCAGCAAAATGCACCGGCATAATGCCCTCGACGGAATGCGGGGTAATGCCCAGCGCTTCCAGCCCATTGCAGGAGCACACGCTGTCCACTTGCAGGGAGAGGTAATTATCCATCGTGAAGATTTTGACCGGCAGCAGGCCAAAGATTTTCGCCTGCAACTGCGCCAATGAATCGGGCAGGCCCACCACCAGCCGCTTTTTGCCCAACATCCGGGCGATGTCTTCGACAATCTCCTTAAAGGTATAAACCCGTGGTCCGCACAGTTCGTAACTCTGGCCGATGGTCGCATCGTTTTCCAGAGCGATCTCAAAAGCCTGCGCCACATCCTCCACATAAACCGGTGCGAAGCGGCTGTTCGGACAGGCCAGTGGCAATACCAGGTTAAATTTGAGCAGACCGGCGAATTTGTTAAAGAAGTCATCATCTGGAGCGAAGATGATCGACGGTTTGAAGCAGGTCACTGCCAGGCCTTTCGCCTGCATGATCGTCCGTTCACCTTCGCCCTTGGTGAACAAGTATTGGCTGGGTCCCTTGGCCGCATCGGCGTGCAGGGCGCTCATGTGCAGCACTCGGTTGATTCCGGTTGCTCGGCAGGCCTCCACGATCTTGGCGGGCAGTTCAGCATGGACCGTGCGGAAACCCTGATTGGGGTACTCATGCAGGACGCCGACCAGATTGATCACCGCGTCGCAACCGGCGAATTGTTCCGCTAGCGCCTTGGAGTCGTGAATATCTGCGCAGACCAGTTCCGCGCCGGGCAACACCTCAATTTCCCGATGCCGTTGCGGATGGCGGGTCAGCACCCGGAGTGAATATCCTCGGTTAGCCAGCCGCGTCGCCAAATGCCGACCGACGAAACCTGTACCACCCAATACGCAGATTTTTTGAATTTTCATACTCTTGCCTGCTCCTCACTGTTCTTGTGCCGTCTGCGACGGAATCATCGGGATGGGGACAGACCCGGTGATTCACCCTTACAATGGTCGCCTAGCGTGGTAATGCGTATGACGACTATTCCATAACGAAATTTACCATAGATTGTTAACGCGCTTCTCCCCGAAATGGCTGCAACTCTTAAGGATAACTCTCCATTGGAATCGATCCTGTCAACTTTGTTGTTGTATCTGGCGCTGGGAGCCTTCGCTGGCGTCATGGCTGGGCTGCTCGGCGTGGGCGGCGGCCTGATCATCGTGCCGGTACTGGCCTGGATTTTCCATATCCAGCAGGTCAATGACGCCATCATCATGCATCTGGCGATTGGCACCTCGTTGGCGACGATTGTCGTCACCTCAATCTCTTCGGTTCGCGCCCATCATCAGCATGGGGCCGTGCTATGGCCGACGGTGTGGCGACTGACGCCCGGCATTGTGATCGGCGCCTGGGTGGGAGCAGCGATTGCTGACGCTCTCCCCAGCGCGGTGCTGACTAAGGTCTTTGCCGTGTTTGTGTTGACCATTTCGGCGCAGATGGCCTTTGGGGCGAAGCCCGCCCCGCATCAGGAATTGCCGGGGACGGCGGGTATGGCGCTCGCCGGTGGCGTCATCGGTGTCGTATCCGCGATTGTCGGCATTGGCGGTGGCTCGCTGACCGTCCCGTTCCTGAACTGGTGCAACATCTCGATTCGCCAGGCCGTAGCCACCTCCGCCGCCTGTGGCCTGCCCATCGCCCTGGCCGGAACGCTGGGCTTTATCGTGACGGGTTTGAATACGCCGGATCGGCCCGCCTGGAGTCTAGGGTATATCTACGGCCCGGCGCTGGTTGGAGTTGCTATAGCTAGCATGTTGACTGCACCGCTGGGCGCCCGGTTGGCCCATACCTTGCCAACCGGCATGTTGAAAAAGGTTTTCGCCATTTTCTTGGCGGTCATCGGCGCCCGGATGTTACTCACCTAAATATTCCAGTTCAATTTTTCAAGCTCTCCAACAACTGGTGCGCTTCTTCCTGCTCGGGGAACCCGGTAACACCGGCCAGTTTCGCCAATTCCTGCCGGGCGGCATCCTTGCGGCCCAGTTTGGCGTAAGCTGCCGCCAGGTGATAGCGCACCGAGGGTTGTTGCGGCAGCTTGTCCGCCGCCTTCTGCAACAACTCCAAGCCCCGCCCTGCTTCACCGCGCTGTACCAGGATCCAGCCCAGCGTATCCGCCACTTCCGGATTATCCGGCGCTTTGTCGTGTGCACGCTCAGCATAGCGCAGCGCGCGGGCGTCTCCCGTCTCGTAATAGAACCAGGCCAGATTGTTCAGAATCACCCCGTTATCCGGCAACTGCTCGGACAACTTCTCATACTCGGCGATAGCGTCCGGCTTGCGGTTCGATTCCTGGAGATACATCGCATACTGCAACCGCGCCTGGTGATCTTTCGGTTCGCTGGTCAGCCATTGCTGCAACGTTGCCAGCGCCGGTTCCCGCTCGCCCGCTTGCCACTGGGCGTTCGCCAGTCGCACCGCCGTCTGGCTGTTCGGGGTCTTGGCGTAGGCAGCCTGATAGGCCGTCACTGCCGGCGCAAACTCCTTCTGCCGCAAGTGCAAATCCCCTTCCAGCACATAGCCGGTTACCTGATCCGGATACAGCGTCTGAATGCTGCGGATGCCCTTCAGCGCGCCTTCGAACTGCTGGTCCTGTTGCTGCAACTGTACCTTGGCGACCAGTGCTGGCAGATAGTTGCTCTGGATCGCCAGCGCCTTGTCCAGTGATGCCGCCGCCGCTTTTACGTCCTTGGTTGTGCCCTGCGCCATGGCCGCCAGATACCAGGGTTCCGGGGACTGCGGTAACAGTGTCGCCAATTTCTGGAAACTAGTCACTGCATTAGCGGTCTCGCCACTATTCGCCTGGGTGAGGCCCAGTGCCCGCACAACGCGCGGATCGTTCGGCTGGGCCGCCGCCAGTTTCTTCACCGTTGTCAGCGCCTTGGCCCGGTCGCTGCGCGTCGCATACTCCTGGGCCAGCGCCAGGCCGGTCTCGACCGAATTCGGCTGCCGGCTCCAGGCTTGTTCCAGCAAGCGCAACGATTCATCGGTGCGTCCGAGCAGCGCGGCTAGCCGCATCAGGGCTGCGAGGTTGTCCGGATTGCGCTCCAGAATTTGCCGGTAGCGCAGTTGCGCACCCGTCCGGTCGCCGGCCTTGACCTCCAGCGTCGCCAGATTCATTTGCGCCGGGATATGGTCCGGCTTCAATCTCAACGCTTGCTCAAATGCGGTCCGCGCCGGGGCGTCCTCGCCCTTGGCCAGATAAACCGCGCCCAACAAATTAAATGCGCCCGGTTCGTTAGGCCGCTTTTCGGTCAGTTCCCGGGCCGCGGCGAGGGCTTTGTCGAATTCCTTCTGCTGGAGATAGGCCTGCACCAACAGCGTGTCGGCTTGTTGCAGACCGCGATCCAAGGTCACTGCGTCAGCGCTATCCGATCCTTCCCGTTTCGCCAGCCGTTCGTATTCGGCGATAGCCTCTTCCCGTCGGCCCAGGCGCTGCAATTCCGCCGCCAGCCGGGTGCGCACCTGTGCATCGTCCGGGTGCGCCGTCAGCCAGTCGCGCAGGGTCTTCAATGCGCCTTCATTATCGCCCGTCACCTGCAAAGCCCCGGCCAGCATCAGCACCGTCTGACTGTCGGGTGTCCTGGCGTAAGCGGCTCGATAAGCGGCCAGCGCCTTGGTGAAATCCTTTTGCCGCACATAGAGATTGCCTTCCAGCCGGTAGCCGATATTCAGATTGGGAAATTGCTGTTGCAGCGCCTTGGCGCCGGCCAGCGCTTCCTTGAATTTCTCTTGCTGGGACTGCAATTCGACCCGCGCCACCAGCGAGGGCAAGTAGTCGCCCTGAATAGCCAGCGCCTTGTTGATGGCGACCGCCGCGTCCTTGAAATTCTGGGACCGGGCCTGGGTCAACGCGATCAGGTGCCAGGGTTCCGGAGATTGCGGTTGCAATTCCGCCAGCTTGCGAAACGCCTTGACCGCGTCGTCCGGTCGACCATCCGCCAGCAGCGCCAGACCCAGTGCTCGTTCTGCGGCGGGATGATTGGGATTGGCTGCTTCCAGACCACGGGCGACGTTCGCGGCTTTCAGATTCAGCCCGGCAGCCTGGTATTGACCGATCAGCGCCAGACCGGCTTCCAGCGAGGCCGGATTCTTATCCCAGGCCTGCTCCAGCCAGCGCAACGTCTGCTCCGTCTGTCCTGCCTGCTCAGCCAGCCCGGCCAGCCGCAGCAACGCACCGAGGTTGCCCGGTTCCTTGGCGATGACCTTCTCATATAGCGCCTGGGCGGCGCTGCGATTGCCTGCCTTGATCTCCAGCAATGCCAGATTCAGCGTTGGGGTGGTGAAATCCGGGTTCAGCCTCAGCGCCTGGTCGAATTCGCGCCGGGCCTTGTCGTCTTCGCCTTTAGCCAGATACGCCCCGCCAAGGAGATTGCGAGCGACCGGATCGTTTGGTTTCTTTTTCACCAGTTCACTGGCCGCGGCGATGGCCTTGTCAAATTCCTTCTGCTGTAGATAGGCTTGTACCAGTAGTAGATCGGCCTGCAAGACGTCCTGGCCGAGATCGACCAGTCCTTGCAGTTCGCGAACCGCATCGTCCGCCTTGCCCTCGCTCAACCGCGACAGCGCCAGTTGGGTGCGGATATTGGCGGCGTCCGGGGCGATCTGGGCGGCTTTTTGCAGGTATTCGGAACCCTTGGCGTACTCGCGGGCTTGCAGGTAGGCACTGCCGAGCAAGGCGAGCAACTGTGCGTCATTGGGCGTCTGGGCCAGCGCCGGAATCAGTGTGTCGATGGCGGGGCGCGGCTTTTCGAGTTTGAGTTGGGCAGCGGCCAGCAGCAAGCGAGCGGGTAGATAGCCCGGCAGGCGGCTAACGAATGACGTCAAATACTGCTCTGCCAGCGCGAGATTACCGAGTTCGTAGTTGATGGAGCCGAGCAGGAACAAGCTGCCGGGATGGTCAGGGGCGACTTTGACAACCTGCAGCAGCGCATCCTGTGCCGCAACCAGCTCTTTCTTCTGGAACAGCAGGCTGCCGCGCAGATAATTTGCCTCGGGCAGGTTCGGCTGGCGCTGGCGCACTGCCTCGACATCGGCCAGCGCTTCCTCCTGCTTGCCCTGGCCGATCAGAATTTCCGCCCGTTCCAGCAGGGCTGCCGCATTCTGGGGTTGCCGTTCCAGAATTTGCTGCAGGGCTTTCAACGCTGCCGGATCGTCATTCTGCAGGCGATGCAGTCGCACCTTGACGAACCAGGGGCGGACATCGTGCGAATCCCGTTCGCTGGCCTTGCTGGCGAAGGCTTCCGCCTCACTGTAATTTCGGTTGACCAGCGCCAGTTGGCTCATGCCCAGCAGCGCATCGGGAGCGTCCGGTAGCAACTTCAGCGCTTGGTCAAAGCTACTCTTGGCAGCGTCGGGCTGACCCAATCCCAAGGCGGCGAGTCCGTGGAGCGCCAGCAGCGTCCCCTGAAGCGCCGGTGGATCGGTCGTTTCCGGGATGAGTTCCAGTACCTTCGGATTCTGGCCTTGTAGCAGATACGCCCGCGCCAATGGCAGCAGCCAGATGTCGCGTGCGGCGCCCAAATCGCGGGTGCGCTGCAATTCCTTCTCGGCAAGCGCGCCGTTGCCGGTTTCTACATAGATTTGCCCCAGCAGTAACCGGGCGTCACGGTTCTCCGGGTTTTTCTGAAGGGCGTTCTTGAGTTCAATGACGCTGGCTGACAATTCCTGCTTGGCCTGGTGTTCCCTGGCCCGCTGGACATGCTCGACATCCGTAGTGCGATCACCGCAACCGGCTAGGCCCGTGATGATGCCGACTCCCAGACAACTGCCGAGCGCCAAGGCGCGTAACGGGAAGGTCGATAAATGGCGAAATTGAAATTGCATACGTCTAATACCCCTCAAACGTAAACCGCACTGAGCCAATCGCCAGCGTATCGCCCGTGGCTAACGCCAGCACTTCGTTAGTGGCCAGCCCATGACAGCCGACCCGCACCGATCCCGACGCCGCCAGGTTCTGCAACCAGTACATACCGTCCCGGAACAGTAGTTCGGCATGATGCGGCCTCACGTCCGGGGCGTTGAGGCGTAAACCGTCCTCCGGGGAGTTGCCGATCGGCAACCACTTCGGCACATAGTAGTGGACGATTTGTTGGCTGGCGTGATCGTCGCGTTCGAAACAGGCGTACAACAGCGCGCCCGGATTGCCGACCCCGTTCAGTTCCGCCACCCGATCCTGCATATGTAGGAGGTGCAGGTAACGGTTGCGAAGATTCGCCCGCAAAGCGTTATTGTCAGCCTGCTGGTCGCGCTGGCGCAGCACCTCGACCAGGTCCAGCAGATAGCGGCCGAACCGATCACGCGGTTCCTGGGGATCCCAGCCCAGCGCCTCGCGCTCCCCCTTGCGATCCCAGGCCAGGGACAGCTTTAAACGGTACAAATCGCAAACGTCCAGTACATCCCCAGTGTCCAGCGCTTCCCAGCGTCCACGCTCCAGTCGCTGGCCATTGCGTCCAGTGTAGGTATGCCCTTGGTCACTGGCCGCCATCAGTACCAACTGATCGCCCAGCGCACACACCACGCAATGCAACCGGGAAATACGGCTGTATTTGGACACCAAGCCCAAAGTGAAATCACCAAAACCGGTGCCGGCCACGGCGCTTTGCCGACCGAAGACCATAAACGGGCGCGAGACCAGTTCGATGCGCGTCGGTGCCTGAGCCGGATCAGCCGCCAGCAGCAGCGCCCGCGTCAACGGCGTACCGCGACTGAGCGTCTGCTCGTGAGCCGTGCGCAGATGGTGAGTCTGCTCGGGATGCTCTTCCAGCTCCAGTGGCAAAGTGTAACTCAGGGTCCCTCCCCCCTCCAGCAACCATGTGCCAGCATCCGGTTCACTGAGGGAATCCGGCCAGAATCGGTCAGCACCCGGTCCGGCGCTGGCCACCGCTGGCGAGCGATCCGGTTCACTTCCGGTTAAATCCAGATGTATTTCCAGTCGGTTACCGTAGACAGACCATTCCCCGCGATGGTCGCAGAGTTCGAGTTCCAGCCATAGCGTGGTCGGCGCGTTGTGAAGACAACGGTAGTGCAAATACACCGGATGGGCGTCGCGACCATCCAATAACCGAATGGGTGACGCCTGTCCGTCATGGGTGAAAGCCAGGTCAGGACTGTGCAGACGCAAACGGATTTCCCGGTACAGCCACCAAGTTGGATTAATCAGCAAGGCGCAGAGTATTCCTTCCCGTCCCGGCGGCATCATCGTAACTGTCGCCAGGCTGACCAACATCGGTTGCCGGGTTTCCTGTAACCGGGCCATTCGCTGTTCGCATTCTGCCATCCGCACAGGATCGCTACCCTGCAACAGTCGTAAATAATAGTTACGAAAATGCTGCAACCCTTCCTGATCCTGGGTTTCCTTACGATCCTGCTTGACGCCCAGATCGGTCAGCAGATGAGTGAACTCGCGCAGCGGCGGCGTTGGCATCGGCTGGCGCAATTCGGCATGGTCTGAAACCGGGGCGCTGGTCGGCGTGACGGGAGTTTCCTCTTCGACCCGTTCAGTCAGTGGCTCAATTGCAGGAAGAATCGCCGACTCTGACTCCGACACATTGTTGGTATCGGTCTTCAGCGTTTCCTCGAGATCGAAATCGAACCCCAAGCCTAGATCAGGGAAATCCACATTAAAGTGATCTTGATCAGCGGCTGGTGCCACGGCTTCGTTCTGGAGGGTGGCAACCTGCACAGAGGGTTGGAGAGGTTCGCTGAGAAAGCAGCTTTTGGCAGCTTCATCGACCAGCGTTGGCGTCAGTTCGCTGCCCAGTTCCAAACCTGCAAATAGCAGCATCGTATCGCACAGCATGACGATGGCGCGTGGAACCCCCTGGCAGTACTGGATAATACGCTCGATCACCGCCGGCGAGGGCGATTTGCCGTCCCAGTATTGGGCGGTCTCAAACTGATGACGGACAAACGAAGCGGTCTCCGTATCGTTCAGCGGACCGAGGCGACAACGGGTCGTGACGCTGGTCTGGAATCGATGCAGTTCAGGCTGGCGCAGTTTACCCTCGATATCCGGCAACCCGGCCAGCACGACCTGCAGGCGCTGGGCGGGAATCGCTGGCATTTCTACGAAGTCATACAGACGGCGCAGTACGCCAATGCGTAGATGGTGCGCATCGTCAATCAGCAGGGTGATGATCTGATTGCGGCGTGCGCAGGCAGCCAGCGCATCCAGCAGGAGCCGGCTTTGCTGCCCGGCATCCAGATGCTCCGCAGGCAATTCCAGACTGGCGCTCAGGTAATTGAGGATATCGGGAAAATCGAGGCTGGCGTTGGTCAGCAAGATAAAACGGATGTCATCAGCCTCCATCATGCAACGACGCAGCAGGAGCGTCTTGCCGACGCCAGCCTCCCCGGTTAAAAGAATAATCCCCCGCCGCTCCCGAAGACCGTCCAGAATCTCCGCGCAAGCCGCATCGAACAGCGCGTTATGATAAAAACGCCGAGGTTCCTTCCCTTTGAAAAGTGGATGGTTAGATTCGGTGCTGCTGGTGCGCATAACCCCTCCCGCCAGTCGCCTACCTGCAAGTTTACACCCTTATGCTAATCCCGACAGTCCCCGTGAGTTCCGTGCGCGGCTTCTTCAGGTTGCTATACTATTTTGACACTGGCGGACGCATCGACCGCCCCCCACTTTCGGAACCCGCTCCCGCGCCGTCGCATGGCCGAGAATTCGCATCAATCCACTGATCCCCCCGCCGCTGCGAACCTTCCCGCCTCCGCGACGATATTGCGACCTGCTACGTCTCCCGTGCGGCGTGGCCGGCTGCTTCGGCGGTTCCTGACCGTCGCTGGTCAGTTGCTCGGCCTGCTGGCCGGCAGCGGGGTCGCCTATGTCCGCAGTTGGCCCCTCGAAGGGCGGTCCAGCCGCCGACGGTTGACGCGCCTGGGTGCGGCGCTGGTGGAGCGCTGGCTCGACCCGGAATTAGCGGCTTTACCCTTTGCCGCCCAACTTCGCTACCGGCTGGAACGGTTGGGACCCACTTATATCAAGCTAGGCCAGATCATGGCGGTGCGTGAGGATATGTTGCCACGCGCCCTCACCGATGAGTTAAAAAATCTGTTTGACCAAGCACCAGCCGTCTCTTTTTCAAGAATTCGTGATCTAATCGAAGCGGAACTCGGGCGACCTCTGACGGAGTTGTTTTTGCGAGTTGAGGAACAGCCACTAGGATCGGCATCACTGGCGCAAGTCCATCGCGCCCTCACTCACACTGGTCAGTCGGTGGTTATTAAAGTCCTCAAACCCGGCGTTCGTGAAACCGTGCTGGATGATTTGAAGCTGCTATGTGGGCTGGGGTCGGTGCTGGGACCGCTGATACCGCAATATGAAGTCATGGCGATTATTGAGGAATTTCGTGACTACACCATCCGCGAACTGGACCTGACCGTCGAGGCTGACAATGCCGATCTCTTCGCCGCTCAATTTCACGATACCCCCGCCATCGTGTTTCCGACCATGCACCGGGAACTGAGCACTGCCAGCGTCCTGACCATGGCGTTTCTGGACGGTTTCAAGCCCGGCGCTCCGGAAACCTTCGCCCTGGATGAGTCACAGCGGGTGCAGGTGGTGAATCTGGGCGCAGAAGCGATCCTGCGGATGCTGTATCAACACGGGTTCTTTCACGCGGATTTGCACGCCGGCAACCTGTTGATTCTACCCGGTCTGCCATTGCGGGTGGGCTTCATCGATCTGGGCATGGTCGGACGCTTCGAGGAGCAGACCCGCCGGCGGTTGCTGTATTACTACCATGCATTGGTCAACGGCGATGTCGAAAAAGCCGCGCAACATCTCTGCGAAATTGCCCGACCCGGTCCAGGCGGAAGCGATCTGGCGGGTTTCCGCCGGTCAGTGGTGGAACTGTCGCGGCGATTCCTGCTGCGGGTCGCCCGAGGTCAGTTCAGCATTGCCCGGCTGATTCTGGAATCGATGCGGCTGGGCGGTCGTTACCGGATGTATTTTCGAGTGGATCTGGTGCTGATGGTCAAGGCATTGGTGACGTTCGAAGGCGTTGGACGGATGGTCGATCCAGATCTGGACGTAGTCGCCGTCTCGCGGGTGCACATTGGCCGCATTTTTCGCGATCAGTTCCGGCCCGCGCGACTGGGTCGGGAATTATGGCGTAATGGTCCAGAATTACTGGATTTGGCGGGACGGTTGCCGGAATTGTTAGCGCAATCCGGTCGCCTGCTGGAGTCGTCCGCGCCACCGTCCGCAGCGACGCACCCAGTGGTCGGGTTAAGGAGCGCCATTGTCGCCGCTGCCTGTATTCTTGGCGGCGTGCTGATTCTGGCCCAGACCGATATCTGGCTGGCCGGGGGTGGACTATTGCTGGCCGGGGGGTGGATTTATTGGCGGGGTGGTTGAAACTACGCTTATCAACAAACCTTTCTGCTAGATCAAGCAAGGCGCTATCCACCCAGCGGCGCTACACTGATTGACCATGCTCCTACCGGTTCAGGCCACTGTTATGCGCTTCCCGAATCTGCCGCGCTGGCTCCTGTTGCTCACGCTCGGGCTGGCCGCTGTCCTGGCCCGCGCCGGCAACGACTATCCCCTGGTGCTGGTTCACGGCTTTACCGGCTGGGGCCGGGATGAGTTGCTCGGTTTCAAATACTGGGGCGGGTTTAACGACTTGCAGGAAACGCTTAATCAGGCCGGTTATCGGACGTACACTGGAGTCGTCGGCCCGTTCGCCAGCAACTGGGACCGAGCCTGCGAGCTGTATGCCTATATCAAGGGCGGCACAGTGGATTACGGCCAAGCCCATGCCGCGACCTACGACCATACCCGGTATGGCCGTAGCTTTCCAGGCTTGTATCCAGGCTGGGGAACGACTGACCCGCAGGGCCGGACGCGCAAAATTCATTTGATCGGCCACAGTCAGGGTGGCCAAACCATCCGGGTGCTGACCGGACTGCTGGAACAGGGCGACCCGGCGGAAATCGCCGCTACTCCCGAAAATCAACGATCACTATTGTTCCAAGGCGGCAAACCCTGGGTTCACAGCATTACCACGCTTGCTTCCCCACATGACGGCACGACCCTGGCTATCGGCGCCAATCTGCTGCCTTTCGCCCGAGCGACCTTGCTGGGTTTTGCCGCTCTTGCCGGTGGGCAACCCGACGAACTGCCTTATGATTTCAAACTCGATCAGTGGGGATTGCGTCGCCAGCCGGATGAATCGTTCATCGTCTATCTGACGCGGGTGGAACAAAGCCCCATTTGGCAATCCCGCGACATCAGCGCCTGGGACCTTAGTCCCGATGGTGCACGGGAATTGAACCGGCAATTTCCGGCCCGGCCCCAGGTGTACTATTTCTCCTGGGCAACCTCGGCGACCGTGCCGGCCTGGCCATCTCACTACCAGATTCCCCGACCTACGCTGTTGCCGCAGTTCTGGGGAACCGCGCTGTTCATCGGCTCCTACACCCGCCATGAACCGGGGCTGGTCGTCATCGACGAGCGCTGGTGGGAGAATGATGGCGTGGTCAACACCCGCTCCATGGCGGGTCCGACGCTAGATACCGTTGATCGAATCGTTCCCTGGCGCAACCCGCCGCAACCGGGTGTCTGGAATCATCATGGCGTCCTGTCCGGCTGGGATCACATGGATATCGTCGGCATCGGTACGACCCGTGACGTAGGCGACTGGTATCTGCGGCTGGCGAAGTCACTGGCGGATTTGCCAGAATGAAAAAAGCGCTGAAGCGCTAAGGTGGAAGCATGTCCCATATTGTTATGCATCGCGATCACGAACTCACGCTGGACCAGGCCCGCGCCGCAGCGGAAGCCCTGGCGGGCCAATTAGCTGAGCGTTATGACATCAGCCATCACTGGCAAGAGGATTCACTGCATTTCGAACGCTCCGGGGTCAGCGGGCAAATCGACCTGGAGCCGGGCCTGATCCGGGTGAGTGTGCGACTGGGGTTTTTGTTGGTGTGGCTAAAATCACAGTTGGAACAGGAGATTGACCGGCAATTGGATGAAATGTTGGGTTCGGTTTAACCACGCATTTCCTCCTCTAGCGTCAATGGCTGGGGATGACCGGCGTACATCCGCTCCATGATGACCCGTTCGCGGTGGGTGATAGTGGCGACAAACGTCCCGGCGTCGGTGCCCATATGGCGGAAGGCGTGAAATCCGGCATCCAGAAAGTGGTGCAGCTCCCCGACGCCCGCCAGCCGCGCCGGGGTTTTGGCCAGTTTCAGCGCGGTATGAATAAAGTGCTTGCGCACGATCTTTTCCAGGTCCTGACCGAGTTGTTCGATCAGATCGATCTGATGATGGCGCAGCTCATAGCGGGCGCAACGGCGGTAGGCAGCGACATAGGCGGCTTCGTCCAATTCACCGCGAAAAAAGCAATTCGCGATCAGCATCCTCGTCATTTCCGCATCCAGTTCATAGGACAGGGCATTCAATTCCAGCGCCAGCGCGGCGGTGTGCAGCACCCCCGCCGGCAGAATGTGGTTCATCATCGGCACGATGCGGGCCAGGTCGTGTTCCCGTTGGCGGAAATCCCGATCACCGTAGAGTTCTTCCAGAAAGAACTCCGCCGCCGGTTGGTAACGTGGATTGTGTAGCAGATCGGCGTGCGTGCGGGCCAGCCGGACCGATTGCCAGCGCCGCAGCCGACTGAATTCCTGCTCTACACCCGCCACGCCGTCCTGATGAAACGCCTGACTGCGCTGCAACTGCTCCAGTAGTCTGGTGGCGTTATATCGTCTGTCTTGATCGTTCATGGTCAAAGCCCATCGCATCTGGCGTCAGATTCTATCCTGGACGCTGCGCTGATCATTGAACCCTTTTTTCCTCGGAACAGATTGTAAAATTCAGCTTTTCAGGGGCTGATCGTCGGGTAGCCGTGGAGCTAGGTGATTCACAACACCACTGGCTCTCGCTCCAGAGTAACGCCGAACTTCGCCTGCACCGACGCCTGAATCGCCTGCGCCAGTTGCAACACATCCGCCCCTCGCGCCCCGCCGCGATTGACCAGCACCAGCGCCTGCTGCTCATAAACGCCGACAGCGCCCAGATTCCGACCTTTCCAGCCACACTGCTCGATCAACCAACCGGCGGCCAGCTTGACCGCACCGTCCGGCTGCGAATAGTGCGGCAGTTTGGGATGGCGTTCAGCGAGACTCGCAAAGGTCGCAGCGTCGATCAGCGGATTCTTGAAGAAACTGCCGGCGTTGCCGATCTTCGCCGGGTCCGGCAGCTTGCGCGAGCGAACGGCGATCACCGCATCCGCAATCTGTCGCGCGGTCGGATGGGAAAAATCCCGCGCTTCCAGTGCCTGCGCCAATTCAGCATAGCGGATCATCGGTTGCCAGCGCTTGGGCAACCGGAAGGTCACGCTCGTCACCAGATAGCGCCCGGCGGCTTCCTGTTTGAACACGCTGTCCCGGTAACCGAACCGGCAGGCGGCGCGGTCAAACGTGGCTCTCTCGCAGGTCTCCAAATCGACCGCCGCCAATTGCTGGAACCGTTCAGCCATTTCCAGCCCGTAAGCGCCGATGTTCTGAATCGGCGCTGCGCCGACCGTGCCAGGAATCAGCGCCAGATTCTCCAGTCCCGGCCAGCCGCAGTCCAGCGTCCAGATCACAAAGTCATGCCAGTTTTCCCCCGCCCCGGCCTGGACCCACCAAGCTTCGGCATCCTCGGCGACCAATTGCCGTCCGGGAATCCGCACCTGCAGGATTAAACCGGCAAAATCGCCGGTCAGCACCAGATTGCTGCCGCCGCCCAGCACAAAGCGCGGCCAGGCCCGCCATGCGGGCAGCGCTCTTAACGCGATGAGTTGAGCGGGTGTTTCAATCGCCGCGAACCCGGCGGCGCGGGCGGGCAGGCCAAAGGTGTTGAGGCGATCCAGAGGGACATCGCGTTGCAATAAACCACCGGGCGTCCTGTTCATCATGCTCTCGCAAAAAACCCGCCACGCGGGCGGGTCATTATCTTGGGTTCGGCCCCTTTCGCAAGGGGGAATGTCATTCAGGCCGGCGCTGGCAAGGCGGCGCGCAGCTTCTTCATCGCGTTGTTTTCCAACTGCCGAATACGCTCGGCGGACACCTGATATTCCGCGGCCAACTGATGCAGGGTCGGCTTGGCGTCGCTCAGCCAGCGCCGCTGTACGATGTCACGGCTGCGCGGATCGAGCCGTTCCAGCGCCTCGCCCAGTTGACTGACCGCCTGCTCATCCCAGTTATCCCGCTCCAGCGCCTCGGCGGGATTGGCCTGCTCGTCGCGCAGGTAGGCGGCAGGTGCGAAGCTCTCTGACTCCTCGTCGCCATCGGCTTCCGGGAGCGGATCGAACGACACATCATAGCCGTTCAGTCGCGATTCCATTTCCAGCACATTTTCGGGGCTGACTCCGAGTTCCCGCGCGACGGTATTGACCTCATCGTGGTTCAGCCAGCCCAGGCGCTTCTTGGAGCCGCGCAGTTTGAAGAACAGCTTGCGCTGCGCCTTGGTCGTCGCGACCTTGACGATCCGCCAGTTGCGCAGGATGAATTCGTGAATTTCCGCCCGGATCCAATGCACGGCGAATGATACCAGTCGCACGCCATGGGCCGGGTCGAACCGCTTGACCGCCTTCATCAGGCCAACATTGCCTTCCTGAATGAGATCGGCCAGCGGCAACCCGTAGCCGAGATAACCACGGGCGATATGCACCACGAAGCGCAGGTGGGCCACGATCAAGCGTTGCGCGGCATCCAGATCATTGCGCAGCCGCAAACGCTGGGCCAGTTCCTGCTCTTCTTCGGCGTTGAGCATCGGCATCCGCTGGACGGCCTGGATGTAGCTGTCCAGACTGCCTACCAGCGTCGGCAGATTCTCAATGCGGGGAACCAGCGCAGTCGTCGTCATCGTCATTCACTCCTCCATTGATCCATTATCTGGCGTTATTTTAGCACTCACGCTATGCGAGTGCCAAATCCAACGGAAAGTTCCTTCAATCGCCGGTTTCTTCGTCCAGCAGAGCAGCGACGAACTCGCCAGCGTCGAACGTGCGCAAATCCTCGATACTCTCGCCGACGCCGATGAAACGAATCGGCAAGCCCAGTCGGCGGGCGATAGCGAACACAATGCCGCCCTTGGCGGTGCCATCCAGTTTAGTCAGAATCAGGCCGGTCACGCCGACCGCCTCGTGAAACTGCACCGCCTGATTCAGCGCGTTCTGGCCGGTGCTGGCGTCCACCACCAGCAGCACTTCGTGGGGCGCGGTCGCATCCAGTTTCCCCATGACCCGTTTGATCTTCTTCAGTTCCTCCATCAGGTTCAACTGGGTATGCAAGCGACCGGCGGTATCGGCGATCACGACTTCAACCTGCCGGGCCGTCGCTGCCTGAATGGCGTCATAGATCACCGAGGCCGAATCAGCCCCGCTGGTCTGGGCAATCACGGGAATCCGGTTGCGCTCGCCCCAGACCTGCAATTGTTCAACGGCAGCGGCGCGGAAGGTGTCGCCCGCCGCCAGCAGCACCGAATGCCCCTCGTTTTGCAGCCATTGCGCCAGCTTGCCGATGGTCGTGGTCTTGCCGACCCCGTTCACGCCGACGGTCAGGATGACGTAGGGGCGGGAGTCGCTAGGCCGCCACGGTTGCTGGCAAGGCGTGAGAATGTCCAGCAATTCATCATGCAGCGCCTGGAGCAGCGCCGGAACATCGTTCAATGGCTGGCGCGAGACCCGTTCGGTCAGTTGCCGGATCAAGTGGTTCGTTACGTCCACGCCGACATCAGCCAGCAATAAACGGCTTTCCAGTTCCTCCAGCGCTTCATCATCCAGTTTTTGGCCCGCAAACAGCTTGCCCAGCCCGGACACCAGATTTTGGCGGGTGCGCCGCAGTCGGTCGCGCAACCGTGCAAAGCGCTGGGGTTTCGGTTCGACGGGTTCCGTCGGCGCGGTGGCAAGTTCCGATGCAGCGTCCTTGCGAAAGGATGGAAAGTGGATCGGCCGGTTCAGTACCTCGAACAGGCTGGATTTCTTCGGCGCGGAGGAACTGGCGGCATCGGACTTGGGGTCGGTCATAGGAAGATCCAAACAGGTGAGCAGGGTGGCGGCAATAGTCTATTATTGCAGATAGACTGATATCGGCTGGCGGCTGATTGCATAAAACAAACCACAGGAGCTACGCGACATGGCGAATTCATCCATGGAAATCCGCGCTCTGCTCGTCGGCGCCACCGGCTTGGTCGGTGGACACTGCCTGGGCGAGTTGCTGTATGACAACGATTTCAGCGCCGTCACGGTCCTCACGCGCCGACCACTGGACTGGGTTCCTCCCAAGCTGACCGTCCACGTCGTCGACTTTGATCATCTCCGTGACCACGCCGAGGCGTTCAACGTCGACGTCGTCCTGTGCTGTCTGGGCACGACCCATCGGGCCGCCGGTTCGCCGGAGGCTTTCGCCAAGGTTGATCATGTCTACGTCGCCGAGCTGGCCCGACTGGCGGCGGCGCGGGGCGTACCACGCTTCTTACTGGTTTCCGCAGTAGGCGCCGACCCCAGTTCACCGGTGTTCTACAACCGGATCAAGGGCCGGGCCGAGGCAGCAGTCAGCGAACTGCCGTTCAAGGCCGTCCATATTCTGCGTCCTTCACTGCTGCTTGGCCAACGCTGGGAACCCCGCCCCGCCGAAGATTGGGGCAAACAGTTCGCACCGCTTTGGTCCTGGTTCCTCTGGGGGCCGCTCGGACGCTACCGGCCGGTGTCGGCGGAAACCGTCGCGGCTTGTATGGTGGAATTGGCTAAAAGCGATCAGGAAGGCGTGCATATCCATTACTTCAATACCTGATTTTTTCCCGATCCTCAATGAGCATCACGCCAAACCAGCATCCAACGCTGGCGGCAGTGGCGACGCTGCTAACACTACTGGCCCTGACTAATCCGCAACCCGCTCTGACCAAGAAACTCTACAAATATCAGGACGCTCATGGCGCTTGGGTGTTCAGCGACAAACCACCCGCTGCTGACGTACCCGCTACCGTCAGCGCCTTGCCGGTCAGCGAATCGCCCGTCAAGGTTAGCATCCGCAATCGGGGGACTCAGGAAACGCCGGTGCTGGCGGCAATCAACGATTATTACGGCCCGATCGAGGTAGAAATCAGCGCCGAACGGATCGAAAACATGCGCGCTGAACCGCCGCTACCCGTGCGGGTCGTCGTCCCCGCCCGGACTGAAATGACCGTTGTCGCCCTTAAACCGACCGGGCCGCGCTGGCGCTATGGTTACCAGGTACGGGCCGTGCTGGGCGATCCCACTGCTGTTCATCGGCCTGAGCAACCCTATGCGCCGCCATTCGCTCCCGGACAACGCTTTCCCATCGGCCAGGCTTTCGATGGAGTCTTCAGCCACCAGCACCCACAAAGTCGCTACGCCGTAGACCTCAGCCTGCCTCTGGGGACGCCGGTTCGCGCCGCCCGCGCCGGGGTGATCATGGAAGTCGCTGGCGATTTCTTCGATGGTGGCGCTGATCCCAAATACCAGACGCAAGCGAACGCCGTTCGGGTCCTCCATGAAGACGGCACCATGGCGGTCTATGCCCATCTGCACCCGGACTCGATCCGGGTTTCCCCCGGCCAACGGGTCGAACGCGGCGCCTGGCTGGCGAATTCCGGCAATACCGGCTTTTCTACCGGCCCGCATCTGCATTTCGCCATTCAGCGCAACGCGGGCATGGAACTGGTTTCCATCCCGTTCAAGTTCGCTGGCGCTAACGGCTCCGCCATCACTCCGGTCGCTGAAACTTTGCTGATCGCGCACTGACACGGCCCGCATTGACTCTCGTTCAAAATGAAAAACCTGACAATCAGGGAGCGCCACCATGCTGACCATCGCTACTTTCAATCTCTGCAATCTGGGCGCAGACGCGCCCCCAGGACGGTTGGCGCGATTGGGAGCGATCATTGCTAACGAGTTAAACGCCCCGGATGTTGTCGCCTTACAGGAGGTCATGGCGGAAAGCTCCTCGTCGGCAACCGGGCCGATTCCCGCTGATGCAGCGTACTTAGCGCTGATTGCGGCGATTACAGCGGCGGGCGGCCCGCAATACGCTTTCCGGGAAGTACCGCCGCTGGCCCATCAGGACGGCGGCATGGCCGGTGCCAACATCCGGGTCGGATTGCTGTTCGATCCGGCGCGGGTTACCTTCCCCGACCGAGGTTGTGCCGGCCCGGAAGATCGAGTCGGCATCCGTTTCAGCGACCGCCAGCCCAGTCTAACTCTTAATCCAGGTCGCATTGAGCCGATACATCCGGCCTTCGCTGGCGACGACTGTCATCACTGGGTACCCAGTCGTAAGGCGTTGGCGGCAGAGTTTATGGTCGGTGAACGGCGGCTATTCGTCATCGCCTGCCATTTCAAATCGATGCGTTCCGCGACGCGCCGCGAGGAGGATTACGCCAAGCAACAGCGTCACGCTCAGGCCAAAATCGTGCATGACTTCGCTGCCGATCTGCTGGCCTGTGATCCGCAGGCGGCTATTGTGGTGCTGGGCGATATAAATGATGTACCGGGTTCCAAAACCCTGAAATTGCTCAAGGGCGAGCGGTTCCATAACCTGCTGGAGGATTTGCCGCCCGGGCAATGCTATACCCGTCGGCATGGCGATCAACCGCAGGCGCTGGATCACATTTTGGTCAGTCCGGCGTTGCGGCGCGGCGCAGCGGTGCGCATTGCCCATATCAACAGTGATCTGGCTTCTGGTCACCCGGAACCCGCCAGCGATCACGATCCCGTGGTCGCGACGCTGCCGGCGCTAAACGCATAAAAAAACGGCCGCTGTCTTCACAGCGACCGTTTCTAATCCGTCGGTAGGGTTGACAGCATCAACCTCACCGACCCATCGGTTTACTTGGCCAGCCGCAGCTTCACATACGACCCTGGCGCATCTTCGATCACCGGCAGCTTGCCGGTTCCCGGCACGCGGGCCGGAATCTTCTCGCCAGCGTTCTTGCTCAGCCACTTGTACCAGTCCGGCCACCAGGAACCGTCGGTCTGTTTAGCGTCTTTCAGCCACTCATCCGGATTGGTCAAATGCTTGGGATTAGTCCAATAGAAGTACTTGTTCGCGGAGGGTGGGTTGATCGGACCGGCGATATGACCCGAACCGCTCAGCACGAACCGCACCGGGCCGCTGAACAACAGGCTGCCCGCGTAGTTGGATTTCCACGGGGCGATGTGATCTTCAATCGCCGACAGGAAATACGTCGGCACCTTGACCTGGCTCAGATCAATCGGCGTCCCGAGCAGGTTGATGCCGCCCGGTTCCTTCAACCGGTTATGCTGGTAGAAGTTGCGCAGGTAGAAGCTGTGCATCTTCGCCGGCATCCGGGTGGAATCGGAATTCCAGTACAGCAAATCGAAGGGGAACGGCTCTTTGCCGAGCAGATAGTTGTTGATGAAGAACGACCACATCAAGTCATTCGCCCGCAACATGCTGAAGGTAGTGGCCATCTCGCTGCCGTCAAGGTAGCCCTTGGCCGCCATGCGCTTTTCCAGCGAGGCGATCTGCTCTTCCTCGATGAACACTTCCAGCTCGCCCGGCTCGGAAAAATCCAGCATGGTCGTCAGATGGGTGCCGGAACTGATGCGCGGCGTCCCCTGGGCCGCCAGATAGGCATTGGTGATGCCTAGCAGCGTGCCACCCAGGCAATAACCGAGCGCGTTGACTTCGCGTTCGCCGGTCGCCTGTTCAATCGCGTCCAGCGCCGCCAGCGGGCCGTCCCGCAGATAATCGTCGAAAGCCTTTTCGGCCATCTTCTCGTCGGGATTGACCCAGGACATCAGGAACACGGTAAAGCCCTGATCCACTGCCCACTTGATAAGCGAGTTCTTGGGCCGCAGGTCCATGATGTAGAACTTGTTAATCCACGGCGGGAAGATCAGCAGCGGCTTCTTGAACACCTCTGGAGTACTCGGATCGTACTGGAGGAGCTGCATCATCTCGTTCTGATAGACGACCTTGCCGGGCGTGGTGGCGACGTTCTTGCCCAGTTCAAAGGCATTCAGGTCGGTCATCCGGATGTTGAGCTTGCCCTTGCCACGCTCGAGGTCGTCGAGCATGTTCTTCAAGCCGTTAATCAGATTCTCGCCGCCCGATTCGATGGTGAGCCGTACCACTTCGGGATTGGTCATCGCGAAGTTGCTGGGCGACATGGCATCGATGAACTGGCGGGTATAAAACTGAAGTTTCCTCTTGGTCTTGTCGTCGAAGCCTTCGACGTTGGCCACCATGTCCTGAATCCAGCCGGCAGTCAGCAGATAGGACTGCTTGATGTACGAAAACAGGGGATTGTCCTGCCAGTCATCGTGCTTGAAGCGCTTATCGCCCTTCGGCGCGTTGATGACTGATTCCGTCGGCTGACCGAACAGAGCGGGCAGGGATTTCTGCCACAGTTCCATATAGTTCTGCCACAGGGCCATCTGTGCCTGCACCACCTTGCCGGGATCCGCCATGATCTTCTGGTTCAATTCCATGAAGGACTTGCCCAAGGCCATCTTGTCCTGCATGTCAAACGAGCCTTCAGTTTGCTGGCGATTCAGAAATTCCTTGACGATGATCTGGCTCTTTTCGGCGATATGGCTAAAGAGTTGCGCCATCTGCCCCGGATCGGGCATCTTGATTTCTGGCATTTTGAGTTCGGGAGTTTTTTGCTCGGCCATGCATCGTTCCTCATCGTTAATGGTGGTTCGCTGAACGGCTCTAATTCTAGCTTATGGCGCGAACCAAAAAACAAATCGGACAGGCCATCACGGAAATTCAATTCCGCGCGGGCCTGTCCGCTTAAGCAGTAACGCGAACCGGGGTCTTACTTGGCGGCGACCAGGCTCTTCAGTTCCTGCAGGCTCTCAGTGACGCGCTTGTTGATGATCGCGAACGCTTCGGTGTTGGACTTGCTGACCATCTCGGCCAGTTCGCGGGCATTCGCCAGCGCCTGTTCAAACGCCTTGCGGGCCAACTCGGTCTGCTTGGCAGTCATTTCCTGCGGGTTGCCGGCAGTGGAGAACTGCTGGGCAATCGAAGACACTTCGCTCATAGCCTGACTCAGAATCTCGGCCTGACGCTGCGCAACCGCCTGGATGCCCTGCACCGCCGTCTGATTGGCCGCATTCAGCGCTTCGATATTCTTGCGCTGCGCGTCCATGATCGCCTGCATGTCGAAGCCGGGGATTTTGACATCGCCCATCATCTTGGTCAGGTCGAATTTGCTCATGTCGAACTTGCTGAAATCAACATTGGCGAAGGGATTGAAGGGGTTGGGGGTAGACATGGAGTGAATCTCCTCAGGTTAAAAATGGATGGTTCGGTTTTTGTGCATCGCAACAATCGATAGGCGTATTTTGCATACCGCAACGCCGGTGTCAACTCTTTTTTTGCAATGCAGCATTATTTTCAACCTCACGGCGCTCCACCCAGGCTTTTGGCGGCGATCTCGTAGACATCGGGCGACAGAGCCGGCGCGGCCAGAATCCGCTCCAGTTGACTACGCATCCCCTGCTGGCGCATGGAATCGTAGTGACGCCAGCGGGTAAAGGCGGCCATCAGCCGAGCGGCGATTTGCGGGTTGAAAGCGTTCAAGGCTAATGCCTGATCGGCAAGGAAAGTATAGCCGCTATAATCGGCAGCGTGAAAATGCACGGGATTCGCTTGGCAAAATGCGCCGATCAGCGCCCGCACTTTGTTGGGATTACGGAGATTGAAGGCTTCGTGCGCCATGAGCTGCTGGACGATCCCTAATGTGCCCCGCAGGCGGGACGTGGCTTGCAGGGTCAGCCACTTGTCCACCACTAAGGGTTCATCCCGCCAGCGATCATAGAACGCGGCCAGCGCTTCAGTCCGTTCCGGGCCTTCACAGTTCGCCAACGGCGCCAGCGCGCCGAGCTGGTCGGTCATATTGCCGGCACTGTGAAATTGTTTCAACGCCAGCGCTCGCTCTGTCGGTTCATCCAACTGCATCAGGTAATCCAGACAGACGTTCTTGAGCGCCCGCTGGCCAATAGCGAGGGCGTCAACCCGATAGCCGGTGCTTTCGCGGTCATGCAGGGTTTCATAGACCGTTCGAAGCGGGGCGCGTAACCGTTCCGCCAACATCTGTTGGACAAACCGCCGGGCCGCGTGAATGCCGTCCACATCGACCACCGTCATCTGTTCCGCCAGCCAGGTCTCACCGGGCAGGGTCAATACCTGCGCCAGCAATGCCGGATCGACGTTCGAGGTCAACGCCCGGCCAAAGGCATCGCTGAATGATTCGGGTAACGTCCAGGATCGGCCTGACTGGCGGTCGGCGACCAGTCCGAGAATGGCGCGCATCGCCAGGGCTTGGCTGGCGTCCCAGCGGTTGAAGTCATCGCTGTCGTGAGCCAGCCGGAAACGCAGATCGTCGTCGCTTTCGCTGCTATTCACTTTCACTGGTGCAGAAAAGCCGCGCAGCAGTGAGAGAACGGGCCGGGTCGGAACGTTGATAAAGTGGAAAGTGTGTTTCGGCTCGCGCAATTCCAGCACCCGCGTCGTTCCCTGCGGTTCGCTTTCCCCGGCCAGTTGTAGCGGCAAATCGCGCCCTTGAGCGTCCAGCAACCCCAGCGTCAACGGGAGATGGAACGGTTCCTTATAGGGCTGACCGAGCGTCGGCGGGCAGGATTGCCGAACGGTCAGCGTATAGCAGGAAGTTGCCGGATCGTAGGCGTCGCTGACGGTAAGTTCCGGCGTTCCTGCCTGGTGATACCAGCGCTGGAACTGGCGGAAATTTGCCCGGTTAGCATCCGCCATCGCCGCGACGAAATCATCGCAAGTCACCGCCTGCCCGTCGTGACGCTGGAAATACAGGTCCATGCCGCGCCGGAAGCCATCCTGACCGAGCAGGGTCTGCATCATGCGGATGACTTCGGCTCCTTTGTTATAAACGGTGACGGTATAAAAGTTGTTGATTTCAATGTAGGAATCGGGACGCACCGGATGCGCCATCGGCCCGGCGTCCTGGGGGAACTGGCTGCTGCGGAGAATGCGCACATCTTCAATGCGCTTGACCCCGCGTGAACCGAGGTCGCTAGAGAATTCCTGATCGCGAAACACTGTCAGCCCTTCCTTGAGGCTGAGCTGGAACCAGTCGCGGCAAGTGACCCGGTTGCCGGTCCAGTTGTGGAAATACTCGTGGCCGATCACGCCGAGGATGCCCTGATAGTCGGCGTCGGTCGCCGTTTCCGGGCGAGCCAGCACGTATTTAGTGTTGAAGATGTTGAGACCCTTGTTCTCCATGGCTCCCATGTTGAAATCGCCGACCGCCACGATCATGTACAAATCCAGATCGTATTCCAGCCCAAACCGGCGCTCATCCCAAGCCATCGCCTGTTTGAGTGAATCCATGGCGTGGTCGCACTGGTCGATATTCTCCGGTTCTACATAAATGCGCAGCGTCACGGTGCGCCCGGAGCGGGTGGTGAAGGTATCTTCGATAAAGTGAAGATGACCGGCCACCAGCGCGAATAAATAGCAGGGCTTGGGAAAGGGGTCATGCCAGGTGGCCCAGTGCCGATCTTCGTCCAATTCGCCACTGGCAACCAGATTGCCGTTGGACAATAGCGCCGGATAGCGGGCTTTATCGGCGACCAGCGTGGTGGTAAACACGGCCATCACGTCGGGACGGTCCAGGAAGTAGGTGATGCGGCGAAAACCTTCGGCTTCGCATTGGGTGCAGAAATTGCCGCTGGATTGATAGAGACCTTCCAGAGCGGTGTTGTCCTGGGGGCGGGTGCGGATGATGACCTCCAGGGTAAATTCCGTCGGCGGATCGAACAGGGTCAACCGGTCCGCATCGACTTGATAACGGTCAGCGGCGAGCGGCGTTCCGTCCAGCGCCAGCGAAATCAATTCCAGATGCTGGCCATCCAGCGCCAAGGGCGTTCCGGGAGCAGTGGCTCCGGTGTGAACGATGCGCAACCGGGAATGCACAGTGGCAAAGTCTTCACCCAGTTCAAACCGCAGGTCAACGGTCAGAATGCGGTAGGCGGGCGGCGTGTAGTCGCTAAGATAGATGGTCTGGGGCGTTATAGTCGACATGGGCAGTTTTTCGTTGAGGCAGTCAATCCGCTTGGATAGGCGCTGAGCGAGTTTGTTCACACTGACGACCAGGGAACCCTGTCACCGATCAAAACACGAAGTCGTTTTTCAGCCTCCTCATAGATATTGGCTATCCATGAATTTGTTATATTCGATTTTTCATAAACCCTATTTTCTGCAATAGTTATTCCGCAGGCCACTTTGCCCGTATCACTTGCAGGAGTTTGATCATGTCCGAGAACAAGACCCGCCTGACCACCAACGTCGGCTGTCCGGTCGCCGACAACCAGAACGTGATGACCGCCGGCCCGCGCGGCCCGCAGTTGCTGCAAGATGTCTGGTTCCTCGAAAAGCTCGCGCATTTCGACCGGGAAGTGATTCCGGAGCGGCGCATGCACGCCAAAGGTTCCGGCGCCTACGGCACGTTCACCGTCACCCACGACATCACAAAGTACACGCGAGCCAAAATTTTCTCGCAGGTTGGCAAGAAGACCGAACTGTTCGCCCGCTTCACCACCGTGGCCGGCGAACGCGGCGCGGCGGACGCCGAGCGCGACATTCGCGGCTTCGCGGTGAAGTTCTATACCGAGGAAGGCAACTGGGATCTGGTCGGCAACAACACGCCGGTATTCTTCATGCGCGATCCGCTGAAATTCCCCGATCTGAACCATGCAGTGAAACGCGACCCGCGCACCAATCTGCGCAGCGCGAAAAACAACTGGGATTTCTGGACCTCGCTGCCTGAAGCGCTGCACCAAGTCACCATCGTCATGAGCGACCGGGGCATTCCAGCCACCTATCGCCACATGCACGGCTTCGGCAGCCACACCTTCAGCTTCATCAACGCCAACAACGAGCGCTATTGGGTCAAGTTCCACTTCAAGTGCCAGCAGGGCATCAGAAATCTGACCGACGCGGAAGCCGAAGCGATCATCGGCAAGGACCGCGAGAGCCATCAGCGCGACCTGTATGACAGCATCGAACAGGGCGACTTCCCGAAATGGACGCTCAAGGTTCAGATCATGCCGGAAGCCGACGCGGCGAAAGTTCCCTATCATCCCTTCGATCTGACCAAAATCTGGCCGCACAAGGATTATCCGCTGATCGACGTGGGGGTGATGGAGCTGAACCGCAACCCGGAAAACTTCTTCGCCGAAGTGGAGCAATCGGCGTTCAACCCCGCCAATATCGTGCCCGGCATCGGCTTTTCGCCGGACAAGATGTTGCAGGGACGGCTGTTTAGCTACGGCGACGCGCAACGCTATCGGCTCGGCGTGAACCATCACCTGATCCCGGTCAATGCGCCGCGCTGCCCGGCGCACAGCTACCACCGCGACGGGGCGATGCGGGTTGATGGCAACCACGGCGGCACGCTGGGCTATGAGCCGAACAGCGATGGCCAGTGGCAGGAACAGCCGGATTTCCGCGAGCCGCCGCTCGCGCTGTCCGGCGACGCCGATCACTGGAATTACCGGGAAGACGATGCTGACTATTTCTCGCAGCCCGGCGCGCTGTTCCGGTTGATGACGCCCGCGCAGCAACAGGTCTTGTTCGAGAACACCGCACGTTCCATTGGGGAAGCGCCGCACGAAATTCAGATCCGCCATATCGGCCATTGCCATGCCGCCGATCCGGCTTACGGTCAGGGTGTGGCCGATGCGCTGAGTGAGGCGCTGGCCTGACCAGACTCCTCTCCCGCCGGCGGGTGTGTATGAGATCGTGCGGGATAGCGAGAACACACCGCGCTTGCAGATCAATGCCCAGAACTGCGTCCACTGTAAAACCTGCGACATCAAGGATCCTACCCAGAACACCAACTGGATGACGCCGGAAGGCGGCGGCGGACCCAATTCCAGCGGGAGACATTACACCCGCCCTATGCATAAAAAGCCTCTTCCCAATGTTGGGAAGGGGCTTTTTCAATATCAGGACTTTCGCTTGGAGTTCCAGGTTGTTGATTGTTTTGGTATAATCTCGACATGATAACCAAACAGCAATACGTTCAATATTTGATTAGCACGCCAGTCAATTATACGTGCACGAA
>JAKLIY010000035.1 GCA_022709365.1 Pseudomonadota bacterium
GCAAGATTCGTGCACGTATAATTGACTGGCGTGCTAATCAAATATTGAACGTATTGCTGTTTGGTTATCATGTCGAGATTATACCAAAACAATCAACAACCTGGAACTCCAAGCGAAAGTCCTGATAGTAAATAGACTATTATTTATTGCATGGACCGTTCTACCCGGGTTGTTTCATGGATCAAGGCGGCGCGAAAGGCGTTTGACGAATTTCCGCTGGAAGCGCAAGAGCGGATCACCGACGCTCTGGTGATAGCCGCCCGAGGCGAGAAGGCAGGAATTGCCAAGCCGATGCGAGGGCTGGGTTCGGGGGTGTTCGAGATCGCCTTGCCGTATCAGGGCGAGGCGTACCGGACCGTTTACGCGGTCCAGATGGGTGAAGATGTGTGGGTGATTCATGCCTTTCAGAAGAAATCGACCCAAGGAATTAAAACACCGCAACGGGAGATCGATGTGATCCGGGAGCGGATCACGCGACTGAAGGAGAGGCTGACATGACTGAAGAACTGGACCTCATCCGAGGCAGCGGCAACGTCTATCGCGATCTGGGTTGGCCGGATGCCGAGGTCCGGCAGATGCGGGCGGAACTGGCGGCGGAGATCCTCCGGGAGCTGCGGGAGCGGCGACTGTCGCAACGGAAGGCCGCCGAAATCACCGGACTGGCGCAGCCGGATATTTCCCGGATCAAAAATGCGGACCTCAAGGGATTCAGTATTGACCGGTTGGTCACGGTGCTGAACCGCCTCAATCAGCATGTTGAAATCCGGGTGACTTCAGCCGCCAGGGAGGCTATCCCGCCGGTGTCGCGGGCGGAAAATGGTTCTACGCCGTCCCCGTTCACGGACCGCTGGACCGGCTAAGGCATGGCCGACCTCATCGACAACCCGGTCATCAACTCCCCGTTCATGGAGCCGCAGCGCCATTTCCGGTTTGCCGAGAACGGCATCACCGACGAGATCGCTCCGGGCCAGCGCTTGAGTGTGTCATGGGACTGCCATGCAAGCGCATGAAAACCGACTGCGGCAGTTGCTGGACTCCACCCAGCAATACATCGTCCCGCTGTTCCAGCGTTTCTATGTCTGGGAGCGCAACTACTGGGATACGCTCTGGGATGACCTGGTCGACCTGATCGAAGACGACGACCCGCAGCGCAACCATTTCCTGGGGTCCGTGGTGGTGATTCCCGCCACCGATTCCGCGCCGGGCTTGCCCCGGTTCATCCTGATCGACGGTCAGCAACGCATCGCTACCCTGCTGGTTATGTTGGCCGTCCTGCGTGACGGCGCCTGCCAAGCCGATGACACAGAATTGGCCGCCGAAATCGAACAGCGGTTTTTGGTCAATCCATTCAAGCATGGTGATGACGCCTACAAGCTGCTGCTGTCGCAAAGTGATCGGATTGCCTTCCAGCACCTGATCCAGGCTAAGACGCCGCGACCCGAGCATCGCCTGTGTCAGTGCTACGACTTTTACGCCAAGAAGGTGAACGCGCCACACGCACCTGATCGACGAGCCTTGTTAAGCGCGACCATGGACCGGCTGGCGCTGGTCACCATTACCCTGGCGCCGACCGACAATCCCTATCTGGTGTTCGAGAGCCTCAACTTCAAAGGTCACCAGCTCACCGAGGCTGACCTGATTCGCAACTACCTGTTCATGCGCATCCCGACCGATCAACAGGAGGCGATCTATCAGCAGTACTGGTTGCCGATGCAAGACGCCTTGGGCGACGACCTGACAGAATACGTGCGCCATTTCCTCATGCGCAGCGGGGCCTTCGTCAAGCAATCCGAGGTGTACGTGACCCTCAAGAACCGCTTGGCGCAAAGCGACGCAAGGGCGGCGCTTCAGGAACTGGCGACGTTCGCGCGCTATTACGCCAAGTTACTGTCGCCGGGGCAGGAGCCGAGCAAGGCCCTGTTGGCGGCGCTGGAGCGGATCAACCGGCTGGACGTGACCACGGTCTACCCGTTCCTGCTCAACGTCTACCACGACTACGACCGGCGTGCTCTGAGCGAAGCGGCATTGGTGGAGGTGTTGGCGACCCTGGAAAACTACCTGGTGCGTCGCTTCGTCTGCGGGTTGGCCACCAACCAGCTCAACAAGATTTTCCCCCCGCTGTATGCCCAGACCCAGCAGCAGAACACCGCTGGCTTCGTGCCGGCGTTGCGGCAATCCCTGCAAACCAAGGGCTACCCCAGCGATGCCCAATTTCGGGCCAAGCTGCGTGAGGTCAAGCTCTATGGGCGTGGCGCGTTGGAGCAGAAGGCCCGCTTCCTGCTGGAAACGCTGGAGCACAGCTACCGGCATCGGGAACCGATGGAGTTTGCCACCCTCACCATCGAACATGTCATGCCGCAAACCCTGACTGACGAGTGGCGGTCGCACTTGGGCGTCGAATGGCAGACGACCCACGAGCTGTACCTGCATACCTTGGGCAATCTGACTTTGACCGGCTACAACAGCCCGTTATCCAACAACCAGTTTGCCGACAAATGCCAGCAGTTCGCCAAGAGTCATGTGGAACTAAACCACTACTTTAAGAAGGTCGAGCACTGGCGCAAGGAAGACATCTTGCAACGGGCGGCGGTGTTGACCGAGCAGGCGCTCCAGTGTTGGCCGTACTTTGGCGACACGGCGGCGGCGATCTCGGACGGCGATGACGTGACGGGCACCAAGCCGGAGAGCGTGACCGTGTTGGGGACCACGCACCTCGTAAAAAACTGGCGCGGGGTGTTGACCCAGACCCTGGAAACCCTGGCGACCGCCGAACCAGCGAAGTTCGCCCAGGTGTTGGAGCAGTATCCCCACTACATCGCCGCCAGCCCCCAGGGGTTTCGGGGGCCGAAACCGTTCGGCGCCGACTATTTCATCGAAACCAACCTAGCCGCGAGCAGCATTGTCCGCTTTTGCCAGCGGGCCGTGGCGACCATGGGCCTTCCTCCTGACGCCTGGACAGTGCAGGTCAAGCCGGTTATTGCGAACGCCGAATGATCCAGGACGCCGAATGATCCAGGACACGGCATGAGTATCCGCGACATTCAAGAGGCGATCCGGGCCGAACTGGACGAAACGCCCAGTTATTACGATTTTCAGGTCCAGAACTTTCAAAAAGACAGTGACCTGTGGCGCATCATGATCGACCCGTCGGCCGTATTCTCGGAAGGTCAGCGGGTCAACGTCGTGCTCGATGACTTTTTTGAAGGTTATAAAATGATCGCCAGATTCACCCTAACACACGTAACAGTCTCTCACTGATGAACGCCTCACTGTCTAGCCGTATCCAAGCCACGTTGAACACCTTGGACGGATGTTACTACCGTCTGGTGTTAGTCGTCGGTCCCGCCGGTTCCGGCAAAACGCCGGCATTGATGGCGCTGACTCAACAACACGGCTGGCCGCGCCTGAATGTGAACCTGCGTTTAGCGGAATGCCTGCTGGAACTGACACCCAAACAACGCAGCGTCCAAGCTGCTGAACGATTGGCGGCGATCATTGCCGACACCGCCGCTGAGGTGATCTTGCTCGACTCGCTGGAACTGCTGTTTGCGGTGGATTTGATGCTGAACCCGTTGCGACTGCTGCAAAGCCTATCGCGCAACCGCACGATCATTGCCGCTTGGCCAGGCCACTTCACCGGCGAGACTTTGAGTTATGCCGAACCGGGCCATCCCGAAGCCCGCCGTGAGTTTCGCCCCGATGCCCGCATCATCACCGTGGTCTGAATCAGGAATCCGCGCATGAAATACGCCGAGTTGATCGCTTTTGATCCGATTGAAAGCGTGGTTCAACTGCATGAAGCCAACACCGAATCCCAGGCGCAGCGTCTGGTAGAAACTTTCGTGATTTCCGAGGGACTGGCCCGGTCGCTGACTGATCTGGTGTTTCCGCAGTTGCAGTTTACGCAGCCGGCGGATACCAAGGGTTTGATGATGGTCGGCAATTACGGCACCGGCAAGTCGCACCTGATGGCGGTGATTTCTGCCGTGGCGGAACACGCTGAGTTAGCGCCCCGGCTGACGAATCCCACCGTTGCTGCGAAAGCGTCACTGATTGCCGGGCGGTTCAAAGTCATCCGCACGGAAACCGGTGCGACCACCATGTCGTTACGGGACTTCCTCTGTCAGGTGCTGGAAACGGGACTGGACAGGCTGGACGTGGAGTTCAAGTTCCCTGGCTTAAACGAACGACATGAGAACAAGACCGCCTTTCAGGAGATGATGGCCGCCTTTCAGGAGCGCTATCCCGATCACGGTCTGCTCCTGGTCCTGGACGAGTTGCTGGACTATCTCCGCACCCGAAACGACTTGGAACTCAATCTCGATTTAGCGTTTTTGCGGGAAGTGGGCGAGGTCTGCAAGGGATCGCGCTTCCGGTTCATCACCGGCGTTCAGGAAAGCCTGTTCGATAATCCCCGGTTTCAATTCGTCGCCGATACGGTGCGGCGGGTGAAAGATCGCTTTGAACAGCTTCGCATCGACCGCGAGGATGTGGCGTTCGTGGTGGCCGAGCGGTTGCTGAAAAAGACCCCGCACCAACAGGCGTTGATCCGGGCGCATCTGGAACCGTTTGCACCGCTGTATGGCTCCATGAACGAACGGATGGCCGAGTTTGTCCGGCTGTATCCGGTGCATCCCGCTTATCTGGACACCTTTGAGCGGGTGTATGTCGCCGAAAAGCGCGAAGTGCTGAAAACCCTGAGCGCCGCCATTCGCGCTTTGCTCGACCAGGACGTACCGACCACAGACCCCGGCGTGATTGCCTATGATTCGTACTGGAGCGTTTTGCGGGGTAACCCCTCGTTCCGCGCCGATCCCGACATCAAAGCGGTGCTGGAAAAAAGCGAGGTGCTGGAAGGACGGATTCAGCAAGCGTTTCCCACCGCCCGCAAGGCGTATAAGCCGACCGCATTACGGATTATTCACGCGCTGGCGGTGCATCGGTTGACCACCGGCGATATTTATCGACCGCTGGGCGCGACTGCCGAAGAATTACGCGATGATCTGTGTTTGCTGTTGCCGAATCTGGTGGAACAGGAAGCGGGGTTTTTACGGACGATGGTCGAGAAAGTCCTCAAGGACATCCTTCAGACTGTCAACGGCCAGTTTATTAGCGTCAATCCCGAAAACGGCCAGTATTACCTCGATCTCAAAAAGGACATTGATTTCGATGCGCTGATTGAGAAGAGAGCCGACACCCTGGCTGGAACGCCGCTGGATCGCTACTACTTCGAGGCGTTGCGGCGGGTGGTGTTGGAAGAACCGGACGCAAAGTCTTACGTCAGTGGCTATCGGATTTGGGAATATGAATTGGAATGGCGCGAGCGCAAAGCCGGGCGGAGCGGTTATCTGTTCTTTGGCGCACCGAACGAACGCTCCACCGCCCAACCGCCCCGCGATTTCTACCTGTATTTTCTGCCCCCGTTCGAGCCGACCCCGTTCCGGGATGAGCTGAAAGCCGATGAAGTGTTCTTTACCCTCGCCCGGCGCGACGAAACCTTTGAACGGGCGTTAAAACTCTATGCTGGGGCGCGGGAACAGGCGATCACCGCATCGGGCAGCAACAAAAGCACCTATGAAGAGCGGGCCAGCCAGCATTTACAGACACTGACCGCCTGGCTGCGCCAGCAAATGCCCAACGCCGTCGAAGTGACCCATCAAGGCCAGCGGAAACCGTTGCGGGAGGTGGTGCAGAACCAACTGCCGGCCCAAGCCACGGTGCGCGAGATGGTCAATACGGCGGGTGCCCTACGCTTGGCGACCGCCTTTGCGGATCGCAGCCCGGACTATCCCTGCTTTAGCGTGACCACCACCCGCAGTAATCGGGAACTGGCGGCGCAGGAGGCATTACGCTGGATTGCCGGCAGTGTGAAGAGCAAACAGGGCGCGGCAGTCCTGGACGCGCTGGAATTACTGGACGGCGACCTGCTGAAACCCCGCGAGTCGCGCTATGCCCGGCATTTGCTCGACGTTCTGACCCACAAAGGCCAAGGCCAGGTCATTAACCGTGCGGAACTGGTACAACCCGAAATGGGCGTGGAGTATTGGACCCGGTTTCGACTGGAGCCGGAGTTTCTGGCGGTGGTGGCTGCTGCATTGGTGCACAGCGGCGATCTGGTGATCAGCCTGTCCGGCAAGAAGATTGACGCCGCCAGTCTCGATCAATTCGCCAAGTTGAGTATCAGCGAAGCGCGAGAATTTAAGCATCTGGAACGGCCCAAGGATTTGCCGCTCGCGCCGTTGCAGGAGTTGTGTGATCTGTTTGGCGTCGCCAAAGGCTTGATGGTCAATCCCGCGACTCGGGATGAAGCGGTGGCGAAGCTGCAAGCGGCCATTCAGCAGCGGCTCAATCAAGTGGTGACCGCGCAGGATCAGTTGAGCAAACTGGCGTTTTGGGGCCAAGCCCTGCTGTCGGAGGCGGAACAACAGGACGGGTGCTGCCGGTTGGGCGTTCTGAAAACCTTCCTGGAATCACTGCAACCATTCAACAGCGCCGGCAAGCTCAAGAATTTCCCGCACGACGTGGCGGCGGTGCAAGGCCAGCAACAGGCGTTGGCACTGGTGCGGGAGATTGAGGCGCTGGCGATCCTGACCCAACAACTCGCGCCGCAGACCGCCTATTTGGGCAAGGCCGAGGCGTTGTTACCCGCCGATCATCCGTGGCAAGCACAGGTTCAGCAACAGCGCAGCGCATTAATGACCGCTATCGGTAGCCCGAAACAACGCACTGAGAGCAGTTTTCAGCGGCGCTTGGCGCAAACCCTGACCACCTTGAAGACGGCCTATCAGGACGCCTATCTGGCGCTGCATGGCCGGGCGCGGCTGGGCGTGAACGAGGATCGGCAGAAAGTGGCGCTGACCCAGGACCCGCGCCTCAAGCGCCTGCAAAAGCTGTCCGGGGTCGAGATGATGCCCAAGCAGCAGTTGAACGACCTGCAAAACCAGATTTGGCCGCTGAAAACCTGTTTTCAAGTGACTCGGCTTGATCTGGAAGCCGACCCGGTGTGTCCGCATTGCCAGTTTCGGCCCGCCGACTGGACGGGCGCCGAAACCGCCGCGCAGGTGTTGGCGGCGGCGAATGGGGCGCTGGATACCCTGGATGCGGACTGGCGGCAAACCCTGCTGAATAATCTGGCCGACCCGACCGTGGCCGCAAATTTGGACTTGGTGAGCGATGCCCACGGCAAGGCCGCGTTGCAGACCTTTATCCAAACTCAACAATGGCCGGACACGATCAGCCCGGCGTTGATCCAGGCGTTACAAGAGGTGTTGGGCGGCTTGCAGAAGCGGGTGATCACGACGACCGAGTTGTGCGCCGCGCTGGCCGAGGGCGGCTGGCCGTGTACGGTCGAAGAGTGGCAGGAGCGGTTCAGAAAACACTTAGCCACGGTGACCAAGGGTAAGGATGTGAAGAAAATTCGGGTGGTGCTGGAATGAGGGATAAGGCAATGATCAAGAAAAACCGAGATAACAGCAGCCTGCTGTTCATCGAACCGTCCGGGCAGTTGCGGCTGGCGGACCCATCGGCCGAACAAACCGTGTTGGCGCAGCAGCGGGTCGATTGCCTCGGTCTGACCTTCCCCAACGACGCCGCCCGCCGCGAGCATTTTCTGGCGCTGTTGCGGGAGCAGTTGCAAGACCCGGCGTTTCGGCAGATTGAAGGCTTTCCCCTCGGCAGTGATGAAGACATTTTGGCGTTGTCCGATCCGCCGTATTACACCGCTTGCCCGAATCCGTTTATTGCCGAGTTCATCCGGTTATACGGGACGCCTTATGACCCGGCAGTGCCGTATCACAAGGAACCGTTCGCGGCGGATGTCAGCGAAGGCAAGAACGACCCGATTTATAACGCCCATTCCTACCATACCAAGGTGCCGCACAAGGCGATCATGCGCTATATCCTGCATTACACCCAGCCGGGCGATCTGGTGTTTGATGGGTTTTGCGGGACGGGCATGACCGGGGTCGCGGCGCAATTGTGCGGAGATCGGAAAGCGGTCGAGTCGTTGGGCTATCGGGTGGAGAAAGACGGCGCGATTCTGGAGTCGGTTCAGGACAATGGTCAAACCGTGTGGAAGCCGTTTTCTCGATGTGGCGCACGGCGGGCGATTCTCAATGATTTATCGCCAGCGGCGACGTTCATTGCCTACAACTACAACACGCCGGTGGATGTGGTGGCGTTTGAGCGGGAAGCGAAGCGGATTTTGGCCGAGGTCGAGGCGGAATGCGGCTGGATGTATGAAACGCGGCATAGCGACGGCAAGACCAAAGGCCGGATCAATTACACGGTCTGGTCTGACGTATTCATCTGCCCGGAATGCGCGGGGGAAGTGGTGTTCTGGGCGGCTGCGGTGGACAAAGACGCCGGCCAAGTGCGCGATGAGTTCCCCTGTCCGCACTGTTCCAAGCAATTAACCAAGCGCAACATGGAACGGGCTTGGATCACCAAGTTTGATACCGCGATTCAGCAGACCATCCGCCAAGCCAAGCAAACGCCGGTGTTGATCAATTACAGCGTGGGCACGAAACGCCATGAGAAAACCCCGGACGATTTTGATCGGGCGTTGGTTGAGAAGATTGAGGGGATGGAGACTCCATATTGGTTTCCGACTGACCACCTACCGGATGGTTATAATACCCAGCAACCAATGAAGTCGCATGGCGCTACCAACATTCATCATTTTTACACGAAAAGAAATTTAACAATTTTGTCTAAATTCAGATATTTTGGAAAAAATTTTTGGGCACCATTTAGTGCGTTAACACCTCGTGCAACAAGAATGCATAGAATTGCTGCTAGTCGAATAGGTGGAGAAAAAAAGGGAGTTGGTGGTGCCACAGTTGGAGTGATAAATGGAACATTATATATTCCTTCACTCTCTGTTGAAATGAATATAATCGAGCAATCAATTGAGCGAATTAATGTATTTTCTAAATCGATATTTAAGCCAAAACCTATTCGGATCTTAAATCAATCAACAACAGATATAGCGCAATTACAAAAAAATTGTATTGACTATATATTTATTGATCCCCCGTTCGGCGCAAATCTAATGTATTCCGAACTCAATCTCCTCTGGGAATCCTGGCTCAAAGTTTTCACTAACAACAAAACCGAAGCGATTGAAAACAAAGTCCAAGGAAAAACGCTGAATGATTATCGTCGATTGATGACGGATTGCTTCAAAGAAGCCTTCCGCATTCTCAAACCCGGTCGTTGGATGACCATTGAGTTTTCCAACACCCAAGCCGCTGTCTGGAACGCCATCCAAACCGCCATTCAGGAAGCCGGTTTCATTGTCGCCAACGTCGCGGCACTGGATAAAAAGCAAGGCAGCTTCAAAGCTGTTACCACCACTACTGCCGTCAAACAAGACCTCATCATTTCCGCCTACAAACCCAACGGCGGTCTTGAAGAACGCTTCACCCAAACCGGCGGCACTGAAAAATCCGTCTGGGATTTCGTCAGCACCCACCTGAACTACCTGCTGACGGTCAAGCTGAATAACGGCCAGCTTGAATTCATCGCCGAGCGCGACCCCCGCATCCTGTTTGATCGGATGGTGGCCTATTTCATCCGTCACAACGTCCCGGTGCCGCTGTCCACTCAAGAGTTTCAAGCCGGTTTGCAGGATCGCTTCTCCGTCCGCGACGGCATGATCTTCTTGTCCGAACAGCTCAACGACTACGACCGGGCGCGGTTGCAAGTCGCCCAAGCGCCGCAAATGGAATTGTTTGTCTCCGATGAGCGTTCCGCGATTGACTGGCTCACCGACTTCCTCAAACCACGCCCCGCCACCACGCAAGACATTCAACCCGACTTCATGCAGCAACTCGGCGCGGGCTGGAAAAAACACGAAACCCGCCCGGAATTAAAGCAACTGCTCGAAGACAACTTTCTGCAAGACGCCGCGAATCGCTGGTACGTCCCCGATCCCAACAAAGCGCAAGAACTGGAACAACTCCGCACCAAGGCGCTGCTCAAGGAATTTGCCGTCTACCAAGCCCACACCGGACGCCAGCTCAAGGAATTCCGCACCGAAGCTCTCCGCGCCGGTTTCAAAGCCGCGTATGACCGCCGCGATTACCGCACCATTGTCACCGTCGCCGCCAAACTGCCCGATGCCGTGTTGCAGGAAGACGAAAAACTGCTGATGTACTACGACGTGGCGAGTCTGCGGGTTGAGGAGGAATAATCGTTATGCCCGCTTCCGTTTACATCGAAACCTCGGTCATTAGTTACTACACGGCGCGATCAAGCCGCGATTTGGTCGCCGCTGCCCGGCAAACCATTACCCAGGAATGGTGGGAAGAAGCGCGGGATCGCTTTGAACTGTACGTTTCCACCGTAGTCATCGCCGAGGCAAAAACGGGTGATCCACACGCCGCGCAAAGGCGTATGGCGGCCATTTCGGATTTGCCCGTTCTCGCTGTGAACGAGGCGGCTAAAGAGTTAGCAAAACAGTTGATTGCACAAAAATTGATCCCCGAAACCAGTGCAGAAGATGCCCTGCATATTGCCTTGGCGACGGTACACAACATGAATTTTTTATTGACGTGGAATTTTCGCCATATCAACAACGCTGAAACGAAAACTCGAATCACCGCCGCGATTGAATCGCTCGGTTATGAATGTCCACTGCTCTGTTCCCCTGAAGAACTAGGAGGCACTGAACCATGAAATCTGACCCGATTATTGATGAAGTCCGTAGAGTTCGTGAGGCCCACGCTGCAAAGTTCAACTATGACCTATCAGCCATTTGCGCGGATTTTATAAAACAGCAGAACGAGGCAGAGTACTCAGTTATTTCTCGCCCGCCTAAAATGCGGTTCAAAACCGAAACGCCGTCCTTACCTCGCCGCCAGCCTCCGCCCAGCATTGCCGGTCAAGGCGAAATGCTTGACGACCTGATTGCGCCAGCCGTTCCCGAAGCGGATTGGGATGCCTTGCGATGAAACCCGGCGACTGGCGGCACAGCCTTGACCGTGACCAACCCTGTCAAATCATCGCCACCGAAACCCTCTGGGGCCAAACGCTGTGCCAAGTCTGGCTACCGGGCAGCGGTCGCACGGCCCGCTTTCCCGCCGACCGTCTGACCGACCTGCAACCTGATCCAAAACCCGAACGCCGCAACCTCGCTCAATACTTCACCTTCGTCGGCGCAGCCGCCCGCATTGCCGATGCCTTGGCTAACGCGCCATTAACCGCCCCGCTGCAAAGCAGCGTCATCCCGCTCCCTCACCAGTTGCAAGTCTTGGAACGCGCCCTGTCGGGCAACTCGACCGGCGCAACCCGCTACTTGCTGGCCGATGAAGTCGGATTGGGCAAAACCATCGAAGCCGGCCTCATCCTGAGCGAACTCAAGCAACGGGGCCGAATCCGCCGCATTCTGATCGTGGCTCCGGCAGGGCTGGTCGCGCAGTGGGTCAGCGAAATGAAAACCCACTTCAACGAAGATTTCCGGCTGGTCTTGCCCAATCACCTGACCGCCCTGCGCCAAGTCGTCAGCCTTGGCGACCACGACAACCCGTGGCGGCACTACGATCAAGTGGTTTGTTCGCTGGATTCTGTGAAGCCGCTGGATAAACGGCGCGGGTGGAGCGCCGAACAAATCAGCCAGTACAACCGCGACCGCTTCACTAATCTGGTCTGTGCCGGTTGGGATTTAATCATCATTGACGAAGCCCACCGACTCGGCGGCAGCAGCAAACAGGTCGCCCGCTACAAGCTCGGCGAAGCGCTGGCTCAAGCTGCGCCTCATCTGCTGCTCCTCTCGGCGACCCCGCACCAAGGCAAAACCGACGCTTTCCGACGCCTGATTCGTTTTATCAGCGAATATGCCGTTCCTGATCCCGCCATTACCCGCGAGCAGATCGCGCCCTATGTGATTCGCACCGAGAAACGCTACGCCATCGACGCCGACGGCCAGCCGCTGTTCAAACCCCGTTTCACCCAATTACTGACCGTGGCCTGGGGCGCTCGTCATCACGATCAGCGCACCCTGTATGAAGCGGTCACGGACTACGTTCGGCTGGGCTACAACCAGGCGCGGCAAGCCCAGCAGAACGCCATCGGCTTCCTGATGATCCTGATGCAGCGGCTGGTCACCTCCAGCACCGCCGCCATTCGCGCCGCGCTGGAACGGCGGCTCGAAGTCCTGCAACTGCCGATCAGCCAACAGGAATTACTGGCCGATGACGACCTGCCCGATGATTGGGAAGCCCTCGACGGTCAGGAACAATTCGACACCCTGCTGAACGCCCGCCTCAAAGGCTTGAAAAACGAACGCGCCGAAGTCGAAGTGTTGCTGGCGCTGGCCCGGCGTTGTGAAGCCCAAGGCCCGGACACCAAGGCCGAAACGTTGCTGGAGGAAATGCAGCGTCTCCGCCGCGAAGAGAACGATCCCAGCCTCAAGTTTCTGGTCTTCACTGAATTTGTCGCCACCCAAACCGTGCTGGCTGACTTTCTGACCCAACGCGGCTTTAGCGTGGTGCGCCTGAACGGGTCCCTGAATCTGGACGAACGCCGCGACGTGCAAGACCGCTTTGCCGCTGAGGCCGAAGTGCTGATTTCCACCGACGCCGGCGGGGAAGGCTTGAACCTGCAATTCTGTCATATCGTCACCAACTACGATCTGCCGTGGAACCCGATGAAGCTGGAACAGCGCATTGGCCGGGTGGATCGCATTGGTCAGGGCCACGTCGTCCAAGCCTTGAACATGGTGCTGGAAGACACCGTCGAGCTACGGGTGCGGGAAGTGCTGGAAGAAAAGCTCCAGCGGATTCTCGAAGAATTTGGCGTGGACAAGCTCTCTGACGTGCTGGACTCCGAAGAAGGCGGAGCGCCGTTCGAGGACTTGTATCTACAGGCCATGCTGTCCCCTGAACAAGCCGAACAACGCGCCGAGGCGCTGGCCGAATACATTCGCCGCCAAGCGGAAACTGGTCGCCAGCGGGCAACGCTCCTGAGCAGTCAAACCGATTTGGACCCGGCCAAGGCGCGATGCCTCGCGGATCATCCGTTGCCGTATTGGCTGGAACGAATGGTCGTCGCCTATTTGGAAAGTCGGCTGGACTCCGGCGCAACAGTCACCCGTGATGCTATCGGCTATCACCTGAAATGGCCGGACCGTCACGAAATCCACCATGCCGTCTTCACCAAAGCCGAAGCGGAACAGGCCGGCGCGGTCTGGGTATCGCTGGAGGATGAACGAGTACGGAAACTCTTGGATCAACTGCCATTCCACGCCCCCGGACAACCGATTTACCCGGTGATCCTGCCGGGCGTGTCCAACAAAGTCAGCGGATTCTGGTCGCTCTGGCGGATCAGCCTGCCCAAACCCGCCGAACGTCGGCAAAACCTGTTTGCGGTCTTCATCAGCGACGATGGCCGAACCTTAGCGCCCACCGCCCGCACCGTCTGGGACCACCTGATCGACGAACCGGACGGCGTGCATGTCAGTGGTGCGCCATTAGCAGGCGCTGCTGTATGGGATGCCTATACCGCTTCTCGTCAAGCCGCTGAAATTCAAGGCGCACCGATTCATACCGAACTGGTCAGCGCCTATCAACAAGAGCTGAATGTGCAGGTCGAGGATCTTGACTCTAGCTCCTCTTATTACCAGATAAGAGCGATCAGACGCTTCGAGCCGGAAGCCACCCGTAAACAAAAGCTCCGGAAGGCAAAACAGGAATACGATCAGAAAATAAGGTCAGTACTGGGCATTGATCGCGTCGACGATCTGCCTAAATTGTCAAAATTTGGGGATATCGACGTTACCCAGTACCCGGCTTATCCCGAACTCACCGCCCTGCTACTCCTGCGGATTGAGCGGGAATCCCCGACATGACCGCCACCGACTGGCGCGAGCCGATTCTCGCCCATTTCAGCCCGGCCATGGCCGCCGTCGCCCGACTCACGGTGGTGGCCGATCCCGATGACCTCTTGACCGAACCGGGCATCATTGAAGGCATCCGGGCGCGCGGTTTCGAGATACTGCCCTTTACCGATCACGTCGCCTTTCGTTACGCCTATGAACGGCGCTTCCGCGAACAGTGGGACGCCGGCCAACCGACTACACTGGCGGTTGTTCTGCGCACCGCCAATGCCGCCGTAGCGGATTTGCCCTTTGATCTACTCGATCAAGCCCGGCGCGATGCCCGCATTTTCACGTTCAGCCTGGCCGAGCAGTTTCCCCGCTTCGCTCCGCGCCTGATTGCGGAACTGGATCGCAGTCACTTCGACCGGCTGTTTGCCGCCCACGCCCATCAATCCCAGCCCCTGGGCGAAAACGCCACTGCTGATTTTCTATTGCGCCACGTCTTCGAGATCGACCCAGCGCTGATTACCCACCCCGCAGAACTGGTGCGCGTGCTGCTGCGGCTGCATTACCGCCGCCAAACGCTGCCGCCGCTGACCGTCGCCCGCCTGCTGGATCGACTCCAGCCACAAGCACAGTGGACCGGCTGGCCGCTGGACCGATTATTCACCCGCCGCGCTGATTTTCTGGCCTTCCTGCAAGAACGCTGGCCGCATTTTGTGAGTCAGCACATCCCCCCATTGGTCAACGTCGTGGCGGAACTCCCCACCCCGCCCCAGTTTCAACACGCCGGCCCTGCCGATTTGCCGTTTGACCATGAAGATATCCGGGTCTATCTGGATAACCTGTTCACCGAAGGCCAACTCACGCCCACGACCCTGATTCCGAAAAGCGCCGTGACGGGCCATTGGCTGGCGGTCGGCGTGGCGGGCGATACGCCCATGGATCAGCGGGAGCGGCTCCACAAACGGCTGAACCTGCTCAATACCGACTTTCCCGCACCCGATGCCGGTTATCGGGCGTGGCTGCACACCGCCCGGCAGTGGGCCGAAATCATCGCCTTGCGCTGGACGATACCCCCGGAGGCATTGGCCGCCGACCTTCCAGCACTGGAGACCCTGCACGACCGCCTGGAGCAGACCTTTCAGACCTGGCTCTTGGCCCATTACGCCGCCCTGCACAGCCTGCCCTATTGGCCGCAACCGGTGCTGGTGCATCAGCTTCCGCATTTTCTCGCCCACGGGTTCCACGCCCCCCAAAAACGGGCGCTGGTGGTGGTGGACGGGCTGGCGCTGGATCAATGGGTCGCCGCCCGTTCCGAAATTCCTGCCCGGCCCTGGACCGTCGAGGACGGGGCGCTATTCGCTTGGGTTCCAACCCTGACTTCGGTCTCCCGGCAAGCGATCTTTGCCGGTGAACCGCCGTTTTTCTTTGCCGCCAGCCTTGATTCTACCCACAAGGAAGAAGCCCACTGGCTCCGTTTCTGGGAAACAAAAGGGTTACGCCGGAATGAACTGGCTTATTTCCGCCAGCAGCAGGCCGAAGACGACGACGGCTTGACCGAACGGGTTGACGCCCGCATCAGCGACCCGAAATGCCGCGTCATTGCCGTGATCGTCAGCACGGTTGACCAGATGATTCACGGCGCAGTGACCGGCACGGATGGCCTTCATGCCAGTGTCCGGCACTGGGCGCAACGCGGCGCATTCTGGGCGCTGCTGGATCGCCTGACCGAGGCTGGCTTTGAAGTCTTCCTGACCGCCGACCACGGCAATGTCGAAGCGCAAGGCATCGGCAAGCCGAATGTCGGCGCAACGGCGAATGAACGTGGCGAACGGGTTCACGTCTTCCCCGATGAACACTTGCGGCAACCGGTCGCCGCCCAGTATCCCGGCACGATCTGCTGGCCAACGATCGGGCTGCCCGAGGACTACCGCCCGCTGCTGGCTCCGCCACACGGCGCGTTCATCCCGGAAGGCAAACGCATTGTCGCTCACGGCGGCATTGCCCTGGAAGAAATGGTCGTCCCCTTGATCCGCATCACGAGAAAACCATGAATCCTGACCGCCCGCGCAAGATAGGCTTTGACCGCAAACTGGATCGGGACTGGCTGGACGCTACGGCGGGCCGACTCGCTTCCGGCGCGACGCCGCAGCAAGTCCGTGAAGCGGTTTATCACCTGCTGGAGGGGATCCTCAGCGGCGATGCCGCCAACAGCGCCCGAGGCAAGACCCTGACGGTCCTTTCAGCGATTTGGCTCACAGTGCCGGCGGCGATTGAACCGCTCCGTGTGGAGGTCTTGGCGCGATTCAATGAGGTCACCCCGGACGAACGGCTGGCGCTACACTGGACGATGATGCTGGCGGCCTATCCCTTCTTTCTCGACGTGGCCGCGCAGACCGGCAAGCTCTTCAGTCTCAATGGTGATTGCACCCTTGCCCAGATTCAGCGGCGCATGGTGGACCGCTGGGGCGAACGCTCGACCCTCACCCGCGCCGTGCAACGGGTATTGCGCTCCATGGTGGGCTGGGGCGCGTTGCAGGAAGGAACGACGGCGGGCGTGTATCAACCCCGGCCCCAACGAATTTCGGCGACGGAACTGGTAACGCTGTTGCTGCTGGAAGGATTATTACACGCCGAGGGGCATGGGTTGAATTTGGAGGCGTTGACCGGCCATCCCGCGCTATTTCCGTTCGATCTCCACCTGAATCCATTGGTGTTGCGCCAGCAGCCTCGGTTGCGGGTCCATCGGCAGGGGGATCAAAGGGATTGGGTGGAGATTATTTCATGTTTACTATAGAGCATCATAAAAATGCGAGACATGATTAGCAAGAAGACTAGAAATGAATTCCGCGAGTACTTTGTGGGAACTACCCTTAGAGAAATTTCTCAAGAATTTGATGCGGCTGACGTACCTTTTGATATGAATTATCTATCACCAGAACCGGGACAAAGGAGGTCACTGGTCGAACAGTATTATCATGCCGTTGACTTTGCATCTTGGCATGATGTTCAGAAGGTTTTAAGAGTTTATGAATCCGTTTTATTTTCAATTGAGGGAGAAATCAATAATTTATGTGCAACTGAACATATAAAGAATAAATTTGGTGTTCTTACTCGTTGCCTTGAACGTGATGGATTTAAATATGTCGATGGAAAGATAAAACCTGTTGGGCGTAATGCAGCGATAGACAGTCTGGCTGAAACAGCAAAAGCATTTGATGCTGATGTCTTGCACCAACAGCTAGACCGGTTAAGAAACGCGGTAGAGGATGATCCATCTCTTGCAATTGGTACTGCAAAAGAATTAATTGAAACAACATGTAAAACAATTCTAGCAGATTATGGGGTGGTTGCGGATGGAAACTGGGATATTAATCGTTTAATGAAAGAAACACGATCCATTCTGCATCTAGTCCCCGAAGATATCCCGGATAGCGCAAAAGGTGCAGAATCAATCAAGCGAATTCTAAGTAGTCTTGGCCAAATTTCTCAAGGTTTAGCTGAACTACGGAATTTATATGGAACGGGTCACGGTAAAGATGGAAAAGCAAAAGGATTATCGGTGCGCCATGCGCGTTTAGCGGTCACTTGCGCTTCCGCATTGGCAACATTTCTTTTCGATACCCATCAAGTACGTCAAGAACCAGTACCATGATAATCCCTATTCTGTGGAGGTTTGCTCTTGGTCAAACACTGATTTTTAGAATCGCATAACGGGCAATGTTTACCATTTTCATAATGAAAAAATGGATGCTTACCTGTCTGGTCAAACATTAGCTGAGTTTGATAGTCAGGTTCATTGAAAAGACCGCCAATCCTCAGATCAAGCTGGTGAATTACTGCTTTAAAGCACCAGTGTTCCAAACCCTCCTGATCGCTCAAGCGCAATAGCATCCGATCATTCGTCAGGAACACCGCCCCCTGGTTTTTTATCACGTAGACGACCAACTTCAAATCGGAAGGGTCTTGCAGGATACATTGTAGACTCAACGCACCTTGGTAACGAAAAATAAACTCTGCAACCTGTTCGTCGGTAATATCATGATGCGCGAGTTTACCCGCTAAACCCCGGCAATAATTCATCAATGCCAATTGATCGTGGTCAGCGATGCCGTGACCCGCAAAGATCTCGCACAACCAATCAACCAGTTGGCAGTCCTCGTCAATCCAGCTCAAAAACTCGAAAAAGTTGGTATCAAAAACAACTCGGCGACCCTCACGCATCCGGGATATCCCATGCTTTTCTTACTGACGCCCATATTTCATCAGCAAACTCATCCCGATGAGCGACCAGCCGAGTTCGCAGAGTTTGTCCTTCCTGCTCCAGAAACACCCGCAAATCACTGTCACCCCCATATTCATTCGCCACAGCCTCCACCGCTGCCTTGACCTCTACATACTGGGGCGGCGCGCCTGACTTGATCCGCAGTAGGTCATAAATCGCGTTCGTCAACACTTGTGGACTCGTCCGATGCTGGATCAAATAGTCACTGGGCAGATCAAAGCGCGGCCAGCGCAGCACAATATTCTCTGCATCCTCAAACGGCACCAGAAAGAACTGAGCAAACTTGTTGGCGATGTATTCCGGTCGCACTTCGGCATTGACCGTATCGTCGTACAACGACTTGGGCAACACATCAATCGGTAGATCAACGTTAGCGTGAAACAGGTAATGCGCCATTTCATGCAGCAGCGAAAAGTGAATGCGAACCGTAGGCTTGTCGAGATTGATGCAAACCAGCGATTTCCCTTCCGCCCGCATCAGAAAAGCATCAAACGACTCATCTCCCGCACGAATTGGCAACACCGGCAATGCCGCAGCGCGATACAACGCTTCGACGGTCTGGTATTGGTGCAACAACGGATCAACCACCCGCTGCACCGCCGCCAACAACCAATTTATGCCGTCCTCATCAGCGTCAAGCTGGACCGTCGACAACCGACGCGGCGTAGGCAGCCAGTCGGTTACCGCCAAAAAAGCATTTTCGATAGCTGCTGCCCGTTCCCGGTCGCGTCCCCCCGTCTGTCGGTATTGAAGTTGGGCATTCGCAAAATTCGCCGACAACAACCGCATCAACCGCAGCATCAACGCATCGCACAGAGGCCGCAGTTCGGAAAACTGCAATTCTCGGTTCCCAACCAAATAGCCCTCAACAACAGGCCGAGAAATATGGGCTGCCTGCGCGAGCCGTTCCGGCGTGAAGCCTTTACGGTGCATTTCCCGCTGGAGCCTTTCAGCAATAACGGTTCTCAACTCCATGTACGCTTCTCCGATCAACGGATTTAGCTGTCAATGATAGTTGAATTTACACGATGTACGAATTTTCCAATTCAGTAATCGCTAAGCCCTTTGTTATGACCTCCCCCTTCCTTCCCGACTATGGCCTTTACCTGTTGAAAAAGGGCGTCTGTTCCGAAACGCGCCTGGTGTTCTTCGATCTCCCGGTTGACCACCTCACCCGCCCCGCCTTACGCACCGTCAGCCTCACCCTCAGCACCGAGGAGGGCGGTCAGGGCTATGCGATCTCGTTCGACTTCACCGGCCCGCGCATCGACGATCTCCTGGCCGCCTTCCCGGAACCGGCCCGCTAACGGTTATGGCGCTGGCTGGAAGACCCGACCACCGTGGGCGATCACCTCAACCTATCGCCGTCGGCCACCCTGTTCAACGTCGAAGCGACCTTAGGCGCGGTGCAACACGGCCTGTATGAACGCTTTGCGCCGTTGATCGTGCAACGGGTCACGGTTCAGTCCTGAACAGTGTTCAACTCCGGTTCAGAAACCGTGAGGTAAGGTGCGGCTCGATGAATGATCGACTCTGGAGCCATCCCTCATGGAACCCTTACTGATTCTCTTGGCCAGCGTGGCGATGGTCTGGGTACCGACCCTGCTGGTGCAGGATGACCCGGACAATGACGGGCTGCCCGATGCTTCTCCTTGGGGTCAATATCGTTCTTTGGACTTATACTCGCATTGATCCTTGGGAGCGGGCCATGCGGTTCCGGGTTTCACTCTGGCGAGGGCGGGTTCCGGGTTCCCCCGCATCCTGATAGAACCACTGGCCATTTTCCCGCACGAACCGGCTGATTTCGTGGAGTCGGTGGGCCTTGCCGCCGACCTTGTAGCGGGCAACAAACTCAACCGTTCCTTGTTCATCCAACGGTCCGCCCGCCTCAATCCGCCGCACCTGCAAACCGAGCCATTGGCAGGGTTCGGTCAAGTCCAGCATTGCAGGTCGGGTGGACGGATGCCATGTTCGCAGCAAATAATCGGCCCGCTGCTGCACATAAGCCACATAGCGCGAGCGCATCAGGGCCTCGGCGGTTTCCGGGTATGGGTTACTCTCCAAATAGCGCCCACAACAGGCCACCAATGGGGAAGGTCCGCCGCAGGGGCAACCATCCGGCGGTGAGTCCATACGACGCATGGAAAGCCTATATCGGTTGAGTGGATCTGCCGGATGAAGAATTTCGGCTCATTCGGCCCAGTGTTCCGCAATTTCCTTGAGCCGGATAACCGTAGATTCCTCTACAGCAGGCAAAATCGACTCTATGATCAATTCCAAGTCACTGGACGTATTGATCAAGGCGACGCTGATGGTACGCACTTCGGCGGCGGACGGTGTGGTCATGACACTTTCCCAGATGAGTCGTCAGCAAAGACTATAGCGTATGCACCTCATTCAAGCGCATACCGCGAACGACCTTGAGACTGTGCGGACTCTGTTCCGCGAATACCAGCAGTGGCTGGGCGTGAACTTGTGTTTTCAGGGCTTCGAGGAAGAATGGGCGACCCTGCCGGGACGCTATGCGCCGCCCCAGGGCCGGTTGCTGCTGGCGCAGGTGGGCGAACAGGCGGCGGGTTGTGTGGCCCTGCGTCCATTGCAAGAGGCAGGGGTTTGTGAGATGAAGCGGCTGTTTGTCCGCCCGGCCTATCGCGGTCGAGGAGGGGGGCGCGGCCTGGCGACGCGAATCCTCCATGAAGCCACCGCCCTGGGCTATACCGTCATGCGGCTGGATACCCTGGACACGCTGGATCCAGCCATGTGCCTGTACCGCGAACTGGGCTTCCAGCGCCGTGCGCCCTACTATGCCAATCCGTTGTCCGGCGTGGTGTACTGGGAACGGGCGTTGTCGAACGAGTAATGCTCCCTTACGTCGGGTTTCCGGCATCCCGCGCCCCCGCCGGCAGCCAGCGGTACAAGGTCGGCGCCGACACCCCCAGGTGGTGGGCCACCTCGCGCGGCGGCATTCCCCCGGCCAGCAGCGCGCGGGCCGATTCCACCTTGCTGGGCGTCATTCGCCGCCGCCGGCCCCCCACGCGGCCCCGCTGGCGGGCAGCGGCCAGTCCGGCCGGGGTGCGTTCCACGATCCGCTCCCGCTCCATCTGCGCCAGCGAGGCCATGACGTGGAAGAAGAACCGCCCGGCCGGGGTGGTAGTGTCGATGCCGTCGGTCAGGCTTTTGAACGGCACCCCGCGCCCGGCCAGGTCCCCCACCAGATCGACCAAGCCCTTGACCGAGCGCCCCAGCCGGTCCAGCTTCCAGATCACCAGGACATCGCCGGCCCGCAGGTGCGAGAGCGTCGCCGCCAGACCCGGCCGCTGGGTCTTGGCCCCGGACGCCGGGTCGCTGAAGATCCGTTCGCACCCCGCCTGGCTCAGGGCGTCGCGTTGCAGGTCGAGCGATTGCTCCGGGGTGGACACCCGGGCGTAACCGATCTGCATGGGGAACCCTCCAATCTTCTCAAAACTCAATCGCGGCTATAATCATAAAAATACCCTTTTGAGAAGGGCTTGCGCGAAGGGGATTGCCGCTAAATCCGTCACCCCGGAACCGGTTCGGGCCGTTTTTGCCCACCGCCGTTTTTAAGAAATTCTGCACAACACGGAGACCCTTGCCCACCCGGATCGGCGCGCTGGCTGGCGACCTCATCGGATCGGTGGACGAACCCCATCCGATCGAGGCCCAGGATTTCCCCCGGTTCCAGCCACGCCACCGGTTCACCGACGACCCAGAAAAGGAGAAACCCATGAAGGTCATCTTTCATCAAAGATTTTACGACGTCTATACCGCCGATCCAGCGGCGGCTCGGGGCCGGATGGAGGCGATGGTCAACGCGCTGGAAGGAAAATACGACTTCATCGAACCCGAACCGGCGTCAGAGAGAGATCTGGAACGGGTTCACGGCAGAGCGCACATTCAACAGATCCAGCGAGAGCCGCTGGTCTATGAACTGGGCGGTCTGGCCGCGGGCGGGGCGATGCTGGCGGCGGAAACCGCTTTTGAGGGTGAGCCGGCTTTTGGTCTGATTCGTCCGCCCGGCCATCATGCCAGCCCGCATTCCTGCTGGGGATTCTGTTATTTCAACAACGTGGCGATCGCCATCAGGAAACTGATCAGCGACGGGAAGATCAACAGAGCCCTCGTGCTCGACTTCGATCTCCATTATGGCGACGGCACCGTCAATATCTTTGGCGATTCGGAGGAAGCCCTTTATTTTCATCCCGAAGCGGGCAATCGACGGGACTTTCTGAAGGAAGTCGAACGGTCTCTTCAATCCCCGACGCCCTACGACATCATCGCGGTGTCCGCCGGCTTCGACCGTCACCAGGAAGACTGGGGCGGTTTGCTCGCGACCGAGGACTATCGCGCCATCGGCGAATCGGTCAAGGAACACGCCCGCCTGCGCTGCCAGGGGAGGCGCTTCGGCGTTCTGGAGGGGGGCTATAACCACGCCGTCCTGGGCAGCAATGTTGAGAGTTTTCTTGAGGGATTGCGCGATTGAGGCCCGTCTCGGATGATCATGGTACGGTTCAGCGCGCGAGGGGGCAACGACGCGCCAGACCTCCCGCCCGTTCCAGCGTGGCGAAACCCGGTCCTGGCCCCGTCGAACCCTCTACCCTCAGGAAACGCCGATCACCCTCTCGCATGGGCGGGGCCGCTTCCCCCCTCATCCGGTTCCGCTCAGCAACCGACCCCGATCGCGGTCACACGCATGAACCGCCCCAGCAAGGAGAACCTGCCATGAAAGCCCAACTCATCGCGTTCGGCGAAATCGAGATCGACGGCCAGCGGTACGCTCACGACGTGGTCATCGACGGCGGTAAAATCCACCAGCGGGCCAAAAAGGCATCCAAAGCTTACCGTGAGACGTATGGGCACACCCCGTTATCGCTGGGGGAAAACCTGCCCTGGGGTGGCCGGCAACTGATCGTCGGGACCGGAATGTACGGCCGGCTGCCGGTGATGCCGGAGGTGGTCCAGGAAGCGGAGCGACGCGAGGTCGAACGGGTGGTCGTGCCGACGGAGGAGGCGTGCCGACTGCTGACTGACTGCAAGGACAAGAACATCCATGCCGTGTTGCACGTTACGTGTTGAAGACTGGGGGTTGAGGCACAGTGGAACAGAAAACCGGGTTAAGCCAGCGCCTCAGCGCCTCTTCGTCATGCGCATAAAGGCTTCAATGCCCAGTTCCAGATCGCTCCTGCCCCGCTTCGCCGGTGTCACCCGCGCGCGGTAGCGGCTGTTCGCGCGAACACACCAGTCCTCGCCCTCGCGGTGGCTGCGAACCATCGCGATCAGCCGGTCGGTGGTCGCGCTCTCGGGGTCGAGATCGTCGAGGGTCGGGCGCGGCGGAACGAGATAGGTAGTCATCAGCGGTTATCGAGTGGAGGAGGTGGGAAATCGCGCCCGCGCCAAGGCTTCGATCCGGTCGGCGATGAGGGCGCTGGCGTCGGGCGCGTCGGTCATCCGTTGCTGAGAGCGGCGCAAGGCGGCCGTCAGCGCCGGGGCGGGATGAAGCAACGGCTCCAGTTTAGCCCGCCAGCGTTCAGGATGCAAGGTCGCGCACCTCTGACCTATCCTCAGCCGGACGACCCGCGCCGCGTTGTCGAACTGGTCAAAAGCGAACGGCACAATCAGTTGGGGAATGCCTGCGGCGAGCGCCGCTGCTGTCGTACCGATACCCCCGTGATGGATCAAGACCGCCGCCTGCGGCAATAACCGGTCAAAAGGCAGATGGTCGGCAACGAGAACTTCACGGGGTAATGGAAGGGGCAAGGTTTCGGGAAACCGGGTGACGAATAGCGCCCGCCGTTGGAGCGCCGCAACGGTTTGAGCCGCGCAGGAGAAAAAAGCATGGGCTTGAGTCATGCCGGTGCCGGCGGTGAAGACTAGCGGTGGCGACCCTTGATTCAAAAAAGCTTGCACAGTGTCGGGTAACGGCGATTCGGCGTGAGCGAGCAACCGAAGGAAGCCGGTCACGACCGCCGATGTCGGCCAGTCGGGTTGTGGCGCGGCGAACCACTCCGGGAATGCGCCGATCGTCAGGTCCGGCGAGTGCAGCCAGCGGCGCATGACCGAGCGCACCGGAGGCAGGCCCAGCGTGGCTCGCAGCGCGTTCAGCGGCGGGGCACAGGTGGCGTCCAACAGCCCTCGGTCGATGGCGGCTAACAGCGCCTGCCGTGCCCACAACGGTATCCAACTCGGCAAGGGCTGCGCCGAAGTGACGGGAAACTCATAGGCCGATAGGAAGCAGTTGGGCGAGAGATGCACCATCGCTGCCGGGAGTCCGTGACGTTCCTGAGCTAACCGGGTCGCCAGACTCAGGGTAGAACCGACCAGCACCGTTTGATGAGGGACGATCTGCGCTTGGAGGGTCGCCAGAATACGCGGGGTCAGCGCCATCAACTGCCGCCAAATGACGGCAAAGCCCCGGCGAGGATGCCAGATTTCTGGTTGACGCAAGGCGGCCAGATACTCATCTTCCGTACCCAGCGGGACCAGCGATAAACCCGCTTGAGCGACCGCCTCGGCGAAGTGGGGATTCGCCAGCAGCGCCACGGTATGCCCGCGTTGTTGCAGCACCTGACCGAGGGCGATAAACGGAAACACATCGCCGCCGCTGCCTAAGGCTGTGATCACGATCTTCATAGAGAGCCAAAGACTCCTAAAAATGATTGACTTGCAGCTAGGCCTTCATCCATGAGCAACCTGCTGTTTCTCCGTATTGGAGTGTGGAGCAGAAGCTGACGATTCAGCTCGCCGCCCCAAAGGCGGTCGGTCTCTTCATCAATTTTTTCCAGTGCCGAAGCGCCGATCGCGGCGCTCAACGGAGAGGGAACCGAGGGGTGAAGCGCTGGCGTCATGGCGGCGGTCCGGGAAACAAAACAGGGGGTCCGTTCGGGGTTGGATCCGGCGGAAGATCAGCGGGGGCCGGTTCACCGGCGGGTCCCAAATACCGGATGAACGGGTAAAGGGCGCGCAAGTCTTGCGCTTTCATAGCTTTCATAGCGTGCAGAGCGAACCCGGGCATCGGCGGGCGATACTGGGCAGTATGTGCTCTCTTGACCCACTGCTCTTCCGAGAGCTTGTCCATGGACAGCCTTAAATTAGTGGGATAGGGGGTCCCCCAAGGACCGCGCCAGCCCAGGCGATCCCCGACCCGCCACGCCTTCTCGGGAATTTTTCCGCCGGCCTGCGCGTAGCCCGGGGTGTGGCCGTCATGGCAACTCGTGATTTTGACGAGCTATCTGCCGCGATCGACGAACTTCGCCACCGAATCGGCCCCTGCATGCTGCGCGGACGCGGTCAACGCCATGAATGCGATTCCTATCATCAAGGCACGGTGTGTGGATCTATTTTTTCCTCGGGGTGGGCGAGAGGGTGGGCGCTCTCTTTGCCGGAACGCGCTGCCGGCGACGACGCTACCGCCAATCGTCAATCAAGTAGACGCCCGGCTGGTTGTAGCCCGGCTCGTTGGGTCGATGCATCGCCACCCCCTGCAAGTCGGTGCGGAAGCCGCGTTCCAACATCCGCCGGTAAGCCTCGTGACGGGCCGTGTTGACGCCGGCCACCAACCGCGATAGCCCCCGTTCGGCGGCCCACGCTTCACAGGCATCCAGCAACCGGCCGAAATCCGGCCCGGCGGTCGGCCGTGGGCGCACCGCGCCGAATTTGACATAGCCCACGCCGCTCCCGGCTTCGGTACCCGGCCCGCCGTGACAGACGGCCAGCCCGACGAGTCTCCCGTCGTCCCACAGGAACACGGTCTCGCCCAGACCCTGGTCCGCCACGGCGCGCACCTCCGACCCCACATCCAGACCCGCGTAGAGGGTGTCCGTGAGCTGACGGCAGCCGAGGAGCAGGCTCTCCCGCTCGTACCCCGGCGCTTCGGAGAAGCGGGTCCACCGAAACCCGCCCCCGGCCGGTTCCACCGGCTCGGAGGGGATCGGCTTGGACAGGATCAGGGTGAGGAACCGCGCCCAGAAGCCGAACTTCTGATAAAGGCTGATGTGCTTCGGGCTGTGGGCGAAGGTAAACAGGCCGGCGTGCCGGGTTCCCCATCGGTCAAAGCAATCCAGGATGGGTTCCATCAACCGCTGGCCCACGCCCCGATCCCACCAGTCCGGGTGGAGGGTCAGCGGGCCGAGGACGCCGACGCTGCCCCAGTCGGTGGCAAAGTTGGAGCCGACGAACTCGCCGTCGGCGGTGGCGCCGAAGGCCGCTGCCGGGTGGGTCCGCCAGCGCGTCCGCACATAGTTCGCATCCCCCATGAAAGCCGTCGGCTCGGGAAGACCGAGGAAGGTGCCGAACGCCAACCGCATGACGTGGTCGGCCGCCGACAGCTCGTTTTCCTGAAGGGGACGCACGGCGATGTCCGGCGATCGTGTGCCCGCCGGTGGCAGCGGCCTGTTCATAGCGCTCTCCTTTCATCGTTTCGCTAGTAAAGAGGGCTGTGATCAAAAGACAAAAAATCATAGAACATGATAAAAATACTATGATTTTTTATTCATAGAACAGCGCGTTGAGGATCGGCGGCGACGCGGTTTTCGTTCGACGAAACCGAAGCCGAATCCTGAAGTGCGGCGCGGACCAGCGCCCGCACCGCCCAGCTTTTGACCGTCCGCGCCGTGGCCGGGTCGACGCCCAGGACATCGCGAAAGACGATCATCGACTCCGGCCCGAACATCAGCGCCAGTGCGGCGCAGAGCCGCTCGTAGTCGTCCTCGCGAAACCGGTGACGCGCCGTGGCCAGCGCCGCCTCAATCAGCGGTAGCCGGCGGTTCTGTCGGGTGGGCAGCGGATCGTCCGTCCGGTCGCGACCGATCGAGTTCGCCATCAGGATCCGCAGTTGCGTCTCGTTCTGATAGACCACCTCGTGCAAGGACGCTTCCGCGCGGTCGATCCGCGCCTCGGCGTCGTCGGAGGGATCGTCGGCGAACAGCGCCGCCGGATCGGCGACCGCCGCCTCGATCGGCGCTTCCACCAACAGCGCCTCGACCCGGGGAAAGTGCCGGTACGCCGTGGCGCGCGAGACCAAGGCCTCCGCCGCCACCTCCTCCATGGTGGGTTTGCGGCCCTGCTTCATCAGCCGACCGGCGGCCTGCAACAAATCCTTGCGCGTGCGCAGTTCCTGGTTGCTGGGCGGGCGTGGAATCATGGGGTTTGCGGAAGTTGTTGGAGGATCGCCGCGAGATCGATCCAGACCTGTTCCTTCTGGATCTGGCCGGTTTCCGTGAACTCCACGACGTGGAGCAAGCGAAAATCCAGGGGTCGCCCTCGGCCCTCTAGGCCGAAGGGCCGCCCGGGCGCGTGGCCTTGCCACAAGGATTCATCGATCAGAAAACCGTCGCCGTAGAGCCGCCGCAGGGGCATAACCTGGCTCCCGGACAAGTCCGCAAACAAGGTTTCGTAGAAATTCCGCGCGGCTTCCCGACCGTGGCTGGGGCCGTGGGGCCAACCGATGACGTCGTGCGTAGCGTCCGGCGCCAGGGTTGCCAGGACGCCTTCGACGTCATCGTGGTGCTCGTAAGCAAAGTGTTCGTCGATCTTCTGGTCCATTTGTTGGGATGTGAGCGACATGATCAACCTCCCGGTGAATTCGGTATATGAGTATCTTAATAAGATTTAAATCTCATTTCAAGACTTTTATATTAATCCGGATGGGACTCGCCCCGGACGGCCGCGCATTCCCCACGGTTCTTCCGATGCGCGTATCCGCCCTGGGGGCGCGGCAGCGTGAGTGGGTGCGCCGTAGCGGCACGGGCCGATCAGGGCACCAGTGCCCGTAGCACGATAGGCCGGTTGCCCAGGCGCAGCCGCCCAAGGCGCTCTGGGTTTTGCCCGACGCGGCCCATGAAGATTTTTATGCGCACCATCCCCAGGAATATGAGGCGCGCGTCCTGCATTTTTTCGAAACGTTTCTCCACAAAAAGTGACTGCCCGAGCCGACTCACCGCGGAATCATCCCGGTTCGATGAACCGTGGATCGCGCTGCACCGACCCGTCGGGTGGGCGCGCTCGTCCAGCCGCCCGCTCTGATGAGCGATGGAGCTGACGGTGATGATCCGGCCCTGGAGGCTGGCCTTGACGAGGTCGAGCAGCGCCTGGGTGAGCGGGAAGGGCGCGAAGTGATTGACCGCCATCGTCCGCTCAAAACCGTCCGGGGTCAGGTGGCGTATGCGATGCATACCCCCCGGCATTGTGGAGGCGGACATCGAGTACGGGCGTGGGTTGCCGCACCGGCTCGGCCAAGGCCAGCACCTGGTGCCTGTCGGTCAGGTCACCGTCAACCGGTACGGCCGTGGCGGCGTTAAGCGCGTTGAGGGTGTGCTGCGCCCGCTCCCGGGTGTACCCGTGCAGCAGCACCCGGTGACCGTGCGCCAAGAGTGGGCGGGCAGTTTCCCGACCGATGCCCGCGGTCGCGCCGGTGATGAGGATCGTTTTCATCATCGTCGTGTATGGGCTAAAACAACCAGAAAGAGGGAGGTGAACTTAGATGAGGTAACGCCCCCTTGTTGCGCAGTACATTGATTTCATTGAGTCCGATCCTGAGCCAGAGGGACGATTCATTAGCGCAATTCGGCCAGCAACTGCGCCATCATCCGCTCCGCCTGGGCGCGGTAGCTGCCGCCGAAGAGGTTGAGGTGGTTGAGAACGTGATACAAGTTATACAGCGTCCGCCGCTGCGGATAGCCGGTGGTCAGCGGCAGCGCCTCCCGATAGGCGGCGTAGAAGGCTTCCGGGAAGCCGCCAAACAGTTCGGTCATCGCTAAATCCGCTTCACGGTCGCCTTGATAAACCGCCGGATCGAACATCACCGGCTCGCCCTCCCCGGTGCCACCGACATTGCCCCTCCAAAGGTCGCCGTGCAGCAGGGCGGGAGTCGGCGAGTGACCGACGAACAGCCCGTCCAGCCGCGCCCGCAACAGCTCGCCTTGTTGTTGCAGAGCGCCGACGTAGCCCTTGCGGGCCGCGAGGTCCAGTTGAAAGCCCAACCGCCGCTCGCGCCAGAATTCGATCCAGTTGTCGCAGTAGGCGTTGAGCTGGAGGGTGGCGCCAATGGCGTTATCGCGATGCCAGCCGAAACCTTTTCGCGGCTGAGCGTGTAGCGCCGCCAACGAGCGACCGAGCCTTTCCATGGCCCGTGTTCCGCCACTCACCAGCGGCAGATACTCCAGCATTAACCAGGCCTGTTCGGCGGCAACGCCATGCCCCATCGGTTCGGGGACCCGCACGGTTCGGGTTGCGGCGAGTTCAGCCAGGCTCGCCGCTTCGGCTTCAAACATAGGCAGGCCGGCGGCGGCATTGACTTTGACGAAGAAGATCCGTTGACCGTCGCTGATACGCCATGCGGGGTTAATGCAGCCACCGCCGAGCGGTTGACGCTGACGGATGATAAAAGGCTGGCGGGTGACGGCGTAGATGTGATGTTCAAGCGCGGTCCAAAGAGGAGTCATCAGACTTCTCATCCGCTTACGGTTTGCACCGCTGGGTGCAGGGAACACCATCACCATCGCCGTCCAGCCGGGTCAGGCCGCAATGGGTCAGGTAAAACTTGGCTTCCTCGCAACTGCTCATCTGGCTGCAGGTGGTCTTGGTGCCGCAGACCCAGCCCGATGGGTCCGCGTTGGCGGGCGCTGTGACCGCGCGGAGTTGCCGGGATGGGCGCAGCGGGAACCGGAGCAGCGGGAGCGGTTGCTGTGGGAACCACCGGCGCGGCGGGTACGGTGGCGGTCTTGCCGAACAACGCGGCATACTGCGTGACGAATTTGTTGTCCTTGCCTTGAATCGCGGCGATACGCCGGGTGCGCTCCACTTCCCAGGCATCGGGCGGGTCCTGTCGGCTCCAGGCCGTATAAAGCTGCTGATCTTGCCGCGACAAATTGAAGCCGTAGGTATCGGCCATGTAAAGCATCGTCCGGGCAATATCACCCTGGACGGTTTCCGGCGGTTCCACCCGGCGGATGCTGGAATTCACCTCAAAATTGCAGGTTCCAAACACGCGAGGCTCGCCCGGAATCATCCCCCAGTTGAAGTCACTCCTTTTACCATTGACCTCGCCCACTGCCGGGACGAGATTAAACAGGTCGTTGTGGGCGGCCTCGAATACCGGGTCTACTGCCTGGCAGCAAGCCCGGCCGGAGAGCGTCTTGCCATCGCTCTTGACGCACGCGGGGAAGTCGCCGGGACTGCGCCAGCAGGGGCGGAAATTCCCAAACATCGCCGCCGGGAAAATGTACTCGGCTTCGATCCGTTGCGCCCTGGGCTTGTCGGCCAAGGCGGTTAGACCGCAACTGGCCAGGTCGATTTGCCGGTCGGAGTTGTACGCACAGCCGCAATAAAACGTCACGCGGTGATCGGCGTAGACCTGATCGTAGAGTGCTTTCTTGGCGGCGGTGAAGGTGCTCGGGGTGTTCGGCAGGTTGCCGGGTGGGGGTGTACTCCGCGCGGCCGTCGGGCGTTCCGTCGGCGGGGCGGAGGGTTTTTGAAACCAGTCCGTCTTGACACCCAGGGCCGCCAGGACAGCCAACACGAGGGCGGTGATCACGCCGGTCAGGGTTTTGAGCAGGCGAGTCGAGGCGCGGGAGCGGGTGGGTCGTTTGGCCATGGAGGCGGTCCAGGGTGGCAAAAAGACTGTACTATAGCCGTTCACTCCCCTTATTCGGGCCATTACCTATGCCCAACTCATCCAGACTCAAATTCCGCGAAGTTCTTGCGCCCATCGAAGACCCGGTGTCCAAGTTTGGTGGCCAGCCGATTTGGCTTGAGGAACCCGTTGCTCCGCTCAGTCGTCGCACCGGAAAGCCAATGACCTTCGTCTGCCAGATCGCGATACCCTCGCATTGGCATGAGAATCAAAACGTACACCTGGCGTATGTCTTCATGACCGGAGCGGGATTCGATGACAACGCAGTCGAAACATGGAATCCCGAAGACGGCGAGACGGCGGTGATAATCCAAGGGGAGAGTTCTAAGCGGCCCATTCTCGAACACTACCCAGACACGCTACGACGCTGGGAGGAACGTGACGGCAAGAGAATGGAAGTTCCCTGTGAATATGCAATCGATGAAACACCCGCTGAAGAAGCCGCATACGTTCCATTGGAAACACTCGACGACATCGAAGCCGGAGAACGAGAATCCGCCTTAGAAAGCTGGCGCGGGAACAAGATCGGAGGTAGCCCGTATTGGGTGCAGTTCGAAGAGTTTCCATACGAGGCTTGGCGCCTTTTGCTCCAACTGGAAGATGGCACCTACCCTTTCAGTCTGAATCTTGGGACCGGGGTTGGCTATGTCTTCATCGACTCTGCCTGTACCGAAGGCCAGTTGCTCTGGCAGTGTTGAGCCACCTGCACGCTACGTTTGCGGCGGCGAGCCAGTGCTGGCTTATCAAACATTAGTCAGGATTTTGGGAAAGGCGCGAGAAGGACGGGGGCGTGAAGACATAGATGCAGTCCGGTGGTGATGAAGGGGCTACACTGTAGCAAACAACCGCCTGCCCTGAACCCAGGGGTCCTGATGCAACTGCCCTTGCGTTACCGTCATACCCAGTTCGGCACGGTAGTGGTGGTGTCTCTGCTGCTGTCGGCGGTACTCTTTGCGGGCCTCGGGAGGGTGACCGGCCTGACGTCGCTGGCGGTGATCGGGCCGGCGCTGATGGCCGTGTTTCTGGCGCTGTTTTACGCGCTCACTGTCGAGATTGGCGCCACCCACCTGACGTTTCGCTTCGGGATCGGCTGGATTCGGAAGCGCGTCCCGCTGGCGGAGATCGTCGAGGCACAGCCGGTCGACAATCATTGGCTGTACGGCTGGGGCATCCACCGCACCCCGCACGGTTGGCTGTACGGCTGGGGCATCCACCGCACCCCGCACGGTTGGCTGTACAACGTGTCGGGCTGGGAGGCGGTGGAGATCACGCTGACCTCGGGCCAGCACCTGCGCTTGGGGACTGACGAACCACAAAAGCTGACGCAGGTGCTGCAGGTGGCCCGTGAGGACTGGTCGAGGAACACCGCCGCAGACTGCCGCCATTGTCATCGTGTTCGGTTTCGTCTATCTGGGCATGATCTTGGCATGATCTTGGGCGGCTTGCCGTTCCTGCAACTCGACCGCACCGGGATTGCCCTGCTGGGGGCGATTGCGCTGGTGGGCATGGGAGCCGTGACCCCCGAGGCGGCGGTGCAAGCGCTGCACTTGCCAACACTCATCCTGTTGTTCGCCTTCATGGTGCTGTCGGCGCAACTGCGCCTGGGTGGTTTTTATGCCTGGGTCACCCTGAAGCTGGCGGCGCTGCCGCTGTTGCTGGGCGCGCTGATGGCCGTCGTGGCGGCGCTGGCGGCGGTATTCAGCAACGACATCGTGTGCCTGGCGGTCGCGCCGGTGCTGATCGACGCCTGTCGGCGGCGGGGCCTCAATCCCATTCCCTATCTGCTGGCGCTGGCGTGCGCGGCCAACGTCGGCTCGGCCGCGACGCTGATCGGCAACCCGCAGAACATGCTGATCGGCGCGACCTTGCGGCTGTCCTTCGGCGGCTACGCCCTCGAAGCGGCGGGGCTGGTGCTGCTCGGCCTGCTGGCGACCTGGGGGATCATCGCCTGGCCGGCGCGGGGCCGCTGGACAGCGCCCCCGGACGAAGCGGGGACCCGGCCAGACCGGCGGGCCGACGATCAACCGGCCTTCGACCCCTGGCAGACCGCCAAGGGGCTGACGGTGGCGGCAGCACTGCTGGGCGTGTTCCTGTTCACCTCGTGGCCGCGCGAGGCGGCGGCGCTGGTCGGCGCGGGCGTGCTGCTGACCAGCCGCAAGTTGCACTCCCGCCACATGCTGGGGCTGGTGGACTGGGAGCTGCTGGTGCTGTTCGTCGGCCTGTTCGTCGTCAATCACGCCTTCCAGCACACCGGGCTGGCGGCCGAGGCGATCACCGGGCTGGCGGCGGCGGGCGTGCCGCTGGATCAACCCGGCCCCCTGTTCGCGGCCACGGTGCTGCTCAGCAACCTGGTGTCCAACGTGCCGGCGGTGATGCTGTTGTTACCGGCGGCGATTCACCCGCAGGCCGGTATGATCCTGGCGTTGGCCAGCACCTTGGCCGGCAATCTGCTGTTGGTGGGCAGCATCGCCAACCTGATCGTGGCCGACGCGGCCGCCCGGCACGGCATCGGCATCGACTGGCGCGTTCACGCCCGTGTAGGGATTCCAGTGACGCTGGCGACTCTGGCGATGGGCGCCGGGTGGATCGGGTGGCGGCTGGCCTCTGGCCCTCCATAAGTTGGGTGAACCCGGATCAAGAGACGATGCTCTACCGTGCGCACGCTGGAAACGGCGTGCCTGGCCGTGGTCAGCGCTCGGTGGATCGACACCGGCAGAGAGACCTTCTACTGGGTGATCGCCCGCAAGCCGGCGGAGCAGAAGGGTATCCCACCGGATCATGATACGCTGTCATCCCTGTTGGCCTTTGAGCGATGATCAGGAGCTTCACCCTTATGAAACCCTCCGTTCAGCGTCCCACCGGCACCTTTGTCGACGCCTCTTGGGCGGCGCTGTTGATCGGCGCGAGCCGTTATACGGATATCGGTCATGATCAGTGCTGACCTTGCCGTATATCTTCGCCAAGATGCCTATGCGCATTGGCTTGGCGCAACGATAGAAGCCATAGAGAGTGGCTACAGTCGCGTGTCCTTGGTGGTCACCGAGGATATGCTGAATTTTCATGGAACTACCCACGGCGGAATTGTCTTTGGTTTAGGCGATATGGCCTTTGCGGCAGCGAGCAATTCACACGGCACAACAGCCGTGGCGCTCAATGTCAGCATTAGTTTTCTTCGGGCGACTCAAATCGGCGATCATTGGGTGGCTGAAGCCAAGGAAGTCCATTTAGGCGGCGCTACGGCGCTCTATGAGATTACCGTGACTGAAAAGAATCGTGACCCACTGATTGCCAAGAGTCAGGCGATGGTTTACCGCAAACGGGAGAGTATTCTTGGCATCAACTAGAGCGAGCATGGTTTCTCCTGACCATCCGCCTATTCCACCAAAACCGCCTGTTCCGGGCGAATGCTGCGGGCGCGGCTGTGAGATGTGCATGTGGGACTATTATTATCAGGCCCAACGTCGCTATGAAACCACCGATGCCGAATGGCAACAGCGGCAGGCTGGAAGCCAATAGCTGATCAGTGGCGATAACTGGAAAGACGAACCGGATTCAGCCGGAGCGCTTTCAATCCAGTCCATCAGCGCGGCCACGGCATAAGCCACGTCGCCGGCGTTCATCTGGCCGCCCAGGACAAGGTCGGCCAAGGTATGTAACCGCTGGGGCAGGCGTTCCAGTAACGGCTCGCCGGTTTCGTAAGAGATACCTTGCCGGTTGGCGGGGGTCTGGGCTACCAAAGCATCAACGGTCAATGACGGTTTAGCGCGAGCGGTTCGGCCAGTATGATATTCACCGGGTTCTTCAGACATCGGGGCCTCAGTTCAGATGAACAATGGTTGGATCATGACTTGTAGCAACGTGGAGAAACCGCATGGCTATTGATAACCGCCCTTTGATTGAACGCCCACCCGAAGCAGGGACGATGAAGTCTAACCCGATTATCCGGATTCCGCGCGCCGCGCAAGCCCGCTTGCTGCTGCATGGCTTGGAGGCGGATTCGCCGTTCATGGAGGCGCTGAATGAAACGCTACCGGATGAAGCCACCCGCTTGGCGTATCTGAATCATTTGGCTTGGCAGGCCCGATCGTGACTACGCCAAGGGTATTTGCCGCTTGGAATCTGGCGCTGACGACCGAAGCAGAATCTGCCGGGTTAAGAAGCCGGTTGCGAGACACCTTGCCGGCTGATCTGAGCTTGGAGATGGATGAACGTGCCCTTTGATCAAGAACAGCCTCATGATCGGCATCCGGTACTCCGCTGGATCGGTCATACGCTGGGCATCGTCTACATTCTAGTCACGCTGTTATTTGGGCCGATTAAGTCGCTGGCCCGCTGGCTGGCACAGCAACGACGGATTCAGCGCTATGAACATTGGGTGTCTGGTTTTTCTCCGGCAACCGGACTGGCAGCTTCGTTGTTGTCATTGAGTTTGCTGGAACTGTCCAAAATCGCGGTTCTGCTCAGTTACCGCGGGTTCGGGTTGCTGGTGGCGCTGGTCGTCACTCTTTGCGCCAAGGCCAGCATCGGCTATTTCGCCCATCTCACTTGGCGGGCCGCCCGTCCCCAGGTGATTGCGGCGTATCCGTGGACCGCGCGAGTGGATGCTTGGGTTGAAGTACAGCTTGTGCAACTTCGAGGGTTTCGCGACCGGTGGCTGAGCTATGTTCGTAGCCAGCCTTGGTATCTTGGCGCAGTCACCACGATGAGGCGACTTCGGCAATCTGTGGTCCGCTGGGTCCGCATGATCAAACGTCGGTTGGCCGTCCAGTTGGGCCGATAGCGGCAAGAGCAAACGGCCCGGCGTTTATGCGGCGGCGGGCCGGCTCTTGGATGTTTTGCTGCGAAATTCAAGCGTACCGCAGTAGCAGACGGGGAAATTGTATGAGTTCTACGATCTGGATCCATCTCCGGGACGGCGATCAATACGAAAGTAATGAATCCGATCACTCGGCTCTGTTGGATCTTGCCGAGCCACTGGATCAGTTGGCCGTCAAACTTTCGGTCCAACCGTTGTCGGATTTCTACGATGATACCGACTTCCGCTACAATCTGGACGAAATCGGAGAGTTTGCAGAAGCGGAAGATGGCTGGCCGGCCGCCGCCGCCCAATGGTTTGACGCCGCTGAGGCGCTGCGTTCGGCTGAGACCCTCCTCACCTATCTACAAACCCATGCCGGAGCCATTGCGGCGACTGAGCGCTGGACACAAGCGGATGTCGAAGCCGAGTTACTCGATTGCAAAATAGAGCTTGAGCGGGCGGTAGCGACAGGAAAGGCTATTCATTTTTGCATCGTGATGTAAATTAATTAAGGAGTTAAACCGTGACGGGTGCCGCAGCTAATGGATAATGGCAACGGCCTATTCATCTCAGCCGTGAAACGCCTCGGGCGAGGCCAGATAGGCGAGTTCTTCGGCGGTGCTGATCCGGCCTAAAATGGCGTTGCGGTGCGGGAAACGGCCAAAGCAGGCAATCAGATCGCGATGATGACGGGCGAAGCGCAGGCTGTCCTCCAGGCCCGGTTGCTGGTACAACCGCACCGAGCGCTCCTGATCGGCCAGCACTTCGCTGTGCATGAACGGCAGGTACAGAAACTGCCGTTGTTCGGGCGGCAACGCCTGATCAAAACCCCGGGCGATGGCCCGATCCGCCACGACCCGCGCGGCGGCTTCGGTGGCGAAGCTTTCGGGCTGACCCCGGAACAGGTTCAGCGGGAATTGATCCAGGACGATGACCAGGGCCAACGCTCCCTCGGCGGTGGCGTCCCAATCCGTCAACTGACCCGCGGCGGCAGTCCGGTAGGTCTCCAGAAACCGCGCCCGCAACTGCTCATCAAAGTCGGGCGTGGCGGCGAACCACAACGGCTGAACGTCCGGCGCAAACCAGAACGCCACTATGTCGGCGGGATAGGCCATGTTTTTCGTGGGGGTCATCGGGGTTCCTCCTCAAGCATTCCGGTAACGTTTACCACGGTCCCTGGCGGTATTGTTGCGCCCGTTGCCACGCCTGCTGCAACTCCACGTCGCTCAATTCCGCCTGGAGGCTGGGCTGCCCCTCCAGCGCCTCCCGCTCGCCCTGTTCGGCGACCAGGCCAAGCCAGGCGTAAGCTTCGATCCGGTCTTGCGGCACACCCTTCCCGGCCCAGTACAAGATTGCCAGGCTACTTTGCGCCGGGGCGAAGTTTTGGAGGGCGGACTGGCGCAACAGCTCGGCGGCCCGCTGCCAGTTGCGATGCGGTTCCAGGGTGTAATAGCTGCCCAGCTCGAACTGGGCGGCGGCGTTCCCCTGGGCGGCCGCTTTCCCGATCCAGCGCAGCGCGGCCTGCTCGTCGGGCGGAATGCCCCTGCCGGTAACGTAATGCAGCCCGAGTTCCAGTTGGGCGCTGGCGTCATCCGCGCTGGCCCGCTGGTGCAGATCGGCCAGGGCGGGCGGGATGGCGTCGCCGGGATCGGAGCAGGCGGCGAGGCTGAGAACCAGCAGCAGGAGGGTGGTGAAAGTAACCGTCGCGCGCAAGGGCATGTCCGGTTGTGAGATCCTGGAGTCTTTACAGCGACTGGCCCCGCTTCACATCGCTTTGCACTTCCTCAAGGATTTCCGCGATCTCTTCAATCGCCTGCAGGATTTCCGCCGGCGCTTCGCCTTGCGCCGCCAGGTTGCGGATCAGGAGCAGCAGGGGTTCCATTCGTTCGAGGTGACGCACTGTTTCCCAGCTCATCGCCTCGTCGGTGTGAAACAGCACCCGCTCCCAGCCTGGAAAACCGGCATGGTCCACCACCGCAGCGCGCAGAACCTCCCACGCGCCTTGCAGGTCGGACAGAATGGTTTTTTCGTAATGATCGGGTTCGGTGAAGAAGGGCATGGGTTTCGGTTTTCGTAGGGTCAGCGATCATCCTTAACGAAGACGACAATCGATCAGGGCGCTCCGGCCTTGCCGGATCAGCCCCTGAGCAAATGCACGTTCATCATCCGCCATGGCTGCGTTAAGGTCAGCAGCCATTTCAACGGCATCGCCTTCCCCTTGCGCCGCCTCTGAGAACCAAATATACGCCGAAATGCGATCCTGAGGGACGCTGTCCCCAGCGTCATAGAGCACCCCCAGGCTGACTTGCGCCAGCGGATAGCCCTGACAGGCCGAGGCGCGCAGCCAGCGCAGCATGACGGTAGGGTCCTCGTCGCTCACATGATATTCCGCCATCGCAAACTGGGCGGACGGGTCCCCGGCTTCGGCGAGCTGCCGGACTGCAGGGGGCGGGGGTGGAATGACGGGAACGATGGTTTCTTCCTGCTTCCCGCAGGTTATGAGCGTGATCGAGAGCAGCGGGGCGATCAGGGCAAACCTGGCCGGGCGGCGGGCGTTCATGCAAAGGGCGAGAACGCTGGCGGCTCGCTGTCGGGCAAGCCGGCCTCCTGAAGGATTTGGCTCCACAGGTCAGGGAGTGTCAGATCCTGCTGTTGGCAGGCTTCGTCCAGGCTGACATAACGGTGTTGCATCAGGAATCGGCACGCCGCCCGTTCGGCGACCTAGCGGGACTCCGGGGGCAGGTCTTCAAAGCGCATCGGCGATCTCCAGCAAGGGGAGTTCAATGCATCCGGCGAGCATCGGTCGGGGCGCTCTCGATCCTGTCGATCAGCGCCGCCACCGCATAGGCCACATCCCCGCCTTGCATCTTGCCGCCCAGGATGAGGTCGGCCAGGGCGCGCAATCGCTCGGGGAGCCGTTCCAGCCACTGCTCGCCGGTCTCGTAGGGGATGCCCTGGCGCTGGGCGTGGGCGTGGGCGACCAGGTCCTCGGTGGTGAGGGGTGGTTCGGCGCTGTCGGTGGGACCGACGTGATAGGGAGGGGGGATTTCCATCGTGGTTACTGGGCGGCCTTTTATTGCGGGCTTGAAGAGTGACGATCTGGCGCTTTGGCGTCATCCGGGCCGGTGACTGGCCCGTGACCGGCCTTCTCCGTTGTTTCCTGCATTTCGCGCATCAGGAAATAGTTCAACGCCGTCCGCAGCACCGCGATGGCGCCCAGTTTGCCAATCTGATCCCAACTGGGCGCTACGGCGGTCGATAGAATATCCGCTCCGAGCTGAAACTCGAGCGCCAGCGCCAAATGGCGGGCCAGCGTCAAGCGGATTTGGTTGTAATCCTTCCCGTGTGGTGAAAGCAACGTGCGGATGAACTGCCCGGTGGCGGTGATCACCCCGATGCCAATCACCAGCGCACCGACGGCTTCAACGCCCAGCTTGAGCCAGAGCACGGCGTTGATCACCCACTCCTCGATCCCCGCTTCGGCGGGACCGGCAAAACCTGCGGCGTGAACCGGGTCGTGCAGAAGCAGCGGCATTTCGCTCATGGGGGGATCACTGGGTCACCAGGCATTAGGGCAGGGGCTGAATTTAGGATGGTTGTGATAGGGAAGGCTAGCTCCAGACGGATCGGCGGTCAGCCCTCCGGCCCCAATGGGACATCCCGGCTCGGCCTGCGTGATAGAAAATCTTTTTCGGAAATGGCCTTATGGGAAGGCGAAATTTCCGTTATCCATCTGCATGAGCGAACGCGTAGGTGCCAGTGCGCCCTTGCGGTGCGCATCAGCGCGCGGCAGCAGCCGATCAAAGTAGAATTCGGCCGTTTGAACCTTGGCTCGATAGAACTCGGCCGATTCCGTACCCTTTCCACTGAGTAGCAAGGCGTTAGCCTTGGCGGCTTGCAAGGCCCAGAAATAGCCCATCATCACGTAGCCTGAATACATCAGGAAGTCGACGCTCCCCGCACCCACCAGATCACGATCCTTCGCCGCGCGCAGCATGATACGCAAGGTGAGCACATTCCATTCAATGGCGCGTTTCATCGTCGAGCGTGCCATCGCGCCAAGGGGTCCGCGCGCGAACCAATACGGTATGGCAAAGCGAATCATGATGCGGGTGAAGTCGCGCACGCACTTTCCCTTGGTGCCGATCAACACCTTGCGGCCCAGCAGGTCGAGGGCCTGAATGCCGGTGGTGCCCTCATACAGGGTGGCGATGCGCGCGTCGCGAGCGATCTGCTCCATCCCGTGCTCATGAATGTAGCCGTGTCCGCCAAACACCTGCATGCCGAGATTGGCGGCTTCTAGGCCCATTTCGGTCAGAAAGCCTTTGAGGATGGGGGTGTAGAAGCCGAGTCGGTGGTCATACTGTTCCCGCGTGGCCGGATCGTTTTCGAGCACCGCATTGAACAGGAGATCGGCCGTCTGTGCCGCCGCATAGATCATGGCGCGGCCACCTTCGGCAATGGCTTTCTGGGTCAACAGCATGCGCCGCACGTCAGCGTGCCAGATCAGCGCGTCGGCGGTCGAATGGGGTTCCTTTTTTCCCGACAGGGCACGCATCGAGCGGCGCTCCCTGGCGTAGGACAGCGCGCCTTGAAACGACGCTTCGGCGTGGGCGATGCCCTGGATGGCCGTGCCGAGACGCGCGGTATTCATAAACGTGAACATGGCCTCCAACCCCTTGTTGGGGTCGGAGATGAGACTGCCGACCGCCCCATCAAAATTGAGTACGGCGGTCGCAGAGGCATGGATGCCCATTTTGTGTTCGATGGAGCCGCAACGGACGGCGTTGCGTGGGCCTACCGAACCCTCATGGTTGACCAGGAATTTGGGCACGATGAACAGCGAGATGCCCCGCGTGCCTGCCGGTGCGCCGGGCAGGCGCGCAAGGACGATATGCACAATATTGGAGACCAGATCATGCTCGCCGGCCGAGACGAACATTTTGGCGCCCGTGATTTTGTAGCTGCCGTCGGGCTGTGGTTCAGCCTGGGTCTTGACTTGCGCCAGATCCGTGCCGCATTGCGGCTCGGTCAGGCACATGGTGCCGGTCCATTCACCGCTGACCAAGGCCGGCAGGTATTGTCCCTTCTGCGCTTCGGTCCCGTATTGCAGGATCGTGTTGATGCACCCCAGGCTCAGGCCCGGATACATGTTGAACGACCAGTTGGCTGCGCCCATCATCTCCGATTTGAAGATACTGAGCGAGGTGGGCAGCCCCTGGCCGCCGTACTCTACCGGGAAGGAAAGGCCCTGCCAGCCCCCTGCGACAAACTGCTGGTAGGCCTCCTTGAATCCGGCGGGAGTGGTGACGTCACCGTTACTAAAGTGACAGCCTTCCTGGTCGCCAGAAAGGTTCAACGGCGCGAGAACTTCCTGGCATAGGGTGGCCGCGCCTTCGAGGATCGCCGCTACGATGTCAGGCGTCGCCTCGCCACCGTTTGACAGCTTGGCATAGTGCGCCGGGTAATCCAGCACCTCATTCAACAGGAAGCGCATGTCGCGCAGTGGAGCTTTATAGGTGGGCATGTGGTTACCTTTGGAAATTTAAGGATATCGGGCCATCCGCCGCCCGTGGAGCGCGGCAAGTTTCATGAGCGCTTGGGCCACGGCAGTGAGTGGGTCAGGAGGGCTCAATGGTTACCGGTCGCTGGCTCGCCAGCCGGGGCCAGGTTTTGAGAGTATTCGTGGCGCTCATGATGCTCCTCCGGGTTCTTGCGGACACATTGTGTATGACTGTTCACTGAAAAGATGGTGTAAATTGGTTATACTGCTTAGCAAGCATTTAATGTATTGTATATAAATGTAAAATTACTTATAGTATCTGTACAATTGTTCCGCTGAATCGGAAAAAAAGGACTCTTATGGTATCTGGCATATCCACTCGAAAGCGCTCCAACGCGGTTTCGCGCAGCGAGCGCAAGGATCTGACGCGCGCCAATCTGCTGCAGGCGGCCCTGACCCTGATGGGGGAGGGGCGCAGCTTCACCAGTTTGGCGCTGCGCGAGATTGCCCGCGAGGCGGGCGTGGCGCCGACCGCCTTCTATCGGCACTTTCGCAATACCGATGAACTCGGGCTGGCGCTGGTCGAGGAAGTGGGTATTACGCTACGCCGCCTGCTGCGTGAGGCACGAAAGATGGATGTCGCGCCGCGCGACATGCTGCGGCGTTCGGTGAGCGTCTATCAAGACTACGTGAAACTCAACCGCTTACAGTTCGTGTTCATCTCCAGCGAGCGCTCGGGAGGGAGCCGCATCCTGCGCCTGGCGATTCGCAATGACGTAACCCATTTCACCCATGAAATGGCGCAGGATTTCCGACTGCGCGGCCTCTACGCCAACCTACCGACGTCGAGTTTGCAAATGGTTTGCAGCATGATCGTGATGACCATGCTCGCGGCGGCAACCGATATCCTCGATCTGCCGCCTCATCAGCCCTTGCTTGAGGCGGAGATGTCCGAAAACTTTGTACGGCAGCTCAAGATCATCCTGTTCGGCGCGACGCGCTGGGACGAAGACCTGGCGGCGCTATCAGCGAAACCCGGACGGAAGGATGAAGGCTGATCTGGCGGCTTGCCTTCAAGGCTTGGCAGATGATGCCGGGAATTCGGAGCAGGCACACCCGCGCCGGTTCGTCCTGCGCAGCAAGGCATTGAGGCCCCGTTCCCGATCGTTTTTGGCCAGGACCCGCTCGATAGTCCCCCGCTGGAGTTCCTCGGCGAGTTCGAGAATGTCGTTCAGGACCGCTCGCAGGCGTTCAAGCTGCCCCTCCAGCCGGTCCAGTTCGCGGCGTTGCGCGTCCGTGGGGCGGTTGTGACGCCAGCGGGCGATTTGCTCCACGAACACCCCGAGAAAATCCCGCTGCTCGGTGTGTAGTTTGATGCTGCGTTCGACGGTGGCGTCGTCGAGCACATAGGGCCGGTCGCGCACCGACAGCAGGGTCGCATGGTGTTCCTGACCGTCCGCCAGTTCGCCATCGATGAGGGACGCGATGAGCGGGAGCGCGGTGAGTGGTTGCCAGTGGGGCATGGAATCGGTTACCAAGAACAGCCTCCTTATTTTCTGAGGGCGTTAAGACGAGCCGTTGATGCGCATCATTCGAGTACACACCACCAGCGACATTGAAGCGGTGCGGACTTTGTTTCGCGAGTATGAGCGATTCCTGGGCGTCGATCTCTGTTTCCAGGGTTTCAAGGAAGAATTAGCGACTTTGCCGGGACGCTATGCGCCGCCCCAGGGCCGGTTGCTGCTGGCGCAGGTGGGCGAACAGGCGGCGGGTTGTGTGGCGCTGCGTCCGTTGCAAGAGGCAGGGGTTTGTGAGATGAAGCGGCTGTTTGTCCGCCCGGCGTATCGTGGTCAGGGCTGGGGGCGCGGGCTGGCGACGCAGATCATCCACGAAGCCACCGCCCTGGATTATGCCGTGATGCGGTTGGATACTCTGGACACGCTGGATCCGGCGATGCGCCTCTACAGCGAACTGGGTTTCCGGCGTTGTGCGCCCTACTATGCCAACCCACTGCCAGGCGTGGTGTACTGGGAAAGCGCCTTGTTAAAACCGGCCCCGGCCCTCTTGGCGGGGTCAGAACACCAGAGGAATCACTCTGGTGGAGCGTCGCTATGAAAACCCTCGGCCTGCTCGGCGGGATGAGTTGGGAATCGACCCTCCCGTACTACCGGATCATCAACGAAACCGTGCGGGAGCGGCGGGGCGGGCTGCATTCCGCCCGGCTGATCCTCTACAGCGTCGATTTTCACGACATTGAACGGCGGCAACAGGCCGGGGCGTGGGATGAAGCCGGGCGAATACTGGCGGACGCGGCCCGTGCTCTGGAAGCCGCCGGAGCCGAGGGGCTGGCGCTGTGTACCAACACCCTGCATAAGGTCGCACCGGCGATTGAAAGCGCGGTGGATATTCCGCTGCTGCATATCGCTGATCCGACCGCTGTGGCGGTGAAGCAGGCCGGATTCCACACCGTGGGCCTGCTCGGCACCCGGTTCACGATGGAACAGGATTTCTACCGGGGCCGGCTGACCGCGCAGCATGGCCTGACGGTCATCATTCCCGACCCCGTGGATCGGGCGATCGTTCACCGCGTCATTTATGAGGAACTCTGTCAGGGCGACCTCCGGGCCGAGTCGCGGGCGCAGTACCGGAAGATTCTACAGCGGCTGGTCGAGGCCGGGGCCGAAGGCATCATC
>JAKLIY010000036.1 GCA_022709365.1 Pseudomonadota bacterium
TCATTTTGCGTGCTGTTATCAGGCATGGTTTTCATTAAAAGTGATGGCGAAAAAGATGAAGACAACCCTCTACCAAGTTAAAAACAACCTCTGGAGTGAGTATTTACGTCATGAGTTACGTAATCCGTGTATTCCAGTGTATCAACCCGCTTGATCGAGAAGATTGAGCGAAAGTCCTGATACAGTTTGCGCACTACCAGATTGGGGATGGTCAGGCGTAACTGGCCTAGTTTATTCCGTCCGGCAATCGTCAGCACGCCGAAGTAATAGAGCAAGGAGGCGAGAAAGGTTTGGTCTTTCGGGGTATTGAGCATCATCTCCACCCCAAAGCGGTCGGCCAGTTGGTCAATCAGAATCGCCGATTCCGGGCGTTCAGCATCCGCCGCCAGCGCCTGGGTAATTAGCGTCGATCCATGCGGTAATCGGGCGACGTATTGAATGTGGTTGCGATCCATCGCTAGATTGTCATCGAGCATCTTGGCCGGATATTCCCCATCCTGCGCCAAGGCTTCCAGAAAATACAGCGCCAGCGTCGGATTATAAACCTGCACGGCGCTCCGGGGTGAAAAGCAGTAGCCATTGTAGAACGTGCGTATTAAATACAGCGCTTCCGGGACGGGAATGGTGGGCATCATGCCGGATGCAGCGATTTGTTCCAGCGTCGCTTGAATTTCATCCGCAGTGAAGCCGAGCAAATCATCATATTCCGGGCGATGGGACAGGATTTTAACGACGTTATAGCCGCTGGTCATGTCGCTCAACACCACTGGCGACACGCCGGTGATAAATACGCGATCCACGCCCCGTCCTTCCGCCCCGTCCTTGACCGCCTTGAAGAAGGTTTTAATGATGCCTTCACCTTCGACCAGTTCCTGATAACGCGGCTTCCCTCGTTCCCGACTGATCATAACTTCATTGGCGAAGTTGTCGTATTCGTCAATCAGCAAATAAAGTTTATAGGGCGTCTGGGAAACGACACTGATTAACGATTGAAATGAGGCGATGCCATTATCCGGTAAAACGCAAACCCGGTCACCCAGCCATTCGGCATAGCGCCCGATGACATCAGTAATACGGACGTTGAGATGGTCGAACAACGCTCGGCGAATGGCGTCACGATCGCCGCTGGGATCGACGACCGAGAAATTGAGTTTGAGAATAAAATAACGGTTGTGCAGCGGAGTTGGATTCTGACCAATTTTTAATTTCCCGAACAACCGCTCGAAATCCCCAGCTTTCGCTAGATCGTAATAATTCTCCAACGTCGACAGCCATAGGCTCTTGCCAAACCGACGCGGGCGGAGAAATAACAGTTGTCGACCGGCATTCTCGATCAATGGGATACGATCAGTGCGATCTACATAGAAATAATCTTCACTAATAAGCGTTGCAAAATCGGCCAAACCATAGGGAAAACGCATGACAGTGATCTCCGGGGGATTGATCAGCCGTAGCTTTTATAAAAGGCTTCAGCAGCGAACTTCACAAAGTCCTCAGTCTGATTAGGGCTGCGGCTAATCACCTGTCCGGGTTCCAGCCGGGCGACTTCCACTTGTAAATCCTTAGCGGTCTTGCTGCTACACCCAAGAATGTCTTGCAGGGCGCTGGCCGATACGCCATCGCATTGAAACAGGTAGGTGAATTCCAGCAGTTCCTGGAAATTAAAGAACTTCTGCTGGTAGTCATTCGGCGATTGCGAAGCGAAAAAGACCACGATGCCTTTGGAGCGGCCTTCGCGGATGATGCGCTGGAGAAAGAGATTACGCTGGCTTAGATAGTTATGTGCTTCGTCGATGACCAGGATCGTGCGGATCGTGCGCCGGTCGTTTTCTACGGGACTGTCTGGCAGCAGCGCCATTTCCTTGTAGAGCCGCTCAATGACCAGATACGCGGCCAGTTCCTTGAGAACGGGCATAGCGTGAACGTCAATCAACAACGTCCGCTGAGTCAGGCGTTCCATGGGCGCGGTGGCGTCGCCGTGTTTCCAGAACAGGTTAAACGTGGCGAGGTCGCGCAGAATCTCGATCAGGCTATCGTCATTTCGCCCCTGATCCTCATACATTTGGGCGGCGATATTAAGAATGTCCTGAAAATCAGGATAAGGGGCGTCAGTAGCAGTGCGTTGGGCATAGCCAGCGCGGATCGCTTCGGTCAATGCGCCTTTCTGCACCACGCCGAGCTTGGCGTTGATCGAGGCGAAGCTCTCCGCTTTTTCACGGGCGGAAACGTTGATGGTCTGATCGTCGTAAACCGGCAGGATGAATGGGTTGATCGGCAGGTTTTGGCCGCTTTGCAATAACCGGTAGGGCTGCGCTTTAGCCAGGTCGAGAAAGCGCGTGTTGCTGACCACATCACCCTTGTAGTCAAAGTAAATGAAGTGGGTTTGAAAATTCGACTGGATGCGGATGTCGGTCAGGATTTTCAGCAGAAACTGGGTTTTACCGACGCCAGGCTTGCCCATGATCGCCAGATGAGAATTGGCGTGTCTGGCGGTATTATTCAGTTCTGCGATGACGTTCCGCTGGTCCAGCACAGTGCGACCCATGAGCAGGTCCAGTCCCGCGCCGATGAGTTCGCGCCGTCCATCAAATTCCACAACTTTCAGCAAGTGTTCCAGCCATCGGCTGACATCGCGTTCGCACTCGTTAAACCATTGTTCCAACCGGGCGCAACCCCGGTCAATGTGGTTCTTGATAATCGAACGGTTGGAAAACAGCACCTCGTCGGGGAGGTCGGGCTGTTCATAAACATGGGCGATCAGGGCGTAAATCACTGGCCCGTCGGGACCCAGAAAACTCGTCTGCCGGATTTCGCCACCGCTGAAATTAATGCTGGGCGGGACTTCCCGACCATCCAGCGCCAGCGATAAACAGCAGGCCAGACGCGCCAACACGGCTTTGTCGAGACGGGTTTCCCGGCGCAGGGCGGTTAACACGTCGTCAGCGGCCATAGAGGTCATGAGACGGTCGGCCATGATTCAATGCTCCCAGAAATAGCCAGGCTGGAACACCGTTAGTTCTTGGCGCGGGTCAAATTGCAGCCTCCCGGCCCCGGATAAATAGGGTTCGAGTTGCGCGTAATACGCTTCATCGACTTCGGTGTCGGTGGAGAGAATAACCACCTGTTCGCCGGCGTTTGGGAAATAGGAATGGACGATATGTTGGCGGTGGCTGCTGTCGAGGCGGGAGAGTGGCGTGTCGATGATGATCGGTAGTCGTAATTGGCTGGTTTGCACCAGTCCCCAGAGCAGCGCAATAGCGAAGATTTCCTTTTCGCCAGCGGACAGGCCGGATTTGCGAATGGCGGAACCATTACGGTCGTGTAGCGAGACCTCGTAGGTTTTAGGGTCAATCAGCAGGTCTTTGATCAAGCCGCTTTTGCTGGAGAGCTGGCGGTACATCTCAAAGGTTTTTTCCTGCAACAGGTGGACTTTGTTTTCTCGCAGGCGAATGATGAACTGGCCGAGCAGGCTGGCGATGGCGTCGCATTCGGTGATGAAGTCAGCCTTTTCCCGTGAGACCTGGTGGCGTTCGTAAAGGCGGGAGATTTCCGTTTCAATCTCGCGTAGCCGTTTTTCCAGCACCAACAGGTCGTCGTTCAATAACCGGAGTTGCTCGGACTTGCGCCCGATTTGGGTAGAGCAACCTTCCATCTCGCTTTGCAGTTCCTCGAAGAGTTGGCGTTCGCTGGCGTTGCTGGCGCTGGGTTGCAGGGCGAGGTCGAGTTGCTGAATTTCGGCGTCCAGGGTGTGTTTTTCGTCGAGCAGTGCAGTGAGGCGGAACAAATCGCTGCTTTCGATTTCTTCGATGCGGTGCAGAATCCGGGCGGCTTCGCGTTCGGACAGGTTGAGGACTGAGTGGATGTCATTCAGGCCCATACCTTGGCGCAATCGTTTGAAAATGCGCTGTTCCAGTTCCGCCTGTTGTTCGACGCTCAACGGAGCGGAGTAAAGCGGTTCCGGTTCTTCTACTGCCTGAATCAGTGTTTGGGTGAGCGTGGCGGCGTTGTCGCGGATGGCGTCTTGTTGCAGGGTACCGCGTTCGGCTTCAATGCGTTGTTTAAGTCCACTGAACAGTTTGCTGGCGACGGCTAAAGGCAGAGTTTTTTCACAGAGCGTCTTGATTTCGTTATCGACTTGACCGAGACGGTTCGCGGCCTGGAAGCGTTTTTTCTCGTTCTCCCGGATGGTTTCACGGGCTTCGGGTTCGGTGTTAAAGGTGGCCTGAAAGCGCTTTTTGGCTTCGTCGTATTGTTGACGGAAATTGTCCAAATCTTCCTGCGCTTCCAGGCGTTCTTTTTTCCGGCGTTCCAGTTTGCTGCGTTCTTTTTTGAGTTCGCTCTGTTTGAATTCGAGATCGGCGTCGGAAATCTCGACATAGCTTTGGCGTTCCTGATTTTTGATGTAGATGAGATCGTCGGTCAGGCGCTGAATGAACTCAATGCCGAGGGCGGCTTCCAGTGATTTTTGCAGGCGGACTTCGGAGTGATCTTCAGCGGCGATTTCCTGGATTTTCTCACCATCAAAAAAGAAGAATTGGGTAATGCTGGGCGGGATGAGTGCGCGGATGAAGTCCTGCCACATTGATTTGCTTTGGACGGAGGCCCGTTTGCCGTCGCGGATGACGATAAGTCGTTCTTCGAGGTCTTTGGGTTTCGGGTTGGGCGTTGCGCCAGCGGACCATGAGCGTTTAACGATAATTTCCGCGCCGTCGTCGGTGTCCAGTGTCAGTTCAAAGGCGGCGCTGTAATTGCCGTCGGCTTTTTCCTGGCGGTTAATGGCGTTGAAAATCAGGTCGGACTTGGCGCCGTACAGGCAGAGGTTAATGGCTTCCATGAAGGAAGTTTTACCTGCGCCGTTCATGCCGCCAATGAGGAAAATGCTTTTGCTGTCCTGGCTGGCGGGAAAGAGGATTTCAGTGGAGTAGCGGAAGGATTTGTAACCTTCAATGCTCAGTCGCTTGAATCTCATAGTGGGTTCTCAGCGAGTTTCCAGTAGCCGCCGGTACTACGACAGGCTACACCATCGTGGATCAATTTTTGATATGCCCATTGAACATTATATCGCCAGATGACATCATAATCTTTATGATAATCCATATCGCCTAGTAGTAATTTTTCTCCAAATAGTTGATGAATCCGATCAAGTACTTCAGAAGAGTGTGCAGAACCTCCTAAATCAGTAAGTGCAGCCAATACATAGTCTTGAAGTACTTTTCTGCTTGTTCTTGAGCCATTACTTTTACGGCGACGAGGGCGCGTTATAGATGCTTTATCATTATTCGACGCTTGCCCGATTACACTTTCAATTATTTCCAACACTTCAGTTAACCCATCGCCCAATACTATCAGTTGGTGATTGCATTGGGTTTCTTGATTGATCTCAGCCACCAAGGTCATTTTCGTCTGCCGCAGACTGTCGGGAACCGGCACCTGTTGTTTTTCTAGTTGCTCAATCGCCTTGGCAACGGCCCGCAATTGCGCCTCCTGTGCGGCTGTGTCCGGGCGCTGTTCGATAACATACTGAACCGCCTGTTGAATCAATGCCAGCAGGGCTTCAGGGTTTTGGATGAGTTCTTGTTCGTCCATGGGTTAGCTCTCTTGATAGTCGGATTCGGGATAGCGGGTACTGAGAACATCACGCAATGCGGCATGGACACCGATGCGGCGCTCTTTGAATTCGTACTCGCGCACGGTCTGCAACAGTTGCAACACTTTAGGCGCGCTGACGCCATGCTGCTGGCAGAGTTCTTCAAGGAGTTGCTGATCGTCGGGTGGCAAGTTCATAGGATTTTTAATTCCTGATTTTTATGGTTTTCAGTCTGCCATTTCTTTATTCTTCAGAATCTATTATGACAGATTTTAGTTCAGCTAATGCATGTCGTATACGATATACACGTTCATCACTATCCCAAGATTTTTTACTGGCAAGGCTTTGGAATTCATTAAGACTTTGAATAGCCTTTCCTACATATTTTTTAACAGCGGATTCTAATTGAGCTTTAGTCTCGACAGCGCGTTCAAGTTCCGCTTGTGCGCAGGTCAGCGGACGTCCCGCCCACTGGCGTAGGGTAATGGCCGCCTCGCTTTCGAGGCCACCGAGTTTTTCATTAATATGCCTTAACCATCCCGGGGAACCTGTCTGGAAACCCCAGACGCTGGCCAGTGTTTCCGGAGTCACTTCATCCGGAGGTTGTAAATCATCGGGATCATTTCCGGCTCTAACCCAATCTTGGACAAGGTTAGAAATAATCCAATTTCGAGTTACAGTTGGAAGAATACCTTTCACTTTGCGGGTACGGGGACCAGTTTCTTTGCCGTACTCATTTGATTGACCCACACTTTGAACATACGCCGAGTGGTTATCATCCTGTGATTTTAACCGATTTCGTTTATTTACCCAGCCTGTAGCTTTTTCAACGTCATCTATGACATTGCTTGCCCTGCCTGGATTACAATTACAAAGCGATTGCACAGCACTATTACTGGCAGATTCAAACCAATCTTTACCTTGTGACGCCAACAAGGAAGCTTGACTGGTTACGCGGAAACCAAACTGATCTTTTTCGATTGCCATTTTCAATCCTTCAGATTGGCGTATTTAGCTATTTTTTTCAAAGTGATGCCCGTTCCGATCACAGGAAAATTGGCAGTGTCCCTTACAGTATCCTTGATAAGTATCGGATTCAAGAGAAAAAGTTAAAGTATTATGATTGTAATATTTAAACAACGAAGGCAACATTATTCAATGATTTCAGGTGGATGAGCAAGATAGCGTGATGAGTACTGTAACTTTTAAGGTTTATTCGATAAATAAGGTCAATCGAGAAGTTGCTGATCGTCGGGTGGCAAGTTCATGAAGTAGCGGTTTCTGGTGATGAATGAGCAAAGTCTGAGCGGGCGATTGTAACATTGAAATCAGTATAGCCCGTCATGTGTTGGATAGATTGACAACATACCGGGGCATAGCCATCATGGTCACTATGAAAGCGCAAGAATTGATCCGCCGCCGAGTCGATATTGCCGAAAACGCCTTCGCCGACATCGTCGTTTGGCATGTGCCAAAGCCTGTTTCTGGAAGCCAGCATGTCTTCAAATATCGGCTGGCTTTTGTAGTCGACGGCGTATGTGTCCTGCGCTACGACAATGAGACCGGCAAGGGTGATCACCGGCACATAGGCGATGACGAAGAAGCTTATGTATGCGTTTTCCAGCCCGCGCCAACTCATGGCAGATTTCTTCGACGAGATCACGAGGTGGATGAATGAACACAGTAACGCTTGAAGTACGCAGTCTGGCCGATACATTGACCGATGTTGCCGCTGCGATGGAAACATTGACGCCTTCGGCTCCACGAATCAGTTTCGAGACTCTGGCATTGCTCTGGAAAGTCCTGACTGTCAAACGTTGGCAACTGATTGAAGCCTTGACCGGCGTGGGACCAGTCACTATCCGTGAAGCAGCACGGCGGGTTCAGCGCGATGTCAAGGCCGTGCATGGCGACGTTCACGCACTCCTGAACGCTGGCCTGCTGGATAAAACCGAGGACGGGAAAATTGTCTTTCCCTACGACGCCATCCACGTTGATTTCATGGTGAAAGCAGCGTGATAAACGCCTAATCTCCCTGTGTAAAACCTGGTTTCTCAACTGAACGCATTCAACCTATCTGAGGAAACCCCCCATGAAAGCTCGCGCTGCCGTCGCCTGGGAACCGCAAAAGCCTCTGACGATTGAAGAAGTCGATGTCGAAGACCCCAGGAAAGGCGAAGTCTTGTTGCAAGTCGTGGCGACCGGCGTCTGTCATACCGATGCCTTTACCCTGTCCGGCGACGACCCGGAAGGCGCATTTCCCTGCATCCTCGGCCATGAAGGCGGTTGCGTCGTCGTCGAATGTGGCCCCGGCGTCAAGGGGCTGAAACCCGGCGATCATGTCATTCCGCTGTACATCCCGGAATGCGGCGAGTGCGAATACTGCCATTCCACGAAAACCAACCTGTGCCAGTCCATCGCCGCCACCGTGTGGACCGGCTACATGCCCGACCACACCCGGCGCTTTTCCTGCCGGGGAACGCCGCTATTCCACTACATGGGCTGCTCGACCTTCGCCGAGTACACCGTCGTCCCGGAAATCGCCCTGGCTAAAATCAATCCCGCCGCGCCGCTGGACAAGGTTTGTTTACTTGGCTGTGGCGTCACTACCGGCATTGGCGCGGTGCTGAACACTGCCAAGGTTGAACCCGGCTCCACCGTGGCCGTATTCGGGCTGGGTGGCATCGGCCTGTCAGTGATTCAGGGCGCGGTCATGGCTCAGGCCGGGCGAATCATTGCGATTGACACCAACCCCGACAAATTCGCCATGGCCACCGCATTAGGCGCGACCGATACGCTCAATCCCAAGCAAATCAGCGGCAACGTGGTGGACGCCATCAAGGAGATAACCCACGGCGGCGTGGATTATTCTTTCGAGTGCATCGGCAACGTCGAGATCATGCGTCAGGCGCTGGAGTGCTGTCACATGGGCTGGGGCGTGTCCACGATCATCGGCGTGGCCGGCGCAGGCCAGGAAATCCGCACCCGGCCGTTTCAACTGGTCACCGGTCGCGTCTGGAAAGGCACCGCGTTCGGCGGGGTCAAGGGCCGCACGCAACTGCCCGGCTATGTGGAAAATTACCTGCAAGGCAAAATCGAGCTGGATCGGATGGTGACGCACACGATGCCGCTGGAGGAAATCAATACCGCCTTCAAGCTGATGCACGAGGGCAAGAGCATCCGTTCGGTCATTCTGTTTTAGGAACCAGCGACGTGGAACACATCGAAGCGATCAAGGAATTTGGCGGCTGGCTGAACCGCTACTGCCACGACTCGGTCAGTTGCCATTGCGCCATGACTTTTTCCGTCTATCTGCCGCCCCAGGCCGCGACGGAGAAGGTTCCAGCGGTTTACTGGCTGTCCGGCCTGACCTGCACCGACGACAACTTCCGGGTCAAGGCCGGGGCGCAGCGCTATGCGGCGGAACTGGGGCTGGCGCTGGTCATTCCCGACACCAGCCCGCGTGGCGCGGAAATCCCGGATGTGCCCGACCGCTACGATCTCGGCCAGGGCGCGGGTTTCTACGTCAATGCGACTCAACCGCCTTGGTCGAAAAACTACCAGATGTACGATTACGTCACCCGCGAATTGCCGGCGCTGGTCGAAGCGGAACTGCCGCTGATTCCCGGTCTGCGTTCAATCACCGGCCATTCGATGGGTGGGCATGGCGCGCTGGTCTGCGCCTTGAAGGAGCCGGGAGCTTATCAATCCGTGTCAGCCTTTGCGCCGATTTGCCACCCGATGGCCAGCGGTTGGGGGCAAGGCTGCTTCAAAGCCTATCTGGGCAACGACCGCGAGAGCTGGGCCGCTTACGACACTGTGCGCCTGATCGAAGCTGGGGCGACGACGATGCCGCTGCTCATTGATCAAGGCACGGCGGATGAATTTCTGTCCCAGCAGTTGCATACGCCCTCGCTTGAACGGGTTTGCGCTGCCCGAAAGATTCCGCTCACTTTGCGGATGCAGGACGGCTACGATCACAGCTACCATTTCATCGCCACCTTCATCGGCGAACATCTGGCCTGGCACGCTCAGGCGCTGCGGGCGGCTTAGGAGCCTGACCGGTGAAACAAGACCTGCTCAAAGCATTACGCACCCACTTGCGCGGCGAACTGAGCCGCACCCGCCGCCGCAAGAACCGTTCGCCCTGGGTGATAGGCGGGCTGGTCATCGCCATTATCGCGGTGAGCTATGTTCTGCATGAACCGAAAGCGCCGCCTTCCGCCACACCCAAGGGCGCGGAACTGACCTGTACTGTCAAATCAGTTTACGACGGCGATACCCTAACCGCCAGTTGTCCATCCGGTGAGGTGAAAGTGCGGATGTTCGGCATCGATTCGCCGGAAATGGCGCAGAAACCGTGGGGCAACACCGCGAAACAAGCGTTGCGCGGTTTGTTGCCCCTGAGCGATCCGATCCGGTTGCAGGTGCGCGATCAGGACCGTTATGGCCGCACCGTTGCGCAAGCCTTTGTCGGCGAGCGCGATGTAGGTTTGGAGATGGTCAGGCTGGGACAGGCGGTGATGTATGAGCAATACAACGATTCGCCAGCGTACCGGCAAGCCCAGACAGAGGCGCAAAAAGCCCGGCGCGGCGTTTGGAAAGAATCGGGCAGTCAACAGGACCCCGCTGCCTGGCGGCGGCTGAATCCGCGCTAGCGTTTGGAAAAAAATAGTTACAAATTGACTCTTTTTTGTTGTAATTCGAATGCCCTCATTGATTGCCAATATGGTGTTATAAAATCTATTCCTTACCCTTGATGGCATGAATTTCCAATAGCCGTGGAGGATGTCTAAGTGATTAATCAACATCAACATTTTAGGCAACTGGCGAATTTTTTCATCTGGCTTTTGGGGCTGTGTCTCGCCCTGTTGAGCTACTCTTCCCTGGCGCAGACTCAGGCATTTTTGGAGTCCCCCTCGGCGAACGCCTTTGTGCGCAGTGGGGTGGGGCTGATTCGGGGCTGGGCCTGCGACGCGACGCAGATCGAGATCAGCATCAACGACGGGCCGCGCCTGCCGGCAGGCTATGGCACGCAGCGACCCGACACGGCCAGCGTATGCGGCGATCTGAACAACGGTTTTGGCCTGACCTTCAACTGGAACAGCATCGGCGATGGCGTCCACCACCTGCAGGCGTTCGTGGACGGCGTGGAGTTCGCCAACGTCAACTTTACGGTCACCACCCTCGGTCAGGACTTTATCACCGGCCTGGTCAAAAACTACCTCCTGCCCAACTTCCCCGGCGCGGGCCAATCCACCCCGGTGCGCTGGTCCGAACCTCATCAGAATTTCGTGATCGCCCAAGCGACCGCCGTGCCACCGCCCGCCAATCCACCGCCACCCACACCACGCACCTACCTGGAATCACCCACGCAGGGGTCGTTTGAAAGCGGCGTGGGCTTGATCCGGGGTTGGGTCTGCGACGCGACGCGGGTCGAGATCAGCGTCGATGGCCAGCCCCGACTGCCTACCGCCTATGGCACGCAGCGACCCGACACGGCCAGCGTGTGCGGCGATCTGAACAACGGTTTTGGCCTGACCTTCAATTGGAACAGCCTCGACGACGGCGTTCATCATGTGCAAGCCTTTGCCGATGGGGTCGAGTTCGCCAGCGTCAACTTTGCGGTGACCACCCTGGGCGCGGACTTCCTGACCGGTCTCGACCAGAAGGTCGCGCTGGACGATTTTCCCAGCGCCGGGCAAAACACTACCCTGCGCTGGTCGGAACCGGATCAGAACTTCACCTTGGCCCAGACCACGGCAACGCCACCCAAGCTGGCGATAGTCTCGGTGATTACCGACCTGCGCAACGCCTTTACCGTGGCAGGAGCGGGGACTGATTCCACGGACGCCACCGGGGTGCGGGCCGCCAAAAATGCCCAGGGCCAACCCATCCAACTTCAGGGCGTCGCCTGGACTAATACCCAGACCGGACAAGCGGCGGATATCCAACTGACCGCAGACGGCCTGCCGACGGTCTATACCGACTCGGCGGGCGTTGAAGCGCGGTTCAGCGCATTCACCGAAACCACGGCTGCCGTGAGCTTCCATGATTCATCCGGCAATGTCTTGGCCGGACCGGTGACCACGCCAGTGGATGGCAACCTGATCTTGGCGCTGCAAGAGATGGCGCGTCGCGTCTTTAACAGAGTGCAAAGCGCTGAAGCGCCCGTCGGCGAACGGCGACAGGCTGGCTCCGACCTAGTGCGTCCTATCGCGGCTACGGCGGAGCAAGTCTTCACCCTGAGTCAATTATTGGCCAATGTGTATTGGTACGGCAGTCAGGCGACGGGCGAAATGGTGTGCGCTGTGGAGCGCGCCGCCGCGACAGTTGGCGTCAGTGGCCTCATCGCGTCAACGGCTTGCCAGTCGCCGCTCATTGCCGCCCTGCGAGCGCGGTTCAGCACCCGCCAGGGGCAAGCAGTAATACCGGACAGCGGCGTCGATCCCATCGTGCAACAATCTTTGCAATTCGATGACGATGTAGTCGAAGCGCCCTGTAATCCGGCGACTGATGGCGCTGCCTGTTTGATTCAACCGGTAACTCAATTGCAGGAGCGGCAACAGGAAATTCCCCCACCGATTGCGCCAGAACCTGAAGCGCCCACCCAGATTCAGGTCACGACCACGGCGGGTCCGGGAGGGACGATTACCCCAACCACGCAGACCGTCAACGCCGGCGCGACCGCCCGATTTACCGTCACGCCGAACAGCGGCTACCAGATCGCTTCGATCACGGGGTGCGGCGGCAGTCTCAGCGGCACCACCTACACCACCGGCCCGATCACGGGGAATTGCGCCGTCAGCGCCAGTTTCACTACTGAGCAGACCTATACCGTCACGGCCACGGCTGGACCGGGGGGGACCATCAGCCCGCCTTCCCAAATCGTTGACGCCGGTGCCACCGTCCGCTTCACCGTCACGCCGAACAGCGGCTACATGGTCGCCTCGGTCACGGGGTGCGGCGGCAGTCTGAGCGGCGCCACGTACACCACTGGCCCGATCACGGGGAATTGCGCCGTCAGCGCCAGTTTCACTACTGAGCAGACCTATATTCTGACGCTGAATGCCGCCGGAACCGGAACCGGAACGGTTGGCGGCGCGGGCAATTACGCGGCGGGGGATACGGTGACGCTCACCGCGACACCGAACTCAGGCAGCGTCTTCGCTGGCTGGAGTCCGGCACCGTGCGCGGCCAGTTTCACCATGCCCGCACAGAATCTGACCTGCATCGCGACCTTCCGCCGGAATGCCTATACCGTCACCGCCACGGCGGGTCCGGGAGGGACGATTACCCCGGCTACGCAAACCGTCGAGGCCGGCGCGACCGCTCGCTTCACCGTCACGCCGAACAGCGGCTACCAGATTGCTTCGATCACGGGGTGCGGTGGCAGCCTGAGCGGTGTGACCTATACGACAGGGCCGATTACCGAAGCGTGTACGATTAGCGCCAGCTTCACGTTGACCGAGCCACCAGCACCGCCGACTGGCGTGAGCGCCAGCGACGGGGCCTACACCGACCGGGTCCAGGTGACCTGGAACACGGTCACAGGGGCGACGTATTACGAGGCATATACGTTTAACGATGGCCCTGCCTACCTTCTGGGACAATCCGCCAGCGCCAGTTTCAACGACACGAGCGCCACGCCGGGTAGTCCAAGGGCTTATTTGGTGAAAGCATGTAACAATGCTGGCTGTAGCGCATTCAGCGACTCCGACAGCGGGTATGTACGGTTGTCAGCGCCCACCGGAGGTAATGTGGCATGTGAAAACTTTGGCTTCTTCCCCCACTGCACCTATTCGTGGAATGCCGTATCCGGAGCTGTCTACTATTACGAACTATATGATTCAGGTGGCGCGCAGACTACGACGGAAACGACCTCGGTGACGCTGCCGATCACTGCCCCTCCGATTTCCAGAGTCAGGGCTTGTGGTCGTCAAGAGACAATTTGCAGTGATTTCCTGACCTTTTGAGCAGGAGCAACCTTGAGCAAAGCGGCTTGAGTCGCGGCCAAGGTTGCTTCTATCGCTCTGGCTGGCTATAACCGTCAGCCCATATCTACTTTCCGGGGACGGCATGACTGGCAGCGAATCATGATGGCGAACATTCCGCCCGCCGACCATGCGACCTTCCGCTGCGAGAACGGTGCGTGCTGGTGCGCAGGTGACTGGACGCTGGATGGCATCGAAAATTTCGATGCCCGCAGGCTAGCTAATCCACCGCCATCCGGCGAACTCACCCTGGACGGCTCCGGCATCCAGGCCATTGATACCACGGGCGCATTGCAACTGTTGAGTGTCATCGCTGACTTGGAACGAGCTGGTTGCGTCGTTCGGCTGATCAACCTACGCGACAAACATCAGGCGCTGCTGGATCTGGTCAAGGAACGGCTCGCAGCGGCGGGAACGGCGACGGTTCCCCCCCTGCCGAATCGCTTGGAACAATTGGGCCGGCAGGTTGAATTTCAGGCACTCCGCGCGGTTGCATTCCTAGCCTTTATCGGTGAAGCCTCGGCCTCTCTCGCCCGGCTTGTATTGCATCCCCACCGCTTCCGCTGGCGGGCACTGTTCAGCGATATGGAGACTGCCGGCGTTAACGCGCTGCCGATTATCGCTCTGCTGGGGTTCATGATGGGCGTGGTCATCGCCTATCAGGGTGGTCAGCAGCTCAAAACCTACGGCGCCAACATCTTCATCGTGGAACTGGTGGCGCTGACCATGCTGCGCGAACTGGCACCGCTGATTACCGCCATCATCGTCGCTGGCCGTACCGGTTCGTCCTACACCGCCCAGATCGGCACCATGCAAGTCACCGAAGAAGTGGACGCCCTGCGCACTATCGGCATCCGGCCCATGGATTTGCTGGTGCTGCCCAAACTGGTGGCGCTGATCATTGCCCTGCCCCTGCTGACGGTGTTCGCCGACGCCCTGAGCGTGTTCGGCGGGATGGTCATGGCGCAGATGCTGCTGGATGTGAGTTTTCAGGATTTCCTCGACCGTTTCCCGCAGGTGGTGACCCCGACCTCCTTCCTGCTCGGCGTGGGCAAAGCCCCGGTGTTCGCCGCGATCATCGCCCTGGTCGGTTGTTATCAAGGCTTTCAGGTGCGCGGCGGTGCGGACAGCGTGGGCCGACAAACCACCGTTAGCGTCGTGCAGTCCATCTTTCTGGTGATCGCCGCCGATGCCCTGTTCTCGGTCGTGCTGGGCGGAGTGGGGCTGTGGCGCTAAATCCGACTCCAGCAGACGCGGTGATCGTCGTGCGCGGCTTGCAGACCCGGTTTGGTGCGACGATCATTCACGAAAATCTGGATTTTACCGTCCAGCGTGGCGAGATCGTCGCCTTGGTTGGCGGGAGCGGCTCGGGCAAAACGACGCTGCTGCGGGCGATCATTCTGTTGTTGGAACCCACGGCTGGCTCCATCCAATTATTCGGTCAGGAAATCATCGGCATCAGCGAAAGCGCCGCGTTTCGGCTGCGCCGGCGCTTTGGCATGTTATTCCAGCAAGGCGCGCTGTTCAGTTCGCTCACCGTGCGGGAGAATGTGGCGATGCCTTTACGCGAACATACCCGACTCTCCACCGGGCGGATTGCGGAAATTGCCAATCTCAAGATCGCCCTGGCCGGTCTGCCTGCTGACGCCGGGAATAAGCTGCCGCGTGAGTTGAGCGGCGGGATGTTGAAACGGGCAGCGCTGGCCCGGGCCTTGGCGCTAGATCCGGCATTGCTGTTTCTGGACGAGCCGACGGCGGGTCTCGATCCGGTCAGCGCCGGGGCGTTCGATGAACTGGTGGTGCAACTCAAGGAATCGTTGGGACTGACAGTGGTGATGGTGACCCACGATCTCGATACGCTGTGGCAGGCTACCGATCAGGTTGCGTTTCTCGGCGAGCGGCGGGTGATTGGCTATGCGCCGATGCAGGAACTGACCCACGCGGAACATCCGCTGATTCGGGCTTACTTTGAGGGGCCGCGCGGTCGTGCGGCGCGGGAACAGTCGTGCAAAGCAAGGTAAATTATACGCTGGTCGGGCTGTTCGTCATTCTCTTGGGCGCGGCGCTATTGGGCATTGTTTTCTGGTTGACGCTGGGCGGCGATAACAAAACCTACGACCGTTACCGGGTCTATTTCCAGGAGTCGGTGGCCGGCCTTAATCTCAAGGCGACGGTGCGCTATCGTGGTGTTCAGGTCGGTCAGGTCGAGTCCATCCGCCTGGACCCCAATCATCCCGACCAGGTCGATGTGGTGCTGGACATCGAGCGCGGCACACCGATCCGCCGCGATACTATCGCCACGCTGTCCACCCGAGGTTTGACCGGCGTCGCCTCAGTAGAATTGAGCGGTAGCGGCCAAGCCTTGCCGCTGGAGAAGGAACCCGGCCAGGATTTACCGGTGATTCAGGCCGGTCCATCGTTGGTCGCGCGACTGGACGATGCCTTCAATAATATCCTGACCAATATCAACAATCTGTCCAGTCGCTTGGAGCGACTGCTGGGTGATGATAATCAGGCCGCCTTCACCCAGACCCTTCAGCACCTCAACATTATTACCGGGGCCGTGGCCGACCGATCCGACAGCATCCGCCAGGCGCTGGCAAATGTGGAAACTCTGACGGGAGCGCTGGCCAAGCGGGCCGAGCGGCTGGGCCAGGCGCTGGATAAAGCCGCCGTAGAACTGGAAAAAACCGGCGGCTTGAGTACGCAGTTTCAGGCGACCTTGAGTGAGGTTCGGACCGGCGTTCAGGCAGTGCGTCAGGCCGCCGACAGTTTCAATCAGACCAGCCTGGCCTTTAGCGGATTGGCCGGAGGTGGTCAGCAGGCGTTGCGGCGGCTGAGTCAGAACACCGTACCGGAACTGGACGCCTTGCTGATTCAGGCCAACGCACTGATGGTGACTCTGCAACGACTGGCCGGGATGCTGGAGCAAAATCCCCGCGCCCTGCTCATAGGCAAGCCACAGGGTCGGCCTGGACCCGGGGAAGAGTGAGCAGGCGTCGGGCTTGAAACCTTAAAATTTGAGGAGGAACAGACGTGGATGGGAGTCTCGCAAGCAAATCCAGCCGGCTGACGTGGATGTTGTGGACGCTGTTGATGTTGGCCGGTTGCGCGCTACCGCAGGACAGTTCGCCCCCACAGCAAGCCTATTTGCTGGAGGTGGGCGCCTTCACGCCGCCGCCGGCGCGTCGCTCCAGCCATAAAATTTTGCTGGTCACCGTTTCCAAAGAAGCGGCGGGCTTCGATTCGAACCGAATCGCTTATACCCGCGAGTCGCCAAAACTGGATTACTACAAAGACAGCGTGTGGAGCGATACGCCGGCTAAAATGCTGCTGCCGATTTTGGTCCGGGCCTTCGAGAGCAGTGGCGCGTTCAAGGCCGTGGTGTCGCCGCCTTCGCCGGCGCTGGCGGATGTGCGGGTGGATGTCGATGTGATTCGTCTGCAACAGGAATTCATGACCCGACCCAGTCAGGTGCGGTTCATTACCCGGCTGAAGGTGGTGGAGATGAAGAGCGGGCATGTCTTGGAAACCCGGCTATTCGAAGCGATAGCGCCGGCGCCCAGCGAGAATGCGGCGGGCGCAGCGCGGGCGGCCAATGCCGTGGTGCAACAGGTCTTGAGCGAGATGGTTCCCTTTGCGTTGCGCGCGCTGTCCTGATGGATTCGTTGGCTAACTAGGATGAACAGATGAGAGTCACAATTTTTGGTTCCGGTTATGTTGGGTTGGTGACTGGGGCCTGCTTCGCGGAAGTTGGTAACGATGTGTTGTGCGTCGATGTGAACCCGCTCAAGGTGGCGATGCTGCAACGTGGTGAAATTCCCATCCACGAACCGGGCCTTGATGAGGTGGTTCGCCGCAACGATGCCGACGGGCGACTGAACTTCACGACCGACGTGGCGAAAGGCGTCGCACATGGTCAGTTCCAGTTCATCGCGGTTGGCACCCCACCTGACGAAGACGGCTCCGCCGATTTGCAGCATGTGCGCGCCGTCGCCCGTTCTATCGGCCAGCACTTGGAGGATTACCGGGTGGTCGTCAACAAGTCCACCGTCCCGGTCGGCACGGCGGATGTGGTGCGCGAGACCATCACGGGAGTTCTCGCCGAACGGGGCAAGAACATTCCGTTCTCGGTGGTCTCCAATCCGGAATTTCTCAAGGAAGGCGCAGCGGTAGCGGATTTCATGCGTCCCGACCGCATCATCGTCGGTTGCGATGACCATCGGGCGACGATGCTGCTGCGCAATCTCTATGCGCCCTTCAACCGCAACCGCGACCGCTTGATCGAAATGGACGTGCGTTCAGCGGAACTGACCAAATACGCCGCCAACGCCATGCTGGCGACCAAGATCAGCTTCATGAACGAGATCGCCAATCTGGCCGAACGGCTGGGCGCGGATGTCGAAAAAGTGCGGGTCGGCATCGGCGCCGATCCACGCATCGGTTATCACTTCATCTATCCCGGCGCGGGATACGGGGGTTCCTGTTTTCCCAAGGATGTCAAAGCGTTGGAATACACCGCCCGATCCGTCAACTACGAGGCTGCGCTGCTGCAAGCGGTGGAAGCGGTCAACGAGCGGCAGAAGACCTTACTGTTTACCAAGATTCAGCGTCATTTTAACCATGACCTGCGCGGGCGCGCCTTCGCCCTGTGGGGACTGGCGTTCAAACCCGGCACCGATGACATGCGTGAAGCACCCAGTCGGGTTCTGCTGGAGGCGCTGTGGCGAGAAGGTTGTACGGTGCGCGCTTATGATCCGGCGGCGATGAACGAAGCCCGGCGCATTTACGGCGAGCGATCTGACTTGCAACTCTGCGACCATCCATTGGACACGCTGGATGGCGCGGATGCCTTGGTCATCGTGACCGAATGGAGTTTATTCCGCAGCCCTGATTTCGACGCGATCCGCCAGGCACTCAAGCAGCCGGTCATCTTTGATGGCCGCAACCTCTACGATCCCGATGACCTGCAAGAGCAAGGCTTTATCTATTACGCTATTGGCCGAGGCGAAAAATGAGTCTGATCATCCCTGTCATTCTTTCCGGCGGCAGCGGTACGCGGTTATGGCCGCTGTCCCGTGAAGCCTATCCCAAACAGTTCCTGCCGTTGGTAGATCGTAATACCATGTTGCAGAACACCGCGTTGCGCATCGCCGGCCTGAACAACATGGCCGCGCCACTGGTTGTTTGCAATGAAGATCATCGCTTCATGGTTGCCGAGCAACTGCGGGCCGTGGGCATCCATCCCGCTGCGGTCATGCTGGAACCGGTGGGCCGTAATACCGCGCCAGCGGTGGCGATCGCTGCCTTGCACGCCCAGAGCGAGCACAGCGGCACTGATCCCCTCTTGCTGATTCTGCCTGCCGATCATGTCATCGCCGATGTCGCCGGCTTCCGCGCCGCCATTCTCCAGGTCGTACCCCAAGCTGAAGCAGGCTGCTTGATTACGTTCGGGATCGTCCCCACCGTCCCGGAAACCGGCTACGGCTATATCAAGGCCGGCGCTCCGGTGGATGACATCGGTGTCTGCACCGTAGAGCGCTTTGTAGAAAAGCCCGATCAAGCGACCGCCGAGCGTTATCTGCAATCCGGCGATTACTACTGGAACAGTGGCATGTTCATGTTCTGCGCTTCAACCTTCCTGGCGGAACTGGAGCGCTTCGCCCCGGCGATGTTGGTGGCCTGCCAGCAAGCGCTGACCCATGGTCGAACCGATCGGGATTTCCTGTGGCTGGATCGCGCCGCGTTCGCCGCCTGCCCCAAGGATTCCATCGATTATGCGGTGATGGAAAAAACCGATCATGCGGTGGTCATGCCACTGACAGTCGGCTGGAACGATGTCGGTTCCTGGTCCGCGCTGTGGGACGTCGGCGAGCGGGATGCGGAAGGCAATATCGAACGCGGCGACGTGATCAGCATTGACACCCGCGATTCCTACATCGACGCCGCCTCGCGGTTGGTGGCGACGGTGGGCGTTGAGCATCTGGTCGTGGTCGAAACTCCCGACGCGGTGCTCGTGGCCAGCAAGGATCGGGTGCAGGATGTCAAAGCGGTTGTCGATCAACTGAAGACCCGCCAGCGTCCCGAAGGGCGACTGCACCGCAAGGTTTATCGGCCCTGGGGCTGCTATGATTCCATCGATTTCGACCAGCGTTTCCAGGTCAAACGCATCACGGTCAATCCCGGCGCTAGTTTATCCTCGCAGATGCATCACCACCGTGCGGAACACTGGGTGGTGGTGCATGGCACCGCCCGCGTGACCCGGGGCGAGGACGTATTCCTGCTGACCGAAAATCAGTCTACCTACATTCCGGTTGGGGTCCGTCACCGGTTGGAAAATCCCGGCAAGATTCCGCTGGAGATCGTTGAAGTGCAATCCGGCAGCTATCTAGGCGAGGACGACATCGTGCGCTATGACGATGCCTATGGCCGGGAAGAATGTGAGGCAACGAAATGACGATGAGTGCTGAACTGAACTGTTTTAAAGCCTACGATATTCGCGGGCGAATTCCCGACGAATTGGACGAGGATTTAGCCTACCGCCTGGGTCGGGCCTATGCGGTCTTTTTGCGGCCCCGGCGGGTGGCGGTCGGCTACGACGTGCGCCTGAGCAGTCCAGGATTGAGCGCGGCGCTGGTCAAAGGCTTGCTGGATGGCGGCACGGATGTGCTGGATATCGGGCTGTGCGGCACGGAGGAAATTTATTTCGCGACGTTTGAGCATCGGCTCGATGGCGGCATCATGGTCACCGCCAGCCATAATCCATTGGATTACAATGGCATGAAGTTGGTGCGCGAACACGCTCGGCCGATCAGCGGCGATAGTGGCCTGTTCGAGATTCGTGATTTGGCCACCGCCGATGATGAGTTCACCGTGTTCAACCGGCGCGGAGCACTGATTCAATGGCCGGATAAAGGCGATTACCTCCGCCATCTGCTGGGTTACATCGACCCCGACGCATTGCGGCAGTTGAAGATCGTGGTGAACGCGGGCAATGGCGGGGCGGGGCCGATCATCGACGGTTTGGAGCGGTATCTGCCGTTTCAATTCATCAAAATCCACCACGAGCCGGATGGAACCTTCCCTTATGGCATTCCTAACCCGTTGCTGCCGGAATGCCGGGATGCGACGGCTCAGGCGGTGCGCGAGCATGGCGCGGATCTGGGACTGGCCTGGGATGGCGATTTTGACCGCTGCTTCTTCTTCGACGAGACCGGGCGGTTCATCGAAGGCTATTACCTGGTCGGGCTGCTGGCGGAAACCCTGCTGGCGCGGCAACCGGGCGCGAAGATCATCCATGATCCCCGGCTGACCTGGAACACCATCGACCAAGTGCGCGCCGCCGGCGGTATTCCGGTGCAGAGCAAAACCGGCCACGCTTTCATCAAGGAGCGGATGCGGCAGGAAGATGCGCTTTATGGCGGCGAGATGAGCGCTCATCACTACTTCCGCGAATTCGCCTATTGCGACAGCGGCATGATTCCCTGGCTATTGATTGCCGAACTGTTAAGTCAGCGCAATCAGCCGTTGTCGGCGTTGATGAACGCACGGATGCGGGTTTTTCCGTGCAGCGGTGAAATCAATTTCCGGGTGGCCGATGCACCGGCCAAGCTGGAAGAAATTCGCGCCGCCTATGCCGATCAACAACCGGCGGTGGATGAAACGGATGGCCTGAGTCTGGAATTTGCCGACTGGCGGTTCAACCTGCGCTCTTCGAACACGGAGCCGCTACTGCGGCTAAACGTGGAGACGCGCGGCGACGCGGAGTTATTAGATCGCCGCACGGAGGAATTAAGGGCGCTGATCAGTGGGTGATTCATCGCCGGTTTATGAAATAATGCCATCTATTGGCATCGGGAGAATTAAGCAATGAACAAGCTGGCAGGCGGGGTCATAGGCGTTTTGGTCATCGCGGCGGCGGGCATAACCGGCGCGGCGTACTGGTCAGGAATGAAAGCCGAGCGCTGGTATGAAGAGGCGCTGGCGGAAAGCGCCAAAAGCGGTAACGTCAAATTGAGCACAGTTCGCTATCAACGCGGGCTGTTTTCGTCGCACATCATCACCCGAGTGGAAATCGCCAAGCTGGAGAGCGACGATGCCCCCGATCCGTCCTTCTCGATTCGCCAGCAGGTCTATCATGGCCCCTTACCGTTAGCCGGTTGGGGGACGCCCGGCGTACCGATGCGCCTGACGGGCGCGGTGGTGCGAGCGACCCTGGATCCGGACAGCAGTGACTGGACCCGGCAACTGGCGAAGTGGTACGGCAACCAGGAGCCGATCCTGGCGATTTCACAAATCGGTTTCGACGGTGCCAGCGCGACTCAAATCACCATGCCGGCGCTGACGTTGAATGACGTTGAAGATTTGCAAAGCCTCAATTATTCCGGGTTACAGGGCCAATTTCAGGTCGGGCCAAAAAACACCGCTGTCCAGGGCAACCTGGCTATCGCCAGCCTGGAAATGGCAAGCAAGCCAAAAGTCGCTAGCGAGGGGCAACCGGCGGCGGGCGGCGAGCAGGTTCACTTGCGTGATCTGACGCTGACCGTCGATCAGCGCAAAGGGCCATTCAATCTGCTGTTTGGCGAATCGACTTTCAAGATCGCCGAGTTGCGCGCTCAGGATCCAACCTCCAGTTCCCCATTTGTCATGACCGGCCTGAGCTTGACCGGTGCGCTGACTCAGCAGAATCCGCAGCAAGTAGCCGGCGAATTGCGGGTTAAAGCGGATCAGGTCACGATGGATCAGCAAAGCGGGACCGGCAGTCTGCATCTGGCGTTGCGTAATCTGGATGGTGCGACGGTCGAGAAGCTCCAGCAGTGGCAGCAGAAAGCCTCCAGCCAGCCCGAAGATCCGCAGGCGTTGGACGATGTACTGGCGCTGGTGAAAACCTTGCTCGCCAACAAGCCGGAATTCATGCTCGACACTCAGGCGAAAATGACGCAAGGCGACTGGCAGGGCCAACTGACGCTGAATTTTCAGGACTTCGACGAGGCGAACGTGTTGCAGAACCCGACCAGTCTGCTGGGCGCGCTGGAAAAAGGAGCTGCTGATGTGGCGGTGTCCAAGACGCTGGTTGAAACGGTGCTGACGGATCAGATAATGAGTGAGCTACAGTCCCAGGCCGCTGAGCAGGAGCCACCGGTCGATCCGCAGGCGTTGCGGAGTATGGCGGCGACTCAGGCTAGTCAGCAGCTTCAGAGATTGATTTCCGCCGGTTTTATCAAGCTGGATGGGGATCGGTACACGACGACCGCACGTTTCGCGGACGGCAAGTTGTTCGTGAATGATCGGGAGATTCCATTGACATCGCCGGCGGGCGCGGAGGAGGGCGTGATCGAGGAGGACATACCCATGGAACCCGATGGTGCGGAGGATGATATGTCCGAAGAGGAAATGCCTATGGAACCCGACGGTGGGACTGAGGAACCCGCACAGCAATAAACATGGCTGAATTTTCTCAGGCATTAAACCGCCTTCCCAATCCGCTGCAACCTGAAGTCGCCCACTACTGGGAAGCGTTGCAAACCGCTTCCGGGTCAACGGGCATCGAACTGCCCACCGGCGCGGTACTGGAATCGCTGGTCCAAGTCTGGGCATGCAGTGAATTCGTTGCCAGAGCCTGCATCCGCGAGCCGGCATTGCTGGCAGAATTGTCCGGCAGCGGTGATTTGATCACGGCTTATACGCCTGGCGATCTGGCGGAACGGCTGGAACGGCGGCTGGTGGACGTAGCGGATGAAGAACAACTCGCCATCGCGCTGCGCCGGTTCCGCCGCCGGGAAATGGTGCGCATCGCTTGGCGTGATCTGGCCGGGCTGGCGGGATTAACCGAGACCCTCGGCGATTTGACCGATCTGGCGGATGCAGCCGTGAATGCGGCGCTCAACCGGCTCCATACCTGGCAGAGCCAACGCTATGGCGAACCGCGCTCCGCTGACGGTCAACCGCAACGGCTGGTTGTACTGGGCATGGGCAAGCTGGGCGGTCGTGAACTCAACTTCTCCTCGGACATTGATCTGATTCTCACCTATCCGCAGCAGGGTGAAACCGACGGTTCACGCGCCATCAGCAACGAGGAATTCTTTCGCCGGCTAGGCCAGCGCTTGAGCAAGGTTCTGGCGGAACTCACCGCCGAGGGTTTCGTGTTCCGCGTCGATCTGCGTCTGCGACCATTCGGCGATGCGGGGCCGGTGGCTCTGTCCTTCGCCGCCTTCGAGGATTATTACCAGCATCACGGTCGGGACTGGGAACGCTACGCGATGATCAAAGCGCGGGTCATAGCGGGCGACCCAGAAGCCGGTCAGCGGTTGCTGGCAGGGCTGCGACCCTTCGTCTATCGCCGCTATCTGGATTACCACGCCTTTGAAGCGCTGCGCGACATGAAGACCATGATCGCCCAGGAAGTCGAACGCAAGAAGATGCAGCGCAATATCAAACTGGGGCCGGGCGGCATTCGCGAGATTGAATTCATTGGTCAGGCCTTCCAATTAATTTACGGCGGTCGGGAACCGGCGTTGCGGGAACGCAGCATTCTGCGGGTGCTGGATACCTTGGCTGCCAGCGGTCGCCTGCCGGAAGCGGCGGTGGACAGTCTCAAATCCGCCTACGAGTTCCTGCGCCGGGTGGAAAACCGTTTGCAAGCCTGGGCTGACCGGCAGACCCATGATTTGCCGGAGGATGAGTTAGCCAAGCTGCGGCTGACGTTTGCCATGGGTTATCCCGGCTGGGGCGCGTTCACGCAGGAACTGGCGCGGCATGTCGAAGCGGTCACACAGCAATTTACCCTAGTGTTCGGCGGCGCTGACGAATCGCCATCGGGGGCCGGTTTAACGGGGCTGTGGCGGGAGGATTGCGACGAAGAACGCGCCTTGCCGCTGTTGGCGGAACACGGTTTTGAGGTGCCAGCGCGGGCCTGGAACCGGCTGCGGGCGTTGAGAGAGGGCTTCAGCTACCGCACGATGAGTCTGCGTGGGCGCGAGCGGCTGGATGCCTTGATGCCACGGGTGCTGGAAGGGGTCGCCATCACCGCGCAACCGACGGCGACACTGGAGCGCATTCTCAACCTGCTGGAAACCGTCGCGCGGCGCTCGGTGTATCTGGCGTTGCTGACCGATCAGCCGCAGGCGCTGACGCAACTGGTCAAACTGTTCGCCGCCAGCGGCTGGATCGCCCAACATTTGACCCGTTATCCGCTGCTGCTCGATGATCTGCTCAATCCCGCGGTGCTGTATGCACCGCTGGATCGTCGGCAACTGGCGCTGGAATTGGCGCAACAGCTCCAGCGCGCCCCGGCGGACGATCCCGAAGAAATCCTCAACGCGCTGCGCTATTTCAAACAGACGCAGGTCTTGCGCGTCGCCGCCGCTGATGTGAGCGGTGCCATGCCCTTGATGATCGTCAGCGATCATCTGACCGAAATCGCCGAAGTCCTGTTGCGCAAGGTGCTGGAACTGGCTTGGGCGGATCTGTGGCCACGATTCGGCCAACCCCGGTGCGTGACGGGGGGCGTGGAGCGGGACGCGCAGTTTGCCATTGTCGCCTACGGCAAACTGGGCGGGATCGAACTCAATTACGGTTCCGACCTGGATTTGGTATTTCTGCACGACAGTACCGGTCGCCGACAACTCACCGCTGGCCCGCGCCAGATCGACAACGCCGCCTTTTTCGCCAAACTGGTGCAACGCATTATCTATTTTCTGACCACCCGCACTGGCGCCGGCGAGCTTTATGAAGTTGATACCCGGCTCCGACCGAGTGGCCGCGCGGGCCTGTTGGTCAGTTCATTCGAGGCGTTCGCCGAGTATCAGCACCAACAGGCGTGGACTTGGGAGCATCAGGCGCTAGCGCGGGCGCGGGTGGTCGCTGGGCCAGCAGCGCTGGCCGAGCGGTTTCAAGCGATTCGCGGTGAAATTTTACAGCGTGAGCGTGATCCGATGACCCTGCGGCAGGAAGTCCGGGAAATGCGTGAACGGATGCGGGCGGAACTGGACGCCAGCACCGCTGAGGTCTTCGATCTCAAGCAGGGTCGGGGTGGTATCGCCGATATTGAATTTGTGGTGCAATACGCCGTTCTGGCGAACGCCAGCCGCTACCCGGAACTATTGACTTATACTGACAATATCCGGCAACTCGATGGGTTGGAACGGTGCGGCGTTCTCTCGATCGCCGACGCCGCCCGGTTGCGTTATGCCTACCGGGGACTACGCCGCCGCATTCATTTGCTCAAGTTGCAAGAACAGTTCGCGCAGATTCCGGATGATATGGCGCGGGATGAGCGCGAAAACGTCATTCGTATTTGGCGACGCTTGATGGAAAACGCTGGATGACCTGTCCCGCATAGATAAGGGTTGAAACAAATAAAATGTCAATGTCTGATCGTGATGGCTTAATTTGGTATGACGGTGAACTCGTGCCCTGGCGCGAGGCGAACACCCATGTGTTGACCCATACCCTGCACTATGGCATGGGCGTCTTCGAAGGCGTGCGCGCCTATGCGACGGATCGGGGCGCGGCGATTTTCCGGTTGCAGGCGCACACCGACCGGCTGTTCCGCTCCGCCCACATCGTGGGTATGCCGATGCCGTACAGTAAAGATGAGATCAACCAAGCGTGTCGGCAAGCGGTCAGCGCGAACAATCTAGCCAGTGCCTATCTCCGGCCCATGTGCTTTTATGGCTCCGAGGGGATGGGGATTCGCGCCGATAATCTCAATGTCCATGTCATCGTCGCCGCCTGGGAATGGGGCGCTTATCTGGGCGCGGAGGGTCTGGAGCGCGGCATTCGCATTCGCACCTCATCGTTCAGCCGGCATCATGTCAATGTCACGATGTGCAAGGCCAAGGCGAACGGTAACTATATGAATTCCATGCTAGCTTTGGCTGACGCCATGCGCGACGGCTATGACGAGGCGATGTTGCTGGATACCGAGGGTTATGTCTCTGAAGGCAGCGGTGAGAACATTTTTATCGTCCGCGACGGCGTGATTTATACTCCGGACCTGACCTCGGCGCTGGAAGGCATCACTCGCGATACGATTATCCGGTTCGCCACGGATCTGGGCATTTCGGTCAGGGAGAAGCGCATCACCCGCGATGAGGTGTATATCGCCGATGAAGCTTTCTTCACGGGTACTGCCGCTGAGGTCACGCCGATCCGCGAGGTCGATGGCCGGGCGATTGGTCTTGGCCGACGCGGCCCGATCACTCAGCGCCTGCAGGAAATGTACTTCGATCAGGTTCACGGTCGCCGCGATGAATATCCTGAATGGTTGACGCTGGCTTGATTCGCCTGAAAACCTGATGGATTCGATTAACAAGAAAACAGGAGAATAATCTGATGGCTGCCGCTGCTGTTTCCGCCAGGACCATGCCGAATACCCAAAAAACCTATGAAGTCAGCCGCGCTGATTTGCCAATGTCCTGCCCGCTGCCGGATATGATGGTGTGGAATTCCCACCCCAAGGTCTATCTGCCCATTGAAGCCACTGGCAAGGCCAAGTGTCCGTATTGCAGCGCGGATTTCGTGCTGGTTAACTGATTCAACATTGGAGCCGCTGTGCGTCCGTTGGTCGTCTGGCGGTTCAGCGATGGCAAGGCCGGGCACGACGGTCAAAGCCGAGGATTGCTTGAAGCATTATCCCGGTTGCGACCCGTCGAAGCGTTGATGCTTGATCCGCTGCCGACCCTGACTGCACTCAGCATCTTGTTCATCGGACGTTTTCTGGCTTGGCGTCATTTGCCGATTCCGGATATCGTGCTGGGCGCGGGCCATCGCACTCATCTTTCCTTGTTGGCCGCCCGTCGGGTACATCGTGGTAAAGCGGTGGTCCTGATGCGGCCCAGTCTGCCACTTTCCCTGTTTGACCTGTGCCTGATTCCCGAACATGACGCGCCGCCTGCCCGCCGGAATGTGCTGGCGACGCGCGGCGCGCTGAACCGGATTCAACCTTCCACCGCGCTGGAACCCTCGCGAGGATTGCTGTTGATCGGTGGCCCCTCGGCGCATTTTGCCTGGGATAATGAGAGCTTGCATCGGCAAATCGCTGCCATCGTCGCTGCCGATCCCGCTATCCACTGGACGCTGACGACCTCGCGCCGTACTCCGGCAAATTTTCTGGAGTATTTGTCCCCCCTCCCCCCAGCTCCCTCCTACGATGGGGAGGGGGAGCTACCAAAGACTCCCTCCCCCCTTTTGGGGGAGGGTTGGGGTGGGGAGTGCGAACGTTCGTTTCTGAAGATCGTTCCCGTTGTTGAGACTGGCCCGGATTGGTTGCCGGCGCAACTGGCTCGCACCGGGCAGGTGTGGGTGACCGCCGACAGCGTGTCGATGGTGTACGAGGCGTTGACGGCTGGCGCCGCCGTCGGTGTATTGGACGTCCCGGTTAAACACGCTAATCGGGTCAGTCAGGGACTGGCACAACTAGCTACCGAGGGCTGGGTCACGCCTTTTGCCGACGGGTCGCCGGGTCAACCGTTGCAGCGTCCCCCGCAAACCTTCAATGAAGCCGAACGCTGTGCTCGCTGGATCATCGAGCAATGGTTCGCCTGAGCGTCGCGCAGTTGCTCCCGACCATGCACAGCGGCGGCGTGGAACGCGGAACCCTGGAAGTAGCACGGGAACTGGCTGAGCGAGGACACCGTTCAATCGTGATTTCCGCCGGTGGACGGCTGGTTCCCGAGTTGTTAAAGGCGGGTGGTGAACATCTAACTTGGCCGCTGGGCGTCAAATCACCGCTGACTCTGCGCTGGGTCTGGCCGTTGCGGCACTGGCTGGCCGAACAGCACATCGACATTCTGCACGCCCGTTCCCGATTTCCCGCCTGGATCGCCTGGCTGGCTTGGCGGGGCATGGATCCAGTTACCCGGCCACGTTGGGTGACGACCGTCCACGGCCTGTATTCGGTGTCCCGCTATAGCGCCGTGATGACTTACGGTGAACGGGTCATTGCGGTTTCAGCCACCATCCGCGACTATCTGCAACGCGGCTATCCCGAACTTCCGGCAGAGCAGATCCAGGTCATCCCGCGTGGCGTGGACCCAGCGGAATTTCCCTATGGCTATCAACCGCCGTCGGCATGGTTAGCCGAGTGGCATCGGCACTATCCGCAATTACGCAATGTCCCGGTACTGACCCTGCCAGGCCGGTTAAGCCGACTGAAGGGGCATGAGGAATTCATTGAACTGATGGCCCGGTTGCGAGCGCAGGGCTGGCCGGTCTACGGCTTGATCGTTGGCGGTGTTGAACCACGCCGACAACGCTATGCCGATCAGCTTCGGCGACGGGTTCAAGAAAAGGGCTTAAGCGAAGTTGTTCTGTTTACTGGACATCGCGCCGATATGCGGGAGATTTACGCGGCATCGACCTTGGTCTTGTCGCTGTCCATGAAACCTGAATCCTTCGGGCGCACGGTCCTAGAGGCGCTGAGTCTGGGTGTTCCGGTGATCGGTTACGACCATGGCGGTGTTGGCGAGATTCTGCATCGCGTTTATCCAGCCGGCTTGACGCCCCTGGGCGATCTGGAGCAGTTGACAGAACGGGTGAAGGCGTTGTTGACGGCTGCGCCGCCGGTTCCCGCAGAACCGGTGTTTCTCCGGCAGCGCATGTTGGATGACACCTTGGCGCTGTACGCCGAATTATGCGAGTCACCGAGGAATACAGGATGAAGCTCGTGCCGGCGGGTCGGACGTTGATCGTGCAACCGCTGCCCGGCATCGGCGACATGGTTTGGCACCTGCCACATATCCACGCGATTGCCGCCACAACGGTCACTGGGCAGGTGGATATCCTGACCAAGCCACGTTCTCAGGCTGACCGCTTGCTCTGCGCCGATCCTTCTGTGGATCGTATTCTGTGGGTGGAGCGCGAATTGGGTCGTCATGCCGGCATTCCGGGCATTTTCCGCCTGGCCGCCTTGCTGCGTCAGGGGACTTATCAGCGGGTGTGGATTCTGCACGGCAGCACTCGTTATGCGCTGGCTGCCTGGCTGGCCGGTATCCCCGAACGTATTGGTTATGGCGTAGGTGGGCAAGCGTGGCTGCTCAACGTCCCGGTGCGTCTGCCGGTTGGATGCCGTCATGCTCATCCCACCGTGCGGGCGGACGCGCTGCTGGATTTGCTCCAGGTTCCCCGCACGGAACCGGAACCCCGGTTACCGGTATTGGCAGCGGCGGAACAGACGGTGCTGGAACGATTCGCCGACTGGCCCCGACCCTGGATAGCCTTGGGCATTGGCAGCAGCGAACCCTGGAAGCAGTGGGGCGCGGCGCATTTTGCCGAACTCGCTTTGGCGTTACAGCACCCGCTCGCCGGCTCCATCTTCATCGTGGGCGGGCCAGGGGAACGGTCGTTGGGCGACGATATATTACGCCAAGTGCGCGAGGGCGGCGGGGCGGCGGCAGACGCGATTGCCTTGCCACTGGAACAAACAGCGGCCTTACTGTCGCACTGTCGCGGCTACATCGGCAACGATACGGGCGTGTTGAATATGGCCGCTGCCTTGGAAACGCCGGCGCTGGGGCTGTTCGGCGGCTCGCCGCCGCTGACCCATTCCCGCTGGATTCACGCGATCACGCCGCCGGCCGGACAAAGCGGGATGGTGGCGATTACGGTTGCGCAGGTGCTGGACGCCTTCGCCCGTTGGGATGAGGCCGATGAAAGTCATCGCACGATATGATTGGCTCCGCGGGGCGTTTTTTCGCTGGGGCTGGTTGACGCCCGCCGTCCTGCCACTCACCCAGTTGGGCGGGCGGGGATTATTCAATGCCCTGGTCAATCTTTACGCCCTGTGGGGTTTATTCAGCATCTGGAGTCGCCGGGATCGACTCGATCCATCGGTGGTTTTGCCGTATCTGGCGTTGCTGGGTGTTTTTCTGCTGACGATTCCCGGTTCCGTCGATCCCATCGGGGGATTGCGGACCTGGATGGGATTCGCTCTCCAAAGCTTGACTTTATTGTTGACCTTGGCGGCCTTGCGGGAATCGCCGACCTATTCCGACCGCCTGTTGAACGGGATGGCGCTGTTTGGCGCGTTGACGCTGGGCGGCCTGTACCTGCTGCTACCCTATTACGCACTGGGCGCATCGGGTCAGCCTTTCAACCCGGTCATGCAACTGCGCGAGGATAATCTGCCCTTTTTATTGCCGTTCCTGCTGGGCTGGCTCTGGTGGTACAGCTCGCCGCGCTGGCGATATGGCGCAATGGCCAGCGTGACTGCCCTAGTTTTGGCGTATGTGGTTATCGCCGAGGGGCGGGCGGCATTACTGGGTCTGATTGTGGGACTGATGGTTTTTGGCGGGTTGACGCTGGAATGGCAAATACGTCGAATTGCCGGGTTGGCGGCGCTGATTCTGGCAGTGGGCATCGCCATCAATATCGGGCCGTTTCGCAAGGCGGAACTCGATCCCGCACATCCGCTGGACGCCTTTACCGCTGGACGCACTGCGCTTTGGCGGCAGGCGCTGGCGAATCCGCCAATGCAACCGTGGTTGGGCGTAGGGATCGGTAATGGCGCTCACGCCGGCGAGGTGCTGCGTTTTGATCTGGGCGGCGAGACCCACCAGGTCAAGCATTTGCACAATTTTTTGCTGGATTCCTGGTACGAAACCGGCTTGCTGGGACTTAGCTTGCTGATAGCGTTGATCAGCGTTGTTCTGATCCGGTTGGCGCGGGTCTGGCGACAACTCTCGATGGCTGATCGTCAGCGTGCGGGCGTCTGGCTGGCGGCGGCTTCTGCACTAATGACTGCCGGGTTGTTGAGTTTTTCCTATACTTCCCGACAATTGTCCTGTTATTTATTTTTCTGTCTGGGCAGCCTGAGCTATTTTGGCGGGTCGGTTAAACCCCCAGCAGGACATGATACAGGTCCAGATAAGCGTTGACAATCGCTTCCTCGCTATGCCGGGCCAGCAAGGTTTGATAGCCCTTGGCCGCGAGTTCACAGCGCAGCGCTTCATCGCGCAACAACAGTTCCATGGCGGTCGCCAGCGCGGCGGGATCACTGACCGGCGTCAACCAGGCGTCTTCCTGATGAACGGCGATTTCCATGGGACCCAGGGTGCGGGTAGCTAAAACTGGCCGCCGTCGCGCCCAGGCTTCGAGGATGACATTGCCGATGCCCTCTTGCAGGGACGAGCAAACGCACAAATCCGCCAGTTCCTGGAAATCACCGGCATCGTCGCGCCAGCCCGGCCAACGCACCCGTTCAGCGACACCAAGCTGCTCGGCCTGGCGCTGGAGTGGCGTCGCCAAAGGTCCGTCGCCGACAATGACCAGATAAACCGGCCGATCGTGGATGCTGGCCGGAAGCGCTGCAAAAGCCGTCAGCAGGTCATCAAACCCCTTGATCGGATGGAGACGTCCCACTGCGGCAATGATTAAACCGCCTTCAGGAATCAGTAACGTTTGACGGAGTTGTTGCAGGGCGATGGAGGAGCGGGGTTCACAGGGCGTGACAAAGTTGCTGATATGAAAAATGCGATCCCGTGGGAAACCATGCCGGATCAGATGATCGCCAATACCGGCGCTGACTACGATCCAGGCATGGGCGTGCCGGTAACCGTGAGGTTCGTAATAGCCGCCCAAACGGGCGATATGGATCGGTCGCTGGCCAGCAGGTAAATGAGTCAGTCGGGTGGCCCGGCCCATGTAGGTTTGCACGATGTCCGGACGGTACTCGCGCATGGCCTTCTGAATTTGCCAGCGCGCCCACCAATCCCAAATGCCACGCATCGCGATATGGAGGTGGGGAATATCCGGTGGGAGTTCGGTCGCGATCAGACTGCTAGGGACCGTGACCGCCAATGTCGAATGGCTGCGCCGGTGCAGTGCGCTCACCAGACGCGCATAAAACAGTTCGGCGCCGCCAAGCGACCGCCCGCCGATAATCTGAGCTGATGTGATCATGAATTCCGTCAGGACAAGTCCGTCGCGCAATCAATAGGGAAGCGCACTATTGACGCATAAGGTAGTGCATACTGTATAGATGAAATTTCCGTTCAGGACAGGTTGATCCATGACTGACCGAAGCCGGCTTTCGGTATTTATCACCACCTATAATAACGGACGCACCCTGACGGCCTGTCTGGACAGCATTCAGTGGGCTGATGAAATCGTTGTGTTGGATTCCTTCAGCACCGACGACACGCTGGCTATCGCCCAGCGTTACGGTGCCAAGATCGCCCAGCACAAGTTCATGGGCTACGGGGCGCAAAAGCGCCGGGCGCTGGCGATGACCACGCATAATTGGGTGTTGCTGCTGGATGCTGATGAGGCGCTGTCGCCAAGTCTTCAGGTGGAAATCCGCCAGTTGCTGCAGGACGGGCCAGGGATGGATGGCTACGAAATTCCGCGCCAGGAACAAATGTTCTGGCGGATGTATAATCCGGCGACCCGCATGAATTACTACCTGCGCCTGTTCGATAAGCGCAGGGGCGGCATCGATGATGTACCCATTCACGCTGCGCCCAAGGTGCAAGGCCACATCACCCGGCTCAAAGCGCCTTTCTATCATTACGGCGAGACCGATATTCATACCAAGGTCGAGAAAATCAACGCCTACTCGACCGGATTGGTCGTCGACAAGCTCAAGAAGCAGCGCTGGGGCATTCCGCTGATCATGGTGTTTTACCCGCCGCTGTTTTTCATCCGCAGCTATCTGTTCAAGCGCAATTTTCTCAACGGCTGGGCAGGATTCATCAACTCGGTGATCGCGGCGTTCTACGTCTTTCTCAAATACGCCAAGCTGTACGAACATCGTCAATTCGCCAAGTACGGCACCCGGTTACTGCCGGACGATGCGCCGCCACTGCCCAACGAGCGTCAGCCTTATCCTGACGATCCATCCTGATCCGGCATTACTAAGTGAATTTCCGCAGGCGTTGCAAGACTCGTGACGGCGTCAGCAGGGCCATGCAACTATGGTGCGAGCAGGTCTTGCGGTAACAATTGATGCAGGGTAAATCGGCCTGCAAGGTCACGACGTTATCGCCCAGCGGTTTGACCCGACGCGGGTCGGTGGGGCCGCACAGCACCAGCATCGGCGTGGACGTCGCGGCGGCCAGATGCGCCGTTCCCGTGTCATTGGTGACGATAAAATGCGCCGGTTCACAGAGCGGCGGAATGTCAAAAATCGCCGTCTGGCCGCACAAATTCACCAGCCAGGGACCACAGGCTTGAGCGATGTCCTGGCATTCCTCGATTTCATCGGGACCACCGATCAGCACGATCCGCTCCAGACCTTCTTGATGCAGTTGGTTCGCCAGCACTGCATAACGGGCAGCGCCCCAGCGTTTGAGATAACCATTGGCGTTGCAGCCGGGCAGAAAAATAGCAAATTGGCCCGGTGTTAGTCCGTGAGCAGCTAATAATTCCTGGGCGCGGGCGCGGTGTGCATCGGGAATATGCAGCACAGGTCGAGGCGTGGTCGCCGAAATATTCCCTGCTTGCAACGCGGCGCGGCTGCGGTCGATGGTGTGCGCCGGTTGGGGCAATTCCGTCGGCGCGATGTTGTAGGGAAATTGCTGGCGATTGCCGAGCCGATAGGGAATCTGGTCACCAGTCAACCCCAACAAGCCGAGCAGCAACCGCGAGCGGTCATTGCATTGCAGATCGATGACCAGATCATAATGTTGCTGGCGAACCTGCTTCAGCCACTCCAAACTGGCCGCGAACTGCTGGCGTGGATGGCGCAAGTCGACCGCAAAGACCTTCTGAAAGCGCCGATCCTCGGCGAAAAGTCTCTGCCAGGCCGGCAACGTGTTCAGGTGAATTTCCCGACCAGGAAAAGCCTGCGCGATGTCCTCGAACAAGGCCGTGGCCAAGATCACATCGCCCATCGCGCTCCATTTGATAATGAGAATACGGCGGATCGCGGGATCAGCAGGCAAGTCGGCGCAATAGCGCATGGCAATCCATCCATGTCAGAAGGGGTAGAGATTAGGCTGGCCAGCAGGTCGGGTCTTGAAGCGGCGGTGTAACCAGAGGTATTGCTCCGGTGCCTGGCGGATGTAATGCTCCAACAATTCATTGATTCGCTGGGTATCTGTGGCGAGGTCGTCGCTCGGAAAATTCTCCAGCGCCGGCAGAATGACGACTTCATAGCCTGCCGTTCCCGGTAGGCGACGGGGAAAATAGGGTACGACCGCCGCGCCGCTCATCGCCGCCAGCCGGGAGGTGGCGGTGAGCGTACAGGTTGGGATGCCGAAAAAGGGCACGAAGAGGCTATTGCGAAGCCCATGATTCTGATCGGGGGCATACCAGACCGCATGCCCCCGTTTGAAAGCGCGCAATAGACCGCGTAAATCCTCATGCGGCAGTGGCGGTAATCGGGAACGTCGTTCACGCTCCTGGCGCATCCACGTTTCATACAATAGATTCTTATGTCGGCGATACATGGCGTGAAACGGCTGTTGCCAGGTAATAAAGCGAGCGCCTAGCTCCAGCGTTGTGAAATGGCCGGTGAGCAGGATGACGCCCTTACCACGGGCTATGGCCTGCTTTAGATGCTCAACACCTTTGACATGCGCTAGATCGCGCAATTTTTCATCTGGCGCCCACCAAGCTATAGCAGTTTCAAACAGACCCATACCCAAAGAGGCAAAATGCGCGTTCAGCACGGTGTTTCGTTGAGCAGACGACCATTCCGGGAAACATAACGCCAGGTTAGTTTCGGCGATGCGGCGACGACGGGTAGCAAGCCGGCCAAATCCACATCCGATCCAGCGACCGAGCGCCATCTGCCAGCGATACGGTAGCGCGGCCATGAGTTTTATGGTGCCGAATCCCAGCCAGACTGGCCAGTAGCGCGGCATTAGAAAATGGTGAGAAAGCAACGAAGCTTGCTGGGTCACGGGATGGCTGATCACCTGTATTGAATCATCGGATCCTTATTGTAAGCGGCATAGGACCGGTAAGCATCTATCAAGAGTTCTGTCACTAGCTTCGGGGAGGCACATATCATCATGCAGACGTTTCTAGTCACCGGCGCAGCCGGTTTTATTGGCAGTCATTCCGTCGAAGGGTTATTGGCGCGGGATTGTCGGGTGATCGGGGTCGATAACCTGCGCACCGGGCATCTGGAAAATCTAGAAATCGCCCGCACATCGCCTCATTTCATGTGGGTGTTGGCCGATGCCGGTGACGAGGCGGCGATGCGCGTGCTGTTCGAACAACATCGTTTCGCCGGAGTGTTGCACTTGGCGGCTTTAGTCAGCGTCCCGGAAAGCTTCCGCGAGCCGGCGCTGAACTACCAGCTTAACTTGGCGGCTGCTGACAGCATCGCCCGACTGTGCCTGGAGTTTGAATGTCGCCGCTTGGTCTTTGCATCTTCGGCAGCAGTCTACGGGGCAGACGCAGCGCTGCCCAATCGGGAATCAGCGATCCCACAACCCCAATCACCCTATGCCGCTGCCAAACTGGCTGCCGAGGTCATGTTGCTCGGTTACGCAGCCAGTTATGGATTGGAAGCGGTTTGTCTACGCTACTTCAATGTTTATGGTCCACGCCAGGATCCCGGTTCGCCGTATTCCGGGGTGTTATCCATCTTCACCGACCGCTTACGGAATGGCCTGCCGGTGACGGTATACGGAGACGGCGAGCAAACCCGCGACTTCATCTCTGTGCGGGATGTAGCACGGGCCAACGGTGAGGCGTTGACCCAGGCGCAAGTTGCAGCGGGGCGCTACAACGTCTCTACCGGCCAAGGCATCTCCCTGAATGAAGTGCTGGCGATTTACCAAGAACTATTTCCGAACACGCTACCGATCAACTATGCCGTCGCCCGGATCGGTGACATCCGCCATTCGCGGGGCGATCCAGAACAACTACGGAACCTATTGGGATTCAGCGCCCAAACGCCGTTTGCCCAGGGTCTGCGTGAGCTGGTGTTGGGATATTCGGAGGAAAATAGAGCTTGACGCCTGTCATTCCTTGCCTATAATGCGCCCTTCCTTCAGGTGGCCGTTGCATCTCGCGGCGCAGGAAACGCAGAATAACCTGGAAATTTGAAGAAAATGTTTCGAGGTTCTTGCGGAAGTATTAAAAAGCGTTTTATAATTTCAATCTCTTCGCCGCTAGGCTCGGATGGAGAGCTGAAAAGGAAATCAAATCTGGGAAACGGAAGTTCTTAGTTCTTTAAGAACATAAGGTTGTTGAGGGAGAGGCTTGTAGCTTGAAAAAAGCCGAAAATCGAGCCTTTTCTTGTGATGGATTTCTAGGAAAAGCTTGTGTAAAAGTTGAAGCTATAGGAATTAAACTGAAGAGTTTGATCCTGGCTCAGATTGAACGCTGGCGGCATGCTTAACACATGCAAGTCGAACGGGGGCAGTAATGCCTTAGTGGCGGACGGGTGAGTAAAGCGTAGGGATCTGCCTGGC
>JAKLIY010000037.1 GCA_022709365.1 Pseudomonadota bacterium
GGCATCCGGCCCGCCATCAATCCTGGCTTGTCCGTATCCCGCGTCGGTGGCGCCGCCCAGACCAAGATCGTCAAGAAGCTCGGCGGCGGTATCCGGCTGGCCCTGGCCCAGTACCGCGAACTGGCAGCCTTTGCCCAGTTTGCTTCTGATCTGGACGAGGCCACCCGTAAGCAGTTGGAACGCGGTCAGCGGGCGACTGAGTTGATGAAACAGAAACAGTACTCACCGATGTCCGTTGCTGAAATGGGCATTTCGCTGTTCTCTGTAGATCGGGGCTATCTGGATGACGTGCCACTCAACAAGATTGGTGACTTTGAAGCCGGTCTACTAGCGTTCGCACGGGCCAATTACGCCGCATTGATTGACAAGATCGACGCGACGGGCGACTACAATGATGAGATCGAAAGCGGCATCAAAAAGGTCGTGGAAGATTTCAAGGCCCACTACGTTTAAACGGGGGCAGCATGGCGGGCGCTAAAGAGATACGCACCAAAATCAAGAGTATCAAAAGTACTCAGAAGATCACCAAGGCCATGGAAATGGTGGCGGCGAGCAAGATGCGCAAGGCGCAGGAACGCATGCGAGCGGCCCGGCCCTATGCGAACAAAATTCGCAACGTCATCTCGCACCTGTCCCATGCCCATACCGAATATCGCAGTCCGGGCTTGGTGGAACGTGAGGTCAAACGGGTTGGACTGATTGTCATCTCGACCGACCGCGGGTTGTGCGGTGGCCTGAACACCAATCTATTCAAGACGACGATCAATGCCATGCAGGAATGGCGGCAGCGCGGCGTCGAGATTGATGTCTGCACGGTCGGCACCAAGGCGTTCCAGTTCTTCCGTCGGCTGCGAGGTAACATCGTCGCTCACGTCTCCCACTTGGGTGATTCACCCCGCTTCGAGGATGTCCTCGGCCCGGTGAAGGTCATGGCCGATGCGTTTACCGAAGAGCGGATCGATGCGGTTTATCTGGTGTATAACGAATTCGTCAACACCATGAGCCAGAAGCCCAAGATGGAACGGTTGGTGCCGATCACCGCTGAGGTGAAGGATGCTGCGCCGGTTCATCGCTGGGATTACATCTACGAGCCTGATCCCAAGGAGCTCATCGAGCTGCTGCTGCGGCGTTACGGCGAATCGGTGGTTTATCAGGCCCTGGTCGAGAACGTCGCCTGTGAAATGGCCTCCCGCATGGTCGCCATGAAGAGCGCCTCCGACAATGCCGGCGCCCTTATCGATGAGTTGCAACTGATCTACAACAAGGCCCGGCAAGCGTCGATTACCCAGGAACTGGCTGAGATCGTGGGTGGCGCGGCGGCGGTATAGAGGGTCGCAGCGAACGCCCGTCCCGGTCGGGGCGTGCGTGCGGTGAAACAAGTTTACTGAGGAACCCAAACAATGAGTTCTGGCAATATCGTGCAAATCATCGGCGCGGTGGTGGACGTTGAGTTCCCCCGTGGGGCGGTGCCTAAGATCTACGACGCGCTGCGCCTTGATGAAAACGGATTGATCCTGGAAGTGCAGCAACAGTTAGGCGACGGCGTGGTCCGCACCATCGCGATGGGGCCGTCGGAAGGCCTGAAGCGCAACATGGTCGCATCCAGCACCGGTGCGCCGATCTCGGTGCCGGTGGGCAAGCCTACTCTGGGTCGGATTATGAATGTGCTGGGGATACCGATTGACCACAAGGGGCCGGTGGAAACCGACACCTATCGCGCTATCCACCAGCCAGCGCCCAGTTATGAAGATCAATCGGGGGCGACCGAGCTGCTGGAAACCGGCATCAAGGTCATCGACCTGCTCTGTCCGTTCGCCAAGGGCGGCAAGGTTGGCCTGTTTGGCGGTGCCGGCGTGGGCAAGACCGTCAACATGATGGAGTTGATCCGCAACATCGCTATCGAGCACTCCGGTTATTCGGTGTTCGCCGGCGTGGGCGAACGGACCCGCGAGGGTAACGATTTCTATCATGAGATGAAGGAGTCGAACGTATTGGACAAGGTGGCGCTGGTCTACGGCCAGATGAACGAGCCACCGGGCAACCGGCTGCGCGTGGCCCTGACCGGTCTGAGCATCGCTGAGCATTTCCGCGAAGAAGGTAATGACGTGCTGCTGTTCATTGATAACATCTACCGCTATACCTTGGCCGGTACTGAGTGTTCGGCGCTGTTAGGCCGGATGCCGTCCGCGGTGGGTTATCAGCCGACGCTGGCCGAGGAAATGGGCGTGTTGCAGGAGCGCATCACCTCGACCAAGACCGGGTCCATCACCTCGATCCAGGCGGTGTATGTGCCGGCGGACGACTTGACTGATCCGTCGCCGGCGACCACCTTCGCGCATTTGGACGCCACGGTCGTGTTGTCCCGACAAATTTCCGAGCTGGGTATCTACCCGGCGGTCGATCCGCTGGATTCGACCTCCCGGCAGCTCGACCCACTGGTCGTTGGCCAGGATCACTACGATACCGCCCGTGCGGTGCAGAGTACGCTGCAACGCTATAAGGAACTGAAGGACATCATCGCCATTTTGGGCATGGATGAATTGTCCGAGGAAGACAAGCTGGTCGTGGCTCGCGCCCGCAAGATTCAGCGTTTCCTGTCGCAACCGTTCTTTGTGGCGGAAGTGTTCACCGGCTCGCCCGGTAAGTATGTCGCACTCAAGGACACGATTGCCGCGTTCAAGGGCATCGTAGCCGGTGAGTACGATCATCTGCCCGAGCAGGCGTTCTATATGGTCGGCTCGATTGACGAGGCCGTGGAAAAGGCCACCAAGCTGTAATGGAGCAGCGGTTCCGCAGGTCGCGGGGCCGCGTTCCATCGCTAACCGACCAGGAGACGCACCATGGCCATGACACTGCATGTCGATATTGTCAGCGCGGAAAAAGAGCTATTCTCCGGCGTTGCGGAGATGGTGACTGCGCCGGGTGAACTGGGCGAACTCGGCATTTTACCCCGGCATAGCCAGTTGTTGACCCGGCTGAAACCCGGTCAGGTTCGGGTGAGATTGCAGGGGGGGGAGGAGCAACTGTTCTACGTATCCGGTGGAATGTTGGAAGTGCAGCCGCACTTGGTGACAATCCTGTCCGATACCGCTGAACGGGCTCGGGATCTGGATGAAGCCGCGGCTTCGACCGCCAAGCAACGCGCCGAACAGATTATCGCCGATCACCGGAGTGAGTTCGAATACGCCAGAGCCAAGGCCGAACTGGCCGAGGCGATTGCTCAGTTGCAGACAATCGAGAGATTACGCAAGTTGCGTAAATCCTAATCAAGACTAATAACAATAATATTCTCGACCCCGCTAGGCCGTGACGCGAGTCACGGCCTTTTTATTGGTGATCGACTACTCTACCCTCATTGGCCTGAAACCGCAGCCTGGCCCGGATGTTAGCCCCGCCCAACGTCCCGTAACCGATCTCCAGCCGACCGTAGTAAACCTCCTCGACCAAATCCCGCACGACCGCTAGCCCGATGCCATGACCCGCGACCGTCGGATCGGCGCGCTGACCGCGATTGAGCAGCAATGGCGCCTGCTCGGACGGAATACCTGGTCCATCGTCATCAACCTCCAACACCAACTCCGCCCGTCTATCGTCCTCAGCAGGCCAGGCGCGCACTACGACCTGTCGGCGCGCCCACTTGCAGGCGTTATCCGTCAGATTGCCGAGAATTTCCATTAAATCACCCTCGTCGCCGTAAAACACGGTGTTCGTTGCGATTTCACAGCGTAGATCCAAGGCCCGTTCAGCGTACACTTTGGTCAGAGAATCGAGAATGCGATGGGCGAGCGGCGCGACGGGCAACGGGGTGCTGAGCGCAACAGGGCCGGAAGCGGCAGCTCGCTGTAATTGATAATCAACCGTGCGATTCATCCGCTCGACCTGCTCGATCAGCGCCTGCCGCAACTCCTCCGGCGTCGCGCCGTTTTCCAGCGCACTGCGCAAGACTGCCAGCGGGGTCTTCAGACTATGCGCCAGATCGCCTAGCGCATTCCGATAACGTTCCAGCAGAGTGCGACTCTGACGGACCAGAGCATTCAGATTAGTCGTCAGCGGCCGTAGTTCCTCGGGATAGTCGCTACTGAGTTCTGTACGTTGACCGGATTCGATTTCGGTAACCTCGGCGGCTACCCGCCGCAACGGTTTCAGGCTCCAACGCAAGATCAGGCCCTGCACCGCTAGCAATATCCCGGTCGCCGCCAGCAGCCAACCCCACAAACTGCGCCGAAAGCTCCAGAGCTGGTCGAGAAAATTCCATTGAGTTTCAGCCACCCGGAAGGTGTAAAGCCGATAGTGGTTAGGCGCAACTTCCCAACTGACCGTGAACGCCAGCAGGAACAGCGGATCACCGTCCGCGGCTTCCAAAGGGGCGAACTGCACATCGCCAGGATCGCGAACGGCCGGGAAAAATGGCAAGGCCCGGCCTAGCAGTGAGGGCGAACGCCAGACTAAATTGCCCTGCGCATCCATGACATCGGCATACAGCCCAGAATCTGGAGTGGAAAACCGTGCTTCTGGCAATGCCTGGGGAAGCGTCAACCGATTGAAGGCGTCCACATCGACGACGCCCAACAGCATATAGACCTGGGCCTGCAGGCGATCCTGCACGGCTGACTGGGCGCTGTCCCGAAACGCTCGATCCAGGATCAGGCCAGTCAGACCGAGAAAGGCTGCCAGTACGACGCTAGCGGCAATCAGCAACCGACCGCTAAAGGAATGCATCGGTAGTTAGCCGGCGGCGCGTTCCAGCCGGAATCGGTAACCGCGCCCTCGCAACGTTTCAATCGGATTCAGCGTGCGGTCTGGATCGAGCTTGCGACGCAACCGACCTACCAGCACCTCCAACACATTACTGTCGCGGTCCTCGTCCTCCTGGTAGAGGTGTTCGGTCAGTTCGGTTTTGGAGATGACCGTGCCGGCGTGGAGCATCAGATATTCCAACAGCTTATATTCATAGGCAGTCACCTCCACCGGCTGACCGTCCAAAGTGACCTGCTGTGCGCCGGTGTCCAGCGCGATCGGTCCACAATGCAGGACCGCCTGCGTCCAGCCGCCGGTGCGGCGGATCAGCGCCCGCAACCGCGCCAACAGTTCCTCAGTGTAGAAGGGTTTAACCAGGTAATCATCAGCGCCGGCTTCCAGTCCTTCGACCTTATCCTGCCAGCGGCCGCGGGCGGTCAGAATTAGAATCGGGAACTTGTGTCCTTCTGCCCGCCAGCGGCGGATCACCTCGATACCGGGCATATCAGGGAGGCCGAGATCGACAATGGCGGCATCCAGCGGGTATTCCTGGCCAAGGTACAGACCGGTGCGGCCATCAGCGGCAGTGTCCACGGCATACCCTTGTTCACGCAACTGAGCGGTCACGCGCTCTAACAACGGGGCTTCGTCTTCGATGATCAAAATGCGCATCTCACCCCCCAGCCCGATTTTCGAGGTCGTGGTTAATCACGTGCGGGACCCTTGGCAGGATCGTAGTGGAAATTTCGCACCCGCCCCCCTGGCTCCAGAATACGCACCCGATAACCGGGACGACCGTTACGTTCATCGCCCTGTACGCCCAACACTCGGCCACCGGTCGCTTCACGGGCAGCGTCGGCGGCTCGGTCGGGATCGGCAAACTGGCGGGGGGGAGGACGATACTGCCAGCCACGGGCGGGCGGTCCTTCATCGCTACCCCGGTACGACCGGTAAGATTGGGCCTGTACGCCGCCAGCGACCAGCAGGCCTGCCAGCATCAGAAGCGCCAGTTGCCGCAATCGTCTCGTGCTGTCGGACATAATAGGCAATTTCCATCATGAATTTTTTTGATCAGTTTGAATACTAGAGAGATTAGAATGAATCAGGACTGAATTACTCAAAATCATTTAATTCTCACGCCACTTTTAGTCACGACCAGAGGTGTTTGCACAATGTTCAGTAGAGATTCAGCCGGTTATCACTAGGCTTGATCTCATCGATTCAACGTCCATCATCGTGGACGCCCTATATCTACACGATATCAACCTGGAGCGATTTCGATGAGAAGGCAATGGCAAGCAGGACTGATCATGCTGTTGATGTTGTTGGGATCGACCGTATGGGCGCAACGGTTCGATAGTCGCGATGTAGAAGTAGAGGTGGTCAACGACCGTGGGCGACCATTTCCACAATATCCGCTGCGGCGCGGCGGCGGACCTACGGTCCACAAGGCACACTTGGAAGCCGTGCGCGGCAGCAATTATTCGATCCGTATTCGTAACCGCAGCGATCAGCGCATCGGTATCGTCATTGCGGTCGATGGCCGCAATATTATTAGCGGCGACCGTTCCAACCTCCGCCCGAATGAGCGGATGTATGTTCTTGAACCCGGTCAGCGGGAGACCTACGAAGGTTGGCGGACTGGCCGGAATCGGGTCAATCGCTTCTATTTTACCGATGCCGGTGATTCTTACGCGGGCGCGTGGGGCGACTCTTCGGCGATGGGTGTGATCGCGGTGGCGGCGTTCCGGGAAGTCGCGCCTTATCCGCCACATCAACCCCAGCCTTGGTCCGATGACCGCGAGGGAGACCGGCGCGGCGCCGAACGTTCGATGCAGAGCGCGCCACCGGCAGCAGCAGGCGCGCCGCGTGATCGGCAAGCGGTGCCTGGCACCGGCTATGGCGAAGGTGAGTGGTCGCCGTCGCGACGGGTGGAATTCGAGCCGGAACAGCGATCCTTCGCCCGGTTTTTTCTAAAGTACGCTTGGCGCGACACGCTGTGCCAGGAGGGAGTGATCGACTGTGGCCATGGCTGGCCACGGCCTCACCATCGGTTATGGGATGAGAATGACGACTATGCGCCGCCGCCACCGCGTTATGATCGCCAGGATCGCGAGGAATGGCGATAATTCCTTTACCCCAGCCTTCCCCTGTGCAGGAGGAAGGAGTCACGCAGGAGACTGAACATTTGCGCACACTCGACGCTTGGAGCCGCCTGCGCGAGACATTGCTTAATCCCTCAGTAGACGCGGTAAAACTGGATGAGGCATTGCGCGAGGCGCGAGCGCGACAACCTTTGCCAGTGGTCTGGATTATTGGCAAGGCGCAGGCCGGCAAGACCTCGATCATCCGCGCCCTGACCGGCAGTGAAACCGCGGAAATCGGCAACGGCTTCCAACCCTGCACCCGCACCGCCCGGTTCTATGACTTTCCTGCCGAAGCGCCGGTCGTGCGCTTTCTCGACACCCGTGGCTTGGGCGAAGTCGCCTACGATCCTGCTGAGGATATTCACTATTGCGAGTCGCAGGCTCATCTGGTGTTGGGGGTGATGAAGGCGACCGATATTCGCCAGGATGCCGTCTGCGAAGTCTTGCGCGCGGTCCGCAGACGCCATCCCGAATGGCCGGTGCTGATCGCCCAGACTGGCCTGCATGAAGCATATTCACCGGGCGGCGAACACGTCCTGCCCTATCCCTACGACCGCCTACCGTGGTCGCCGCAGATTCCCCACGATCTGGTCCGCGCCCTGACGGCTCAGCGCGTGCGGTTGGGAGCGCTGCCCGGCTCCGCGCCAGTGCATTGGACACCGATCGACCTGACCCTGCCGGAAGATGGTTGGGAACCGATGGATTATGGACTGGAGGCTCTGTGGGTGGCGATTGGCGAAGTTTCAGCGATGGGTTTGCAAGCGCGATTACGGGGCGATGCTGGAGTGCGCGATGTTTACGCCCGCGCTGCACATCCGCATATCGTCGGTCATGCCCTGGTTGCCGCCGGCATTGGCGCGTTGCCGCTGGTCGATTTAGTCGGGGTGTCGGCAGTGCAGGCCAAACTGTTGCATAGTCTGGCGACGCTGTACGGACAGAGCTGGGACCGGCGCAGGGTTTCGGAATTTTTTGGGCTGCTGGGCATGGGCATTGGCGCCAGCTATGTGGCCCGCCTGTTGGGCCGGGAAGTGGTCAAGCTGATTCCCGGCTGGGGACAGACCGTTGGGGCGATGTGGGGCGCAACCGCCAGCGGGACGACTACCTATGCGCTGGGCAAGACTGCCAGCGCCTACTTTCTCAGCCAGCAGCAAGGCCATCCCGTCGATGCCGCTGCGATCCGCCGCGTCTACGCCGAGGCGCTGGCGTCCGGTGCGAGTATTTTCAAACCTTTGCCGGGAGAAAATCCCCCCTAACTCTCCTTTTCCCATTCATTCCCGCCAATGCTCATTCGGGAGTTTCCCTCATGCTGATGTCCGGCCAGGATTACCGCGAATCGTTGCGACGTTATCAACCGCGAGTGTTTATTAACGGTCGTCAGGTTGAATCCGTAGTGGACGAACCGCTGCTCGCGCCGGGCGTGAATGGCGTAGCTTTGACCTACGATTTCGCTTTGTGCGAAGACCATGCGCCCTTGATGCGGGCCAGCCGTTCCGATTTCGCCAGCGGCCAGCCAGTCAACCGGATGATCGCCATTCCCGCTTCCACGGACGATCTGCTGGACAAACTGGAAGCGGTGCGGCTGGTCTGTCAGGAAACCGGTTGTGCTCAACGCTATCTGGGCGGCGATGCGCTGTCCGCGATCCAGCAGACGACGGTGCAGATGGATGCGGAACTCAACACGCATTACAGCGAACGGTTCCGCACCTACCTCGAACAGGTGTATGCCGAAGATCTGACGCTGGGTGTGGCGATGACCGATGGTAAGGGCGACCGCAGCCGCCGGCCTAGTCAGCAAGCGAATCCTGATGCTTATGTGCAGATCGTCGAGCGCCGCAAGGACGGTATCGTCATTTCCGGGGTCAAGGCGATTATTACCGGCGCACCGTACATGCATGAACTGCTGGTGATGCCAGGCCGAAATTTGACCGAAGCTGACGCCGATTATGCGGTGTGCTGCGCCGTGCCGGTGGACGCGGAAAACCTGACCCTGGTGGCCCGTCCGGCGGGTCGGCCCGGCGAACCGGCGGCGAAGTTCAGCGCCCGTTATGGTCAGTCCACTGCCGTAGCGATGTTTGATCAGGTGTTTGTCCCCTGGGAGCGCGTGTTTCTGGCCGGGGAATGGCGGCATTCCGGCGAATTGACCCATCAATACGCCACCCATCACCGCCATACCTGCATCGGCGCTCGGGCGGGCTTCGGCGATCTGCTGATTGGCGCGGGGGCGTTAATGACCGAGGCGAACGGCCTTGATTTTGACCACACCGGCCATCTGCGCGAAGCCATGGTGGAACTGATTCAAATCACCGAAGGCTTTTTCGCCTGCGGCGTCGCCGCTTCGGTCTACGGCGTCGCTGATCCGGCGGGCGTCATGATGCCCGAACCCGTGTTCGCCAATATCGGCAAGCTGCTACTGGCGACGCAGATTTACGATATGCACCGACTCGCCCATACCGTATCGGGTGGCCTGATCGTCACCTTGCCGGGGCCGGATGAAGATCACAATCCCGCCACCGCCGGGCGGCTCTCGGAATTGCTGGCGGGCCGTTCCGACATCCCTTACGAAAAGCGTATTGAGGTGGCTCGATTCATTGAAGACCTCACCGCTTCCTATCAAGCCGGCTGGTATTCGGTGATCTCGCTGCACGGCGGCGGTTCACCGGAAGCCATGAAGCGGGAAATCTGGCGGCAGTATCCAGTCGCCGATCAGGTCGCGCTGGTCGAGCGCCTGCTGGATCGGGGCGTTCTCGCCGATCCCTCCCGCCCGATGAGCCGGCGTCGGCAACCGGGCCGTTGTTGCGCGCTGGGTTGCGAAGCGCCGGCGATTTCCCCATCCATGCCGACATCCCCATGAAAGGTTGGGAGCGTCTGGACCGTCTGCGACTGGTCGCGCTGCTGCTATGGATGTTGCCGGTTGCCGCACTATTACCGCTCGGCCTGTTTTGGCTGTGGCGCACCGGGACATTGTATTGGTGGCTCGCAGCGATGCTGGTTTGCAGCGCCGCCGGCTACGGGTTGCAACACTGGTTATTACGCCGGGACCGCCAATTGCTGGCTGGCGCAGCGACTCAGTCTGACGCGCACTGGCCGCCAAAAGCGGCGGGCGCTTGGACAGCAGTTGAACAAATGGCGGAGGGAATTAAACCAGAAGACTGGCCGCTCAATGACGGCGGACGATTGTGGAGCCTCGGCCAGAACACGCTGGATATCGTCGCCCGCTATTACCATCCCAAGGAAGAGCGGCCCCTACTGGAACTGACCGTGCCGCACACGCTGTTGATCATCGAGCGGGCCAGCCGCGACTTGCGGGCGACCGTGACTGACCACCTTCCCCTCAGTCACCGCTTGACGATTGGCGATCTACTTCGCGTCTGGCGCTGGAAGGATTCTGCCGAGCGGCTGGTGAACGTTTATCGGGCTGGGCGGCTGGTGTTCAATCCCGCCGATGCCCTGTTGAGCGAGGCTTGGGGCCATCTGCGCGGTCAGGCGTATGGTCAAGCCTGGGTGGAAACGCAACGCTGGCTGTTGCGGGAATATGTCTGCAAGGTCGGCTACTACGCCATTAAGCTGTACAGCGGGCGGCTGACTCTGGTGGATGAGAAACCGGAGGCCCGGACGACGCCAATTTCCCACGACGATCTGAACCAGGTCGCCGAAGCAGTTACCCGGACAAACGAGCCATTGCGCATCATCATTCTGGGTCGGGCCAACGCTGGTAAATCCAGCCTGATCAATGCGCTGTTTGGCCGTTTGACCGCCGCAACGGATGTATTGCCGGATACAACATCGGGATTGACGCCTTATCGGCTGGAGCATGAAGGGTTGACCGCTGCGTTGATTTTTGACACGCCGGGTTGCGATACCGAGTTTTTGACCGAGAAAGCGTTGCGGAAAATGGCGCTGGATGCGGATCTGATTCTTTGGGTGTGTGCGGCGCACCGTCCCGACCGACAGTTGGACCGAATGCGCCTCGATCTACTGCGCGGCGAGTTTGCCAGGCGAATGGATCATCGCCCACCTCCGATTGTGGTCGTCGTCAGCCATATCGACCAGTTGCGCCCGCAGCGGGAATGGCAACCGCCCTACGATTTACAGAATCCCCAGGGGGCGAAGGCGGCCAACATCCGGGCAGCGGTGGAAGCGGTTGCGGGAGATTTGGCCGTTTCCGTTGCGGCGGTTATTCCGGTCTGTCTGGCCGAGGGACGGATTTACAACGTGGACGATGTCTTGTGGTCGGCGATACTCGACCGGCAGGATGAGGCCGGCAAGGTGCGGTTTCTGCGCTGTCTGGAGCAGCGGAAACGCGAGGAAAACTGGACATTGTTGCGCCGGCAGTTGGCCAATGCCGGACGGTGGCTGACCACCGTACCGGGGCGGGTGTTGGGTTGATCATCAACCAGTCCGAAACACGCCATATTGTCCGGTAAACGTCATGGCCGGTTCGCCCTCAGCGCGGATGACGACCTCCGCGGTCCAGCGGGCCTTGCCGTGCTGGCGGTAACGGTGAATGAATCGTTCAACGGTTTCCGCATCCGGGCGCTGGCACTCGGTGATAATGTCGCCCCGCACTGGCCGCAGGAATTTCTGGGTACTCTCCGTAATGACAATCTCAGCGGTTTCGCCGTGCGCCTGCAAAGTCGTGCGGGTCAATGCCCAGCCGGTCAGCGCCGCCAGCGCCGCCATGGCTCCGCCGAAAGCGATGCCCTTGTCATTGATGTTCGGCTCCAGGGGCGCGACGATGCTCAAGCCGGCGGTGTCGCAGCGTTCCAGTCGCGCCTGCATGGCCGGAAAGAGCGGAACATAGCGGTTGAGATAATCATTGATTTCCTGAATCACCAGCGCTTGGGACATGAGAAGTTCCTTGGGTTTGCGTCATGGAAAAGTAACGATAAAAACTTGATCGGCGATGCCGGTCAATCCCGCAACCGACAGTCGAACAGCACGTCCTGACCCATACCATAACGGCGATGCGGCGGGCGCAGACCCTGGGACAAATCGTCAATTATCGGCAGCGTGATGCCGGGACGTCCGGAACCGATAATCAGCGGCGCGATGGCGATTTGCAGTCGATCCAGCAAGCCCGCTTCCAGGAAGGCGGATACGGTCAAGCCGCCGCCTTCGACAAAAATCCCGAATAGTCCACGATCTTGCAATTGCCGCAACACTTCGGCCAGTAGCAGACGCTGACCATCGCCAGGAACGCCCATGATCTGCGCCTGACCCGGCCCCGGTTGATTCGCCATTTCCTCAGCACACACTAACAGGGTCGGAGCCGCTCCGTCATGGAACAGGCCATGTTCAGCAGAAAGGCGGCGGCGGGGATCAAGGACGACCCGCACGGGATGCGGGCCGGTCACCCGTCGCGTGGTTAATTGCGGATTGTCGCGCTCCACCGTGTTCGCTCCGACGATGATGGCGTCGCATAGGGCGCGTATACGGTGCAGATGAGTCAGGTTTTCCGGACCGTTGATATGGCAGGACGCGCCGTTCAGCGTGGCAATGCGTCCGTCCAGACTTTGTCCAAGATGCGCTACGGTGAAGGGCCGGGTGCGTCCGGCTAAGGCTATCGGCAAGTAGAGGTCCAGCAGTTCCACTGCGGCTGCGGTGATCGGAACCTGGGCGGTCCAGGAACCCTCACGGGTGATTTCAACAAGCGGCGCGGTCCCCTTTAATCCGAGATCGAGGTGGGCGGGCAACGTCTCCAGGGTGCGCGATACCCGGCGCAATTTCAGCAGCAGCGCCCAGCCCTGTTCGAGGTCGATAGGCGCAGAATCGGGCGTCATGCCTTTGGCAACCGGGCGTAGATATCGCCGGAACCCTCGGCAGGGGTAAACCTCGTCAAAAGGGCGCACATCGCGTCAGCGTCCAGCCAGTGATCCGACCGCAAACATTGCGCTTCTCCGACGGACCAGTTGAAGGTATAGGGACCGAGTTGCGCCAGATGTGCGATGCAATGCCGTGCAGTTTCCAGACAAGCCGGCAGATACTCGAAGGATAAAGCGGGAATCGGTTGCGACAAGCCTTTCAGCACTTCCAGTTCGTAACCTTCCACGTCGATCTTGCAAAACGCAGGTAACCCATAGCGGGCGATTAACTCATCGAGCGTCGTTACCGTGACCGGAACCCGCTCGTTCCAGCGCACGGCAACGAATCCCCGCTGACGCTGCACTGCGGCAATCCAGGCGGGTGACAGCGTGGTCACTGTCGGCGTTCGGGTACTGACGAGCAATTCCGCGATGCCCGGCGCAGCGCCGACCGCTTGTTCGATCAAGGTGATCCGGGAGTGCTGACCGAACCAGCGACGCAGCAGCGCCATGCACTCCGGTTGCGGCTCCACTGCGACAATGCGAGCACTCAACGGCATCCAGGCCCGCAGCCGACTGCCCACATGCGTGCCGATGTCGAAGCATAGATCGTCGGGGTCGATAAACTGGGCATAAAACCGGGTCAGATGGCGGCGGCGCAAGGGAATAGCGTGATACATCAACACTGAACGCAGCAGTCCCCATTGTCGGGCGAAACTGGGCCGGGTCTTCACCGATCAGTCGCAAGCAGTGGCCTGAGCTTCACGGCGGCGGCGCAACAACAGGCGCGAGACGAAGATGCCGACCTCAAAGAGCATCCACATCGGCACGGCCAGCAAGGTTTGCGAAATCACGTCGGGCGGGGTCAATAACATGCCGATGATGAAAGCGCCAACGATAACATAGGGCCGTTTGGCGGCCATCGCTTCAGGGGAGAGGATGCCTGTTAGAGATAGAATGACCGTCGCCACTGGCACCTCGAACGCCACCCCGAAGGCGAAGAAAATCGTCATGACGAAATCAAGATAGCGGTTGATGTCGGTCATGACCGCTACCCCTTCCGGGGCAGTGCTGGTGATGAAGCCGAAGAAAATCGGCATGATGAGGAAATAGGCGAAGGCCATGCCGCAATAAAACAGGATCGTGCTGGACAGCAGGACGGGGATCGCCAACCGTTTCTCGCGCTGGTACAGGCCGGGCGCGACGAAGGCCCAGACCTGATAGAGAACCCACGGCATGGTGACGAATACCGCCAGGATCAGGGTAAATTTGAGCGGCGTCAGAAATGGGGACAGCACGTCAATAGCGATCATGCTGCTATTCGCCGGCATGTGGCGGGTCAAGGGACCGGCGAGTGCGCTATAGATCGGATTGGAGAACGGCGACATCGCCACGAAGACCAGCAGGATTCCCCCCATCATGCGGAGCAGGCGGGTGCGCAATTCAAGGAGATGGCTGATAAACGGTTGTTCGCGGTCGACGTCGGACACAGGTTCAATTCGCAGCAGGCGGGGGGGGAGACGGGGGGGGTGATACCGGCTTTTGCAGTGAAACCGGAGTCGATTCTTCCACTGGGGAGTCGGACGGCTTCCAGCCGGGCGGCGGCGGTGCGGATATGGCTCCTGGTTGCCAGCCGGGCGGCGGGCCGGGATCGTCGAATTCCGCCTGGATGTCCTGCTGAATGGCTTTCACCCGGCCAGCCAAGTCCTGCTGAATCTCATTGATCTCGGTGAGATGGCTCTGCTCACGCAGCGACTGCTTGATTTCTTCCAAATGCAGTTCGCGATCCACTTCCGCCTTGACCTCGGCGATCATGCGCCGCGCCTTGCCCAGCCACAGACCCGCAGTGCGCGCCAGTCCCGGCAGGCGTTCGGGGCCGACGACGATCATCGCGACGACGCCGACCAGGACCATTTCCCAGAAGCCGATTTCAAACATGCGGGTATGATCCAGACATCAAACTTTGTCGCGTTCCTTCGCTAGCGGATCGTGCAGGCCCGCAGCCCGTTCCTGGGTCGCCGCCTGTTCAAGCTTTTTCGGCTCTTCTTCGGCAGTTGCCGGTTTGCCGCCTTCCTTCATGGCGTCGCGGAAGCCGCGAATGGCCGAGCCGAGATCGGAACCGAGATTGCGCAATCGGCTGCCGCCGAATAGCACCAGAACGATGACCAGGATCAGTGCGAGTTCCCAAATACTGAAATGCATGACGGTTTGCCTTTGAATGACGGGAAGTGTGGCGTTTTAGCCAGCGGTACGGGCGGCCTTTTCGGCCAGACCGGACGTACCGAAACGGCGTTGCAGTTCGTTCAGCACCGCGTCCGGTCCCAGACCCTGATGGGCCAGCATGACCAGGGTATGAAACCATAGATCGGCGGTTTCGCGCACCAGGGGTTCAGGATCGCCGTTCTTGGCGGCCAGCAGGGTTTCCGCAGCTTCCTCGCCGACCTTTTTCAGAATGGCGTCCAGTCCCTTGGCGTACAGCCGGGCGACGTAGGAACTGTCAGGGTCAGCCTGCTTGCGCGCTTCCAGGGTCGCCGCCAGCTCGCGCAGAATGTCGTCGCTCATGAACCGTAAATCTCGCGGGGATCCTTAAGCACCGGGTCGACGGTGACCCATTGACTGTCGCGCAATTCCGCGAAAAAGCAGCTTTGCCGTCCGGTATGACAGGCGATGCCGCCGATTTGTTCGATGTCCAGCAACAACACGTCAGCATCGCAGTCCAGGCGGATGCGCTGGACCTTCTGGGTATGGCCGGAGCTTTCCCCTTTATGCCAGAGCTGTTTCCGGGAGCGGGACCAGTACACCGCCTCGCCGCATTCAACGGTGCGCCGCAACGATTCGCGGTTCATCCAGGCCATCATCAGCACCCGGCCACTGTCGGCGTCCTGGGCAATGGCGGGAACCAGCCCGTCCGAAGTCCATCGAATGTGATCTAACCAGTTGTCAGTCATAAAATTTCCTTGTCCTAACCTTAGTTCAGTACCTGATTTTGCCCGCTTGGTGAACTGGCTTTTACTTGCTTGCTATTTTCCTGCATGAGGAACAATACGGGTAAATTCAAGGCCCTGTGTGGCAGTCCGCCATTGCAGAATGGTGTCGTAACCAATGCTCTCTGCTGTCAGATTGGTCAAATGGACTGAGTTGCCATCCACAGTACAGGTTGCGTTTGAAAAGTTGACCATTCCGGGGTCGGTTATAAAGGAATTCTGGAAGCGGATAACTTCGAAAGAAACGGGAACTTCTTTGGATGCGCCCACATTATCAGTAGCGCGAATCTTAATTACATGCATTCCACTTTCCAGAGCTGAGTAATTAAACGCCATGGAGAAGCCAGATTGAATCGAACTGGGATAAGCGGGATAAGCATTACCGACGTCTACCCGCATGCCACCGCTGGGAATGTCGGTGCTATAGACGCCATCGACAAACTGCTGGATGCGCGAAATGCCGGTTGGAGCTACTGCCCAGCCACGAATATTGGCAACGCCGGTATATTGGCTCGACGGGGCTGGCTCCTCAACGTTCAGGATAATATATTCATTGGGATCAGTGGGTAGAGTTTGCTGATTGATGGCCTTAATTTGGTAGTTGAGGACATTAGATGCAGAAGCCGTAGGATCACAACAGACGATGTCTGTTACAGTGTAGCGTGATTGCCCTGACGCAGTTAAATTATTATTATCAAAAGGGCCGGATATCACCACCTCCGAGCCTGGATATGGCTCGTTTTGGGAGTTGTAGACTGCGGTTTCCCATCTGAATTGTCCATTAGCGTGAGTCACATCCCGTGTGTAATCGCCTGATTGTGGAACAAAGCCCTGATCAATACAGTTGCCTTCCATATTAAAATAAGACCAAAAATTCCATTCTTTTATAGTTATTTCGCCAGTGCCATCAGAAAGCAGAACTATATTAATGGGAAGATCAATGCTACCCGAACACGTTCCCCGGTTACCAAAATTTGCGGTTAAAGTGAAATTAAGAGAAAGAGCACCAACAAATAAAGCTTGGTTTGACTGTAATATCTGCACTAAATTCTCCTCGCGATCTCGATGGGCGGGAGAATAGAAAGCAAGTGATTTTGATTGTGTGCTGAATAATAAAAATATAATGCCTAAAAGACTTGGAGTAACCAAGAAAGATATTTTGTTAGACATTGACTTTATCCTTGATCACGAAGTAAATATTCATAATCTCACTTCAATGCCCCGCGCCTGCATATGGCGTTTGGCTTGTTCAATGGTGTATTCAGCGAAATGAAAGATGCTGGCGGCCAGCACGGCGTCGGCTTTGCCGAGCAGGACACCATCGGCCAAATGATCCAGTGTGCCGACGCCGCCCGAGGCGATCACCGGGATGCTGACCGCTTCGCTGATGGCGCGGGTCAATTCCAGATCGAAACCCCGTTTGGTGCCGTCGCGATCCATGCTGGTCAGCAGGATTTCGCCCGCGCCGTAGTCAGCCATGCGCCGCGCCCATTCAATGGCGTCGATGCCGGTGGGCCGGCGGCCGCCGTGAGTAAAGATTTCCCAGCGCAGCGATTCGCCCTCGGTATGCACTGCTTTAGCGTCAATGGCGACCACGATACACTGATTACCGAAACGCTCGGCGGCTTCGCGGACAAATTCCGGGCGGGCGATGGCCGCAGTATTGATGGACACTTTATCAGCGCCGGCGTTGAGCATCCGCCGCACGTCGTCCAGTGTGCGAATACCGCCGCCCACGGTCAGCGGAATAAAGACCTCACTAGCCACCTGCTCGACGACATGCACCATGGTTTCCCGGTCATCGGAACTGGCGGTAATGTCCAGAAAGGTGATTTCGTCCGCGCCTTCCTGATCGTAACGGCGGGCGATTTCTACCGGGTCGCCGGCGTCGCGGATCTCCACAAACTTGACGCCCTTGACCACCCGGCCCCGATCCACATCCAGGCAGGGAATGATGCGCTTGGCCAGGCCCATCACGCGCTCTCCGCCGCTTCGGCCAACCGCTGCGCCTCGGCCAGATCAATCGCACCATCATACAGCGCCCGGCCAATAATCACGCCCATGATGCCTTCGCTCTCGACTGCGCACAGCGCCCGAACATCGTCCAGGGTGCTGACGCCGCCCGAAGCGATCACCGGGATGCCGATGGCTTGCGCCAGCCGAACCGTGGCTTCGACATTGACGCCCTGCATCATACCGTCGCGGCCAATGTCGGTGTAGACAATGGCTTCAACGCCGTCGCGCTCAAAGACCTGCGCCAGATCGATGACGTTGTGTTTGGACAGCTTCGACCAGCCGTTGGTGGCGACCCGCCCATCCTTGGCGTCCAGCCCGACGATAATGTGACCGGGATATTCCAGGCACAGATCGCTGATGAAATGCGGTTCCTGCACCGCCTTGGTGCCGATGATGACAAATTGCACGCCAACGCTCAGGTAGGTCTCGACCGTCGCCTCATCGCGGATGCCGCCGCCGACCTGAATCGGCAGATCGGGGAAGGTCTGGGTAATCTGGCCGATCACTTCGGCGTTGACCGGTTGGCCGGCGAACGCCCCATTTAAATCCACCAGATGCAGGCGGCGAGCGCCCGCCTTGACCCAGCGCTCGGCCATCGCCACCGGGTCATCCGAAAAGATCGTTGAATCTTCCATGCGGCCCTGACGCAACCGCACACATTTACCATCCTTCAAGTCAATCGCGGGTATGAGCAACATAACGGCTTTTTCCAGCAGCGCACCTGTTCAACGGATTAATCGCCCACCATCGGGCATTGACAAAAATCTCGAACGGCAAATCCTAAGGTCGCCACGCCGCGAAATTGGCGAGCAGCCGCAAGCCGGCTTGCGCGCTCTTTTCCGGGTGGAATTGCACAGCGAATAGGTTATCCCGGGCGATGGCCGAGGCAAAATCGAAACCATACCGGGTGCAGCCCGCCACCAGCGCCTCATCAGCGGGTTGCAGGTAATAACTATGGACGAAATAGAAGCGACTATCCTGGGCGATGCCGGCCCACAGCGGATGGCTACGCACTTGATGCACTTGGTTCCAGCCCATGTGCGGCACCTTGAGCCGTTCGCCGCTGACCGGATCATGCAGTTCACTAAACCAGATCACCCGGCCCGGCAACACTTTCAGGCATTCAACGCCGCCGTTTTCTTCGCTGAAATCCAGCAGCGCCTGCGGCCCCAGACACAGGCCGAGGAACGGTTTGCTGCGGGCCGCATCCTGCACCACCTCGATTAAATCCCAGCGGGCCAGTTCGCGCATACAGTCGCGGATGGAACCCTGACCAGGAAACACCACCCGGTCGGCGTGGAGAATGTCGTGGCAGTTCTGGGTGACGAACACCCGCGCTTGAGGAGCCACCTGTTCAAGCGCCTTGGCGACCGAGCGCAAGTTGCCCATGCCGTAGTCAATAATCGCAATGCTGGCCATACGGAGGACTCGTGAGAGTGCAGGAGGTCGGGGAGCTAGAGACTGCCCTTGGTCGAAGGGATGCCACTGGTGCGCGGATCGGGTTCAATCGCCCTGCGCAGGGCGCGGCCAAAGGCCTTGAACACGGTCTCGGCGATGTGGTGGGCGTTGCGGCCACGCAGATTGTCGATGTGCAGGGTGAGCAGGGCATGGTTGACGAAGCCCTGAAAGAACTCGCGGAATAGGTCCACATCGAACTCGCCGATCCGGGCGCGGGGAAACTCAACCGCGTATTCCAGACCGGGTCGGCCCGAACAGTCCAGCACCACGCGGGACAGCGCCTCGTCGAGCGGGACGTAAGCGTGGCCGTAACGGCGGATGCCGCGCTTGTCGCCGAGCGCCTGGCCGACCGCCTGGCCGAGCGTGATGCCGACGTCCTCGACTGTATGATGAGCGTCGATGTGCAGATCGCCCTGCGCGGCAATGTCGAGATCGATCAGACCATGGCGGGCGATCTGATCGAGCATGTGATCGAAAAACGGCAGCCCGGTGGCGAGTTGGGCGTGGCCGGAACCGTCGAGATTGACCCGAATCTGAATTCGGGTTTCCAAGGTGTCGCGCTTGACCGTCGCGATGCGTGCCAACATGAAAATTTCACGTTCAGGAATGGGGAGAAGATTAAAGAAGGATTATAGAGGATTGAGTTGAATAAGCGAATTTGATTCCGGTCACGAAGTACCGGAACCCGTCACGGGATGATTGAGGTCTGTGGCGACCACCCGCCGGTTGGTGCCCCTGACGATCATCAAATGGCGCAGATCGCCATACATTCAGTCACGAGGGAAGCCCGTGCTTGCGTTATGATGATCGTTGCTGGCTCCGAAAAGGGAAGCCTGCGCAGTTTTTCTGCAATCATCGTCGGTGTTTTTCGCAGTGACACTGGGTATTCATAAATCATGCGCGATGAACTGGAGCAACGTCTGCGCTTCTGCGGCAACCTGCCAAGCTTGCCAGCGGTGGCTCTGAAAATGGTCGAACTGGCCAATAACCCGGAAGCAGATTTGAACGATGTAGCCCGGGTGATTTCGATGGATCCGGCCTTGGTGACCAGGTTGTTCCGAGCCGCTAATTCACCCCTGTACGGTAGTATGCGCCGCAAAGTGACCAACCTGCGGCAGGTACTGAGTCTGCTGGGTCTACAGGGGACTTTGGAGCTGGCGCTCGGGTTCTCTCTGGTGACGACCGGGGGCGACACTGAAGCCATTCCCCTCAATACCGAACATTTCTGGCGCCGCTCGCTGCTGGCGGCGACGGCCTGCCGCATCCTGGGCGAGCGGCTGTCGATGAAGAATCTGGAAGAGCTGTTCCTGGCCGGACTGCTGCACGGGGTCGGCATCCTGGCCTTATCGATCACGATGCCGGAACTGTATGGCGCGTTGTTGCAAGAAGCCGCCGAACACCCGGCGGAGGGTGGAGAAGCGGTTTTGAATTGCGGGCGGCTGGCTGAACTGGAGCGGGAACGGCTGGGCGATGATCATGCCGCAGTGGGAGCCTGGTTGATGCGATATTGGCGGCTGCCGAACTACCTGTGCCAGGCAACCGCCGGCAGCCTGGATCCGGACAGTGTGGAGACCTCCGAAGCGTACCGGGCGCTGGCCCAGTGTGTGGCGCTGGCGGTGCGCATCGCGGATATCTGGGTCCGACCGAATTACTGGCAAAATTCCCAGGAGGTGGCTGATCTGGCTCAACGCTGGTTCGGGCTGGAAGCTGATCACTATGTGGAAATTTTGGAAGCGGTCGGTGCGAAATTTCCCGAAATCGCCGCGCTATTTCAGATCAGGTCGCTGGACGCCATCGAAATTGCCGGGATTATCGATCAAGCCCGGGAGGTGCTGGATATCCGCGCCGTCCAGCGCTGGCCTGAACGGGCCAGTGGGAGCGCCCTGCCGGGTGAACGGGAATCGCCGGCGGCGTTGCCGAATCAGCTTTTCTCGACAGTGGCTGCGGTCAGCGCCCGCACCGGACGTTCCCAGCGCGACTCGATGAGCGAACCAACGACGGGTTACGTATTTGACGCCTTGACGGGATTATTCAGCCGCCAACTCCTGAACAAACGGCTGCAGCGGGAATTGATCGCCGCTCGGGAGCAGAACTGGCCGTTAAGCGTAGTGCTGCTGGACCTGGATGGCTTCCGGCAAATCAACGAGGTCTGTGGGCACGGCGTCGGTGATCAGGTGCTGATTGCGCTGGGACGGTTGCTGGACGGCAATATCCGCCGCCAGGATCTGGTAGCCCGTTACGGCGATGATGAATTCGCTCTGCTGTTGCCCGCCTGTGGGAAAGACGCCTCCCGTCGCTTGGTCGAGCGGTTATTGGCGCTGATTCGTGGCTGGGAACCGGCCTTGCCGGGAGGGCGAAGTTTGCGGGTGACTGTGTCAGCCGGGCTGGCGATCTATCCCGATATTGAGCTGGCCGATAGCGATTCCGGCGAGCGGTTGCTGGCTGCTGCCGAGCAGGCCCTGCAACTGGCGAGGGACGCTGGCGGCGATCAGATCATCATTTATAAGGCTTGATCGATAGGAAGATGCAGACCGGCGAAGTTCAGTTTCCTCCTTTAAAAAAGGGGGATTTGCGGAGGGCGCGATGGCCAAACCAGGCATCCAGGCTGTACAGCGCCAGTGCCAGCCAGATGCAGCCGAACGCGGCCAGATGAATGACGGTAAACGGCTCCCGATACACAGCGACCGCCAGCAGGAATTGCAGGGTCGGGGTCAGATACTGGATCAGACCCACCGTGGACAGGCGCAGGCGCTGAGTCGCCTGGAGAAACATCAGCAAGGGAAATACGGTGACCGGACCAGCGGCCAGCAGCAGCGCATCCGTCGCGCCATTGATGGCCCCGAGCGCGCCGCCGCCCTGCACGACCAGAAACAGCAGGGCGACCGGCGCAATCAGCACCGTTTCCACGCATAAACCCAGCGTTGGAGGATGGCCAGCTTTCTTGCGAAGCAGGCCATAGCTGCCGAAACTGAGCGCCAGGGTCAGGGAAATCCAGGGAAATACGCCGTGGCCGATGACCAGCACCAGGACGCCGATTGCCGCGATCAGCACGGCCAGTAACTGGCGCGGATTCAGCCGCTCGCTGAGGAACAAGACACCCAGCAGCACGTTGACCAGGGGATTGATGTAATAGCCGAGGCTGGCTTCCAGAATCCGGCCCTGTTGCACCGCCCAGATGTACAACAGCCAGTTGCCGGAAATCAGCAGTGCCGTGAGCAGATAGAAGCCGAGACGGCGGCGGTTACGGAATTCCGCCCGCAGGGCTGACCATTGTTGCTGCGCCAGAATCATGATCAGCAGCACCACCGCCGATCCCACGATGCGATGAGCCAGCACTTCCAGGGCGGGAACATGCGCGAGCAATTTAAAATAGATGGGAAACAGTCCCCAGAAGCTGAAACAGCCCAGTGCGCTCAACAGACCGATCAGCGCACCATCCGGCGCTGGTCGCGACGGGGGTTGGGTGAAACTCATAGTGAGGGTTCGCTGTGCGTGTGGAAACCGGATATGATAACCATAACGAGCCGGATTAAACTGCTTGCAAAACTCAAGATGAAGGAGTGTTTCATGCGCGAGTTTGGAAAGGGGGCGCTCATGGCAGCGTTGACCCTGTTAGGCATGGCGACGGCGAATGCCGATAGTATGCGCTGTGGCCGCTATCTGGTGAACATCGGCGATTCCCAGTCGCGGGTGCTGGATCTGTGCGGTGAGCCGCAACGCGCCTGGCAGGACGGCTTCATCGAGGAAACGCTGCGACGCAGTGATGGTTATTACCCGCCTTCAGCCGCGCCCAATTTATATCCAGGCCCGGTTTATGAAAAGGAAATTCGCCGGGTGATTCCGGTATTTAAGTGGGAATACAACCTGGGGCGCGGAACCTTCCTGAAAACTCTGGTGTTTCACAGCGATACTCTGGTGGGGATCATCGACGGGCCGCGTCAGTAACATCTGCGTCCGGCGCTACAACGATTCCAGCACGGTCAGCACCTGACGCGGTTCCAGCTTGCCTTTGAAAAACACCACCGGACCCGGAACATCGCGGAAATCCTCGGCGCCAGCGTTCAGCCGCTGCGAGACGGCGACAATGAGATTCGGCATGGCGGCGCGGCGCAACTTGTCCAGCTTGCGGCGCAGATAGTCGGGATGCCAGAAACCCATGATTTCGAGATGAACGATGCGGCCATCTGTATGGCGCAGGGCGAAGTCCGGTACAAACACCGTGCCTTTCAAATCGACGATTTCCACCTCCCGCTCCAGTGTCCACGGTGTTCCCAGTTTCTCCCAGCGTCGGGCGAAATTCTCCTCTAACAGGCTGTCGTAGGCGGGCGGCGCGGCGGTCAGCGGTTTGAGCGGCGACTGCGAATCCAGTTGATAACGCACCTCCTGGTCGTCCCGTTGCAAGACGGCCTCCATTTCCCAGCGGCTGACCCGCAGCAGAGCCGGCAGGAACATCGCCATTTGCAGGCCATATTTGCGGGTTTGCTTGAACAGGCTGGCGGGACCATCCACGTAAATTTGATAACCATCGTCCAGGTTGCCCTCGACGGCGTACATCAGTCCGTGGAACTTGAGATGCTGGAACAGGCGGCGGTATTCACCGGGGTTGTTGCGATGAGCGATGAGGCGCAGATAGAGCGCTGGGTAGAGCAGACCCTGCGCCTGGGCGAGATTGTAACGGTCGATCAGGCGTTCCGGGGTGAAGTCCGGCAATACCGTCAACAAATGTTTTTCAGGCAGATCGGCATAGAGCGCCTCGCGCAGGGTTTCTGCTTCCAATTGATAACGTGGCGCGACCGATTCAAGAATCTCTTGGGCCTGGGGTTCGCCGTAACTGCTGCGTTCCGCCGCCAGAGTGAAGACTTCCCGCCGCAGCGCTTCCGGTTGCAATTCGCCAGTGGCCAGGGCGAATTCAGCGGTGTTCAGCGCCAGATGGGCGAAACCGCGCACGATGCGATAATCGGGCGAGTCGCCTTCGAGCGCCCGCAGCGCTGCTTGTAACTCACCACGCGGGCGGTGCTGATGGTCGCGGATGAGGTCCAGAACCTGTCCGGCCCAGATCTGTTGATCGGCGCGCAGGAAGCGCGGGTAAACTTGAGCGCCGCGCTTGTAGGAGAAGAGCAATTCGGAGGGCAGCATTGGGGAAAATAGAGACTGGCGTCAATTTTTTGGCGGGCGACTCATTAATTTAAACCATTGTTTTTCATAACCACCCGAAAGGAGGAAAAATGAGGCGGCCCGCAGGCCGCCTCATTTTTACCTCACGAAACGGCGTTTAGCCGAGATCCTTAATCCCCTGGATCATCCCTGCCGCAACTTTCTGCGCGTCGCCGTAGACCATCCGGGTGTTATCGGCGAAGAACAGCGCATTCTCGATGCCGGCGAAGCCCACACCCTTGCCGCGCTTGATCACCTGCACGTTCTTGGCGTGATCCACGTTCAGGATCGGCATCCCGTAGATCGGGCTAGCCTTGTCGGTGCGCGCCGCCGGATTCACCACATCGTTGGCGCCGATCACCAGCGCCACGTCCGCGGTGAGGAACTCTTCGTTAATCTCTTCCATGTCGAAGATCAGATCGTAAGGAACGCCCGCTTCCGCCAGCAGCACGTTCATGTGGCCGGGCATCCGCCCTGCGACCGGGTGAATGGCAAACTTGACGACGACATCGCGCTCGATCAGCAGCTTGCACATTTCCCAGATTTTGTGCTGCGCCTGGGCCACCGCCATGCCATAACCGGGAACGATAATGACCTTGCTCGCATACGCCATCTGAATCGCCGCATCCGGCGGCTCCATCGGCTTGAGGCTGCCCGTGACCGCCTGCGCCTCGCCACTGCCGAGCGCCGCCCAGTTACTGAACAGCACATTCGACACCGAGCGGTTCATCGCCTTGGCCATCATCAGGGTCAACAGCGTGCCCGACGAGCCGACGATAATGCCGGCAATGATCATCGCCGAGTTGCCCAGCACAAAGCCTTCCAGCGCGACGGCCAGACCCGTGAAGGCGTTGAACAGCGAAATGACCACCGGCATATCCGCACCGCCGATGGGCAACGCCATCATCGCGCCAAAAGCCAGCGCCAGCAGGAAGAACACCGAGATCAGTGCGCCACTGGCGCTGTGGCTGAGTGCGATCACCAAACCGAGCAATACCGCAGCGCCAAAGATGACCGCATTGGCTTTTTGTTGCCCTGTAAAGCGGAACTTGGCGTCATCCTTGAAAAACTTGAGTTCCTGCAACTTGCCAAAGGCCACCACCGAACCGGAAAAAGCCACAGCGCCGATCAGCGCCCCGGCCACCGCCATGATCAGGATGTGGGTCTGCGGCACTTTGTCGCCATGGTTCTTGAGCAGTTCCACTGCCGCAATGGCCGCTGCCGCACCGCCGCCCATGCCGTTATAAATAGCGATCATCTGCGGCATGGCGGTCATCGGCACCTTTTTAGCGCCCCACCAGGCAATCGCGCCGCCAATAGCAATCGCGACCACCATCAGCACATAGTTGGTCGGAATGATGTTCGCGGTAATCTGCGGGTGAACGAAGCTGACCACTGTAGCCAGCACCATGCCATAGCCCGCCCAGACAATGCCGCTACGAGCGGTGGTCGGGTGCGACATCCGTTTCAGGCCGAGGATGAACAGCGCGGCCGTCAGGAAATAGACCGTTTCAATCAGATAACCCATGACTTACTTCTCCTGGCCTTTGCTGCTCTTGAACATTTCCAGCATCCGTTCGGTGACGAAGTAGCCGCCGACCGCGTTGCCAGCGCCCAGCAATACGCCCAGAAAGCCAATTGTCTGTTCCAGCGGAGTCACGGCCTGACCGAGCGCTACCATCGCGCCTACCAGCACGATGCCATGGACGAAATTGGTGCCGGACATCAACGGGGTGTGCAGGATCACCGGCACCTTGCCGATGATTTCATAGCCCAGAATGCCGGCCAGCATCAGGATGTAAATGGGGGAAAAAAATGCAACCACTGCTTCCATCTTGCTTCTCCGATGGTAGGGTTAGACCAGCTTGCGGGTGGGTTCGTGGACAATCTGCCCGTCGCGGGTCAGGGCGCTCTTGGCGATCACCTCGTCGTCCCAGTCGAGGTTGAGCGCGCCGTCCTTGATCATCGGCGACAGGAAGTTGAACAGATTTTTGGCGTACATCTCGCTGGCTGGCGCGGGGAAGTTGCTGGGGATGTTCAGCGGGCCGTCAATCACCACGCCGTTATGCTCGTAGGTCTCGCCAGGACGGGTCAGATCGCAGTTACCGCCCGATTCCGCCGCCAGGTCAATAATGACGGCACCGCGCTTCATGTTTTCCACCATCGCGGTGGTCACGATCTTCGGTGCGGCCCGGCCCGGAATGGCCGCAGTGGTGATGACCGCATTGGCGGCGGCGACATGCTTGGCCAGGACGTCGGCCTGCCTCTGCTTTTCTTCCGCAGTCAATTCCCGGGCGTAGCCGCCTTCGGCAGCGGCATTCACCCCGGTGTCGATCATCTTCGCGCCCAGCGATTCAATTTCCTGCCGGGCTGCCGGGCGGATGTCATAGGCTTCCACCATCGCGCCGAGGCGCTTGGCGGTGGCGATGGCTTGCAAACCCGCGACGCCCGCGCCGACGATCACCACCTTGGACGGGCGGATGGTGCCGGCGGCGGTGGTCAGCATCGGGAAGAACCCGCTGGCCAGAATAGCGGCCCGCAACGCCACATAGTAACCGGCCACCGCGGCCTGTGATGACAGCACGTCCATTGACTGAGCACGAGAGATGCGCGGAATCAATTCCATGGCGAAGCTGGTGATCTTCTTGTCGCGCAACCGTTTGACCACATCCAGATTGCGATGTGGGGCCAGCACCGCCAACAGGATTGAGCCGTCCCTCAGCAGCTCCACTTCCTCCAGGGTCGGTCCCTGCACCTTGAAAACGACATCGGCCTCGGTGTACAGGGCTTGGGCGCTATCGACCAGCCGGCTGCTTTTACCATAAAGGTCGTCAGCGAAAAAGGCGCTGACGCCAGCACCCTTTTCGACCAGGATTTCCACGCCGAGCTTGGCGAAACGCTCGGCCATCGTCGGGTCTAGCGCGACCCGCTGTTCGCCCGAAAGAGTTTCTTTCGGGACGGCCATACGAACAGGCATATTGTTGTCCTCATTAGATGGTGATTCTTCACAGGCGCCCACCCGCCTGGAAATAGAACTCTGGTTCAATCCGCGCCCGTTAACGGGCGAACCTGCGCGCCGGCGGCGGGCGACGCACAATACTTGTAGAATAGTAGCCTAGACTGGCAACATCACAACAGGGTCATGGTTAAAAGCTGGTCCGGCGTTGTTCAGGGTTACGCAACCGGTCAAACATTTTCGCGTCTACTCTACGTCGTCAACAAACACTCATACCGGTCAGCGATCATGTTGCGCGAGGACGGAACACAGGCAAAGGTGGAAGTATGTACGGACTGGAACAGCAGGTTCTGCATACGGATGTGACGGGAATGCCATTGGAATGGATTGATTATCAACAGGCCGTGCGCCTCTACTGTGCGGAACAGGTCGCCTATACCTGCGGCATTGTGCTGTACACAGTGCGTGGCGGCGTCAACGCACGCAGTGGGCGGCGCAGTGTGGTCACGGTGAACTCCATCATCGCCACCCAGGGTGGCGCTTACGCCCGGTTGCGCGCCCGCGAGGATTACGCGCCACCCCTGTCGAATGTCTCGCTGTTCCGGCGCGACTGCAATACCTGTCTGTATTGCGGCGAAAGCTTTATGGTGCGTGATTTGTCCCGCGACCATGTCCGGCCGCTCGTCCAGGGCGGCGCGGATCACTGGAATAATGTGGTGACCGCTTGCAAGCCCTGTAATCACCGCAAAGGCGGCAGGACCCCGGAACAGGCCCGGATGCAGTTGCTGGCGATCCCGTTCACGCCCAATCATGCCGAGTATGTGTATTTGCAGGGCCGGCGGGTGCTGGCGGATCAAATGGATTTTCTGCGGGCGCATTTCCCCCGGTCGAGTCCACTGCACCGGCGGCTGGAGGGATAGCTCTGAGTAGCGATAGGGTTGGGAGTGCGGGAGAATGACCGACAGCCAGGGTTTACTACAACACGTCTTCAACGGTCTGACGGCGTTCGCGCAGCAGCATCTGGCCGAACATCGCCAGCGTCAAGAACGGCTGGCGGCGTTGCACGACGCCATCGAGCAGGCGGTGGACGCCAGCGAGCCACGCATCCGGTTGGTCGGCAACTATGCCGAGAAACTGGTGGACGCGGTGGAAACCGCGTTGAATTATTCCGGTCAGGTATTGCAACAGCTACCGCCAGCAGTGCTGCTCGATGCGCATGCCTGGTCCCAGGATCCGCAGGTGAACGCCTTTTTCGCCACGGTAGATGATCTGCGGACCCTGTTGAGCGAGGACCCGGCGATTCGCACGTTTTTTGTGGACCCTGGGCACACGGAGTGTTTTGCATTGATGCTCATGGTGAAGCGGGAGACCGAGACATTTGGCTCGGTACTCCGCGGCGATGTGCTGGTGCGCGATGTCCGGTGCATTCAGGTCAGCTTTTCGCAGCAGCGGCTGTTTTTCCCTGCGGTCAGCGAGGCCCGGCTACGCGAAGAGCTGAAACAGCGGATGCTGGTGTTTCTGGCAACACGGGCGCTGGAGCGGATTAATGAGTTGCGGACGCGACGCAGTGCGTTGGAGGAGCAGCGGCGACAGTTGCAAGCGCAGTTGCGGGCGTTTCGCGGCCATGTGCAGGGCTTGCAGCCGCTGTTGTCGACGGACGATGCAGATGAGCGGCGTGTTGTGGCGCTGGAGCAGCGGTTACTCCAGACTGAGGAGGATTTGGTTGCAGCGCGTAACCCTCTGAATACGCTGGATGATTATTTGGAGCAGATTCGGCAGGTGCTGGGCCAGCCGGAGAGGTATTTACAGGTTCACCCGCTGGCTCTGCGATTAACCCGGCTCGGCATCAAGCTGTCCCCGGATTCGCCGGAACCGGGCGAAACCCTCGCGCTGATTGAGTTCGATTCCATGGGTGAGCAGCGGATCGGCGCGCTGGTGCGGTTTGAGAAAGGGGAGTTGCCGTCGGTCATGACGACGGCATCTCTCTGATCGAGGCGCCTACTCACCATCCATCGTCAGTGTCTGTTCGAGGTGTCCACGCCTGCTTCAGCGTCCAAACCATCAGCGCTACGGCTCCCATCCAAACTAGAAACGCCAGAGTGGTATCCTGATTGAGCAGCCCCCACCGGCTCAGGATTTCCGTCCAGTCGTGAAAATCCTCCGGGTCGACTCCACCGACCAGCGGCAATTCATGGGCGCGAGCATCCGCCATATAACGGGCGATATTCAGCCCATTTTCCGCAATCCAGATCAGGCAAACATAAAAGCCCCAGAGTTGTCTCTGGCGATAGAACTCCCAGGCGCAGGCGGCAGGCATCAGCAATTGCATCAGGGTCCCGCCGTACACCGCCAGCCGGGCTGACAGGAGTCCGAACAGGGGATGTCCCGCCTCATGAAAGGCGAGGTTGGCGCTATCGAGAATCGGCACCCAGCCCCATAGCGCATGACAGACCAGCAGGAGTCCGGCCATGAGGGTCAATAGAACCGGAGGCAGCCGGCGAGGCGGTATAGAGGTCATGGCGTTGGCTATTCCAGCAGGAAGCTTGTTTTCCAGTGTAGAACATCACCGCGAGCGGGCTTGGCAGAATCGCTCTTCTGCCTGTTCTTCAGTGCCTTGATCACCCCGATGATTAGGAGATCCTGTTAGATCAGCGGGCTTTCACTATCTGAAATAGCCAAAATCTCATCTCCGGCCAGCAGTTGATCGAAGAGTTCCCAGGATTCCCGGGCTTCTTCGGCGCTGATTTTCTGGATAGCGTAACCGACATGGATCAGCACCCAGTCCCCGACGCCGATGGGTTCATCCTGCAGCATGAACAGGCTGACATCGCGCGCGACGCCCTTGGCCGAACAGCGAGCCTCGAAGCCGTCGATTTGCGTAATTTGCATCGGAATGGCTAGGCACATGATCGGATTACCCCAAGGTTAGTCAACGAAGGTTATGCGCCAGACAGTTCCAGCGCTCGGTCACCAGCGCGATGCTGGCTCCACTATACGATCTCAGCCTGCGCCAGTGATTAATCATATCGGGCGTGTGATTAATTTTCACTACGCTAATACCTCAAACGGTTTCCTTGTCGAAGTTCGATTACGGCAAGGCGATCACGTTTGCGGAAAAGCTCTATGGTTCCAACGGCATCTATTTCGACATTGGCCAACAGCAATGCCCGGCCATTAGCGTGGCGCAACAGGTCAAATTTGGAGGTAATCGATGGTGCTTGTAAGTGGGACCAGAACAACTCCGAACAGGACGATCTCTTCGATCTGGTGAAAGCCAAGATCTCCGGTGGCATTGTGATTTTCATCGTAGGGAGTATCAAGACCAGCGCAACCGATACGCTGGCCGGTTGCGCCGGACATGCGCCCTTAAAACCAGCAGTACGTCCCGATGCCCAAAATCCCGGCTGCGGATTTCGTGGTGACTGGTGAGACAGACCGGGTTTGGACGGTGGTGCACGACCCGCTGGTCGGCGCGATCGTCCGCGCCTCGGTGTCCAAGGCCGATGGCTTGGTGCAGTTCGACGCGATTGATTTCGCTGTCGAATAGCGATAAACAACATTCTTCAATCGAAGATTGACGCCATACCCGTATGTCTGGCCCGTTTTGACTTGAGTAATCATCCAATATGACCCTGCTCTCAGTGATCGAGGGCGATGATTAGCCCGCTTAATAAATATTGCAGGTGCAGGAGCGCTGCATATGGTTGATCGCGCCCAACACTGGCTCGAAAAAATCCGGACGCTTCACCCGATCCGCCCCGTTCGCATTATGAACGTCTGTGGCGGCCATGAGCGCTCGATTGCCCTGACGGGCCTGCGCAGCCTGCTGCCGGAAAATATCTGCCTGATTCCCGGCCCTGGCTGTCCCGTATGCATTTGCCCTGAGGAAGATCTTTACCAGGCGATGCAATGGGCCTTGCGGGAACCGGTCACCCTGGTCAGTTTCGGCGACATGCTGCGGGTGCCGGTCAATGTTCCACGGGGCGAGGTGCGTTCGCTGGAAGAAGCCAAGGCCACCGGTGCTGATGTCCGCCCTATCGCTTCGCCCCGGGATGCGTTGTGCATCGCCAAAGCGCATCCCGAGCGTCCGGTGATCTTTCACGCCGTCGGTTTTGAAACGACGCTGGCCCCCATCGCCGCACTGATCGCCGAAGGGTTGCCGGACAACCTGTTTCTGCTAATGAGTGGTCGGCTGACCTGGCCCGCAGTGGCGATGCTGCTGGAGTCCGGCGACGCCGGTCTGGACGCCCTGATTGCACCGGGCCATGTTTCCACGGTGATGGGTCCCGAGGAATGGGATTTCGTCGCGGCGCGCCATGGCATTCCCATCGCCATCGCTGGATTTACCCCCGACAGCCTGCTGGCCGCTATTTATTCAGTACTGAAACAGGCTAGCGATGGTCAGCCGACGTGTGAGAATTGTTATACGGTGGTGGTGAAGCCCGGCGGCAATCCGGTTGCGCGCCGCTGCCTGGCCGAGTGTTTCGAGATTGTCGATGCGAATTGGCGCGGTATCGGCACCATTCCACGTTCCGGCTATGCGCTAAAAGACCGGTTGATGGCGCACGACGCCCGCCGGCATTTTCCCGAAGAGTCGGCTGCCGGTCGCCGAAGAGTCGGGGAAATGCCGCCTGGCTGTGATTGCGCCCGCGTAGTGCTGGGCAAAATCATCCCCTCGGAATGCCGCATCTACGGTTCGCCCTGCACCCCGCGTACCCCGGTCGGTCCCTGCATGGTGTCGGATGAAGGGGCCTGTCGCATCTGGTGGGCCTCCGGTGTCCGCGAACGCACCGGGGCAGCAGCGCCTTCCGAATAATGGGAGTGAAGATCGCGCACCGTATCCAGATTCGGGGCCGAATTCAGGGCGTCGGGTTTCGGCCCTTCATCTGCCGGTTGGCCCGGCGGCTGGAGTTGCGGGGATGGGTACGGAATCGCAGCGGGGAAGTTGACCTTCACGTCGAAGGCGAACCGGCCCAGATCAGCCAGTTTATCCGGGCGATTTACGCGGAAGCGCCGCCCCTGGCGCAGCCTGAAGTCCCTCGCATTGCGGATGCCGAGTTCCTGGATTACCCGGACTTCACCATTCGGGCCAGTGAGCCTGGAGATTCCGGGCCGGTCGTGATTCCGCCCGACCACTTCGTGTGTGCGGATTGCCTGAAGGAAATGAGTGACCCGACCGCCCGGCGCTACCGCTACCCGTTCACCAACTGCACCCAGTGTGGGCCACGCTACACGATCATCGACCGGCTGCCCTATGATCGGCCCCATACCGCGATGGCCCACTTCCCGCTCTGCGCTGCTTGCCGGGCGGAATACGACGATCCGACGGACCGTCGCTATCATGCCCAACCGCTGGCTTGTCCCACCTGTGGACCGGTGCTGGAATTCCGGGGAACGGGCCTAACACCGGCTACCGGTAACGAGGCCGCGTTAGCTGCCTGCATCCGAGCTTTGCAACGCGGCCTGATCGTCGCGGTCAAGGGCGTGGGTGGCTATCACCTGATGTGCGATGCGCGTTCCGAAGTCGTCGTACAGCGGCTACGCGAACGCAAGCATCGGCCTGCAAAACCCTTGGCGGTGTTGATTCCCGAAAGCACCTTATCCAGCGGCGCGATTGCAGAAATTGTAGCCCCGAACGACGAAGAACTGGAGGCGTTGCGTTCGCCACTGCGTCCCATCGTCATCGTGCCGAAGTCATCTACCGCCGGACTTGCGCCGTCGATTGCGCCGGGCTTGGCCGAAATCGGTCTCCTGTTGCCCTACAGTCCACTGCATCATCTGTTGAGTGCTAATTTCGGCGGGCCGCTGGTTGCAACCTCAGCCAATATCAGCGGCGAGCCGGTGTTGACCGATGCAGAAAGCGTGGAACAACGATTGGGCACCGTGGCTGACGCCTTTCTCCACCACAACCGGCCGATTCGCCGTCCCGCCGATGACTCCGTGTTTCGGCGATTGGCGGGTAAACCTCGACCGCTACGCCTGGGCCGGGGTCTGGCCCCTGTCGAATTGCGGCTGAAGATGCCGGTCAGTCAACCGACCCTGGCACTGGGCACTGATCTCAAAAACACCATTGCTCTGGCAGTGGATGATCGGGTCCTGATTTCACCACACCTGGGCGATTTGGGCGCACCCCGAAGTCTGGAAGTTTTTGAGCAGGTGATCGACGATCTTTGCCGACTGTACGCGGTTTCGCCGGAACGCATCGTCTGCGATGCCCATCCCGGTTATTTCTCCACGCGGTGGGCGCGGGGACGAACGAACGACCTTCGGCGCGTCTTTCATCACCACGCCCACGCATCAGCGCTGTTCGGCGAATTTAACCCGGAAGCGCCAATTTTGGTGTTCACCTGGGATGGGCTGGGATTCGGCGAAGACGGGACACTCTGGGGCGGCGAGGCGTTGTTCGGGACTCCCGGACAGTGGCGACGGGTGGCCAGCTTGCGCCCATTCCGCTTGATCGGCGGCGACCAGGCCAGCCGCGATCCCTGGCGGTGTGCGTTGGCGATGTGCTGGGAAGCCGGTCGGGACTGGCCGGGCGGCCCTGCCAACCGTGATTTAGCGCGGGTCGCCTGGGAACGTCGCATCAACTGCCCTGTAACAACCTCCATCGGTCGCCTGTTCGATGCCGCCGCCGCGTTGATCGGTATTGCACAAACGCAGAGTCATGAAGGCCAAGCCGCGATGGCCTTGGAAGCTTGCAGCGTTTCCGCCGGAGCAGTGATCGACATGCCGCTATATTGGGATAACGACCTCTGGCGGAGTGACTGGACGCAGCTCTTACCGGCATTGTTGGATACCGAACGTACCCGCGCCGAACGAGCCGCCGGGTTCCATGCCAGCCTGGCGAGACTCCTTTTGCGCCAGGCCGAGCAAATCCGGCGAGATTATGGAGTTCAGCAAGTCGGCTTCGCTGGTGGCGTCTTTCAAAATCGCTGCTTGACGGAACAGGCGCTGCGATTGTTGACGGATGTTGGCTTTGAGGTGCTATTACCTGAGCGTCTTCCGGTCAACGACGCCGCCATTAGTTTCGGCCAAATCGTCGAATCCTCGGCGGAACCGGGCTAATCTTCAACGAAGGTCCCGGCAGGCGGGTCATTGGCCGGGCCTCTCTTTTATAGAGACAGGACTTTCGCTTGGAGTTCCAGGTTGTTGATTGTTTTGGTATAATCTCGACATGATAACCAAACAGCAATACGTTCAATATTTGATTAGCACGCCAGTCAATTATACGTGCACGAATCTTGCG
>JAKLIY010000038.1 GCA_022709365.1 Pseudomonadota bacterium
AGATGAAGACAACCCTCTACCAAGTTAAAAACAACCTCTGGAGTGAGTATTTACGTCATGAGTTACGTAATCCGCGTATTCCAGTGTATCAACCCGCTTGATCGAGAAGATTGAGCGAAAGTCCTGCTAAAGAATCTTCGGTCGAAAAATTCCCATTTTACCAGAGGTTACGATGATATTTTCGTAGAGCAAGCGTGGGAACTCATCGCTGATGCGCCTGTTACGACAACCCACGTCAGTGTTGGCATCATTGATACTGGGATCGATGGCACTCACCCAGAATTTGAGCTGGTCGAGCGTTTCGGCTTAACCACGGACACGGATGGTCATGGTACGAGTGTCGCCGGTATCATAGGTGCTGGCAACCTCTCGGCAATCGCTTCTCTTCGTCCCGACAGCCCAGAAATGAACGGTATACTCGCCGGCATCCCCGGTGTCACCTATACTCTGGGTATCTATCGAAGCGACACACGTTTATCGCAGATCTTGACGGCTATCAAGGATGCATATTTAAACCACGGAGTTCGTATATTTAATATGAGCTTCGGATGGCTATCATGTACTCAGCCGTCTCCGCCAGAGGGGAGTTGCCCTAGCGCTAGACCAGCCGTTTGCAAGCAAGAAGAAGAGTGGCGAGTTGATCAGCGGTACTTTGAGCGAATCTTTCGAGATTACGAAGATGCGCTATTCATAGCGGCCTCCGGCAATTCAAGTGTTCCAGCGGTTATTAATTTGCCTGGTGGTGGCGTCAGGAGTGACAATGTTATAAGCGTCGCATCAATGTCGGCTTATGATGGCATGAACTGGTCGTGTTTTTCCAATGGCTGGAATCCCAATGTTTCTAACGAACCGGAGCGGCCGGGTATTAACATCGCTGCGCCAGGAGAACTCATATACGCTCCGGTCCGATTCACGCCGCCACAAGATACGTCTGATTATGAGCAGATTTCGGGTACATCCGCAGCCGCACCGATGGTCACAGGCGTTGCGGCGATGATGAAGGCTTTGGACCCAACGCTCACGCCAGTAGAAATAAAGAATATTCTTCGGGATACGGCGTTTCCGGAATGTATTCCCGGCGGGCGAAGCGGTTGCTTCTTGAATGCGTACAGTGCAGTGGAGTACGTGCTTTCTATGAACCCTCCAAGTGTCAAATTCACCATTGAAGACCTCGTGGAGTTGAATCCAACATTGTATCAAAGTGCAGCCGTTAAGAATGCACCGACGGGTAATATCAACGGAACACAGATGCCAGGGGCGAGAGGTAAGGTGATCGGGGGGCCAAACTATGCCGGCGGGTTCTGGTGGTGGCAGGTGGACTTTGATGCCGGTGCCGACGGCTGGGTCGATGAGCAGTTTTTGCAGAGGATCGATGTCCCCTCCGGAAAGCCGATCACCGATATTGATTTTGCGGATACGAACTTGCGGCAATGCGTGCTAGACGCGGCTACGGCGAGTGGCTGGCAGACCGTCGAGCAAGTCACCGCGTTGTCATGCGCGGGGCGGAATATTACCAGCTTGGCGGGTCTCGAAAATTTCATCAACCTGCAAACGCTGGACCTCGGCGATAACCAGATCACGGATACCGCGCCGCTGATTAATCTGACCCAACTCGGACAGCTTGGTCTAACAGGCAACAACGGTATTCGCTGCATGGAGTTGGATGGACTCGCGGCCACGCTTTCCTCCACCACCATCACCAGACCGGCGGACTGTGTTCAACAAAGCGGGAATTTTGTGTGGCCGGTGACTCATCCGATCCGAACCCAAGGCTACGCCACGTTCAATTCGAAATACAGTAAGTACCATGCCGGTTTCGACCTGGTCTCCGCCACTGGGGACCTAACGATTTACGCGGCGGCCGCCGGTAAGGTGAGAACGATACCGAATAGCACATTCGGGAATGAAAACCACGGCATGGGTCACGTGATCATCATCGATCACAACAACGGTCAAGGGCCTTTCACCCTGTACGCCCATCTCGCGTCTATCACCGTCGCCGATGGCGTAACGGTGCAGGCCGGCTCGCCGATTGGCGTGATGGGCAATACCGGGTGTGCAAACCCGGCGGATCCATGCGGCGTGCATCTCCACTTTGAAGTGAAACAGTGGGGGGTGTTGGGTAATCTGCACGACGACTTGGGGCCGCATTGGGGCTACACGACGCCGGGGTTCCCGAACCTCTACGGTTATCTCAATCCCTGGCCCTATCTCGACCATGGCTGGGCGGCATTTTCGCCCCGCGCTGTCCGTTCGTCGGCCGACCAAATCGTCCGCACCGGGCCGAGCGCGAGTGAATACACCCAGATCCTCGGTAACGTCGCCCAGAATCAGACCTTCGTCGCCTCGCAACAGGTCGGTGACTGGTTCGAGATCGACTTCCCGAGCGAGCACGGCCCGGCGAAAGGCTGGATTCGGGCGACGGCGGCGAGCGATGTCAGTCGGTGGAAGGTCACCGACCCGGCCCGCGGGCTGATCGGGGTGAGCGTGTGTCCGACGACAGACGCCTGTTCTTCCTCCAGCACCCGGCTGAGCTACGTCTGGGACCAACAGCGGATCGTCGAGTTGGAGCAGACGCCCGCACAGAACGGTTGTTCGTCTCCCTGGATCAAGACTTCGGTACTGGATAACAACACCGGCTGGGTTTGCGGTGATTTTCTAATGGTCGAAAGCAGCAGCGCGACGGGAACCGGAAAACTCAACGACACCGGCATCGACTGGTGCGCGAACGACACCACCAACAACCTCGCGTGCCCGGTTGCCAGCCACCCCGGTCAGGACGGCGACCACGGGCGCGACGCCCTGGCGCGGGCCGGGCAATTGCAAAAGGTGGGCGGCGGCGCGGCCGGTTTCGACTTCACCAAGCTCGACGCCAACGGCAACGCCCTGCCGGCGAGTGCCACGAGTTGGGACTGCGTGCGTGACAACCACACCGGCCTGATCTGGGAGGTGAAGACCACCAGCGGCCTGCGCAGCCAGACCAACTTGTACACCTGGTACAACCCCGATCCCAACACCAACGGTGGCAGCGCTGGCGTCCAGAACGGCGGCGTTGGCGTCCAGAACAGCAGCCTTTGCACCGGTAGCGCCTGCGACACCCATGGCTTCGTGCAAGCGGTCAACCAGCAGGGTCTGTGCGGAGCCAGCGACTGGCGGCTGCCGACGCGCCGGGAACTGATGTCCATTGTCCGTAGCGGGCCGACCTCCCCGGCGATTGATACCGCCTATTTCCCGAATACGCTAGTCGGCGTGGGGTTTTGGTCGTCCTCGCTCTACGCCCACAGCAGCAACAGGGTGTGGTTCGTCTACTTCGACGGCGGCCGTGTCGACGACACGGACCAGAGCAACTACGGCCGGGTCCGGTTGGTGCGCGCGGGACAGTGATTAGGATTTTGGGGATTACTCAAGAGGTCATTTCAATGAGACACTTGAATCACTGGCCGATCTGGCGCGATGCCCATCTCCTGATGCTGGAGATCGAGCAGGCGGTCCGCGGTTTTGCGCGGTATCACCCATACACCATCGGCAGCGAACTGCGGGCCACCGCCCTGCGCCTGTGCCAAGCTATTCATCGGGCGTATTCGCGCCAACAAAGTCGGCGACGGCTCGGGCAACTGATCTCGGCGTGGGTGGACGGTCACAAAATGCAGATCCAATGGGCCAGGGCGCTGACCGAAAGCTTGTTACCGCATCATGGAGAAATAAGGATGAACCATCAGCCTCACTTCTGGTTATCACGCGCGCCCTGGTGGGTGGGTCTGGCCTTGGCCGCGGCCCTGCCGGCCCGCGCCGAAGTGACCTGCGTGAACCAAAATCTGGCGGTTCCCGCGACCACGCCGACGATGGATTTCACCCTGCACGACGACGGCACGGTGACGCACACGCCCACCGGTCTGATGTGGATGCGCTGCAGTCTGGGTCAGACTTGGACGGGAACCACCTGTACGGGTACCGGCAATACCTACACTTGGTCGAATGCCTTGAATGCCGCCCAGACCGTCAATGCTAGCAGCGGCTATGCCGGTCACGCGGACTGGCGGCTGCCGAACAAAAACGAGCTGGCCTCGATTGTCGAGGAGCGCTGTTGGCTGCCCGCCATCAACGCGGCAATCTTTCCCGGAACGCCATCGGATGGTTGGTATTGGTCGTCCTCGCCCGGTGCCACCGGCGGCAGCGGCTACGCTTGGTACGTCGACTTCTACAGCGGCCTTGTCAACATTCTCAGCCAGAGCAACGGCAACAGGGTCCGGTTGGTGCGCGCGGGACAGCAGCTTGGTGATTTGCAATTACCGCCACCATCCAACGTACAGGCGAGCGATGGCACGGTCCGGGAAAAAGTGGTGATAACTTGGGATAGCGTCTCAGGCGTAACCAGCTATGAAGTTTGGCGCGGGGCCAATTCAGCGTCCGACAACGCAGTGCAGATTGCTGCTGGCGTTACCGGGACTAGTTACGACGATGCTCTGGCCCCCTACGGCAAAACAAGCTACTACTGGATTAAGGCGTGCAGTAGTGTTGGTTGCAGCGATTTCGGGGACTACGATACTGGATATAATAAGGCGCTGGTCCCTCAATGAATCTGTGGTATGCATGGATATAGCTGGTCTCTCTTGAGGCGCGCGCAAGCCAAAAGGTTGCCGCTGGGGGAGATGGTCAACGACAGGCTCGAAAAAGACCTCAAAATGATCGAGATTGTGGAGTAGCGTGCCGGGCTTGGCCGGGTCGGTGTCACCTGCCGGAACCGGTAATTCGCGGCAGCTCTTGCCGCCTGCGGTAGGAGCAATCCTTGACCGGTGCTGATTGGATGCGGGTCGCAAGCCGCGCCGTCCGCCAGGCTTGGGGGATGAAACATCCCATCGACCCCAGGATTGACTTTAGCGGGTGTCGGGAAAGGACACGGCGATGCGTCCGGCGGTGGCATCGCGGCGCGGGGCGACCACGATCTCCACGTCGCAACCGAGCCGCGCGAGGCCGTCCAACATTTGGGTTTCGCTGATGCCACGAAACCGCCCGCGCAACAGGTCCGAGAGTTGGGGTTGCGGCAGTCCCATCGCGGCGGCGACCTGTTGCCGCGTCCAGCGGCGGGCCTGGATGATTCTGTTGATCTCGGTCGCGAGTTGGGCCTTTCTAAGCATCTCGTCGGCATCGGGAATATCCAGATCGGCATAGACGTTAGTGCTGCCGGGTTCGAACTCGATCATCCAATGGAATCGACCGGAACAGAACGGTCATAAAGGGTTTCCGGGGCCATGTCGATATGGCCGGGCCACACCACCGTACCGTAATCGATGTGAGCGCCGTTAAAGGCCGTCCCATCCTTCAGCCGGTTGAAGGGTTTTTTGTCCAGGTAGGGGGACATATCAAATAGGCGCTGCTCCCCATTCTCGAACTCCAGCATCAACCGGAATCGAGGAAGAACCCTGACAGCCACGACATCCAACAAGGTATCCATCATGCCCCCTCATTGCAGCGGAGCGATGCGAAAGGGTTCCTCACCATTGACGACCAGTTCCCAATCGGCGAAAAGTTCATCGCGGTGCAACTCCGTCCAAGCCGCCACCAGCTTTAACTGCTTCGGCGGCAGACCGCCCGCCAGCACACGGCCATCTTCAATGGCTATGGATGCCTTGAATCCTTGGTAGCGAACGTGGAAGTGAGGCAAGTGATGACGCTCGTTGTCTTCATAGAGCAACGTCACAAGTATGCCGTAAAACATACTGATCGTTGGTATTCTGATGGCTCCCGCCAGAGATCTATCGAACTGGCGTTAGTCTATCAGGAAACCAGGGCCAGACCCGATGACCCAGCGCTAGCGCGTAGCGCGATAGGGCGGGTTAGCGAAGCGTGACCCGCCGATTCCGGGATGTCCCCCTTGGATAGAGTTGCGCACGGGGGTTGTCATCGCTTCCATGAAACCGCCCGCTCTCGAACACACCCCCGTCCGACCGGAGAAGATGATCAACAAACGCGACCCTCCTGTCTGCGTTGTCGGAGCCGACCGGCATCTGGTCATGAGCCGCGCCGTCGGCTCTACCCGATCGAAATCCAACTGCTCAACATCCCGGATCTGCCCGCCCGCATCCTCTACGGCTGGGCGGATCTCTACAGCGCGCAGCTCCAGGGCGGGGACGGCGATGATCCGCTCCAACCGACCTACGCCATCGGGCTGTTGGGCCAAGCCCTGCGCCCCGGCGATTTCGGGAGACCGAGCGCCTGCTTGAGGAGCAATCCCAGGCCACCGAGCGCTTCCTGAAGGAGTAAGCTTGAGAGATCGAAACATTGATTTCTGATCGGCGGTAACGAACCGCTCGCGGGACACCGGGGGCGGTTTTTTATGGCGGGCGCGGTTGCGGGTATACTCGGAGCATCGATTTAGAGAGGGAATGATCATGGCTACAACGTATGAAGATGTGTTGAACCTGTTTCGCGAGACCGACCGGAAGTTCCAGGAAACCGACCGGAAGTTCCAGGAAACCGACCGGAAGTTCCAGGAAACCGAGCGGTTGCTGCGGGAGCAATCCCAAGCCACCGAAAAGAAGCTCAACGCCCTCGAAAGGCTGTTCACCAGCCAGTGGGGGAAACTGATGGAGTCGCTGGTGGAAGGCGATCTGGTGGAACTGCTGACCGCCCGCGGCATCGCCATCACCGATACCACCACACGGCTCAAGGGCCAACGAGCGGACGGCGGCAATTTTGAATTCGACATCATCGCCCACGACGGCGCGGAACTCGTGGTGGTCGAAGTCAAGACGACGCTCAAACCCCAGGACGTCGAGGACTTCGTGGCGCGTCTCCGGCAGATGAAGCACTGGATTCCGCGCTACGCCAACAATCGGATTTACGGCGCGATGGCCTGGCTCACCGCCGACGCCGGGGCCGAGCGGATGGTAGAAAACCGGGGGCTGTTCAGCATCCGGGCAACCGGGCATTCCGCCGCCATTCAGAACGCCCCGACCTTCACCCCCCGCGCTTGGTGAAGGTGCCGGGAACGGTCCGGCGCGGCTTCCGGCAAGCCAACCCGTGGCAAGATCCCTCATCCGCTGAACCTGTCGGACAACGTAGTGCTTTGGTCCGACCGACTCCGCAGGCCAGCCCTCGGCGCGTGCCTTAGGCTTTCGCCGCAGATAAAGAGCCATCGCCATGCCCAAACTTTACGAGTACTTCGGCCTGATCGTGATGTTCTACGCCAACGAACCCGAACCCGTCTACGTGCATGGCAAATGTCAGGGGCGTGAAGCCAAAGCTGAGATCCTGATCCTGAATGGCGCGGTCATCGAGATTCGCTATTCGGAAGTAGCCGGACGGACGCCCTTGGAATTTCGCGAAATGAAATATTTTCAGGAACTGGTCAGCGCACGCGCCAACGAAATCATCCAAAAATGGATCGATTTCTTCATCCTGCATAAACCGGTCAAACCCGAACGCATTACCAGGAGACTCCCATGAGCCAGCCCCCCATCAACATCGTTGCCGCCGAACCGGCGGGGGATTACCGCCTGCGCCTCACCTTCGATGATGGTGTAGAACAGACGGTCGATTTCAAACCCTTCTTGACCCGCGCCCGCCATCCCGATCTTCGTGCCTATCTCGATCCGGCGGTGTTCTCCGCCTTTCGTATCGAATATGGCGAGCTGGTTTGGGGAGATTACGATCTGTGCTTCCCGATGATCGACCTGTACCGAAACCACTTGGAACACAGGAGCCACCAGGAAGAAGTCGCCTGACGAAGCCAACCCGGTGCAACTCCCCCCATTCCGCCGTCTGGAGATCGACCCTGAGCGCCGTCGCCCTGGAACCGCAGGTGCGCACCCTCGAAGACGCCTGGCGCGAACTGGCCGAGTCCCGGAATACCGCTCGCTTTGCAGGGTTTTCATACCGCTTGTGGCCCGCTAAACCGTCGAAAAAGCGCCCTCACCCCCAACCCCCTCTGCCGAGGGGAGAGGGGAGTTTTTAGACGGTCTCTGAGCGCCGGTGACTTCACCGCGCCCCGTGCTCGCGGGTCGCGGCGAAGCGCACGTCCGGCCAGCGTTCCTGCGTTAGTTGCAGATTGACCCGGGTCGGCGCGATGTAGACCAGTTCACCGTGATGATCCAGCGCCAGGGCGTCGCGCAGCTTGTTTTTGAATTCCTCGAAACGCTTGGCGTCGGGACAACTGACCCAGCGGGCAGTCGTGACGTTGACGTTCTCAAAGCTGCATTCGACCCCGTACTCACTGCGCAACCGGAAAGCGGCGACATCGAATTGCAGGATTCCGACCGCGCCCAGGATCAGATCATTGCTGTTGAGCGGGCGAAAAAGCTGTGTCGCGCCTTCCTCGCAGAGCTGTTCCAGACCTTTCTGTAACGCTTTCATTTTCAACGGATCGCGCAGCCGGGCGCGGCGGAACAGTTCCGGGGCGAAGTCGGGGATGCCGGTGAATTGCAGATCTTCGCCCTGGGTGAACGTGTCGCCGATGCGGATCGTGCCGTGGTTGTGCAGGCCGATGATGTCGCCGGGATAGCCGGCTTCGACATGCTCGCGCTCGGCGGCCATGAAGGTCAGGGCGTCAGCGATTTTCATCTCGCGGCCCAGGCGGACATGGCGGACCTTCATGCCGGGCTGATAGCTGCCGGAACAGATGCGCAGGAAGGCGATGCGGTCGCGGTGTTGCGGGTCCATGTTTGCCTGAATCTTGAAGACGAAGCCGGTGAACGTTTCTTCCTCCGGTTCCACCTCACGGTTGGCGGAGTTGCACGGGCGCGGCGGCGGGGCGTGTTCGATAAAGCCATCCAGCATTTCCTGCACACCGAAGTTGCTCAGCGCCGAGCCGAAGAAGACTGGAGTCAACCGCCCGGCCCGGTAGTCGGCGAAGTCGAAAGCATGGCTGGCGCCGCGCACCAGTTCCATCTCCTCGCGCAGCGCCTGCGCCCGGTCGGAACCCAGGGCCTCATCCACTTCCGGGTTATCAAGGCCGTGCAGAATGCGCCCGGTATTGATGCGCCCGTCGCGGGAGGGATCGTAAAGATGAATGAAATCCTGACCGAGATGGTAGACGCCTTTCAGTTCTCGCCCCATGCCAATCGGCCAGGTGATCGGCGCACAGCGGATTTTCAGAACGTCTTCGACCTCGTCGAGCAGTTCAATCGGTTCCCGGCCATCCCGGTCGAGCTTGTTGATGAAGGTGAAAATCGGTGTGTCGCGTAACCGGCAGACTTCCATCAGCTTGATGGTGCGCTCTTCGACGCCCCGGGCGCAGTCGATGACCATGAGCGCGGAATCTACGGCAGTCAGCGTGCGGTAGGTATCCTCGGAGAAATCTTCGTGGCCAGGGGTGTCGAGCAGGTTGATCAGATAGTCGCGGTAGGGGAACTGCATCACCGAGGAGGTGACGGAGATGCCGCGTTGCTGCTCCAGCGCCATCCAGTCGCTGGTGGCGTGGCGGGTGGCTTTTCGGCCCTTGACCGCGCCGGCCAATTGAATCGCGCCGCCAAACAGCAGCAACTTCTCGGTGAGAGTGGTTTTGCCGGCGTCCGGGTGGGAGATAATGGCGAAGGTGCGTCGCCGGTTCAGTTCGTCGAGGAAGTGGGTCATAAGGGATTAGCGTGGTTCCGCCAAGACCGGTGCGAATAGCGGGTTCAGCGGCTTGGCGTGGTGAGAAGGGGTTATGCATAGCAGCAATCAATATAACGGCTATCATCGGATAAAGTCATTGATTGCTGTTGATCGCCAGCATCGCCCCGGTCATGCACCCGGATTCGGCGGGATCGCACAGAAAGGCGATGACCTTGGCGATATCGGCGGGACCGGTGCGGGTGCGCAGATGCGGCGCGGCCTGGCGCAGCATGACGGTGTCCACCGCGCCCGGCGCGACCCCGTTAACCCGGATGTTGTACTCCCGACCTTCCGCCGCCAGCGCCTCAGTCAGTCCGGTGATGGCGAACTTGCTGACGGTGTAGGCAGCGTAGCCGGGGAATTTATCGGTTCCCGGCAACCCGCCCAGCGAGGACACGTTGACGATACTGCCGCCCGAATCGCGCATGAGCCGGAACGCCTGCCGGGCGCACAGCACCGCCCCGCGCAGGTTCACCGCCAGCAGTCGATCCCAGTCGCTCATCGCTATTTCGGCAAACGGCCCCCTCAACAGGATGGCGGCGTTATTGACCAGAATGTCCAGCCGGCCCCATTCCCTGGCTATTCGGGAAAAAGCCGCCGCCACCGCCGCATCATCCGCTACATCCAGTACGATCAACGACGCTTTCAGTCCAGCAGCACGCAGTGCAGCGACGGTCGCGGTCAATTCTGCTTCAGTCCGGCTGGCGACGATCACCTGAGCGCCTTTGCGCGCCAGTGCCTCGGCAGTGGCCGCGCCGATACCGCGCCCGCCGCCGGTGATCAGCGCCACCTGATTTTTCAGGGGTTGCATGAAGGAATCCTCACGTTTCTGCCCATAGATCAGCCAGTTGCCGAGGATGGTGCTGACAGGTTAATCGCTTTGCCAGCCAATGGTATAGGTTGCCCCTTGGCCGGGCGACTCGTCAACGCGCAGGCTGACGGCGATAATCCGCTCTCGCCAGGGAATCGCCGGGTCGCGGGTCAATTCCCTCCAAAACCGCTCGAAGAGCGCCTGAGCCAGATTCTCGGCAGTGATGTTGTCCATCTCCAGCACGGTTACTTCGTCAGCGGGCAGCACATAGCGCTTGCCGCACAGTCGGAAGGCATACTCACCGACCTCGGCGGGCAGCGTTTCTAGCCACGGATTGTCGCCGGCGATCAGCACTTTTTCATCCCAGGCGGCGCAGACCGTCCGCAACGCCTGTTTAAACACCTCATAGCTCAACATCCGCCCCAAGCCGGGTTCCGCCAGTTCTATCGCCAGTTCGACCTGATAGTTATGACCATGCAGGCCCTCCTTGTCGCCATTGGGGAAGACGGTCATGTGCGCTGCAGAGAATTTGAAGTTGTCCTTGCGGATATGGAGCGTCCAACTCTGCCTATCGTATCCGGTCATATCCTTCCTCTTGAATCCATCGATGGGGCCGCGAGCGCCCGCAGCCAGTCGTTCAATGCGGTTCCATAATGAGCCAGCGTGTAATGATTCTCGACCCACGCTCGACAGCGCGCCCGGTCAATTTGGTCGATTCGGTCGACCGCGCCGATCAACCCATCGAGATCGTCCGGCTCCACCAGCCAGCCGGTTTCGCCATCGCGGACATAGTCGCTCATTCCGCCACGCTGATAAGCGATGACCGGCGTCCCGCAGGCCAGCGCTTCGATGCCTACAATGCCCAACGCTTCCAGCCACTTGGGGGTCATGAGCAGTCCCCGGAACTGGCGCACCGCCTCGGCCAGCGCGGGCATATTCAGGAACCCGGCGTAGCGTACCGGCGCGTCGGGATAGCGTTCGATCAGCCCGTTCCAGTAGACCGGGTCTTGCATCACGCCGAGCACCGTGACTTCGATCCCGGTGCAAGCGGCCAGGGTGAAGGCGTCCTCCAGACCCTTTTCCGGCGCGATGCGTCCCATCCAGCCTAGCGTCTGGCCAGGTTGGGCATTGTAGTGGTATTGCGTCAAATCCAGTCCCGGTGGAATGCATCGCACGGGCTCCTCGATGCCAAAGCTGGCGGCCTGGGCGCGGCTGAGAAAAGCCAGTCGGGGTGGGCGCTGCGTAAACTGATGGCGGATTTCCTGATCCAGCGCACGGTTCAATGATCCCATGCTGACCAGTGTGCCCAGTGGGCAAGGCAGAATATCGCTCAAAAACAAGGGCAGCCAGTCGTAGGAAAAGTTCAGGATGACATCGCCGGGTCGCGTCTGTTCTGCTAGCAGGCGCAGCGCAGCGACCAGAAAGCTGTCCGCTTCGACAGGCATAGGATCGTGGTAATGACGACCTACCGCCGTCGGCGTCAGACCACCGGGCACTGTGAGTAAATTCGGGATGTTGGCGACGGAGCCGACCGGGGCGATGACCTGAACAGCGTGACCGAGGGCCAGTAATTGGCGGGCGGCGGCAACAATCATCAATTCCACACCTCCGCCCAATCCGGAACCCAGCGGCGCAACCGCCGTCGAGAGCAAATAAACGCGCATCAGTTCCTCCGGCGACGGGCAATCATGCGATTATAGTCGGCGCGAGGCGGCAGCGCGCCGATAGACCGTACAGGGTGGATGACGCACCTCGCGACGCTCCGGCGCAGTCCAGGGAATAGTGTCCGGCAAGGCCTTCTGCAAAGCCCGGCTCGTGGGCCGAGCGCTGGGCCGACGCCGTGACCGACGCTGCTGAACCCCTGCCGACCCTGTCGGCTTTTATGGGAAAATCGATGGAAAACTTGACAGATTGATGAAGTCGGCGAGGGGCAACGGTTCTCGCGTGCTTTACAGAGAACCCTCCGGATCCGGCTGAATTGTCCTTATATCAATCGTGAGAATAGATAATGAACATCACCGACAAAAACCCATTAGTCGGCCTGATCATGGGATCGACCTCTGATTGGAGCACCATGGAACACGCCGCCAGCACACTGGAGGCGCTGGGCGTTCCCTATGAAGTCCGGGTGGTGTCGGCCCATCGCACCCCCGACTTGTTATTCGATTACGCCGCCAGCGCCGAAGCGCGCGGCTTACACGTCATTATTGCCGGCGCCGGTGGAGCCGCGCACCTGCCCGGTATGGCTGCGTCCAAAACCGTACTGCCGGTCTTGGGGGTCCCGGTCCAGTCACAGGCGCTGAACGGGCTGGATTCACTGCTCTCTATTGTCCAGATGCCGGGTGGCATTCCGGTGGGCGCACTGGCTATTGGCAAGGCTGGCGCGATCAACGCCGCCCTGCTGGCCGCTGCCATGCTCGGCAATCAGTATCCCGCCATCCGCGAAGCCGTGCGCGTATTCCGCGACCGGCAGACCGCGACCGTACTGAGCCAGCCCGATCCCCGGAGCAGCGATCTATGAACGTCGGTATCGTCGGCGGTGGTCAATTGGCGCGGATGCTGGCGTTGGCCGGCTATCCGCTCGGCGTGCATTTCCAAATACTCGACCCTGCAGCGGACGCTTGCGCCGGACAGGTGGCACCGCTGATGCAGAGCGATTACCACGATGAGGCGTGCCTGGAGTCATTAGCCGCATGGGCTGATGTCGTGACCTTCGATTTTGAAAATGTGCCGGCGGAAGCGGCGCGGGCGCTGGAGGGACGGATAACGGTCTATCCTCCGGCAGAGGCTTTGGCGCTGGCCCAGGATCGGCTGTCCGAAAAAACCCTATTCTGGGAGATGGGCATCCCGACTCCCACTTTCGCCACCGTCGACAGTCTGGAGGAATTGCAAAGTGCGGCTCTGCGTGTCGAATTGCCGGCGGTGCTGAAAACCCGTCGGCTGGGCTACGATGGCAAGGGTCAGCGGGTGTTGCGCACGGCTGAGGACATTGAACCGGCCTGGCGGGCATTGGGCAGTGCGCCGCTGATTCTGGAAAGTTTCATTCCCTTCGAACGTGAAGTCTCCATCGTGGCAGTGCGAGGCCACGACGGTGCGACGGCGCTCTACCCGCTAGTGGAAAATCACCATCGCGACGGCATCTTGCGGCTGTCACGGGCGCCCTGCGGAATGCCGGAACTGGAGCGGGAAGGTTGGGATTACGCTCGCCGCCTGCTGGATCGGCTAAACTATGTCGGCGTACTGGCCATCGAGTTCTTCGTCAAGGACGGACGACTGATCGCCAACGAAATGGCCCCGCGCGTTCACAACTCCGGCCACTGGACTATTGAAGGCGCGGAAACCAGTCAATTTGAGAATCACCTGCGGGCGATTCTGGGTCTGCCGCTGGGTTCCACTACAGCGATTGGCTGTTCCGCGATGGTGAACGGCATCGGCGACCTGCCCGGGCGAGCAGCGGTGCTGGCAATACCGGGCGCGCATTATCATGCGTATGGCAAAACTCCGCGTCCCGGCCGCAAGGTCGGGCATATCACCCTGCGAGCGAACGATGCCGACGCGGTGCAGGCCGGACTGGAACGGCTGTTGCCGATGGTTGGGTTCAGCCCGGACGAGTTCAGTTGAAATTCATCCCAACAATCGCACGGCCTCGCCGAGCGGGCAGGCGCGGATCGCTTCATCCAGCAGGGCGATGACCCGTTGGCGTGGAAAGCTCTTGCGCCAGGCCAGCGCGACGATCCGGGTCGGGGCCGGGTCGGCGAAGGGTCGGACACTGAGCAGATCGCTGGCATGGGCGTAACCGCTGACCGAGGTATACGGCAGCACCGTCACGCCAATGCCGGTCGCCACCATCAGCCGAATGGTTTCCAGCGAACTGCCCTCCAGGGTTTTCTGCATGTTGTCCGACGCCACGCTCAGCCGATGACATTCCGGGCAGAACCGCAGCACCTGATCGCGGAAGCAATGACCCGGCCCCAGCAGCAGCAAATCCTGTTCCGCCAGGGTCGGCGAATCAATGACCTCTGCTTGCTCCAGCGGGTGGCCGATGGGCATGAGTACGACAAAGGGTTCCTCGTAGACGGATTGCGTCAAGATGCCCGGTTCGTCGAATGGCAGCGACAGAATCAACACATCCAGATCGCCAGCTTTGAGTCGTTCACTGAGCGCCGCCGTGTAATTCTCCTCGATTTGCAGCGGCATGTTGGGCGCACGGCGATGCAGGCGCGGAATCAGATGCGGCAACAGGTAGGGGCCGATCGTGTAGATCACCCCCAGTCGTAACATGCCGACCAGATCATCCTGCCCCTGGGAGGCCAGCCGCTTGATGACCGCGGCTTCCTCCAGCACGCGCTGCGCTTGTTCAACGATGCGCCGCCCGACCGGCGTTACGGTAATCTCGCCGGGCGCTCGCTCGAACAGCGCGACGCCTAATTCATCCTCCAACTTGCGCACCGCCACGCTCAGAGTCGGTTGGCTGATATGACAGGCCTCGGCGGCCCGACCAAAATGTCGCTCGCGAGCGACGGCCACAATGTAGCGTAATTCGTTCAAAGTCATGGCAATCTCACGAAAGTCAGGATATCAGCGGCTGGCGGCGCGGCTGGCGGTCCTCATGGACAGAAAAGGCGTTTGCGTGTAGCTTAGTGCGCGTTTTTAACGCAGGATGCCGCCTTATTTTTCCAGCGCGTCGTGCGTTGCAGCATCCAGCATACCCGGTAAAATCCACAAAACGAGTCAGGAGGGTTCATGGCTTACCAGCATATCCGCATCCCCGAAAGCGGCGAAAAAATTACGGTCAAAGACGGCAAGCTGCAGGTGCCCAATCAGCCGATCGTCGGCTATGTGGAAGGCGACGGCATCGGTCCCGACATCACCCGCGCCTCGTTGCAGGTCTGGGACGCCGCAGTTGAAGAAGCTTACGGCGGAGAGCGCAAGATTCACTGGTGCGAAATCTTCCTGGGTGAGAAGGCTGCCGAAATCTATGACGGCAACTACTTCCCCGAAGAAACTCTGGAAGCGATCAAAGAGCTGGTCGTCGCTATCAAGGGTCCCCTGACCACTCCGGTTGGCGGCGGGTTTCGCTCACTGAATGTCGCGCTGCGCCAGGATCTGGACTTGTACGCCTGTGTCCGTCCGGTGCGCTACTACCCCGGCGTCCCCTCGCCGGTGCGCCATCCCGAAAAAGTCGACGTCATTATCTTTCGTGAGAATACCGAAGACGTCTACGCGGGCATCGAATATAAATCCGGCACCCCCGAAAATATCAAGCTGGCCAAGTTCCTGCGCGAGGAAATGGGCGCGGATTTCTTTGACGAAGCCGGCCTAGGCATCAAGCCGATTTCGCCCTTTGCTTCCAAACGGTTGGTGCGCAAGGCCATTCAGTACGCCATTGACCAAGGCCGCGACAGCGTAACCCTGGTGCATAAGGGCAACATCATGAAGTTCACGGAAGGCGCCTTCCGGAACTGGGGTTATGAACTGGCGCGTGACGAATTCCCCGACCAGACCATCACCGAAAACGACCTGTACAGCGTCTATGGCGGCAAGCAGCCGGCCGGCAAAGTCGTCATCAAGGACCGCATCGCCGACATCATCTTCCAGTTGCTGCAACTGCGTCCGGAAGAATTCTCGGTGTTGGCCACCATGAATCTGAACGGCGACTATCTTTCCGATGCAGTCGCGGCGGAAGTCGGCGGCATCGGCATCGCCCCCGGCGCGAACATGGCTGACTACGTCGCGGTGTTCGAGGCCACCCACGGCACTGCGCCTAAGTACGCCAATCTGGACAAAGTCAATCCGGGTTCGCTGATGCTGTCGGGCGTAATGATGTTGCAGTACATGGGCTGGACCGAAGCCGCCGAGCTGATCGAAACGGCGCTGACCCAGGTCATCGCCGACAAGACTGTTACTTACGACTTTGCCCGCTTGATGGAGGGGGCCAGCGAAGTACCGACCAGCAAGTTCGGTGAACTGATCGTTGCCAAGATGCGCCAGCAGGGCGCAACGCTGCGCGCTGAGGCTGACCGCCGCCGCCGCGCTCAGGAAGAGGCCCGCAAGGCGCTGGAAGCGGCTCGCGTTGCTGATCCAGTGCAGGCGATGATCGCTTCTGGCCGGATGCCCACCACGGTCGGCGGCATCATGTCGCCGGTGGTGGTCGTCAGGAACGAGGAGCTGGTCAACGTCGCCATGCACCAGATGATCGACAAGGGCGTGAACGCGGTGATGGTCGAACCGGACGCCCGCGGCCAGTGGGGCGTAATGACCGATCGTGACGTGCTGAAGAAAGTCATCAGCGTCAACCGCTCACCCGCGCGGGTCAAGGTCGGCGAAATCGCCACCCGCCCACTGGTGACGGTCAAGCGCGACATGTCGCTGGCGGATGCCTCACAGCGGATGGCCGAAGCCAACGTCCGCCGCGTGATCGTCGAGATGGACGGCAAGCCAGTCGGCATGGTCACTGACAACGACCTGTTCCGCACGGTGGAAGTGTTTGGCTGGGGCGAAATGTAATTCCGGCTGAATAATTCTGCACTGTGCACTGAAAACGGCGTTCCCGTCTGACCGTTCTGGTCGAGGTGGGAATGCCGTTTTTTTATCACCCGATGTTCATGTCCAGGTTAAATCCATGTTTGCTATGAGTGATCTACTGCGAGGACTGGCGTTGACCCTGATCCTGCTCACGGGTTGCGCTGGCGATCCGCCCCATGATGGTTCAGCCGGCATCCGGGAAAACGGTGTCCTGGTACTCACCCGTGCTGACCTTAACCGAACGGCTGAACTGCGGGTTGGTGACCGGCTGGACGTGCGCTTGCCGGAAAATCCCACTACCGGTTTCAGTTGGGCGGTTGATGAAAATGACCGTCGCTTACTGGCGCTGGAAAATACTGCCTACGCCCCGCCTGATGAAGCTGGCTTCATCGGTGCCCACGGTCAACGCACCTTTAGTTTCACCGCCCGGCAACCAGGTGACGTGACGCTCAAGCTGAAATACTGGCGGATCTGGGAAGGCGATGGCTCGGTTGCCGAGCGATTTGCCGTGACCCTCCGGATTGTTCAATAGCCAGGATTTCTGCTCACTACGGCATGAAGATAGCTGTCCGTGCCTGTCGAATATTGATCCAACTGACGTTATGATTTATCGTTTTTTTTACCCCGTTCGATGGGCGAACGGAGTCCCTTTGAATTCAGGAGAATAATATTCATGAAATACCGTACTCTGACCGTGATCGGCCTGGCTGGCCTGTTATTGACGGGTTGCGCTTCCACGCCGGACAAGAGCCAAACTGCCCCGTCCGCGCCTCCGCCTCCGCCTCCCTCAGTCGCCACCGGCTCCGAAATCGATATGGGCGACGTCATGACCCTGACCGCGACGGTGCAGGCGGTCGATCTTGAAAATCGCCTGGTCACGCTCAAGGGAGAGCGCGGTCGGGTGGTGACGGTCAACGTGGGCGAGGAAGCCCGCAACCTCGATCAGGTTAAGGTGGGTGACCGGGTCGTGATCACCTATCGCGAAGCCATGGCGATCCAGTTAATCAAGGAACCCACCAGCGGCGGCGTCACCGAGCGCCGGAATACCCTCAGTGGCAGCCGCGCCGAACTCGGTCAGCGGCCTTCGGCGACCTTGCGCGACAAGACGGAAATCGTGGCGAATGTCATCGCGGTCAATAAGAAAGCCCGCCGGGTAACGTTGCAGGGTCCAGAACATGCGGTCACGGTCAAGGTGGCGACGGATATCGACTTGAGTTCGATCCGGGTCGGCGATCAAGTGCGAGCGGTCTATGTCGAGGAGTTCGGCATCTCGGTGGAGCCAGCCAAATCGGCCAAACCCGCCAAGAAAGCGTCGAGCTTCAATAATAAGCGGAGTTAACATCGCACCGGTTTTGATGGCGCGAACCCGAAAACCCGCCTCTTGGCGGGTTTTTTCATTCCGCTCACAGCGGCGCTAACGAACGCCGCACCTAGTAACCTGGGTTATAATTTACTACTCGCATCCTGCACCCCGCCGATTCCTAATTTATCCAAAGATTGCCCATGGACAAGACTTACGAACCGAACGCGATTGAACAACGCTGGTACGCCTTTTGGGAGGAGCGGGGTTGTTTCGCCCCCAGCGGCCAGGGCGTGCCCTACTGCATCATGATCCCGCCGCCGAACGTCACCGGCACCCTGCACATGGGCCACGCCTTCCAGGACACCATCATGGACGCGCTGACCCGTTACCACCGGATGAAGGGCGATAATACCCTGTGGCAACCCGGCACCGACCACGCCGGCATCGCTACCCAAATGGTGGTGGAACGGCAACTGGCCGGTGAGGGCAAGACCCGTCATGACCTGGGCCGCGAGGCGTTCATTGACCGGGTTTGGGCGTGGAAGGCTGAATCGGGTGGCACGATCACCCGACAATTGCGGCGGATGGGTTCCTCGGTGGACTGGACGCGGGAACGCTTCACCATGGATGAGGGCCTGTCGGCGGCGGTGCGCGAAGTTTTCGTTCGCTTGTATGAAGAAGGACTGATCTATCGCGGCCAGCGGCTGGTCAACTGGGACCCGGTGCTGCATACCGCCGTTTCCGATCTGGAAGTGGTCAGCGCCGAAGAAAACGGCTTCCTCTGGCATATCCGCTATCCGCTGGCTGAGGGCGGCGGTGATTTGATTGTCGCAACGACCCGTCCCGAAACGATGCTCGGCGATACGGCGGTGGCCGTTCATCCTGACGATGAGCGCTATCAACGCCTGATCGGCCTGCACGCCGTCCTGCCGCTGACCGGGCGCACGATTCCGATCATCGCCGATGAATACGTCGATCCGACGTTCGGCACCGGCTGCGTCAAGATCACCCCGGCCCACGATTTCAACGACTACGCGGTCGGTCAGCGCCATAACCTGCCGCTCATCAATATTTTCACCGCCGACGCGCATATCAACGAGCAAGCGCCGGAAGCCTATCGCGGCCAGGATCGTTTCGAGGCCCGTCGGCGCGTGATCGGCGATCTGGAAGAACTGGGGCTGCTGGAAGAGACGAAACCGCACAAGATGATGGTGCCGCGCGGCGACCGTAGCCACGCCGTCATCGAGCCATTTTTGACCGATCAATGGTATGTGAAAACCGCGCCGCTGGCCGGTCCCGCCATCGCCGCCGTCAAAACCGGCAAGATCAAATTTATCCCGGAGAACTGGGAAAAGACCTATTTCGACTGGCTGAACCGCATCGAGGACTGGTGCATCAGCCGGCAAATCTGGTGGGGTCATCGCATCCCGGCTTGGTATGACGCGCACGGCAAAGTTTATGTGGGGCGCAGCGAGGCGGAAGTGCGCGAACGGCATCGACTGAGTCCGGACGCCGCGTTGACCCAGGATCCCGACGTGCTGGACACCTGGTTCTCTTCGGCGCTATGGCCGTTCTCGACGCTGGGCTGGCCGGAGCAAACCGAGGCGCTCAAAACCTTCTATCCCACCAGTGTGCTGGTTACCGGCTTCGACATCATCTTCTTCTGGGTGGCGCGGATGATCATGATGGGCTTGAAGTTCATGGGCGACGTGCCGTTCCGCGAGGTGTACATCCACGGCCTGGTGCGCGATCACGAAGGTCAGAAGATGTCGAAATCCAAGGGCAACGTGCTGGACCCGCTGGATTTGATCGACGGCGTTGATCTCAACGCACTGGTCGCCAAGCGCACCACCGGGCTGATGCAGCCGCAGATGGCCCCACGCATCGAGAAAGCCACCCGTCAGCAATTTCCGGCGGGCATTCACGCCCACGGCACGGACGCCTTGCGCTTCACCTTCGCCGCGCTGGCGACCACCGGCCGCGACATCGTGTTCGACATGGGCCGGGTTGAGGGCTACCGCAACTTCTGCAACAAGCTGTGGAACGCCGCCCGCTATGTGCTGATGAATACCGAAGGGCAGGATACGGGAATCAGCGGCGGCAAGATCGAACTCAGCCAGGCCGACCGCTGGATTCGTTCGCGGTTGCAGGGAACCATCGCCGAAGTGAACGCCGCGATGCAAGGCTATCGCTTGGATCAGGTCGCCCAGGCGCTCTATGAATTCACCTGGAACGAGTTCTGCGACTGGTATCTGGAACTGTCCAAGCCGGTGCTGAACGATCCCGCCAGTTCGGAGGCCGCCCGGCGCGGAACCCGGCAGACTTTGGTGCAAACGCTGGAAATTCTTCTGCGGTTGCTGCATCCCTTGATGCCATTCATTACCGAAGAAATCTGGCAGCGGGTCGCGCCGCTGACCGGGGCGGCGGGCGACTCGATCATGCTTCAACCTTACCCGGAAACGGACCCAGCGCTGATTGATGAGCCAGCGGTCGCCGAAATCGAATGGCTGCGGCAATTCCTCAGCGGCGTGCGCCGCATCCGCGCCGAAATGAACATTGCACCCGGCAAACCGCTGCCAGTGTTGTTGCAACACGGTTCGGCGGAAGATCAGGAACGGCTGGAGCGGCAACGCCGGTCGTTGATGAGCCTGGGCCGGCTGGATACTATCGGCTGGCTGAACGAAGGTGAGCCGGTCCCTGAAGCCGCGACGGCGCTGGTTGGCGCGATGAACGTGCTGATTCCGATGTCCGGGCTGATCGACAAGGCGGCGGAAAGCGCCCGGCTGGAAAAGGACATCGCCAAACTGCGCAAGGAGACCGAACGCGGCGCGGCCAAACTCAGCAACGCCGATTTTCTGGGCCGCGCCCCCGCCGAGGTGGTGGAAAAGGAACGCGCCCGCGTGGCGGAACTCCAAACTGCGATAATTAAACTGGAAGAACAACTGGCGCGCATCCGGCAACTGTGATGCCTCGGCCATTCATCCGCCCCCATCAACAAGGAACCTTTAATGGATACTCAAGAACCTGCATCCGTAACCAAGCCCAAGCTGGGCGCTAAAGTCACCCAAGTCGCTACGCTCTACCATCCGCGCACCTGGAAGGAAAAAGGTCTGTGGTGGACCCTGGGTCTGTTCCTGATCACCTATGTCATCCTCTTCATCGTCATGGGCTTCATCTGGTCGCGGTCACCCGACGAGTTCGATGTGCGTGAACATGCCTTGGAAATTGCTAAACAGGACCAGAAAAAGCTGGTGCCGGGCTATGTCACCACGGCTACCGCGATCCGTATTGCAGAAACCCTGCTGGATAAACCGGGCGGCTATCTGAGCAACGACGTCACCCCCCCAGGAATTTACCTGGACAATATCCCTAACTGGGAATTTGGGGCGCTGACCGAGTTGCGTGATCTGACGCGCGCCTTGCGCAATGATTTCAGCCGCTCCCAAACGCAGTCGGTGGAAGACAAGGATTTACAGATTGCCGAACCGAAGTTCAATTACGACTCGGACTCCTGGATTTTACCGTCTACCGAATCCGAATATCGTTCGGGAATCGAGGCGCTTTACCATTACCTGAACCGGCTGGCTGACGATAAGAGCAATGACGGTCAGTTTTTCACCCGCGCCGACAATCTGAGCTCCTACCTGCAAGTGGTCGAGAAGCGATTGGGCAGTCTGGCTCAACGGCTGGCGGCGGGTGTCGGTCAAGCGCGTTTCAACACCGACCTGGCTGGCGACCCCAATGCTCGCCAGTCCACACCGACCCCGAGTGAGTCGCAGATCAAAACCCCATGGTTAAAAATCGACGACGTGTTTTTTGAGGCGCGTGGCTATACCTGGGCGCTGGTGCATACCCTGAAGGCGCTGGAGGTGGATTTTAGCGACGTGCTCGCCGATAAGAATGCATTGGTGTCGGTCAAGCAAATCATCCGCGAACTGGAAAACACCCAGAGCTTTATCTGGAGTCCCATGATTCTGAACGGCACCGGTTTTGGACCGATGGCCAATCACTCGCTGATCATGGCCTCGTATATCTCCCGCGCTAACGCCGCAATCATTGATCTGCGCAATTTGTTGTTGCAGGGCTAAACCCCTTAGCATCCTTGTCCCTTCTCCCGGTGCGGGAGAGGGGATTTTTTGTAAAGGTTTTGTACGGATGGCGGACTTCAAAACACACTTGATGGGGGCGGCAGTGGTCAGTGGGCTGGCTGCAACTACGTTGGTTATGACCGGCCAGTTTCCCCATCAGGCGGTCATTGGCTATTTCATTCTGGGAGTCATTGGCGGGTTGTTGCCGGATATCGATTCACCGCATTCCATCCCGGTGCGCATTGCTTTTATGGGATTAGCGGTGATTGCCGGCTTTTTGGTGGTGTTCACCTTCGGACGCCGCTATTCGCTGGTAGAACTGATCCTGCTCTGGATCGGCTGCTTTGCGCTGATCCGCTATGGCGTGTTTGAATTGCTCGACCGTTATACGGTCCATCGCGGGCTGATTCATTCGATTCCGATGGGCGTGAGTTGCGGTTTAGTCACGACCGCCCTAGCTTATCAAGTCTTCGATGCCTCAGTGACCCATGCCTGGATGTGCGGGACTTTTGTGACCTTGGGCTTCCTCGTCCATTTATTGCTGGACGAATTCTACAGCGTCAATCTGTTCGGCAAAAAGTTGTTGAAAAAATCCTTTGGTACCGCTTTCAGTCTGGGTAGTCTGAAGCAACCCATCGGCACATTGGCGCTTTATCTGGCGGTGATTGGGTTGTTCTATCTCTGTCCGCCGCCCCGGCCTTTTACCGAACAGATGCTGAATCGTGAAACCTATCATGGCATCGTCCAGCGTTTATTACCCGGCGAGACCTGGTTTCCGGGCTTTTTACGTCGGGTGACGCCGACGAGTTTGCTGGTCCGTTAGAAGTTTTTCCGCAAATCCATCCCGGCATACAGTCCGGCAACCTGCTCGGCGTAACCGTTGAACGGCAAGGTATCACGGCGGAAGAATTCACCGATGCGTCGTTCCTTTTTCTGACTCCAGCGCGGATGATCCACGTCGGGATTGACGTTAGCGTAGAACCCATATTCGCTGGGCGCTTCAAGGTTCCAAGTGGTGGCCGGTGGCTGTTCGGTAAAGCGGATTTTTACAATGGACTTGATACTCTTGAAACCGTATTTCCACGGAACCACCAACCGTAATGGCGCACCGTTTTGATTGAGCAATTCCTTGCCGTATAACCCCGTCGCCAGCAGCGTTAACGGATGCATGGCTTCATCCATACGCAACCCTTCAATATAAGGCCAGGGCAACAGGCGGGTTCTCTGACCGGGCATCTGTTCGGGATCAAGCAGGGTGGTGAATTCAACATATTTGGCGCTGGCGGTCGGCTGGAAACGCGGCAGAATCTTGGCGAGCGGGATGCCCAACCACGGGATGACCATCGACCAGCCTTCGACGCAACGCAACCGATAGAGACGTTCTTCGGCAGTATGCGAGGCCAAAAAATCTTCCAGCACATACTGGCCGGGTTTCTCGCAATGCCCCTCTACGGCCACCGTCCAGGGCTTGATTTTCAGACTGCCGGCACTTTCCGCCGGATCGGTTTTGCCCGAACCGAACTCGTAGAAATTGTTGTAAGAAGTCACGTCCTTGTAAGGCGTCGGTTTGAGGTCGTCGGTAGCGGCCTGAACCATACTGGGTGGCAACAGGGCGGCAGCGCCCAGCACGGCGGCGGTTTTCAGAAATTCGCGGCGGCGAGCATACAGTTCCGGCGGGGTGATTTCTGAGGGATCAAGATCAGCGGGTTTCTGGATCAACATGGCGCGGCTCCCGGTGGTAGACTTCCTTGTGACTCGTTCCCGATTGGTAAGTTGCGTTTTGTCTCAAACTACTGACTCTCCCCATCCATGACGCCCCAATTCACCCGCCTGTTGCAACGTATCGGCAAACCCCTGGTTTTCAGCGCCAGCCTGCTGCCACTAGCCTGGCTATTCTGGTTAGTCTGGAGCGATCAACTGGGCGCTAATCCGGTCGAGACACTGAGTCATCGTACCGGTGACTGGAGTTTGCGTTTTCTGCTGCTGACGCTGGCGGTGACGCCGGTACGGCGGTTGACCGGCTGGAATGGACTGCAACGCTTTCGGCGCATGCTGGGGTTGTTTGCCTTTTTCTATGTCAGCCTGCACTTCAGCGTCTATCTGATTTTCGACCAGTTTTTTGATCTGTCCACGATCATCGCCGATGTCGCCAAGCGACCTTATATCACTGTCGGATTTACCGCCTTCGTGTTGCTGATTCCATTGGCGGTCACGTCGACCAACCGGATGATCAAGCGCCTGGGCCGGAACTGGCAGCGCCTGCACCGGCTGGTTTATCTGATTGCCATTCTTGGCGTGCTGCATTACCTGTGGCTGGTGAAAGCGGATCTCCGGGAACCGCTGATGTACGCCGGGATTCTCGCCGTGCTGTTGGGTTATCGGCTGTGGTGGCGGATGCGCGTGACTGATAAAAACCGCCACTGCCGGGTTTCATAGCCGACCTCTCTGTCACCGGGAAGCCCCGCTCCGACGAATCCACACCTCGGCGCTAGCGGCCTGACCAGCCTGATCCAGCACCGTAATCCGCGCCAGCCCCTCGCCATCCGGCGACCAGAACGCCTCCCGCCGCCACGGATCAACCGCTAAAAGCTGACCATTGACCAACCAGCGCAAAGGCCGGACTCCGCCTTTGGCCGCCAGCGGCAATTCAGCCAGTCCGTTATCCGCGTCGGGTAATTCGACGGTCGTGCCGGCCACGGGAAAAGTGATGTCCAGCGTCGGCGCGTTGACCGTCTCCACAGCGGGCCGGGTACGGAAGTAGCGCAAGCGCTCCGGCAATTGTTCGCGACTGACGACACGCAGAGCATTGGCCGATGGTGCTGTCGGCGAATTGACCGGCTTCGGCAACAGGTCGAAGACCCGGAACAGCAAGGGGGCGGCGGTGTTGCGGCCATAATGACCGGGACTGGGCGAACCATCCGGTCGCCCGACCCAGACCCCAACGGTGTAATCCGCATCAAAGCCCAGCGCCCAGGCGTCGCGGAAACCGTAGGAGGTGCCGGTCTTGTGGGCGATGAAGCGCGGTTGAGCGGTGCTGGCCGGCGGCGCGACATTTTGCGGAACGGGCGAGCCGCGCAGTATCTCTCCCAGATACCAGCAGGCCATGGGCGACAACAGCGAGTGACCGGGAGCTTCGGGATCAACTGGGCTGAAACGCAATGGCATCACCCGGCCATCCTCGGCAAAGCTGGCGTACAGGGTGGTCAGTTCTTCCAGCGTCATGCCTACCCCACCCAATGCTAACGGTAACCCGGGTTGTGGATATGCAGCGTTCCAGTGCAATGGCAGGCCAACCTCACGCAACCGCGCCGCCACTCGCACTGGCCCGACTTGTTCCAACACCGCCACCGCCGGAATGTTCAGCGACTGCTGCAAGGCTTCGCGCACTGTTAACTGCCCGGCGTAGGTATGGCGAAAATTGGTGGGACTGTAATCGCCAAACCGGGTGGGAACATCCTCAATCAGGGTTTCCGGGTGAATCAGTAGATCGTCGAAACCCAGCCCGTAAATCAACGGCTTGAGCGTAGAACCGGGCGAACGCACCGCCCGGATCAAGTCTACCTGCCCAGCGCGGCGCGGGTCGTGGAAATCGCTGCCGCCGACATAGGCCAGCACCTGCCGACGGTGATTCGCGACCACCAGGATGGCAATGCTGCTGGGCGCTTCCAGGGTGCTGTACTGCTGGCGAGCGAGGGTTTCCAGCGTCTGTTGCAAATCTCGGACGATAAAGGTGTGGTGGATCATCGTTTCTGGTTGGGTCGCCCGCAACCGGTCAGCGAGATGCGGTGCCAGAAAGGGCAGGGTGCGGCGTTGATTCGGCAAAGATTCCTGACGGGCTTCCTCAACCTGCTGCGCCGTCAGCACACCGAGTTGTTCCATGCGCGCCAATACCTTGTCGCGGGCGGCCCGCGCCCGTTCCGGATAACGATCCGGCCGAACCCGGGAAGGGGCCTGCGGCAATGCCACCAGCAGCGCGGCTTCCGCTGCGGTCAATCGGGAAGGTTCCTTGCCCAGCCAGACCAGTGAAGCGGCGCGAATCCCTTCCAGGTTGCCGCCATAGGGGGCCAGGGTCAGGTAAAAGCTAAGAATTTCTGCCTTGGAATAGCGCCGTTCCAGTTGCAGGGCGCGCAGCATTTCTCCAATCTTGCCGGAAAAATCGCGTTCATGCGGTTCCAGCAGTCGGGCCGCCTGCATGGTCAGGGTCGATGCACCCGATACGATACGGCCATGACGCAACCACTGGCCCAGCGCCCGCGCCGCCGCCAACAGATCAACACCGGGATGCGCGGCAAAACGCTGATCTTCGTAGGTCAGCAGCATTCTCAGATACAGCGGGTCGATGTCCGACATCATCGCTGGCAGCCGCCAAACGCCCGGCCCGACGGTAAAACCGCGCAAAATGCGGTGATTGGCGTCCAATACCAGCCCCGAGGTTTGGCCGGCACGGGCGATGGAAGGTGGAAATTGGCGATCCAGAACCAACAGCACCGCGATGGACAGGATCATGATCGCCAGTCCGACGCCAATCGGCCGACGGCGGGAAGCAGGCGGATGGTTCAAGGGATGATTGGGCGTCGGCATTGGGTGGTGGTGGCGTCAGAAACCCAAGGATTGACCTAAACGACACTATGCGGAATCTACCGAAAGGGGAAAGCACATTTGCGTCCCATCCGGAATGAACATGAATATGATCGTACCGTGATCCTGATGAATTCCCTGCTGGATGTCGTTGGCGATCAAGACGATCATCCATTGACTGGTTTGCTGGATTTGGTGAGTAAACTGGTCGAGGATTTTGATACGGAACATTACGCGGTCGAATAAGCCGCCCAGACGCCCTAAAGATGAGACCTTGTTATTTGGACAACGAGGACATTTTCGACCAGTTGGTTGGGCAAACCAGCGTAGTCTGGCGTTTATCAAGCGCACCCGTTGCATCATAAAGCGGCAATAACCCGCCCGGCAAAGGCGTCACCTCGCCCACCCGAAAAATCCCCTTTTTCCGCGCTGTCATCCACCATCGTGATAACGTCTCCAGTGGCAAAAGGCCACATCGAATTCATCCATGCAGCAAGTGCCGGGGACGGATTCCCACCGCCAGCATCGTCAATAGATAACTTGCTCCACTCATCGCGATTAACCCGCACAGACGCCATAACCGTTCACTGGCGCTGGCGTTAATCCAGCTTGCTAAATCACCCACGCCGAACCCCAGCACCAGGCCCATCGTCAAATTGGCAACGGTCAGTTGCAGCAAAAACTTCGTCCAACCCGGCTGTGGCTGATAAATATCCCGCCGCCGCAGATTAAAGAACAGCAATCCGGCATTGAGAAACGCCGCCAGTGAAGTCGCCAGCGCCAGCCCGGCATGAGCCAGTGGCCAGACCAGCGTCAGCACCATCGCCGTATTCGCGCCCATGGCGATCAGTCCATATTTAACCGGGCTGCGGGTATCCTGCCGGGCGTAGAAACCGGGAGCCAGCACCTTGATCAGCATGAACGCCACCAGCCCCAGCGCGAACGCCATCAAACTGCGCGCCGACATCGCGACATCGCGGGCGTCGAATTCGCCATACTGGAACAGCGCCGACAGGATCGGGCCGGCCAACAGGATTAGCGCCACGGTGGCCGGCATCCCGATCAACAAGGCCCAGCGCAGCGCCCAGTCCAGCGTGCGCGAGAAATCCTCTTTTTCCGCGCTGGCGTGTTGCCGGGACAACCGGGGCAGAATCACCGTGCCGAGCGCCACGCCGAAAATGCCCAGCGGAAATTCCACCAGCCGGTCCGAGTAGTACAGCCAACTGACGCTGCCGGAGATCAGGAACGAGGCAATCAGCGTATCGATCAGCAGATTAACCTGCGCGACCGAGGACCCAAACACCGCAGGCAACATCAGCTTCAGCACTTTTTGCACGCCCTGCGCCGCCCAGCCCCAACGCGGACGCGGCAGCAGCTTGACCTGGCGCAGAAAGGGAATCTGAAAACTCAACTGGATGATCCCGGCGATAAACACACCCCAGGCCAGGCCCATCACCGGCTTTTCCATCAGCGGCGCCAGCCACAACGCAGCGGCGATCATGGTGAGATTGAGCAAGACTGGAGTCACAGCGGGAATGGCGAACTTGCCGCAACTGTTCAACACCCCGCCCGCCAGCGCGGTCAGTGAGATGAACAGCAAGTAGGGGAAAGTAATGCGCAGCATGTCCACCGTCAGTTCATACTTACCTGCGTCGCCGGTGAAACCTGGCGCAAAAATCAGGATCAACAGCGGCGCAGCCAGGACGCCCAGCGCGGTGATGATGAGCAGAATCACCCCCAGCGTGCCGGTGACTTGATCCACCAATTCCCGTAGCTCTTCTGGAGAGCGTTGCGTCTGATATTCCGAGAACACCGGTACAAAAGCCTGTGAGAATGCTCCTTCGGCGAACAGGCGGCGTAAAAAGTTCGGGATGCGGAACGCGACGAAGAAGGCGTCAGTGCCCGCCCCGGCCCCGAACAGTTGCGCGTAGATCATGTCGCGGATAAAGCCGGTCACCCGCGACAGCGAGGTCATGGCGCTGACCACGCCGGTGGATTTCAAAAGAGCCTTGCTCATGGCGATTCTGCCGGGGGGTGGAAAGGCGCGGATGATAGCCGGATCGGCCCAAACTGTCAGTGTCGGCGCGGGCCAGGGATTGACAGAACAGGAGGAAACATCAATATTATCGAACTTTTTTATCACTTAATCGGCAGAGTTTTTAAGGAGTCTTCACCTTGGCCAACACTGTTCAAGCGAAAAAGCGCGCCCGCCAGGCGGAAGTGCATCGTCAGCATAACGCCAGCATGAAATCCATGCTGCGCACCTACGTCAAGCGCGTTGTCAAAGCCATCGAATCCGGCGACCAGGCCAAAGCCGAATCCGAATATCAGATCGCCGTGCCGGTGATCGACCGCATGGCCCGCAAGGGTTTGATTCATCCCAACAAAGCCGCCCGCCACAAGAGCCGCTTGACCCATCACATCCGCGACATGGCCGCCTGAGCGCGACCGCTCGCTACCGCACCCACCCCTCATCCTTCATCCCGGGTGAGGGAAAATCCGCCTTCCTGGGCGAACCGCCCCAGATACGCCAGTCCGGCAATGGCCCGGCTGCCATACCATGAGGTCATTTCCCCATCGATCAACCGCAATTTTTCCTGTGGATAGTCGTAATCACGGGCAAACTCCGCCAAATCCGCCGTCTGGAAGGAATACGGCTCACTGCTGAACAGCACTAGATCAGCGGCGTCCAGCAGAGCGCGATCCAGTTCCAGCACGGGATAACGGGCATCGGCAATGGCCGGCAGCGTTTCCCATCCCACCAATTCCAGCATTCGGGCGATGTAAGTTTCCCGACTGACACCCATCCACGGCTTGCGCCAGATCAGGTACAGCACCCGCCGCCGGGGCCAGGTTTCCCGACGCAGTTCCGCCAGTGTCTGCGCGAAATCCGCCGCTAACCGTTCCGCTTCCGCTTCACGGTGAAAAATACCGCCCAGCAGGCGGTAGAGCGGCAGGTTATCCTCCGGGGCCAGCGGATGGGTGACGACAATATTTAGCCCGTCCCCGGCCAGCCGTTCGGCCAATTCACGCGGGTTCTCGTCGATGTTGACGATGATATGGGTCGGCTGAAGCGCCCGCAACCGGGCGTAGCGGACCTTCTTCGTGCCGCCAACGATGGGAATAGCCACCACTGCCGGTTGAGGATGGATGCAGTAATGAGTGCGGCCCACGATGTGCTCCGCCAGTCCCAGCGCAAATAGCAATTCGGTGATGCTGGGCACCAGCGACACGATACGGGCCGGGATTTGCGTCGGCGCATGAGGCCGATCCAAGGCGTCAGTCAGGATATTCAGGGGTTACTCCGTCTAAGGTTTTTAAGTAAAAACAGCACCCCGCTGGTCCAGCAGCCCATCGAAGGTCGCTTCCAGGCTGGGATGGACGCCCCGCATCCCATTAATGATAAAAACTATTGGTAAGTGGTATAAAATACGCACCGATGAGTCGTGATCACGAGGAGACGTCGATGATGCGTGGATCGGATCGTAGCGGGGAGCCGCTACAGAAAATCGAGTGATAGAGAGGTCACGATTTGCTTGGGGGCAGGTGAGGCTGTTTGGCTCGGGTTCCCGCAGATATGGATCAAATTGGGCTGCCGCCTGGAGAGTCAGGTTTCAGGCCATGACCAAATGAAATCGCCCGGCGTTGCCGGGCGATTTCATCGATCTCAATTAGTTGAGATATTTAATCTATAGAGCGGATATTAGCGGCTTGCTTACCCTTGGGGCCAGTGGTGACATCAAACGAAACCTTCTGGGTTTCCCTAAGAGTTTTGAATCCTTGCCCTTGAATGGCTGAGAAATGTGCGAATAAATCCTCGCCGCCGCCATCCGGAGAGATGAAACCAAAACCCTTTGCTTCGTTAAACCATTTAACAGTACCAGTTGACATGAAATTCGATCTCGAAAAGATTGGAAAGAAAGAAAGAGCAACCGCTCACGGGTACAAGAATTGAAATAGAGGAACTGACGAGCCGACTACCGATTGGAAGGGTTTGCAGCGAACGAGCAGATGACCTACTAAGAAAACTTGCATCGTCTATTGTAAAGTACGAAGCAAGACAACACAAGTACTTTCGCTCATGTCGGTGAACAGATGAAGCCCCAAGCAGTGGGTGAAGCAAGATTCGTTGAGTTCTGGCACAATCTTCAGCGTATAGAGCGTAGACAGAGATGCCCATGATTTGTTTTCCGATGAGCTTCAAAACCTCAGCCTCGATGTAAACGGCCTGAACAGCGCTGCAGAGCGCGACAAGATACAACGATCAACAGGCGAACTGGAGTGTGCAGGAATGCGAATCTGGATTGATGCCGACGCTTGTCCCGGCCCGGTCAAGGATATGGTCTTTCGTGCCTCACGCCGGGTCAGCGTTCCAGTGACGCTGGTAGCGAATCGCCGGCTTCAACTGCCGCTCTCCCCGCTGATTACCGCTGTGCAGGTCAGCTCTGGTTTTGACGAGGCCGATCACGTCTTGGCACACCAGGCGAAAAGCGGCGATCTGGTCATCACTGCGGATATTCCTCTGGCAGCTCGACTCGTAGCGCAAGGGATTACCGCGCTAAACCCTCGCGGTGAAGAGTATTCCGCGGAGAATATTCAAGAGAGGTTGGCTTTACGCGATCTCAAGGAGGAATTGCGGTCGGCAGGCGTGGCGACCGGCGGGCCGGCACCCTACCACAATCGCGACAAACAAGCGTTTGCCAACAGCCTGGATCGTTGGTTGGCGCGGAATCGAGCGGGTCATTGCTGACCGTTGTGAAATTCTCTTCACGCCGCAGAGCGCTGCCGTTTGCTTCAGACGTTGTTGTCTTCGTGCGGGTCGGCTGGCGCCATGGGCGGCGACCGCCAAATCGCTGCCAGATCATTGAAAATGACCGCAGGATCATGACCGCCATGGCGGGGGGATTGATTCGGTTTCACCTGGAACCGGCATGAATCGACCTGCTGCCCAGTCGGCCTTGGCTACTTCGATACGTTCCCGGCTGCGGGCCACAAAGTTCCAGTAAATGAAACGGCGACCGTCCAGAGGTTCACCACCCAGCACCATCAGACGAGCGGCGGTTTCGGCTTCCAGCCGCACTGGTCGACCGGGCGTCAAGACCGCCAGATGGCCGGGTTCGATCGGGATTCCCGCCACGCGCAGCCGCCCCGCAGCGAGATACATCCCGCGCTCTGGGTAGACCGGCGGCAGTTCCCATTCGGCGCCCGCCGCCAGTTCTATATCAGCCTGGAAGGTGGGCGAATAGGCGATGACCGGCGAAATGAGATCAAATGCTGCGCCGATCAGCAGTCGCAGCGACAAACCCTCCGCCTCGAAAGCCGGGAGCGCTGTCGCCGGATAATGATGAAACGCCGGGGGCATCTCTTCATGCTCAGCAGGCAGCGCCAGCCAAATCTGGATGCCGTGTACCGGTATCTGGTCGGCCCGAATGTCGGCAGGTACCCGTTCCGAGTGGACGATGCCGCGCCCGGCCGCCATCAGGTTGATAGCGCCGGGTTCAATACGCTGGACATAGCCCAGACTGTCGCGGTGCATCATCGCGCCTGAATACAAGTAGGTGACTGTGGCTAAGCCGATATGCGGGTGCGGGCGGACGTCCCCCGTAGTTCCCTCGCGGGTGAATAGGGCAGGCCCCATGTGGTCGAAAAACACGAAGGGACCGACTGACTGGATCTCGGCGGCGGGCAGCAATCGCTGGACGGGAAAGCCCACATCACTGGCTTGGGGTGAAATCAGGCGCTGGATGGCGTTCATTTCAGGACTCCTCTGGATCGGGATAGTGCGGCACAACGCCGCGGCTCACAGCGATTCGATTGCGGCGCAATCTATAACAATCCTCTCTGAGTTGCGTAGTCAACCTCGTTTTCAGCACACTCTCTCAGGACTTTCGCTCAATCTTCTCGATCAAGCGGGTTGATACACTGGAATACGCGGATTACGTAACTCATGACGTAAATACTCACTCCAGAGGTTGTTTTTAACTTGGTAGAGGGTTGTCTTCAT
>JAKLIY010000039.1 GCA_022709365.1 Pseudomonadota bacterium
GCATCGATCACCTCGCATTAGATTTTTACGCTTAAAATGATTTTTCAATTCATACCCTACTTTTACCCATATTTTACAAGAAAAGTTATTTAAATTCAATGTCTTAGTTTTTAGACAGCTTCTGAGGAACGGGTGTTAATCAGTTTCGCCTAGCTCCACAAGAACAGTCGAAGAACCATCGGCGTTGAGAATCGGTTGCAGTCGTATATTCGGCCTTGTTGGAGAACCAACAGATCTCCGGGCCTTCATGGAATCCGTGTACCGGGAGCCTATCGTTGCAGCGGCTCTATTGAGTGAGCCAAACCAGTTATCGGCTTTGCCGGGTACCGGTCCGATCTATGGTGCCATGATCATCGAGGGTCTCGCTCGCAAACCTGGGTGGGGAACTCAAGTTAAGGGTTAAAGAAACCGACGGTGGTGCAGTGGGTTAGGCCGCAACCGAGGCAAAATCACCGTTAAAAGTGTGCCCTTGGCGGACCACGGCGAAGGCCATGCGGGCCAGTTTGTTCGCCAGCGCGCCAGCGGCCTTGTTGTGACCGACCCGGGCGGCCAGATCGACCGCCCAGCGCTGTAGTCGGGCCAGAGGTTTCTTCCCGGCCCGGTTCTGATGAGTTGCCGCCAGCAAAACCGAACGGGCACCGTGAATGAACAGCATCCGCAAGTATAGCATTTTGGCCGAATCAATTTTCCAGTATGATCCGACATTACGCCGGATCGGCGCGTTCCATCTCCGGTCACCCTCAATTCCAACGCCCAGGAGTTTCCCGTGAGTACCCCGCTTTCCGAACGTGTACAACGCATCAAGCCCTCGCCGACCTTGGCCGTGACCGCCAAGGCCAATGAACTGAAGGCCGCGGGCAAGGACGTAATCGGCCTGGGCGCTGGCGAACCCGATTTCGACACTCCCGATTTCATCAAGGAAGCGGGGATCAAGGCGATTCAGTCCGGCTTTACCAAATACACGCCGGTCGACGGCACCGCCGGTTTGAAGAAAGCCATCATCGCCAAATTCCAGCGCGATAACGGGCTGAACTACGAACCGAAACAGATTTTGGTGTCCTGCGGCGGCAAGCAGAGTTTTTACAATCTGGCTCAGGCGCTGTTGAACGTCGGCGATGAAGTGATCATTCCCGCGCCGTACTGGGTGTCTTACCCGGATATGGTGTTGCTGGCCGACGGGACGCCGGTGATTGTGGAAGCGGGCATCGATCAGCATTTCAAAATCACCCCGGCGCAACTGGAAGCAGCGATTACCCCGCGCACCCGGCTGGTCGTGATCAACAGTCCTTCCAATCCCACCGGCGTAGCCTACAACGCGGCGGAACTGACGGCGCTGGGCGAAGTGCTGCGCCGGCACCCGCAGGTTTATATCGCCACCGACGATATTTATGAACACATCCTGTGGACTGAGGAGAAATTCCATAACATTCTGAGCGTCTGCCCGGATTTATACGACCGGACCATCGTGCTGAACGGTGTGTCAAAGGTATATTCGATGACCGGCTGGCGCATCGGCTACTGTGGCGGGCCGAAGGATTTGATCAACGCCATGACCAATATCCAGTCGCAGAGCACCTCCAACCCGACCTCGATTTCCCAGGTCGCGGCGGAAGCGGGGTTGAACGGCGACCAGTCCTTTGTGGCGATGATGGTCAAGGCGTTCAAGGAGCGCCACGACACCGTTTACAACGTGTTGAAGGCGATGGATGGAGTCGAGGTCGCGCCGGCGGACGGGACGTTCTATATCTTCCCCAGTTTCCAGAAGGTGATTGAACGGCTGGGACTGGCCAATGACATCGCCTTTGCGGAATTACTACTCAATGAAGCCGGGGTAGCGCTGGTGCCGGGTTCGGCGTTCGGCACGGAAGGCTGTGCGCGGATTTCCTTCGCCACCAGCATGAAGAATCTGACTCAAGCCCTGGAGCGGATTGGTCGGGTGATTCGCTGATCGCAACTTGACAGCCCAGCCGGGGATCAATAGAATTCCCAGCCTCAATTCCCCGGTAGCTCAGTCGGTAGAGCAAGTGACTGTTAATCACTGGGTCCGTGGTTCGAGTCCGCGCCGGGGAGCCAATTCAAATCACTGGGAACCACATGACCGCCCGCTGTCGGGAGTATGCCGATCAAGCGGCGGGGATCGTATTCGATGCGCACGGAAGCGCTCTCCACGATGATCTTTTCAATGAAATCCGCGAATAACGCGCGGGTCTGGGCGGGATTATAGCCCTCTTTCAACGTCGCGACTAACAGCGCCGCGACATCCATCAACGCTTCATCCGCAATATCCACGGTCGGCGCTTCTTCCGCGTCCATCGTGATGAGCTGCGCTTCCAGCTTTTTGATCTGGGCGTGGTTCTCCCGCAAGCGTTGCGCTAAATCGCCCAGATTCGGCGCATCCCGCCCTAACGCCTCCAGCACTTCGTAGAGCTTGTTATTTCGCCGCTTGACCTCGGCTAAACGACCCTCGACCGCTTTCCGTCGTTCCTCGCGTTCCGTATGCCAGCGCCCGGCGATGTCCTGGAGGTCTTGCACCGTTTGCCGCAACAGGTGGGGGGTAAACAAGTCTGAACATACTATATCGAGTAGCCAGGCATCCAACTCCCGGGCAGGGATGCGGCGTGGGGGGCATTCGCCCTTGCGTTGCGCGTCCCGACAGTTGTAGTAGTGGTAGCGCCGGTTTCGCCCCTTGGCGGTTTCAATCTGCAACGATGCGCCGCAACGCCCACAACGCAGCAGCCCGGTAAACAGATAGGTGCTGTGCGGTGATCCGTGGCTGACGGTATCCCGGTTCGGCTGCGTGTTGACGGCATCGGCATCCAGCATCCGTTGCACGGTGTCCCACAGCGCCCGGTCAATGATCGGCAGATGCGAGGGCACCACAATCCAATTCTCCGGCGGAACGCGGCGGCGTTCGCCGTCCATGCGCACCATCCGCCCGAACACCAGTTGCCCGGTCAGAGCGGGATTGCGCAACAGCGCCAACACGCAGGCTTTGTTCCACGGATGACGGCGATTCGTCAGTCCCTCGCCGTTCAGCGTCATCGCCAGACTTTTAGCGCCGATGCCCTGGGCGCGCAACGCGAACATCCGGCGCACAATCACCGCTTCCTCCGGGACGATCTCCAGCCGGCGGCGTTTGGGGTCGTCCAATGCCGGGACGGAGCGATAGCCGAACGGCGGATGACCGCCACACCAGTAGCCGCCTTGAGCGGCTTTAATCATGGAGCGGCGGGTATCGGCGGCAATCTGCTTACTGGTGAACTCATCGAACAGTTCGAGAATCCCCTCGGTGAGCCAGCCGCCGTCTGAATCCCGGTCAATCTCCATTCCGGCATACACCAGCGTCACGCCGGATTTGCTCAGGCGGCGCTTGTAGAGTTGCGCGTCCAACCGATTCCGGGCAAAGCGCGACGTAGACCAGGTGATGAAATAGGTGGGGTTGTGCGTTTCGCAGTAGAGAATGGCTTGCTGAAACGCGGGCCGGTCGCCGGATTGCCCGGACAGTCCTTCGTCGCTGTAGACCCGCAACACGGTAGCATCGAGGCTATGGGCTTTGTCTTCGCAGCGTTGCCGCTGGGATTGGATTGGGAGTTCGTCTTCGGCTTGCCGGACGGTGGACACCCGGCAGTAGATCACGGCGGTTTTTTCAGGGTTCATGGGCTGTTGTTCCTCGGAGCAGAAAGGAACAGCGTACCCGAAAAGCGCCGACTCGCGTTTTAGGGTGCCCGGTCGATCTCATCGTGCGGCGCAACACGGCGCAAGATGGTCGTGTCGCCGTCGATTGCAAACGAAATTTTGTAATTGCCGGTGACATGGACCGTGTAAAGATCAAAAACGCAGCCCCGATGGTCGGGGGTTGGCGAGCAAATCGCGTAGCTTCGCGTCCACCCGAGCTTGCAGATCAGCAGTGAGTTTGCCGTAGTCTCGAACAAACCGCGTGGTGCGTTGAACGCCGGTGATCACCACCCCACCAGCGCCGATGCGCGTCAAATCGCGACATCCCGATGCAGTGTAGCAATCAGACCATCGGCGGAAGTAAACCGCTCGCCCAGAAGCGGTGATACCTCGGCGTCATGCTCCATAATCAAGATGCGTGCTTGCCCAAGGTTCTGGTGTTGCCGGACCAATTCTCGTTCAGTTTGGCGAATCAGCCAAGTCATTGGCCATTGAGTAAGTGGCAAATACAATTGTTCGCGTAGAGTGAGAATTAATTCTTTGATGCTAACCTGGAAGGCCAGCAATTCAACGCTCCACGCATCATCCGGGTCGATTTCTTCGTGACCTGCCTTCTTAATGATCGCTTTAATCTTCTTGAGCATCGCCTCGCTGTTCCGGCGATGCTCGACAGCGATCAACCATAAGCTCGTCTGTAAACGGCCTCTTTTGTGAGCGAAAGCCGTCAAACGAGAAATGAGTTCAATTTCTTGCGCCAACTGACTCGTCGCTGTGGAAAGCTGTTCAGTTAATGTGGTCAACTTGGCCTACTCCTCCTGTCGCCGGTGATCTTCGATATGCAGGGGTAATTGCCGCGCCGCGCTGCGATGTTCGAGTACCTTGAGTACTTCGTAGACGGTGCGCATTTTTTCACCGGTCAGCCATTGCTGTTTACGCATTCGCACCCGCAATACATCGCCCTTGGCGAAAACAACCTCGTTTTGAGCGATTTTGGCGAGGAAATCGGCATCTTGGATTGCAGCATGGAACGTGCTGTTGCCGTCGGTAAAGCGCCATTTATTGTCGTCTTGAAAGGCGATGTTGACGGCTTGGAGATTGATGTCGAATTCGGTGTTTTCGATTTGCTCATCGGAGGCTTCCGGGGCTTTAAAGAAAGGTTGTTCGTGCTTTTCCACTAAAAGGAAAGACTGACCGTTATCGAGTCGCTCATCCGTCACGGCAAAGCTGTCGATACCGGGCTGCTCCAAGGGCTTGAGGACTTCTTCAAACGCCTTGCGGAGCTTGTAGTTTCGGTAGAGATCAATCACGCGCCGTTCGACTTCAAGATGTTCGTCACCGACTTCAACCCGAACTCGATGGTCTTCCAGCAGTACGACTTTAGTGATGGACCGTCCGCGTAGCCAGCGCAACAAGCCGATCAATCCTTTTCCCGCATCCTTGGCCGACAGCCCTACGAGCGTCACCATCGTGGCCGCTGAAACCACGGGATTGGATTGCAGAAACCCCAGCAGTTGATCGGCAATGGATTGAAGAATGCTGAACTCAATTCCAAACGATCCTGTCTTGAAAGACCCTTTGACGCGAATTTGAATCTTGGCGCGTTCGCCGTTGAACAGGGCATTGGCTTCATCAAAGACCGTGCCAATCGCCATCAGTGCCGGGGCTAGTTCATGCACATCCATTTCATGGTGAGCAAGGGCAGGCCCATCGTAAAGCACATGAATTTGCGTTGTGGTGGTCATGATTCCTCTGCCTCGTTTTTCTTCGTTGTGGTGGGCTGGCCTTTTAATATAGACCGCATCAGCGGATCGATCATCTGCCTTCTCCTCCCCCCAGCCGCTTCACCAGCGCCAGCCCTTGCACTTCTTTATCCAGCCCGCGCAGCGCCCAGAGCCATTCTCGTTCTGCGTCGGGCACGACCGGTTGCGGGTTGACCAGATAGCTGCCGTTGTGCGCCTGAAGCGGCATGAGTGGAAGCTTGGCCGACAAGTCGATGTACACCGTTGGTTCCGGCAGCAGGCCCGGCTGTTCGTCATCGCCCAGCAACAGCCGATTACTGCCCCAGCCTTTCCGCAGTTCGGCGACTTGCGGATGATCCGGGGCAAAGTACAACGGCTGGCGCGTCCGATGCGGGTATTCGAGGCAGTCGGCAAAACCCACCGGCAATCCGCTGTAGACCTGCACGGTCGGGAATTGCGCCAGCGGGCGGTTGACTTGCACCAGCGGCAGTTGCAGGCCGCCATTGCTGGCGAACAGGTAGTAGCTAACCTGTGGCCCTAGCGCCAGTCGATCCCAATGCGGCGGCGGCAGCACTTCGTAGGGAGCGCCCTCGCCGGTCAGCAACCAGGACAGGTTGACCCGTTCGGCCAAGGCTAAATGGATGAGCGCTTTGGGAGCCAAAATAAAAAGCCTTGACGGGTAAGCTGTCAAGGCTTTTTTCATGCCTGCACAATTCATGGGCAATCCCTCAGCCCGTTGTAGGGTGTTTATTCTAATCAGCCTGGCTATAGTGGCGATGATGGGAATAATCAAACCAGGGCTGGGATCGCCCAACGACGATGGAGACGGACAACCGGTTCCTAGGAACTTGCACAGGAGTAGAATGATGACGTACCGACATTTGCAAAAACGGCTGCACGAAGCGCGCCGGGTAGAAGACACGCTAGCGTTAGCCAGTCAGATCTGGCTCGCTGGACTTGGAGCATTGGCCCACGCTCAACAGGAAGGCAGCGAATTTTTTGATCAACTGGTCGAATGCGGCGAAGTGATGGAAGCACTTGAAAGCGATGATCTACGGCATCTCAAGCAGTTGGCGCGGCTGGTGTTAGTCAGTCGCCCCCATCTGGAGTTACCAGAAGCACCGACATCAGAGGACCTGCGGAGCCTGGCGGAAGCGATCCGGCAATTCAATCCGCACTTGTCCGAGTTGGACATGCGCTGACTCGGCGCATCCCGCGCCTCATTCAACCTTCCCGCAAAGCCCGCCAAGGTGGTTGGTTGAGCGCCGAGCGGGCGCCCAGCAAGCCGGCCAGTCCCACGCCCAGCGCCCCGGCGCCGCCGCCCAGCAGCCAGATCCACGGATTCCATTGGTAAGTAAAGTCGAACACCTGTTCTGCCAGGACATAGCCCAGCAAGGTAGCGGCAGCCGCGGCCAGCACCCCGGCCAGTAAACCCAGCGTGGCAAACTCCGCCAGCAGACTCCGCCTCACGACCTTTCGTTGCGCTCCCAGGGTGCGCAGCACCGCGCTTTCAAAACGGCGCTCGTCCTGGGTCGCCTGAATCGCTGCATACAACACCACCAGTCCCGCCGCCAGCGTGAACAGAAACACATATTCAACCGCAGCAATCACCCGATCCACGATCTCCCGAACCTTGGTCATCAGCGCCTCGACATCCAGAATAGTGATCGATGGGTATTGCCGCACCAGTTCCGCCAACACTGGCTTGCGATCGGGGGGCAGATAAAAACTGGTAATCCAGGTCGCTGGATAGTTCTCCAGCACCCCGGACGGAAACACCACGAAGAAATTGGCGCGGAACGAATCCCATTCCACGCTACGCAGGCTCATCACCTTCGCCTCGACATTCTGGCCAGCGATCTGGAAACGCAGCGTGTCGCCCAAGGCGATACCCAAATCCTCTGCCAGCCCGACTTCGACTGAAGCAACGCCCTGTCCCCGGTCGTCGGCGTTCCACCAGCGTCCGGCGAGAATGCGGTTATCTTCCTGCAAGGCGTCCGCCCAGGACAGATTAAATTCCCGCGCCACCAGCCGTTGGGCGCGGGGATTAGCATAATCCTCCGGCCCGACCGGGCGGCCATTGAGGGCGGTCAGCCGGCCACGCACCATCGGGAACAGCTCCACATCGCGCAGGTCGCGTTCCCGCAGAAAAGCTCTGACTCCCTCGACTTCACCGGTTTGCACATTGATCAAAAAGTGATTCGGCGCGTCAGGCGGCAGGCTGGCCCGCCAACTGGACAACAAGTCCGTCCGCACCAGGGTCAAGATCAGCAGCGCCATCAAGCCCAGTCCCAGCGCCACCACTTGCACCGCGCTGCCAGGACCGCGCCGGGCGATATTGGCCAAGCCGAATCGCCAGGCGACGCCGACCTGACCGCGCAGCAGGTTCAGCGACTTCACCAGTCCCCAGGCAGCCAGCGACAGCGCGACCATGGTTGCCGCCACTCCGGCGCAGACATAAAGCGCCAGCCGCCATTCGCCAGCTTGCCAGGCCAGCAACGCCGCCGTCGCCGCCATCGCCGGACCGTACAGCGCCAGCAGACGCGGATTCACCGGCCCCAGATCGCGGCGCAACACCCGCAGCGGCGGCACTTCCCGCAGGCGCAGCAGCGGCGGCAGGCCGAAGCCGAGCAGCGTAACAAAGCCGGTGGCTAGGGACGGCAGGACCGGCAGCCAGGACGGGGCGGGCAGTTCCGTGCGGCTGACCAGTTGCCCCAGGACGCCGCTTAATCCGTATTGCGCCCCATAGCCGACGATTAGGCCAGCCAGACCGGCCAGCGTCGCCAGCGCCAGCAATTCCAGCACGAACAGCCGGACAATCAGCGCTTCGGTCGCGCCGACACAACGCAGAATAGCGACGCTGTCCCAGTGGCGGGCGGCGAAGCGGCGGGCGGCAATAGCGACGCCGACCCCGGCCAGAATCACGCTGACCAGCGCCGCCAAATTCAGAAAGCGCTGCGCCCGATCCAGCGCCGAGCGTAATTCAGCGCGAGCCTCGCGGACGCTTTGCAACTTTTCCCCATCCGCCAGCCGGGGTTTCGCCCAGGCTTTGAAATCCGCCAGCGCCGCCGGGTCGCCGGCCAGCAACAAGCGATATTCAACCCGACTGCCGGGTTGCACCAGTTCGGTGGAGGGCATATCGGCCAGATTCAGCAGCAGACGCGGCGCGATGCTGAACAGGTCGCCGGCCCGATCCGGTTCATACGCCAGCACCTGCGCCACCGAAAATTCACGGACACCGAGATTGACGAGATCGCCCACTTTTAAACCGAGCGTCTGGATCAAGCGTTCATCCAGCCAGACTTGGCCGGGACGGGGAATGACTGTAACGATTTGCGGCGGCGCAAAGGGCGCATCGCTGACTTGCAATGCGCCGCGCAGCGGATAACCGGGACCGACTGCCTTGACCTCGGCCAGTTGCGTCGTTTCGCCGACCAATACCACACTGCGAAAACTCATCGTCTCGGCGATTTGCAAGCCCTGGCGCTGCGCTTCCTCCGCCAATGCGGGCTGAATCGGGCGAGAGGCGGCAATGACCAAATCCGCGCCCAGCAACTCACTGGCCTTGCGTTCCATAGCCTGCTGGATGCGGTCGGTGAAAAAACCCACGGCGGCGACGCTGGCGACGGCAATCAGCAGGGCTATCGCCAGTACGCGCAATTCGCCGGATTGCCAGTCGCGGCGCAGGGCGCGTAACGCCATGCGGCTCACATCGCGCCAGTTCGGGGCGGCTTTTTCAGCAGAAGGAGACACAAGGGTCGTGTTGGACATGGTTTCAGGCTCCACCCGGCTGCTTGACCGACGGTGGGCGCAACCGCCCGTCATCCAGTTCCAGAATCCGGTCGCAATAAGCCGCCAGTTCCGCATCATGCGTGACCAACACCAGCGTCGCGCCCTGCTCGCGGTTGAGCGTGAATAGCAGTTCGACGATGCGATGGCCGGTCTTCTGATCGAGATTGCCGGTCGGTTCATCAGCGAACAGCACATCAGGATTGCCAGCAAAGGCGCGCGCCAAGGCGACTCGCTGCTGCTCGCCGCCGGACAATTGCGCTGGATAATGCCGGGCGCGCGCCTTCAGGCCGACCCGTTCCAATAAATCCAGCGCTTGCCGACGGGCGTCGGACTGGCCGGCCAGTTCCAGCGGCAGCATGACGTTTTCCAGAGCGGTCAGGCCAGTCAGCAACTGGAAGGACTGAAACACGAAGCCGACCCGTTGCGCCCGCAATAAAGCGCGGCCATCCTCATCCAGGCTGTTCAAATCGACGCCGGCCAGCCACACCCGGCCCTGAGTGGGCGTATCCAGCCCGGCCAACAAGCCCAGCAGGGTCGATTTACCGGAACCGGATGCGCCGACCACCGCGACGCTTTCCCCTTTGGCGATGCTGAACCCGATATCGTCCAGAATGACCAGCGGCCCTTCGGGACTGGCGACCTGTTTGCTCAGGTTCTCCACCTGGATGATGGCGGCCGGGTTGTTCCAGACCGACGCGGCAGCTACGCTTACGCCACTGCCCGCTTCCTGCTCACACTCCACGCGCATGGTCACATTCTCCGATGATGAAAACGAATGGCTCACGATGGTTACCGATCCTGATGTTTTGGCTGGCGGCGCTGTTCAGCCCTTGGGTTCAGGCTGAAGCGCCTGTGATTCTGGTCTTTGGCGACAGTTTGAGCGCGGCTTACGGGATGCCCGCCGAGCAGGGTTGGGTCAGTCTGCTACAACGCCGGTTGGCGGAACGCGGCTATCCGCAGCGCATCGTCAACGCCAGCATCAGCGGCGAAACCACCAGCGGCGGCTTGAGCCGGTTGCCAGCAGCTTTGAAACAGCACTGCCCCGCCTTGGTCATCCTGGAGCTGGGCGCTAACGATGGGTTACTCGGCCAACCACCGATGACCATGAGTCACAACTTGGCGCGGATGATCGAGTTAGCGCAACAGGCCAACGCCCGGGTGCTGTTGGCGGAAATGCGCATTCCGCCGAATTATGGCCCGCTGTATACGCAAAAGTTTCAGGCGGCGTTCGGCGAATTGGCCGGGAAGTACAATATCTCGTTGATTCCCTTCATTTTAAATGGAGTATCAGGCAACCCGACGCTGATTCAGGACGATGGCCTGCACCCACGCGCCGAGGCGCAGGCGCGGATTCTGGAGAACGTGTGGCCGACGCTGGAAGCGGCGTTGAAGTGATGAATAGTTAGCGGGTGAGCCGCTCCAGCGCCTCGCGGTATTTGGCGACGGTTTTCTGCACGATCTCCGGCGGCAATTCTGGTCCGGGCGGTTGCTTGTCCCAATCCAGCGTCTCCAGATAATCGCGCACAAACTGTTTATCAAAGCTCGGCGGATTGACGCCGGGCTGATAGCCGTCGACCGGCCAGAAACGGGAGGAGTCCGGGGTCAGCGCCTCGTCCATCAGCACCAACAACCCATCCTCAGCCAGCCCGAACTCGAATTTGGTGTCAGCGATGATGATGCCCCGTTCCAGCGCATAGTCCGCCGCTTCCCGGTACAGCCGCAGGCTAATTTGTCGCACCTGTCCTGCTAATTGCTGGCCAATGGTCGCGGCGATCTGCTCAAAACTAACATTTTCATCATGTGCGCCCAGCGCGGCTTTGGTGGACGGCGTGAAAATCGGTTCCGGCAACCGCTCGGCCAACCGCAGATCTTCGGGTAAGCCAATTCCGCAGACGGTCCCGGTGCGCTGGTAATCCTTCCAGCCGGAACCGATCAGATAGCCGCGCACGATGGCTTCTACCGGCAGACCTTTCAGTCGCCGCGCCACCACCGCTCGCCCGGCGACTCGATCCCGTTCAGATGGATCAGGCAACGCCTGCTCCAGCGTCTTCTCAGCCAGTTGCAAGTGATTCGGCACGATAGAGCGGGTGCGGTTGAACCAGAAATTGGCGACTGCCGTCAACATCGCGCCCTTGCCGGGCAGCACCGTCGGCAGGATCACATCGAAGGCCGACAACCGGTCACTGGCGACCATCAGTAAATGCTGATCATCGACAGCGTACAGGTCGCGGACTTTGCCGCGATAAATGAGCGGCAGACTGGCGATTTCGGGCGAGGTATCGGCAACAGACATGGGCGACTCCTAGAGTAAGGTCAGCATCGACATCCGCCATTGTAATGCCAAAAGCACTCCGACATTTCGCAACGCCGACCGGCCACCGGATGCGGTATGCTTGACGCCATGAACCTTACTGACGCCTTGCTTCCCGCTGATCTGCTGTTCTTCGCCTACTTCGTCTGGCTGCTGGTCGGATTACAGGCCCTGCGCGCCGCGCCGTGGCGAACGTTCCTGTCCACTGCCAAGCTCCAGCATCTCTTTCTGGGCACTTCGACGGCGTTGTTCCTGATGTGGATTTTTGAAGTGGGCGTTCGACCCGCACTGGGGTTTCATTTTCTGTGCGTGACCGTATACACCCTGATGTTTGGCTGGGCGCTGGGCGTCATCGGTGTCAGCCTGATCATGACGGGGGTCACAGTCATCAGCGGCGATTGGACCGCGCTGGCGATGAACGCCCTGCTGCTGGGCGTATTACCGGTTTCGGTCAGCTATGGTGTGTACTTGCTCGTTTATCGCTACCTGCCGCGCCATTTATTCATCTACGTTTTTCTGTGCGCTTTTTTCAACGCCATGCTGGCGGCGGGGGCAGCGGTGCTGGCGTTGGCGACCTTGCTGGTCGTGACCGAGACTTACACGTTCGCCCGCATTAGTCATGAGTATCTACCGTATTTGCCGCTTTATTTGTTCCCGGAAGGTCTACTCAATGGCATGACTACGATGGCCTTGATTGGCTTGCGGCCTGACTGGTTAAAAACCTACGATGACGAGATTTATCTGAAGGGATAGACCCTTCCCCGACCCTTCTCCCGCTGGCAGTAGCGGGGAGTTTAGCGAACGAGGTTGTCAATCTAGCGTGTTAGGAAAACTGTTTGGCGGAGCTTTTGGCTTTATGGTCGGTGGGCCGCTGGGCGCGCTGCTCGGCGCGGCGTTTGGTCATAATTTCGATCAGAGCCAGCGGAAAACGCCTGGGCCGGAGTCCGTTGGTCATGATCACGCCCGCCAGGTGTTTTATGCCACGGCATTTCAGATGATGGGGCATATTGCCAAGGCCGACGGCCGGATATCGGAGCGGGAAATCGCCGCCGCCCGCGCCATCATGGATCACCTCCAACTCACCCCCGGTCAACGACAATCAGCCATTGACTGCTTTACCGAAGGCAAGCAATCAGAATTCGCCGTGGAGACAGCGATGGCGTCGTTTCAACGCGCCTGCCGCGATCATCCAGCAATGCTGCAACAGTGGCTGGAACTGTTGCTCAATGTCGCCTATGCCGATGGCGGGCTGCATCCGCAAACCCATGCCCGTTTGCTGGACATTACAGATCGGCTGGGCATTCACCGTTTGCAATTTGAAACCCTGCACACCCTGTTTCGCGCCCAGCGCTGGGCGCATCAGTCCAAGGCGAATGGCTTTGGCGGCGCGGGCGGTTATTCCGGGGCGCAGAGCGAGCAGCAGACGCATAGTCGGCGACCGACGACTGCTGTCAATTCGCTCAGCCAGGCTTATACCGTGCTGGGGTTGAAGCGCGACGCCAACCCTGATGAAATCAAGCTCGCTTACCGCCGCCTCATCAAGCAACACCATCCTGACAAGCTGGCGTCCAAAAGCGTCTCGTCGGCGGAAATGGCGCGCGCCACGGAAAAAACCCGCGAAATCACTGCTGCTTACGAGCGGATTCGGGAAGCGCACGGATTCTAGCCCTGCTACAGCACGCCCCGTTCTGCCAGCGATACGGTCTGACCATCACCGACCACGATATGATCGAGCAAGCGAACATCGATGATCGACAGCGCTTCCTTCAACCGTAAGGTGATCGCCTCGTCAGCCCGGCTCGGTTCGGCAACCCCGGAGGGATGGTTATGCGCCGCAATCACGGCAGCCGCGTTATGGTGCAGCGCCCGTTTCACCACTTGGCGCGGATGCACGGCTGAACTGTCGATCGTGCCGAAGAACAGTTCTTCGTACTCAATCACTCGATGTTTGTTGTCGAGAAACAGGCAAGCGAAGACTTCATGAGGATGATGGCGCATCCGGGCCATCAGATAGCGGCGGGTGTCAGCGACGCTTTGAATCGCATCCACCCGTTGCAGAGTGTCTTTCAGATGGCGATGGGCCAGTTCCAGCACTGCCTGTAATTGAACATATTTGGCCGGCCCAAGGCCGTGCGTCGCACAAAACCCGGCCTGATCCAGTTCCAGTAGTTGTCGCAAGCCGCCGTGTTCCTTGAGCATATCGCGGGCCAGGTCAACTGCACTGCGGCCCGGCACCCCGACCCGCAGAAAAATCGCCAGTAATTCCGCATCGGAAAGTGCGGCAGCGCCTCGTTGCAGCAGTTTTTCCCGGGGACGCTCGTCATCGGGCCAGTCTCTGATCGACATCGTACCTTCCTCGGTGAGTCACTTCGCACAAGCATGATCACCGCAGAGAGACAGATCAAGCCGACTTTGAAAATAAATGGGTTTCCATCGCCTTGCCCCAAGATGAAGCAAGCAGCTCGCCGGAAGCGCCAGCATGAAGCGGCGTTCTGCCGATCCAACAGCATCGAAACGACGATTTATAATTAATAAATTATAAAAAACAAAGCACTAGGAAAGTTGGTCATTTAATTGCTAAACAAACGGCAAGGGTTCACGCTCACAGGCCCACGGGGTTTGTTCGCAGTGTGAATCCGGGCGGCTAACGGGGGCCGCCGTCGCGGACTATGGCGTCCGATTGCGCGTCAGTTTGAGCGTGGTCGGACGCCCTTTTTATTGGGCTGCCGACGGCAGGTCAGACTTTCGTCGAATCATGCCATGGACCGGACCGGCGGCGACATGACGGGCGCGCAATTTTTTTAAAACAGCGTGCGGTTCGTGCATGATAGAATTTTCAGGGTAATGAACCCTGTCGATCATAGCGGCAATCTCCGGCATTTTCGGAATCCTCTGCGTTCATCCACCAGTCGGACCCGGCGGATGCTGCGTTGGACGCGCCGGTTGCTACTGACCCTGCTGTTGCCATTGCTGCTGCTGGCTGGATTCGCGCAGTGGTGGCTGTTGCCGCGCCTGAACGATTACCGCGATGAACTGGCCAGCACGCTGAGCAACGCGCTGCAAATGCCGGTGAGCATCGAGGCGGTGACTGCCGCCATCGAAGGCGGGCGGCTCGCGCTGCGGTTACAGGGTGTCAGCCTTCACGAAGCCCAACGCGACGCCACGCTGGCCCACTTCACCCGCGCCTCGGTGACGCTGAATCTGTGGCGTTCACTGCGCGAGTGGCGACCGGTCGTGGGCCACATCCGTCTGGAAGGGGCGAGTCTGACGCTGGAATCGGGTGCAGACGGTATTCCCCGACTACGGACGGATGCCGATGTAACGGAATCCGCTGTTGCACCATCGGCCCCGCTAGAAGTTGCCCGCTGGCTGTTCGACCTGCGGGAGTTGGATATCGTCGGTGAGCGCTTGGCGGTGCGCCTGTCCAATGGTTCCGCTCTGCAACTGCCGCATCCCTATCTCCATCTGCGGGAAACGCCGCAGGGTCGGCGGCTGGAATTGACCGCTGATTTGCCGGCTAATCTTGGCGACCGGGTGGAAATCACCGTACAGCGATCGTCGGTCGAGACTGACTGGCGGTTGCAAGGTCGGATTTATTTCAAGGATCAGCCGGCTCGGACGTCGACCCCGGCAGAGTTCGAGGCTACGGCCACTGAAGCGGGCTGGCAGGTGACCCTGCGCCACTGGCGCGCTGAAAATCTGCTCACTTGGGCAATGTCCTGGCTCGATGATCCGGCCCGGCAATGGCTGACGCCGCTCAATCCACAGGGCGCGTTGCCGGAAATCGGGATTCGGACGGAGTCGGGGACTTATGCCGTGACCGCAGCCCTGCAGGAGGTCAGCACCCACCCGGTGCATGGCCTGCCCGGCTTTACCAACGTCACCGGCCATCTCTCTTTCACCCCGGCGCAGGGTCGAATCGAACTGGATAGCCGCACGGTTCAGGTAGACACGGCGGGTCTGCTGCGCGCGCCCATCACCCTCGACACCCTGCACGGAACGGTTGCATGGCGGCGCGAGACAGACGGTCTGCATCTGGAAAGCGCGGGTTTGGAACTAGCTAATCCTGATCTCAACAGCCGATTTTGGGGCCGCGTGATCATCCCTAATACCGGCGAACCCTGGCTGGACCTTCACGGTCGTTATCACGATGTGAAGGTCAGTCAGGCGCGGCATTACCTACCGGTCGCGGTGATTCCGCCCAAAGGCGTGGCCTGGCTGGATCAGGCGCTGGTCAGTGGCCGGGTGGTTGTGGGCGAAATGACGTTTCGCGGCCCCCCGTCGGCGTTTCCATTTGATCGAAACGAGGGGCTGTTTGAAACCCGTTTTCAGGTCGAGGACGCCGTGCTGGACTACGGGCAGGGGTGGCCGCGTCTGGAGCGGTTGAAAACCGAAGTATTGTTTCGCAACCGTGGATTGCTCGTTGAAGCCCACCAAGGCCGGTTGCTGGATGGCGAGATGGAGCAGGCAACCGCCCGGATTGATGACTTGTCCGAAGTGGTGGTGCAAGTCAAGGGGCGCGCCAAGGGGCCAGCCACCAGCCTGTGGCGGGCGCTCAGAGAAAGCCATCTGGGCCGGGAACTCAGCGATGATTTGCCGGATTTGCAGGCGACCGGCATCAGTACCCTGGACCTCGAACTGACCCTGCCAACCGATGATCGGCCTAATCAGGCGCGGGGACGGATCGGATTGTTGGACAATGGCGTGACCTTGCCGGCTTGGAACATTGCGCTGGAGCGGCTGCGCGGTGAAGTGGAGTTTACCGAAAACAGCCTCGACGCCCGGAATGTGCAGGCTCGGTGGCGCGGCCAACCCATCCGGCTGGATTTGGATTTGACGGGCCGCGAGAACCGTCGCGCAGTGCGGACGCAAATTCAGGGACGACTGGGGTTGAGTGCGCTGGTGGGTGAATCGGCCATAGCGCTGGAATCCCGTATGGCCGGCAAAAGCGACTGGAAAGCCGTGCTGACCGTTCCAATTCGTCAGGAACGGCGCAGTGGGCAACCGGTCTTTAAATTGGATTTGAGTTCAGATTTGCGCGGCATCGCCCTGGATTTGCCCGAGCCGTTTGCCAAGCCTGCTCACGAGGCCCAGCCACTACGGATTATTGTCCAATCGGTGACCGCTGACCGGTTGACGGTGGATCTGACGTATGGCGAGGAAACCCGGGCGGCGCTGGCCTTGCGTGGCTCGATCGATGCCCTTCAACTGGAGCGCGGCGAATTGCGCATCGGCGCCGGAGAGGCGAAATTGCCCGATCAGCCCGGATTAGCCGTAGTCGCCCAACTGCCGCGCTGGACATGGACAACTCCCGCAAAAACTCCCTCCTCCCTTGCGCGGGAGGGCCGGGGGTGTAAAGCATTGAACAGGCCGGAACCTCCTTCCAGTCCGCTGACGCTGCTCCGCCGTCTCGATGCCCGAATCGACAAACTCACCCTGGCTGGACAGACTTTCAATTCAGTGACGGTGAACGCCGCCCGTTATGCTGAAGGTTTGCGGATCGAACTGGACAGCGCGACGCTGGCTGGACGGTTGACAGTACCGGACGAATCGACGCCCCAGCACCCGGTGAACGCCGCCCTGCAGCGATTGCACATCCGCCCTACGACGAATGGACCGTCGGAAGTTCAACCCGACCCATGCCAGTGGCCGCCGCTGGTGTTCACCGTCGCTGGATTGCGAGTGAACGACCGAAATCTGGGTCGGCTGCGGTTCGTCGCCATGCCGCAAACGGATGGCATTCACCTGTCCAGCATCGAACTGAGTTCGGAGCGGCAGCGCATCGAGGCCAGCGGCGCCTGGCAGTGGAACAACGGTGTCCAGGCATCCCGAATCAAGGCCACATTACACAGTCCGGCGCTGGGCGAAACGCTGGCGGATTTCGGCTATCCCGACGCCGGTATGGCCCGTGGCGAAACCCAGGCGGAACTGGACGCCGAATGGGCGGGAGCATTGCCGGATTTCGCCCTGGAGCGCCTGGCCGGCGCCCTGAAGTTTCGCATCGGTTCCGGTCAGTTGCTGGAAATCAATCCCGGTCTGGGTCGCTTGATCGGTCTGTTCAGCGTGCAGAATCTGACTCGTCGCCTGAGTCTGGATTTCAGCGATCTGTTTCAACCCGGCGCCAGTTTCGACCGGATCACCGGCGATGTAACCTTTAGTCATGGGCAGGCCCGGATGGACAATCTGACGATTGAAGCGCCAGCAGCCCGGGTGGATATTCGGGGCCGAGTGGGATTGCAGGATCGGGATTACGATCAGCGGATCACGGTGACGCCGCGTCTGGGAGGAACGTTGCCCATTGCCGGCGCACTGGCCGGGGGGCCGGTCACTGGCGCAGCGGTGTTCGTTGCGGAACAGTTGTTGCGAAAGGGCATCGAACAAGCCACCCGCTACCATTACCGATTGCACGGTTCGTGGGATGATCCGGTGCTGGAGCCGCTGGTCGAGGAAACCCCGCACGCCGCACCCCGGCAGGGGTTCACGAATGATAATTGAGCGAGGTTCACCCGCATGTTGATCATGGCCGCTATTCAAATGGTTTCCGAACCCGGTATCGCCACCAATTTAGCCATGGCTGCCGATCTGCTGGCCGAAGCCGCCGGGCGCGGCGCACAGTTGGCGGTGTTGCCGGAGAACTTCGCCCTGATGGGCCGCCGCGAGACCGATAAACTGGCGGTGCGGGAAACCCCGGGCGCAGGACCGATCCAGGATTTTCTCGCCGAACAGGCGGCTCGACATCGGCTCTGGCTGGTCAGTGGCACGATTCCCTTGCGGACGGCGAGCGATGGTCAACGGGTACGGGCGGCCTGTCTGCTGTTCAATGACCAGGGCCAACAAGTGGCTCGTTATGACAAGGTGCATCTGTTCGATGTGCAAGTGCTGGGCAGTCAGGAGCACTACGCGGAATCGGCGACGATTGAGCCGGGGAATCGCTATGTGGTCGCTGATACGCCGTTGGGGCGGCTGGGGCTGGCGGTGTGCTACGACCTGCGCTTCCCCGAGCAGTTTCGCGCCATGGTCGATCAGGGCATGGAGATTCTGGCGCTGCCCGCTGCGTTCACCGCCTCGACCGGCGCGGCGCACTGGGAGACGCTGCTGCGGGCGCGGGCGATTGAAAATCAATGCTACGTGATCGCCGCCGCCCAAGGTGGGCGACACGCCAATGGCCGCGAGACCTTCGGCGACAGCGTGGTGATCGATCCCTGGGGGCTGATTCTGGATCGACTGGCTTGGGGGCCGGGTGTGGCGCTGGCCCGCATGGATCGCCCGTTTCTGGAAAATATTCGGCGGCAATTTCCGTCGCTGGATCATCGTGTTCATTGCGAGATTGGAGAACCATGACGACCGATACCCTGATGCTGGCCCGCCAACATTTGCTGGCTCCCGCCGGTCTTGGCGAGGCCGATTTGCACAGCGCCTTATCCTGTCTGCTCGGTCATGCCATCGACAGCGGCGATCTGTATTTCCAGCAACGCCGCGCCGAATCCTGGGGGCTGGAGGATCAGCAGGTGAAAAGCGCCAGCCATGCGATTCAACAGGGCGTCGGCGTTCGGGCGATCAGCGGCGAGAAAACTGGCTTTGCCTATTCCGATGAGATCGTCATGCCAGCCCTGCTGGAAGCGGCGACCGCCGCCCGCGCCATTGCCCGGCAGAGCGGTGAAGGCCAATTGCGCGTCTGGCGAACGCCGCAACGACCGGCGCTGTACCCGCCGCTCGATCCGCTGGAGACCCTGACCGCCGAGGCGAAAGTGCAGTTGCTGGAGCGGCTGGATGTTGAAGCCCGCCACCAGGACCCACGGGTGACGCAGGTGATGGTCAGCCTAGCCGCCGTGCAGGATATTTTCCTGGTGGCCGGCAGTGACGGGACGCTGGCCGGCGATGTGCGGCCGCTGGTGCGGCTGAACGTGAGCGTCATCGTCGAACAAGACGGCCGCCGGGAACAGGGCAGTTCCGGCGGCGGCGGGCGTGTCGGTTATGGCTGGTTCCTCGATGAAGATCGCGCCTTGAAATACGCCCGTGAAGCGGTGCGGCTGGCGCTGGTCAATCTGGACGCCGCGCCCGCCCCGGCGGGAACGATGACCGTGGTGCTGGGGCCGGGCTGGCCGGGCATCCTGCTGCATGAGGCGATTGGTCACGGGCTGGAGGGCGATTTCAACCGCAAAGGGACTTCCGCTTTCACCGGGCGCATTGGCGAACGGGTCGCGTCACCGCTGTGTACGGTCGTGGACGACGGCACACTGGCCCATCGGCGCGGTTCACTAAACATTGACGACGAAGGAACGCCGACGCAATGCACCACACTGATCGAGCGCGGCGTTCTCAAAGGGTATTTGCAGGACCAGTTGAACGCCCGCTTGATGAAGATGGCTCCAACCGGCAACGGTCGCCGCGAGTCCTACGCGCATTTACCCTTGCCGCGCATGACCAACACCTACATGATGGCTGGCGAACACGATCCGGCGGACATCATTGCCTCGGTAGAACGCGGTTTATATGCGGTCAATTTTGGCGGCGGTCAGGTGGACATCACTTCCGGTAAATTCGTCTTTTCCGCCAGCGAAGCGTATCTGATCGAAAACGGCCACGTCACCCGTCCCGTCAAGGGCGCTACGCTGATCGGCAATGGCCCGGACGTGCTGACCCAGGTTTCGATGGTCGGCCATGATCTGCAACTCGATGCCGGCGTCGGCACCTGTGGCAAAGATGGGCAAAGCGTCCCGGTCGGCGTCGGTCAGCCGACGTTGAAAATTGAAGCGCTGACCGTGGGCGGCACCCAAGCCTGACCGCCTATTTCCCGATTCCCGACTGCGAACCCTGACTCATGCCCGAAATCATCCCCCATCCCACCGCGCCACTACCGGCGCGGGAACATCTGGAAACCCTGGTCGCTGACATTTTGGCCGAGGCGCGCACTCAAGGCGCGACGGCGGCTGAAGCGGCGGTCAGTTTCAACAGCGCCTTGTCCGTCACCGTCCGCTTGGGCGAAGTGGAGACCCTGGAGCATCACCGCCAGCGCGGTCTGGGCGTGACCGTCTACTTCGGCCACAGTCGCGGCTCAGCCAGCACTGCCGACTGGCGACCGGAAGCGATCCGCGATACGGTGCAAAGCGCCTGCGCCATCGCTCGCCATACCGCTGCCGATCCTTACGCAGGTCTGGCTGATCCTGACCGACTGGCGCGGGAGATTCCCGATCTCGATCTCTACCATCCGTGGCCGCTAATCGCTGAGGACGCCATTATTCTGGCCCGCGAGTGCGAAGCGGCAGCGCTGGCGTTCGATCCGCGCATCCGCAATTCCGAAGGCGGCAGCATCGCTACGCAAACCGGTTTGGTGCTCTACGGCAACTCCCACGGATTTTGCGGCGGCTACCCGACCAGCCGCCATTCGCTGAGTTGCTCAGTGATCGCCCAGGATGAGACCGGGATGCAGCGCAATCACTGGTATACCGTGGCGCGCCATCGCAACGATCTGGAAACGCCGGTCGCAGTCGGGCAACAGGCCGCGCAACGCGCTTTGCGGCGGTTGGGCAGTCGCCGATTGTCCACGCGGCAGGTTCCCGTGCTGTTCGCCCCGGAACTGGCGCGGGGCTTGATCGGCCATTTCATCGCCGCCATTCGCGGCGGGGCGCTGTACCGCAAAGCCTCGTTCCTGCTGGATCGACTGGGAACGCCAGTCTTCCCGGAGTTCGTCACGATCTGCGAACGGCCGCATCTGCGTCAGGGATTGGCCAGCGCCCCGTTCGACAGCGAGGGGGTAGCGACTGCCGACCGGGACATTGTTAATGGCGGCGTATTACAGGGCTATGTGCTGGACAGCTATTCCGCCCGCCGGTTGGGCATGGCGACGACCGGCAATGCCGGCGGTACGCATAATCTGATTGTCGAACCCGGCCCACTGGGTCATGAGGAGCTGTTGCGACAGATGGATACCGGGCTGTGGGTGACCGAATTGCTCGGTCACGGCGTCAATACCGTGACTGGTGATTATTCACGCGGGGCGTCGGGGTTCTGGGTGGAGAACGGCGCGATTCAACATCCGGTTCATGAAATCACCATCGCCGGGAATTTGAACGCGATGTTCCAACACCTTGCAGCGGTGGGCAATGACGTGGATTTGCGCGGCGGCATCCGCTGCGGTTCGCTGCTATTGGAGCGGATGACCGTGGCGGGGGAGTAGCACGATATCTATGCTGTTCACCAGGAGTGAGCGAACAGTCAATCTTTTTTCCGCCGGCTCATAAACAGCAGCCGCTCGAATAAATGCACATCCTGCTCATTCTTCAGCAGCGCCCCGTACAGCGGCGGAATCGCCTTGCGCTGATCGCCACGCAGCGCTTCGGGGGGGATGTCTTCAGCGACCAGCAACTTGATCCAGTCCAGCAGTTCCGAAGTGGACGGGCGCTTCTTTAACCCCGGCACTTCGCGGATCTCGAAAAACGACTCCAGCGCTTCGCTGAGCAGCCGTTTCTTCAAATCCGGATAATGCACCCGCACGATCCGCTCCATGGTCTCCCTGTCAGGGAAGCGGATGTAGTGGAAGAAGCAGCGGCGCAGAAAAGCGTCTGGCAGTTCCTTCTCGTTATTACTGGTGATGATGATAATCGGGCGCTGTTGGGCCTTGATCACCTGCCGGGTCTCGTAGACGTAGAACTCCATGCGGTCGAGTTCCAGCAGCAGGTCATTGGGAAACTCAATGTCGGCCTTGTCGATCTCGTCGATCAGCAGCACCGGCTGGACATCAGCTGTGAACGCCTCCCACAGCTTGCCCTTGACGATGTAATTGCCGATGTCATGCACCCGCGCCTCACCCAGTTGGGAATCGCGCAGCCGGGAGACCGCATCGTATTCGTACAAGCCCTGTTGAGCCTTGATGGTGGACTTGATGTGCCACTGAATGAAGGGCCGGTTGAGCGCAAGGGCAACTTCCTCAGCCAGTTGGGTCTTGCCGGTGCCTGGCTCGCCCTTGACCAGCAAGGGCCGGCCTAAAGTCACCGCAGCGTTCACCGCCATCATCAGATCATCAGTGGCGACGTAGCGCTCAGTACCGCGAAAACGGGATTCGGACATTCAGGCTCTCCTTCAGAACGGATGGTGGCAACGGGTTATGTATTGCCTTCGGTTATAAAAAAATTCTTTATTATTCTTTATGCGGAATTAAGGCGTCTGCTATCGTACAGACCTATGCTACTCATGTCGGCCAGTTTAACAGACCGGCTCATCGCCGCCGCATTCCCGGCATCACCCTATTTTCCGGTGCGGCGACCGGATTCACCCTGAATGGAGGATAACACCGATGAAAGCCAACAATATTCTGGAAACCATTGGCAACACGCCGCATGTCCGCATCAATCGATTGTTCGCCGACCGCAAGGTCGAGGTCTGGATGAAGCTGGAGCGAGCTAATCCCGGTGGCAGCATCAAGGATCGCATCGGTCTGGCGATGATCGAAGACGCGGAGCGGAGCGGTCTGCTCAAACCCAACACGGTCATTATCGAACCCACATCCGGCAACACCGGTATCGGCCTGGCCATGGTCGCCGCCGCCAAGGGCTATAAACTGATCCTGACCATGCCAGAATCGATGTCGCTGGAGCGGCGGCGTTATCTGGCGGCGCTGGGCGCGGAACTGGTGTTGACCCCGAAAGAAAAGGGTATGCCCGGCGCGATTGAGAAAGCGCAGGAGTTGTTGCAAAGCACTGCCAACGCCTGGATGCCGCAACAGTTCGAGAATCCCGCTAATGTTGACATTCACCGGCGCGCCACGGCTCACGAAATCCTCGCTGATTTTCCCGAGGGGCTGGATTATCTGATTACCGGAGTGGGCACCGGCGGCCATATCACCGGCTGCGCCGAAGTGTTGAAGGGCAGATTCCCGTATCTGAAGGCGTTAGCGGTTGAACCGACCGGTTCGCCGGTGCTAAGCGGTGGTCAACGCGGCCCGCACCCGATTCAGGGTATTGGAGCCGGGTTCGTACCCGCGGTGTTGAACACTGAAATCCTGGACGGCGTCATTCAAGTCACCCATGAAGACGCTTTCAAGTACGCAGTGCGCTGCGTCCGGGAGGAAGGTATTTTTATCGGTATCTCTTCGGGCGCATCATTGGCGGCGGTCGCGCAGAAACTGCCGGAAATCCCCGATGGCAGCCGAATTCTGACCTTCTGCTACGACACCGGCGAGCGCTATCTGTCAGTGGCGGGGCTGTTTGATTAGCTCAATCATCATTGTTCGCTCCCCACCCCGACCCTCCCCCACAAGGGGGGAGGGAGTCTGTTTTTGCCTCACCCCAGCCGTCCGCGAATGAACTCGTATTCGGCCTGAATCGCCTTTTCCGCGTCGCTGCCGACGAAATCAGCCAGCTTGCCGCCGACCAGCGGAATGCCGCATTTGACCTCGATCCGCACATCGTTGACGCAACCGCTATCCTGAGTCCGCAATTCCATTTCGCCACCGATGCTGACCGGCACTCCGGAAATCTCAATGGCGATCTTGCAGCGGTAGGGACCGCCCGCTGGACCTTCCCATTGTTCACTCTGTACCAGCGTGTTCCAGGGATTGAGGAATTTCTTGAGCAGGCCGGGGACATCCGCCGGCACTTCCCGCTTGACCCTGACGGCGTAGCAGCCCTCGCTGCCGGAGCATTCCAGCACCTCGACGTTGCGGGCGCCAATGCCGATGTACTTATCCTTCATGAAATCAGGATCGTGAAACAGGCCAAAAACCGTGTCGACATCCTTGCTGTACTGATGCAAAACTTTTATTTTCATGATCTTACCTCAAAAGTTAAAGGCTACATAAATTCCTGTAGCAGGTCGTTCAAAAACCGCAATCCGGTTGTGGTCGGTTGCAAACGGTCGGGATCAGTTTCCAGCAGTCCGCGCGCCCGAACCCGGCTTAGAGCCGGCTCCAGCGCCGCCAGTGGCAGGCCGGTGCGTTCCTCGAACAGCGTCGCCGGCACCCCTTCCACCAGCCGCAAGGCATTCATCAGGAACTCTACGGGTAGATCGGCTTCCTGAATCGGCGCATCGCCGCCAACGCTCTCCGGAGTTCCCGCCCGCGCCAAATAGTCCTGGGGATGTTTAAGCTTCCAGAGTCGGTGAATCCGTCCGGCGGCAGGATCGGTCAATTTACCATGAGCGCCCGCGCCAATACCCAGATAGTCGCCAAATTCCCAGTAGTTGAGATTGTGTTGGCAACGCCGGTTCTCGCGGGCGTAAGCGGAAACCTCATAGCGCGCATAGCCCTGCCGGGCCAGTTCCGCCTGCGCCCGTTCCTGGATAGCGTCGAGAATCTCTTCATCCGGCAAGGTCGGCGGCGACTGATGAAATAACGTGTTGGGTTCAATGGTCAGTTGATAATACGAGACATGCGCTGGTTGCAGGGCAATAGCGTTCGCGATATCGGCCAGCGCCTGAGCGACCGTCTGTCCGGGCAGACCAAACATCAAATCAAGGTTAAAATTGTCCAGTCCGGCGGTGTGAGCGGCCTCAGCGGCGGCGAAAGCGGCGCGCCGGTCGTGAATGCGTCCGAGCTTGCGCAAATGCTCATCATTAAAGCTTTGCACACCGATGGACAGGCGATTGACGCCTGCTGACCGGAATTCAGCGAACCGACCCTGTTCCACCGCGCCGGGATTCGCTTCCAGGGTGATTTCCATATCGGGGCGCAACGGCAACCGGGCGCGCAGACCGGACAGTAAGCGATCCAGCGCTTCAGCGGACAGCAGGCTCGGCGTGCCGCCGCCGATGAACATGCTTTCCATACGCCGTCCCCAGACCCTGGGTAAATCCTGTTCCAGATCGGCCAGCAGCGCATCCACATAGGCTCGTTCCGGCAACGGCCCCCGGGCCTCGTGGGAGTTGAAATCGCAGTACGGACACTTGCGCACGCACCAGGGGATATGGACATAGAGCGCCAACGGCCCCGAGAAATAGAAATCCGGCATTTTCCCTCTCACTGTCTAGAATTATCAGGTATCCACCGAAACTGTTCCGGTGCGCGAGCGCCGCCGCCTGATCTAAAGCGGTCCATCATCAACCTTCGATTGTTAAGCATTTTCAGGGGTGCTATGGAACTCCAGCAGGTGTATATAAAGACGGCCAAGGGGCAGGAAGAAATCCAAAAACGGCTCTATAAGCTGCCCGCCAGCCTGCGTAGATTGCTCATCATGGTCGATGGCCGTTCGACGGCGGTTGAGATGATCGAGCGGCTGACTTCCATGGGCGATATCACGCCAGCGCTGATCGAACTGGAAGCGGGCGGGTTCATTGCGCCGCTGTTTCCTTCCAGCAAGCCACAGCCCGCGCCGGTTTTGACTCCAGCGACCAAATCGCCTTCCACTGCCGACACCCCTCAATCTGAGAGAATGCTGCTCCGGAATATTTGGGAAACCGACGACTGGATGAGTCCATCGCAGCCCGGCGCATCAGCGACCGCTGGAGGGACTCCGCAGCCCCGATTCAACCTCGACAAGGCCAAGAGCTTTATTCGCACCCTACTGCTGGCTACCATGGGACCTGGCGCTGGACACTGGATCGACCGGGTCGAAGCCACGAAATCTGTCGAGGAATTGCGGGTCGAGTTGGACGCGATCCGCGAAATGCTGCCCAAAGTATTGTCCAAGCGACAGGCTGAACAAGCCTGGAAACAGATGGAGCCGATCCTGCTGCCATTTACGCCGCTACAGTTCCAGGAACCACCGGCCTCTGGACCCGCTTCGCAGAAGGTTCCAACCGCCGCGCCTGTTGCCCAACCCACCTTCAACATGGATAAAGCGAAGGGACTGATCCGCTTTACCCTGCTCGGCGCCATGGGACCCAGTGCCGGACGCCGGATCGAGCGCATTGAGGCCGTCACCACGGTTGAGGCGTTGCGGGTCGAGTTGGACGCGATCCATGAGATGTTGCCCAAGGTTCTGTCCAAACGGGAGGCCGAGCAGGCCTGGAAGCAACTGGAGCCGATCATCCTGTCGATTGCATTGCCGCCACTGTAGCCTGGTTCCAAAAGTCCGAAGATGTCCCCAGTGCTTTGACCAGTTGCGCCAGCGCCTGACCGCGATGACTGAGCCGGTTTTTGACCGCCAGATCCAGTTCCGCAGCCGTTTGCCCCTCGTCGAGGACCAGAAATACCGGGTCGTAACCGAAGCCGCCGCTGCCATACGGCTCGAAGGTGATCATGCCCTCCCAACGGGCCTGAAAAATCAGCGGCGTAGGGTCGGCATCGTGTTGCAACAGCGCCAGCACGCAATGAAAACGGGCGGTGCGTTGTTCGGCAGGCGTGTTGCGCAGTTCATTCAGCAGGCGGACGATATTGAGGCGATCATCGGCGCAAATACCGGCATAGCGAGCTGAATACACGCCCGGTGCACCATGCAGCGCATCCACAGTCAGCCCGGAATCGTCAGCCAATGCCGGCAGGCCGGTGTACTGAGCGGCGTTGCGGGCCTTGAGAATGGCGTTCTCGATGAACGTCAGGCCGGTTTCTTCAATCTCCGGCACATTGAAGGCCGATTGTGGCACGATCTCCAGGTGATAACCGGTCAGCGCAGCGTTGAACTCCCGAACTTTGCCGGGGTTGTTAGTGGCCAGAACAATTTGGCGCATGGATTGACTCCTCGTGCGGGGAAATGCCGCTCAGGCGGGCAATCCCAGAACTTCCCGCTGCTTTTGCAATAATTGGCTGATACCGCCCCGGGCCAGTTCCAGCATGGCCTGCAATTCTTCCATATGAAAAGCGTGGCCCTCGGCGGTGCCCTGAATTTCGATGAATGCCCCTGCGTCGTTCATCACCACGTTCATGTCAGTTTCTGCTTCGGAATCCTCGGCATAGTCCAGATCCAGCACCGGCAAACCCTGATAGATGCCGACTGAAACGGAAGCCACCTGGCCGTGCAGTGGATTTTTCTTGACCATCCGCCGGGTGATCATGTGGCGCACCGCGTCGGCCAGGGCAACGAAGCCGCCGGTGATCGCTGCGGTGCGGGTGCCGCCGTCGGCCTGGATCACATCGCAATCCAGGGTGATGGTGCGTTCGCCCAGCGCTTCCAGATCCATCACCGCCCGCAGGGACCGGCCAATCAGCCGCTGAATTTCCAGGGTGCGGCCATCCTGCCGGCCCCGACTGGCTTCGCGTTGCATCCGGGTGTGGGTGGCGCGCGGCAACATGCCATATTCCGCAGTGACCCAGCCTCGCCCCTTGCCTTTGAGAAAGGGCGGCACGCGCTCCTCCACGCTGGCGGTGCAAATCACCTGGGTGGCGCCGAATTCCACCAGTACCGAGCCTTCAGCGTGTTGGGTAAATTGGCGGGTGAGCCGGATCGGGCGCAGTTCATCAGCAGCGCGGGCACTGGGACGCATGAGGCGGTTTCCTGGGGTGGATAGAGGGATTAATCTCGGAAATGGACTATAGCAGAATCAACCAACGATGCTGGATTGGGCGATTTTTTGGCTTGGCGTAGCCCGGATGACTGACTCTAAACGCGCCAGGCCGGCGATTTCCGCCTAAGATAAGTACACCATAAAGACGAAACCACCAAAATTTGAGGATCATCCTATGTTACGCAGCATGACGGCTTTCGCCCGCCACGAGCAGTCCAGCGCCTGGGGCGTGATTATCTGGGAAATACGTTCCGTCAATCATCGCTATCTGGAAACCGCTATTCGTCTACCTGAGGCATTGCGCAGTCTGGAGACGTTGGCTCGTGAACGCATCGCCGTGAAGCTGAGTCGCGGCAAGGTGGAGGGCACGCTGAAATTGCAGACGACCGGTGCAGCGTTGACCGCGATTACTCTGAACTCGCCGGTGGTGGAGCGTCTGTTGGAGGTGGCGGGGGAACTGGAACACCTGATGGGACCAGGCACCGGATTGCGGTTGATCGATGTGTTGCGCTGGCCGGGAGCGATCAGCGAAGCTGAACCGGATTTGGATGAAATCAAGCTGACTCTGTTGAACAGTCTGGATGCGGCGCTGGCTGAGTTGGTGACGACCCGTGAGCGGGAAGGGCAACGTACTGCCGAGTTGATCGAGCAGCGTTGTGCGGCGATGCGTGAACAGGTTAAACGAGTACGCGCCCGGCGCCCGGAGGTGCTGGCCCGCTGGCGCGATAAGTTGTTAACCCGGTTAGCGGATATTCCAGGGGATGCGGATCCGGGCCGGCTGGAACAGGAATTGGTATTGATCGCGCAGCGGTTGGATGTGGATGAGGAGCTGGATCGACTGGATACCCATCTAAATGAAATCGAGACGGTGCTGGAGCGCACGGAGCCGGTCGGGCGGCGCCTAGATTTTCTGATGCAGGAATTAAATCGTGAGGCGAATACGCTGTCGTCGAAATCGGCGGATGCCGATACGACCCGGGCGGCGATTGAGTTGAAGGTGTTGATTGAACAGATGCGGGAGCAAATTCAGAATATCGAGTAACTTTTCACCCCACTTCATCAAAGCTCAACTCCCTTTCCAAGCTGACGTTTCAGCGGCTTTTTTAGTGTCTTGCAGTTGCACCTCGTATCTTGAAGTCGCATAATGCCTGTGTACCCAACAGTGTACACATAGCTATTTTTGCCGGAATTTTTGAGTACACACCCGAGAGGATACCATGGGCAATCTCAACGATATGCAGATTCGCGCTTGGATCAGGGCTGGCGAACGTTTCGAAGGCCGCAGTGATGGCGAGGGACTGTGTCTGCGCTTTCGGGAAACCGACTCTGCTCCAGTCTGGCGGTTTCGCTACCGCTTCGCTGGCAAGCAACGAGTTATGAACGTGGGCAGCTACAGCACCCTCTCGCTGGCGGATGCCCGCAAGCTGATCAAGGAACTCCGCGCCAAAGTAGCCTTGGGACATGATGTGGCCGGCGAAAAGCAAGAACAAAAGGCGCAGGCTGTCGCCCGGATGGAGGCCGGGAAATTAGCCGTCACCGTAGCCCAACTGGCTGATGACTATTTCGAGCGGATGATCCTCGGTCGTTGGAAGCATCCTAATATCGTGCGCAGCCGCATTGAGCGAGACATCAAACCTAACATCGGTCACTTGGCAGTGGACGCCGTGAAACCGATGCATATCGATGCGTTGCTGCAAACCGTTGTCCGGCGTGGCGCGCCCACGGTTGCCAATGACGTATTACGCTGGATGCGGCGCATCTTCGATTTCGCGGTGAAGCGGCACTTGGTTCAGTACAACCCGGTCTCGGCTTTTGACACATCCGATGCAGGCGGTCAGGAGGAAGCTCGTGAGCGGACGTTGGCACGGGACGAACTGGTGATGTTGTTTGCCGCCATGCGCAACGCTAAAGGTTTCACTTACGAAAACAACCTGACCGTGAAACTGTTGTTACTGCTGGCAGTGCGTAAACAGGAGCTCACGACCGCTCGGTGGACGGAATTCGATCTGGAGCAGGCGATCTGGCGCTTGCCCGCCGAGCGCACCAAAACCGAAGCGGCCATCGATATTTCCTTATCAGCGTCGGCGATCAAGTGTTTACGCGAATTGCGTCGACTATCGGAAGGCAGCGAGTGGGTACTACCGGCCCGCAAGGCACAGCAGCGGATGTTGCCGCATATCCACGAGAACACCTTGAATGTTGCTCTGGCGAAGGTGAAACCACTGATGCCGGGCATTGCGCCTTTTTGCATCCATGACTTTCGGCGAACAGCCCGGACTCATCTGGCAGCGCTGGGCGTCGATGCCCACATTGCTGAGCGCTGCCTGAATCACAAGATCAGGGGCATTGAGGGTATCTATAATCGACATGATTATTTCGATGAACGGTGCAGGGCATTGGAGCTTTGGGCTGAATTTCTGGAAGTTTGTGAAGCAGAGGGGAATCAAAACGCAACGATCATCGCCTCATCCAGGTTGAAATGTGATGTGCTGGAGTGAACCACATTTTGGATGAAGACCCCTTTTAGGATTCAAGAACGAAAAAAGTGGCTCATATTGGGTTTTGAGGACATGATAAAATTCGCACTCCGCCCACTCTGTGCCTGTCCGCCATGTGCCGCCTAAACAACCTCATTGATGAAGGAAAATGTTACGAAGAAGTCAGACGGATCCGC
>JAKLIY010000004.1 GCA_022709365.1 Pseudomonadota bacterium
GCTTCTTTTTAGAGTTTTCGCATTTGGATGCGGATTGTTTTCAGATCTTTTTAAATCAATTCTCTCAAGCTCATCCCCATAGCTTGAATGTGATCCAATTAGATAATGGACGGTTTCATTTTGCCAAAAAGCTCCAGATTCCTGAAAATGTCGTCTTATTATTTCAACCCCCTTATAGCCCAGATATCAATCCTATTGAGCGTGTTTGGCAATTTATCAAAGATCAATTGCGCTGGTTGAATTTGAAAAATTTAGACGAATTGCGTAGAAAAGTTGATGAGATTATCCAGTCAATTACTCCAAATCAAATCGCTTCTCTGACCAGCTTTGATTTTATTCTAACTGCTCTTAAATGATAAAAACTATCGATAAATGGTATCAGTCGGATGAGGGCTTCGTGGTGAAGCAGTGCTGCCATGGAAAAAACTCCAATCGGTCTATAATGCCGGGCCATGATGAATACGCCGTTTCTTTGACCCTCCGTCCCGGAGAATATCCCCATGTCCCGATTCGCTCAGATCATTCCCGGCCAGTTTCCTGGCGCTCGCCCGCGCCGAATGCGCCGTGATGACTTCTCTCGCCGCCTGGTCCGGGAAACCGTGCTGACGCCGGCTGATTTCATCCAGCCGCTGTTCGTGATTGAAGGCGAAAAACGCCGCGAGCCGATTGCGTCGATGCCGGGCGTCGACCGGCTGACCCTCGATGAACTGTTGCGCGAGGCCGAAACGCTGGCCACGCTGGGCGTTCCCGCGGTCGCCTTGTTCCCGGTCACGCCGCCGGAAGCGAAGTCACTGGACGCTGCCGAAGCCTGGAACCCCGACGGTTTGGCGCAACGGGCGGTGCGGGCGTTGAAGGCGGCCATTCCTGAGTTGGGCGTGATCACCGACGTCGCGCTGGACCCCTTTACCAGCCACGGTCAGGATGGGCTGGTCGACGATTCCGGCTATGTGCTGAACGACGAGACCGTGGCGGTGCTGGTTCGGCAAGCCTTGTCCCATGCCGAAGCCGGCGCCGATATCGTTGCGCCCTCGGACATGATGGACGGACGGATCGCCGCGATTCGCGAGGCGCTGGAGTCCAGTGATTTCATCCATACCCGCATTCTCGCCTATTCCGCCAAATACGCCTCCAGCTTCTACGGCCCATTCCGCGATGCGGTCGGTTCCGCCGGAGCGCTGGGCAAGAGCAATAAATACAGCTATCAAATGGACCCGGCGAACAGCGACGAAGCTTTGCGTGAAGTAGCGATGGATCTGGAGGAGGGGGCGGATATCGTGATGATCAAGCCGGGGCTGCCCTACCTCGACATCGTGCGCCGGGTCAAGGATCAATTCGCCGCTCCCACTTTCGTTTATCAGGTCAGCGGTGAATACGCCATGTTGCTGGCGGCGGCCCGCAACGGCTGGCTGGATGAAAAGGCCGTGATCATGGAATCGTTGCTGGCCATCAAGCGGGCCGGGGCGGATGCAATTCTGACCTATTTCGCCGGACGGGCGGCGAGCTGGCTGCGGCAGGTATGACCAAGCGCTGGAAAGTATGGCTGCTGGCCGCGCTGGGCATCGTGCTGACCGGATTTTTCCTGGCCATCATGCGCCCGCCCGGCAGTCAGTCTTCAACGCCGGGCCAGGATTTGCCCTGGCAGGTCACGGTCGGTCAGGGCGGCGCGACGTCGACCGTGTTCGGTCTGACAGTGGGCGAGAGTTCACTACGGGAAGCAGTGGCTAAGCTGGGACGGCGCTATGAGTTGGGGCTGTTTGAAGATCGGGAAGGGCGATGGAGCCTGGAGGCGTATTTCCGCGATGCGGTGGTGGGCGGCTTGAACGTCCGGCTGGTGCTGGCGGCGCGTTTATCGGAAACGGCGCTGGCGGCGTTGAAAACCCATGCCGGAGAGGGCAAGCCGACCGCTAGCGGGATTCGCCGCTATCCAGTCGCTGAGGCCGATCAGGATCTGGCGATGCAAGGCGTGATCGCCGCGATCACCTACCTGCCGATAGTCAAGTTTGACGCCGATCTGGTGCGGCAGCGCTTCGGCGAGCCAGCGGAGCGCATTGCGGCGGAAGGCGGAGTGCATTGGCTTTATCCGACGCTGGGGCTGGATTTGTTGCTCGGCGACAACGGTGAGGCGTTGCTGCAATATGTGCCGCCCGCCGACTTTGAAGCGCGGCTGCGGGCGCCGTTGCGGAAACTCTGATTCCTGTGGAACCAACGACCATGACCACGACCATCGATCAATACGCGGTGATGGGCCATCCCATCGCCCACAGCCAGTCACCGCGCATTCATACGTTATTCGCCGCGCAGACCGGCCAGGCGCTGGAATACCGGGCTATTCTCGTCGAGCCGGGCGGATTCACGGCGGCAGCGCGAGCGTTCCGGGCGGCTGGCGGCAAAGGATTGAATGTCACGGTACCGTTTAAGCAGGACGCCTGGGTGTTCGCTGACATCCTCAGCGCCCGGGCGGAACGGGCCGGCGCAGTGAACACCCTGATTTTTGAACCGGGCGGCGTGCGGGGTGATAACACCGACGGACCGGGATTAGTGCGTGATCTGACCGTCAATCATGGCGGTTCGCTGGCCGGTCAGCGCATCCTATTACTGGGCGCGGGCGGCGCGGCGCGCGGGGTGTTGCAGCCGTTGCTGGCGGAACGTCCAGCGCACTTGGTGATTGCGAATCGCACGGCGGAGAAGGCGCTGGGACTGGCCGTGCGTTTTAGCGATCTCGGGCGGGTAGCGGCCTGCGGTTTCGCCGAATTGGCCGGGCGGCAGTTCGATCTCATCATCAACGCTACTGCTGCCGGTCTGGAGGATACCGTGCCGCCATTACCGGAGGGCGTTCTGGCCGACGGTGGCTGGTGCTATGACCTGATGTATGGCCGTGAACCGACCGCTTTCGTGCTATGGGGACAGGAGCAGGGCGCGGCTCGATCCCTGGATGGATTGGGGATGCTGGTGGAACAGGCGGCGGAGGCTTTCCACTTATGGCGCAGCGTATGGCCGGAAACCGGGCCGGTGATTGCCGCGCTCCGGGACCTCAGTTATGCAAAATCTGGCTCAAAAATAACCGGGTTCGCTCCGACTGGGGATTCGTGAAAAACTCCTCCGGCGTGTTCTGTTCAATGATTTCCCCACTGTCCATAAAGATCACCCGATGGGCCACCGTCTTGGCAAAGCCCATTTCATGGGTCACGCAGATCATGGTCATGCCGTCCTCGGCCAGCGCCACCATGGTGTCCAGCACTTCCTTGATCATCTCGGGGTCCAGCGCCGAAGTCGGTTCGTCAAACAGCATGATCTTGGGGTTCATGCACAGACTGCGGGCAATCGCTACCCGTTGTTGCTGACCGCCGGATAACTGCCCCGGATACTTCTTCGCCTGTTCAGGAATCTTGACCCGTTCCAGATACTGCATGGCGAACTCTTCCGCCTGTTTGCGCGGCATCTTGCGCACCCAGATCGGGGCCAACACGCAGTTTTCCAGCACGGTCAGATGCGGGAACAGATTGAAATGCTGGAACACCATACCGACATCGCGGCGAATTTGTTCAATGAGCTTGACATCGTTACTCAGCTCTTTGCTATCCACCACGATCCGTCCACGCTGGTATTCCTCAAGCCGGTTGATGCAGCGAATGGCGGTGGACTTGCCTGAACCGGACGGGCCGCAAACCACAATGCGTTCACTCTTTTGGACGGTCAGGTTAATGTCCTTGAGGACGTGAAAAGCGCCATACCATTTATGGACGCCTTCCATCTGGATCATGGACTGCTCGGAGAGCGGGGCGCGAGCCGTGGACGGTGAGTTCATCAGATCAAATTCCTAACGCTTGTGGCCGGTATGCAGGCGCTTTTCCAGATTTTGGCTGTAGCGGGACATGCTGAAACAGAACAGCCAGTAAACGGCGGCGGCGAATACGTAGCCTTCGGTGGAAAAGCCCAGCCAGTCCGGGTTGGTCGTGGCGTTGTGAACCGTGTTCATCAGATCAAACAGGCCGATGATCAACACCAGCGAGGTGTCCTTGAACAGGGCGATAAAGGTGTTAACAATGCCGGGGATGACCAGCTTCAGGGCCTGCGGCAGCACGATCAGCGCCATGGACTTCCAGTAGCCCAATCCCAAGGCGGCGGCGGCTTCGATCTGGCCCTTGGGAATGGCCTGCAAACCGCCGCGCACCACTTCAGCCATGTAGGCCGCCTGGAACAGGGTGACGCCGATCAGCGCCCGCAGCAGTTTGTCGAAATTCATCCCCTCGGGCAGGAACAGCGGCAGCATCACCGACGACATGAACAGCACGGTGATCAACGGCACGCCGCGCCAGAACTCGATGAAGGTGACGCACAGCGTCTGGATCGCCGGCATTTTGGAACGCCGGCCCAGCGCCAGCAGCACCCCCAGCGGCAGCGCGGCGGCCATGCCGACTCCGGCAATCACCAGGGTGAGCAACAGGCCGCCCCAACGGCTCGTTTCCACGTTGGGTAACCCGAACAGCCCGCCTTTAAATAGCACAAAGGCGACCATCGGATAAACGACCAGCAAACTCAGCCCCAATTTCACTTTGACGGGGTTAGGCACCGTGCGGATGAACAGGGGAGCCGCGCCCAGGATCAGCAGCAGCACGGCGATATTGACCCGCCAGCGCTGGGCTTCCGGGTAGAAACCGTACATAAACTGCTCAAAGTGAACCCGGATAAAGACCCAGCAAGCGCCGCTGTTGGCCTGACAATCTGCGCGGGTATCGCCGCTCCAGGTGGCGTTGAACAGCGTCCAGTTCAGGAGATGCGGGACTGCAACCCACAGCAGGTAGGCCGCCAGCGCGGTTAGCGCGATATTCAACGGCGAAGAGAACAGATTGCGGCGCATCCAGCCCCATGGGCCGATGATGCTGGCGGGCGGCGGCAGGTCGGGATGGGGAAGGCGGGATTCGGCCATACGTTAACGCTCCACCAGGGCGACCCGGCGGTTATACCAGTTCATCACGAATGAGATCAGCAGGCTGATGGTGAGATAGACCGCCATCGTGATCGCAATGCATTCAATCGCCTGACCGGTCTGATTCAGCGTGGTGCCGGCGAAAGACGACACCAGGTCGGGATAACCAATGGCGGCGGCCAGCGAGGAATTCTTGGTCAGGTTCAGATACTGGTTGGTCATCGGCGGGATGATGACCCGCAGCGCCTGCGGCAAGATAATCAACCGCAGGGTCATCCCCGAATTGAGGCCCAGCGAGAACGACGCCTCGGTTTGACCATGGCTGACGGCTTGAATGCCAGCCCGGACGATTTCGGCAATGAAGGCGGCGGTATAGATGGACAGCGCCAGCAGCAGCGAAGCCATTTCCGGGATGATGACCAGACCGCCCTGAAAGTTGAAACCGCGCAGTTCCGGGACTTGCCAGTGCAGTGGCGAACCGGCCAGCCAGAAGGTGATCAGCGGCAGACCGATCAGCAGGGCCAGCGCGGTCGAGAGTATCGGGAAGGGTTGACCCGTCGCCATTTGCCGCCGTCGCGCCCAGCGCGTTAACACGACGACTATTACAATGACTACACCGAGCGTCGCCAGCACCCAGCCGAAACCCGGTTGAAATTGGGGCGCGGGCAGATACAGGCCACGGATATTCAGAAAGAAAGTATCGCCCAGGCTCAAACTCTGACGCGGCGCGGGAGCCGCTCGCAATACGGCGAAATACCAGAAGAAAATTTGCAGTAACAACGGGACGTTGCGGAAGGTTTCGATATACGCCAGCGCCAGCTTGGCGATCAGCCAGTTTTTCGACAATCGGGCGACGCCGATGATGAAGCCGAGCAGCGTAGCGAAAATAATGCCCAGGGCCGAGACCAGCAGGGTATTGAGCAGCGCGACCCAGAATACCTGGCCGTAACTGGAAGCGGCGGAGTAGGGGATCAGCGTCTGGATGATGTCGAAACCGGCGGGCGAGGAGAGAAAGCCAAAACCGGAGGCGATGCCCAGACGGCGTAAATTGTCCTGGGTGTTTTCAAAAAGGTATAAACCGAAAGCGACCGTTGCCAGCAGAGCGACCGCTTGAAAAATAATGGCCCGGACCTGTGGATTATTCCAGAACGGCGGCTTGACCGGGGCGGAAGAAAGTTCGGTCATGAAGGTTCCTGAAGCGCCCCTCTCCCGCTGGCGGGAAAGGGACTGGGGGTGAGGGTGTTAGCGAACCGGCGGTGTGTACTGCAAACCACCCTGGTTCCACAGCGCATTCAGGCCGCGTTCGATCTTCAGCGGGCTGCCCGCGCCGACATTGCGGTCAAAAATTTCCCCGTAGTTGCCAACCTGCTTAATAACGACCGCCATCCAGTCATTGGCCAGGCCGAAGTCCTTGCCCCGGTCGCCTTCGACGCCCAGCATGCGTTTTACATCGGGATTGGTGGATTTTTTCATCTCCTCGACATTCTTGGAGTTGATGCCCATTTCCTCAGCGTTGACCATGACGAAGAGAGTCCACTTGACGATGTCGAACCAGTCGTCGTCGCCATGGCGAACGACCGGACCGAGTGGTTCCTTGGAGATGACTTCGGGTAACACGATATAGTCATCTGGCTTGGCCAGTTTGATGCGCTGGGCATAGAGCTGTGATTGGTCCGAGGTCAGCACATCGCAGCGGCCCGCTTCCAGCGATTTGGCGCTTTCGTCGGATTTGTCATAGCTGATCGGGGTCAGCTTCATTTTGTTGGCGCGGAAGTAGTCGCTCAGGTTCAGTTCGGTGGTCGTGCCGGCCTGAACGCAGACCGTGGCCCCGTCGAGTTCCTTGGCGCTCTTGACGCCCAGTTTTTTGTTGACCAGAAAGCCCTGACCGTCGTAATAGGTGATACCGGTGAAATTCATGCCCTGGGCGGAATCCCGGCTGGAAGTCCAGGTGGTGTTGCGCGACAGCACGTCGATTTCGCCGGATTGCAGGGCGGTCAGGCGTTCCTTGGCGGTCAGCGGCGTAAATTTAACCTTGGTCGCGTCGCCAAAGACGGCGGCGGCAATCGCCCGGCAAACATCGACGTCGATGCCGCTGTAGTTGCCTTTTTCATCGGCGTAGGAGAAGCCGGGCAGACCGTCGCTGACGCCGCATTTGATAAAGCCGTTTTTCTTGATGGCGTCCAGCGTGACGCCGGCATGGGCGGCGCTGGCAGCGGCTAACAGCAGGACGGCCGTAGTAGCCAAGGTTTTTAAACCATTCATGCAGTGATCTCCTCGTAGGGCGGTGGAATACCTGTTTTTTTTCAAGTGTTACCTGGACTGCGTTAAAAAGCGTAGCAGAGTGATAGCGAAACCGGCGCATCAAAATTGGATTCTTTTTTGATAAAGCAGGGTTTATGCCAATGACTGGCATGATGAGAAAAGTAAATAATTTCAAATAGTTTACCAAGTTTTGGTGGAATAGTGGCATCAGCATCCGCGTGAAAAAAGGGTAGTGATTTCCGCCAGTTTGCACTATTTGAGGGCATTCCCGGTTTTTGTGAGGCTTCTACTGCAGGGTGCGGATTCGGGTGGCGACGGCGTCCCAGTCGATCGGGGGCGTCAAGTGGCAGCCGCTGATCCGCACACAGCAGTTGGCCTGATCGTCGTTCATTCCCATGGCTTTGAGAACGTGGCTGGGCGTGTAGCTGCTGGAGGTGCAGGCCGAGCCGTTGGAGATGGCGATCAGGTCCTTGAGGGCGACCATCAACGCTTCGGAGTCCAGACCGGGAAAAGCGAGGTTCAAAACATGGTCCATGACCTGGGTTTGGTCGCCGGTCAGGCGGGGTTCAAGCGGAGCCAGGGCGTTCAGTGCGACGCGCCGGAATTGCTGACAGGCGCGTTGACGCCGGTCGTGATCGCGGACGGCGATTTCGGCGGCCAGGCCCAAAGCGACGATCAGAGCGACGGGCAGGGTGCCAGGCCGCAGACCGTGCTCCTGACCGCCGCCGTAGGTCAGGGGACGCAGGGGCGGTCGGACGTAGCCGCGCCGGCGGGCGATCAGTGCGCCAATGCCCTGGGGCGCGAAGAGTTTGTGACCGCTGAGACTGATCAGGTCGATGCGGGGATGGCGCAGGGTGGCGAGGTCCTTGCCGTAACCTTGGGCGGCGTCGGTGTGAAAATAAGTGGGATGATCTTTGAGAAGGTCGGCGATTTCGGTGAGCGGCTGGCGGACGCCGGTTTCGTTGTTGACCTGCATGATGGAGACCAGCAGGGTATCGGGCTGGAGGGCAGTGCGCACCCTCTCGGGATCGACCCAGCCGCCAGCAGTGACCGGCAGATAGGTCACGCCAAATCCATCGGCTTCGAGGGCGGCGCAGGGTTCCAATACGGCTTTGTGTTCGATGGCGGTGGTGATGATATGCCGTTTGCCTTGCTCCAAACCGGCTGCTCGTAGACCGATAATAGCCAGGTTGTTGCTTTCGGTGGCGCCGCTGGTAAAGATGACTTCATCGCGCCGGGCGGCCACAACAGCCGCGACCTGATCCCGGGCCTTTTGTACCGCCTGTTTGGCCCGCGCACCGTATTCATGAGTACGGCTACCTTCGTTGCCGAACTTCTCGGTCAGAAAGCGTAGCAGAATGTCCCGCACTTCCGGCTCCAGCGGGGTCGTGGCGTTGCAATCGAGGTAGATGGGGCGCGTGTGGGCTTTGATCATCAGTTCGTTTACGCCAAATCCACAATCAGCCGTTTACCCAGCGCTGCTGCCGCCCGCTCCAGTTGTTTCAGCGTCGGGTTGTTCCCGGGATGTTCCAGACGTTGTGCTGACGGCCAGGAGGTTCGCAGGGTGCGCGCCAAATCGGCCAAGGTGCGGCCTTGCGCCTCGCGGGCCTGGCGCATCAACAACGCCGCTTGAATACTAGCTTGTGGGTAGGCGACCGGTTCGCCTGCCGACGGTGCCGGGATCGGTTGGCCGTCGGCCAAGCGTTGCTCGATCACCAGCGACAGCACCTCAGCGGCATTGAAAGCAGCCTCTTCCGGGGTCGCGCCCTCGGTAAAGGCTTCGTCCAGGTCGACAAACTGAACCAGATAACCAACGCCTTCCTGTGGTTCGATGGTGTAGGGGTATGCCGTGTTCATGATAATTTCACTCCGGTTTGTTTCTCGATCTTCTTGAGCAGACCAATCCCCAAGTCTTGCGCGCCATGGACCGGAACCGGCACTGTGACACGGCCTTTTTTCATCATGTGGTGGCTGCCGTTGCTGCGGGTCTGAATCCAGCCGTGCTGTTCCAGGGTTTTGACAATTTGTTTACCGTTCATGATCCATAAAATATATCATATAAAATATATTTTCAACCCCCAATCTCAACTGAAGGTGATCAGGAATTTACGATTCAATCGCTGGTAGAAAGATAATTTTCTGCTATTGTAAGTATATTTTAAATAAAAAAACTAACAAACAAAAGCCTGTTTAAATAAAATACATAGGCTTAACATACATACAAAAACCGCTGCTGACGCCATGGAAACCCAGCCGACCTTAGTCTTCCCGGTGATTCGGGGTCTCCAGGCGCGGCGTGAATACTACGTCGCGATGTGGTCGCTGCGGATGCTCCGGCAAATCTCGATCTTCGATGAGGATGAACTGCCCCCGGAGCTGCGCGCTCAGCGGATCTTGAACAAGGCGCGCATTCCCGAGATTGCTGATTACATCTTGGATAACCCCGACGACTACGTGTTCTCGGCGCTCACCGTCTCGATTGATTCCGAAGTGACCTTCGAGCCGCTGCCCGGTCAGGACCGGTTGGGATTGTTGCGGGTGCCGATGGAAGCCCGCTTTATCATTAACGACGGCCAGCATCGTCGCGCCGCTATTATCGAAGCTCTGGATCAACGGCCCGAACTCAGCCATGAGACCATCGCTGTGGTGTTCTTTCTCGACATTGGCCTGGAGCGTTGTCAGCAGATGTTCGCGGATCTGAACCGTTACGCCATCCGGCCCAATCGGTCGCTGGGCCTCCTGTATGACCATCGCAACGACCGGGCGCGGCTGGCCAAACTGGTGATCACCCAGTCCGCCGTGTTTCGCAATATCGTGGACATGGAAAAATCCTCACTGGCCCGGCGTTCCCGCAAGTTGTTCACCCTGTCCGCTTTCCACAATGCCTGCGCCGACCTGATCGAGGGTCTGGCGACCGGCCATCTGAACCGGGACGCCAATTTTGTTCGGGATTACTGGGAGGCGGTGGCGGAGTACTTTCCCGTCTGGCGGCAGGTGCTGGAAAACCGGCTGGCGACCAGCGAAGTCCGGGAGGGCTATATCCATTCCCACGATATTGCGCTGCAGGCGCTGGGCCATGCCGGCAACGCTCTCCTCAAGCAGCATCTGGGCGACTGGCGGCAGCGGCTGGCTGGCTTGCAGGAGATTGACTGGTCGCGCCACAACGCCCAGGTCTGGGAGGGGCGCGCACTGATCGGCGGCAAGGTGTCCAAAGCGACCACGAACATCACCCTGACGACCAACGTCATCAAGCAAGCGCTGGGGCTGCCGCTGACTGAGGAACAGCAGCGGGTGGAAAACGCCTACCTGCGGAAAGCTCAATGATTAATCCTGTTCCCCCCAAATCGCCCCCGGTTCAACCGGAACTGGCGCTAATCGTTGATGGGCAAACCGCCAACGGCAACGATGCATCCCCGGCCAAGGCTGAAGCTGCGCACGCTTCCGCCTTCACTGACCTTGGATTCCAGGCGGTCATCGCCGCGCTCCATGAGGAAATCCGCGAGCTGTACGCCGCTGACGAAGCACCCTGGATTATCGGCTACTCCGGCGGCAAGGATTCGACCGCCATCCTGCAACTGGTCTGGGGCGCGCTGGCTGAATTGCCGCTGGAACAGCAGCGCAAGCCGGTCTATGTCATTTCCACCGATACCCTGATGGAGAATCCGATTGTCGCTGCCTGGGTCGCGAACTCCCTGGAGGTGATGAAACGCGCTGCTGCTGAACAGGCGATGCCGATTCGGCCCCGCCGGCTGACGCCTAAAATCGCTAATTCGTTCTGGGTCAACCTGATCGGGCGCGGTTATCCGGCCCCGCGCCACAAGTTCCGCTGGTGTACCGAGCGCCTGAAAATCCAGCCTTCGAACGCTTTCATCAACAGCATCGTGTCGGCGAACGGCGAGGCGATTCTGGTGCTGGGCACCCGGAAAGCGGAAAGTGTCCGGCGCGCCCTCACCATGAAAAAGCATGAGAAAGGCCGGGTACGCGATCGGCTTAGCCCGAACAGCCGATTGCCCGGGTCGCTGGTTTACACCACCATCGAAGACTGGAGCAACGACGATGTCTGGTTCTATTTGATGCAGGTTCGCAATCCGTGGGGCTACAACAATCGTGACTTGCTCGGTATGTACGCCGGCGCCTCGGCGGATGGCGAATGCCCGCTGGTGATTGACGATTCGACGCCCAGTTGCGGCGATTCCCGGTTTGGCTGCTGGGTCTGTACGCTGGTCGAGAAGGACAAGTCGATGACGGCGATGATCCAGAACGATGAAGAGAAGGAATGGATGATGCCGTTGCTGGAGATTCGCAACGCCTTGGATTTCCGCACGGGGCCAGATGGTGAAGAGGCCGAGGGCGGCGACCGGCATTTGCGGGATTTCCGGCGGATGCGCGGCGAGGTGCAGTTGATGAGCAGTGGGCGGGTCATTCCCGGCCCCTATACCCAGGAGGCCCGGCAGCGCTGGCTGACCCAATTGCTCCGGGCGCAGGCCTGGATTCGGCGCCATGGACCGCCGGACATGCAGGGCATTGCGCTGATCCATCTGGAGGAATTGCAGGAGATCCGCCGCATTTGGGTGGTGGACAAGCATGAGTTGGAAGATGCCCTGCCCCGCCTGTATCGGGAAGCGACTGGGGAAGATTATCCTGGACGGCCTCTGGACGATTATCAGACGCTGGGCGAGCGGGATATGCAGGAACTGGAAGCGCTGTCCGAGGGCGATCGCCTGCATTACGAGTTGACGCGGGAGTTGTTAAGCCTGACGCAACAACAGCGGACTTCGGCGCGGCGGGCGGGCCTGTATGAGAACCTGGAAAAAGCTTTTCGCCGCCACTTCTACGACGACCGCGAAGACGCCCTGGCGCGCGCCCAGGTCATGGCCGATGAGCGCAAGCATCGGGACCGGCAGCACCGGGATCGCCAGTCCGAGCAGGTCACCGAAGCCGCCGATGAATTGGAGTTCAAGGGGTGATCTTGGATACGATCATCCTGGAAAATTTCGGTGCTTACGGGGGCCGGCAGGAAGCGGACCTGACCCCGGAGCCGGGCAAACCGGTGATCCTGTTTGGCGGAATGAACGGGGGAGGGAAGACCACGCTGCTCGATGCGATTCAACTGGCGTTCTACGGCCCCAAAGCGCGCCTGTCCAACCGGGGACGCAGTTATCGCGACTATCTGCGGGACTCCATTCATCGGGGCAGCGATCCCGGCGAGGGCGCTGGCGTTACCTTGCGCTTTCGTCGGCTGGTGGAGGGTGAAACTCGCCATTTTGAATTGCAACGCTATTGGCGCGAGGGCGTGAAAGGCATCGAGGAGACGGTGCGGGTGTTGCGTGATGGCAAGCTGGACGATGTGTTCGCCGAGCATTGGGAGGAGACGATTGAGGCGTATTTGCCGAGCGGCATCGCCCATCTGTTTTTCTTTGACGGTGAGCAGATCAAGGATTTGGCGGAGGGTGGTCATGCGGCGGAAATTCTCGGTACCGCGATTCATGCACTGCTGGGTGTGGACCTGATGGATCGGCTGGAAAGTGATCTGAAGGTGTTCGAACGGCGCAAAAAAGCCGAGGGGCTGGATGCGGCGACGACGCAGGCGCTGGAGCAGGCGCGGGATGAATTGCAGCAGATTGAACGGGAGCAGGAGCAGGTCGCGATGCAGGAAGGCGTGCGGGCGTCTGGGCAAGGCGTTGCGCGCCCGGGAAGAGCAATTTCGTAGCGAGGGTGGCGAACTCTATCTGCGTGGCCAGGAACTGGCAGCGGAACTGGAGCGCTGCCAGGCGCAGAAAGCGGCTACCGAGGCCCAGTTGCGGGAGTTGGCGGCGGGACCGTTGCCGCTGCTGATTGCGGAAAGTCTGCTGGGCGAGGTTGAAGATCAGGCCCGGCGTGAGGTTGAAATTCGCCGCGCCCGCACCTTGCTGGATGCGCTGGAAGCCCGTGACGGTGAGGTGTTGGCGGTGCTGGAAATGGAACATGGCGCGGCGGAGCCGATCCGCAATATGGCGCGGATTCTGGCGGCGGATCGCGACAAGCGGGTGGGGCTGGCGAAGGAGCCGCTGATTCTGGACGCCGATGAAGGTCTGAGCGTCCGCATTGCCCATCTGCGGGCGGTGGTGTTGCCGAATGTTGCCGAGCAGTGGCGCGGGCTGGCCGCTAAATTAGCTCTTCTTGATGAGAACATCGCGCGGTTGGAAAGCGAGCAGGATCGAGTCCCGGCCGCCGACCAGATTGCGGTGATTCAACGCGAGCTGGAGGCGGCCCGCAGCGCCCATGAGGCGAAGCTGGCGGAACTGGAGGCGGTGCGGGCGCGCAAGCAGTCGCTGAAGCGGCAATGGGATATGGCCGAAGCCCGGATGGATCGCCTGAGTGAGCAGGATCTGAAGGCCCGGTTTGCGGAGGATGACCGGCAGCGCTTTCTTAAGCATTCGGCGCGGGTGCGGGAAATGCTGGAGCGGTTCCGCACGCGGGTGGTGCGTCGGCACACGGCGAGGATGGAGGCGCTGATGCTGGAGTGCTTCAGCCAGTTGCTGCGCAAGACCCATTTGGTCACCGGCCTGACGATTGACCCGGAGACCTTTGAAGCGACGCTGGCCGGGCGCGATGGTCAGCGGTTGCCTTTTGATCGGCTGTCGGCGGGGGAGCGGCAATTGCTGGCGACGGCTCTGTTATGGGGATTGGCCCGGGCATCCGGGCGTCCGGTGCCAACGATCATCGATACGCCGCTGGGGCGACTGGATTCTTCCCATCGCCGCCATTTGATCGAGCGGTATTTTCCGAATGCGTCCCATCAGGTGTTGTTGCTGTCCACCGATGAGGAAATCGTTGGGCCTTATTATGAGGCGTTAAAGCCGTTCATCAGCCGCACCTATCTCTTGAATCACGATGATGAGCGCGGTGTGACGAACCTGGAGCCAGGATATTTTGCCGGGGTGCGCCATGGATTTGCTGCCGTTTCACCGTGTTGATCGCGCTGGATTCGGCTACAATGCCGCCTCTTGGGTGAGCGCGGCTCATGACTTCCGAGTCCAGAAACTGACCCCGGAAGAACAGCAGGCAGTGCTGAATCGGTTACCCCCGAGGAACTGCTGCGGGGATTGGGAGCCGATGTTTATGTAAGCTCCAGAACTACTTGAAAATGTTGCATTAGGCGGCGGAGTCTAGTTGGTTCCTCTGCTACTAAAAACTTGAAAACCTTATTGAATGGAAACTCATCCGATCCTTACTTTTCCGGTCATTCGTGGTTGCCAAGCCGGACGCGAGTGTTATGTATCCATGTGGACATTGCGTATGTTGCGGCAGATTGCGATCTTTGACGAGGATGAAGTATGTCCCGAGCTACGCACTCAGCGGCCCCTCAATCGGGCGCGCATTCGCGAAATGTCGAATTATATTTTGAATAACCCGGACAGTTATATATTTCCGCCACTGACGGTTTCTATTGATTTTCAGGCAGTTTTCGAGCCATTAGTTGGACAGAACTGGCTGGGAAATCTGCGGGTACCTATGGATGCTCATTTCGTGATGAACGATGGCCAGCATCGTCGCGCCGCACTCATCGAAGCTCTGGAGCAACGACCAGAACTGGGTCAGGAAACTATTCCTATCCTGTTTTTTCTCGATATTGGGCTGGAGCATTGCCAACAACGATTCGCCGACCTGAACCGCCACGCAGCCCGGCTTAGTCCATCGCCGGGATCAAGCGACTACCGCAGTCCACAATCCCGACTGGCCAGACAAATCATCACAAAATCTGCGATTTTTAAAAATATTGTGGAAATGGAGAAAACTTCGCTGGCCAAGCGTTCTCGTAAACTATTCACCTTGTCTGCCTTTCACCATGCCTGCGCTGATCTGATCGATGGCATAGCGACGGGTATTTTGACAGAGGATGCCGACCTGGCACGGAGTTACTGGGAGGCGGTAGCGGAACAAATTCCGGTTTGGAGGTTAGTGCAGCAGGGTCAATTGTCCGCCAGCGAAGTGCGGGAAGATTTCATTCATTGTCACAGTATTACCTTGCAGGCGTTAGGCAGAGTCGGCAATGCCTTAATCAAACTTCATCCTGAAGAGTGGCGGGAGCGCCTGACGGGTCTGCGGCAAATCGACTGGTCGCGACATAATTCAGGATTGTGGGAAGGTCAGGCACTGGTTGGCGGACGGGTATCCAGGATGACCATTCACGTTGCCCGGACGACTGACATCATCAAACAGATGTTGGGATTGCCGGTCAATGCACAGTCAGTCGGCAGTGAAGCTACGGTATCCTGAGCGACTTCAGTAACACATTCAGCCAGCATTGGTGATCGCGTCATAATAATGATGGGTAGATTTCGCATGAATAATATCAAAAAATATATCAAAGCGTTTAGTCATCTTCGCCAGGATCGAGCACGTTCAAAAGATTATGGCGGTCCAGCACCGCATAAACCTGTTCTTTTATTATCAATTATTGATATGATTGATCATAATCAAATTATCAGCCCGGTTATTCAAATTACGCCTGAACTGGTGTTGAGCTTCAAAACTCACTGGTCATTGTTGGTAGATACACAATATGTGATGAATTTGGCTCAGCCATTCTATCATTTACATAACGAGCCTGCGAGGTTTTGGCATTTAACTGCAAACTCCGGGTATGAAAAATCAATGGAATTAGGCAGAAAGTCATTTAACTCTCTTGTACAAGTAATAGAATGTGCAGAAATTGATCAAGACTTATATGATTTATTGAGAGATAAGAGCAATCGTAATATTTTTATTCATTTGCTGTTGGAAAATTACTTTCCTGATAAAACAAGCTATTATTTTAACAGCAGCAGAGATAATCAAGACTATATTCATGCTATAGAAAGGAAGATTACCGAGTCATCCCCCTTAGATTATATTGCTGAATATGATAATTTGGATGATGAAGAGCGCTTTATTGGTGGTGGGATTTTCAAAAAAGTAGTGCCATGTATCTATAACTATACTTGCTGCGTTTCTGGCTGGAGAATGGATGCACTGGCGGATGTTCAATTAATTGATGCGTATCATATTGTTCCATTCAAGGTTTCTCACAACGACACTATCAGCAATGGCATACCCCTTTGCCCAAATTTACACCGCGCCTTTGATCGAGGTCTTTTTTCGATTGATCAAGACTTTCGTGTTTTGGTGTCAGACAAGTTTATAGAAACTGACAATCACCCGTATGGAATTAAACAGTTTGACGGAAAGAGGATACTTCTTCCAGAAGATAAACAGTGCTATCCTAATTTAGCTAATTTCAATTGGCACAGAGAAAATCGATTATTAGGATAAAAAATAAAGATTTTATACTACTGAAAACTATTTTTTAGCGGGCATCGTATCAGATACCCGCAAATCGTTACGATGAAAATTACCCGGCGACGCCACCCATTCCAGACAGACGGCGTCGATACTCAACAACTCAATGCCCTTCTCTCTGTTGAACGGCAATCTGCAACCGCGCCAGCCAGGCTGTTTCGTCCCCGCAGTCGAACAATTCCTCCCCCAAATCCTCGAACACCGCCGGTTGCTGAATCTGTTCCAACGCCGGCGTACTCTGCATCGCAATTGCTTCGCTAAACCGACGACGAATTTGCCGTAATAGCATCCGTCGTTCTGAATGCAAGCCTTCCTGCCGGCCTTCCTGCCGGCCTTCCTGCAACCCTTATTGCAAGCCTTCCTGCTTCCACTGCTTCGTCCAGTCCACCACATGCTCAGATAACATGATGCGAGCCTCCTCCAGGTTGTTCAATTCAGGTAACGAGGTATTGGGCAATCGGGCTTTCAGAAACCCCTCCCGCAACCAGATCAGAAACGAGCGCCGTAGTTCCTCCTGTTCCGGCTCCCCCAGCCACTCCGCCAGCGCAACCACCACCTCCCGAACGACCTCCGCCCCCCGACTGTTTTCCAGCCGGAATAGCGCCGCGACCAGATTCCGCTGACTGGCCAGATCCGCATCGGCATACGCGCTCTCATCGATCAACAAGTAACGCGCCTGCGGTCGATAGGCCTCCAGTCCGGGAGGCCCCGGCTCAATCAACTCCGCCAGATCGGTCGGGGCCGTCCAGGGTCACCGGCCATTGTAAAGCACGATCGGCAGCACCGCCGGCAGGCGCTTGGGACGCCCCGGCAACTGGCGACTCCGAATCAGGTCCTGATAGAGCAGGTCAATATAGGTCAACAGGCGTCCCGCCATGAAGCGCTGCACCCCGGACTGAAATTCCAGCAGGATGTAGAGGTAGAGCCAATCGAACCCCCAGCGCACCCGCCAAATCACGTCGCTGCGCCGGTTGTGCAACCGATCATCAACGAACTCGGTGGGGTATTTTTCCAGCGTGGTTAAATCGAGTGGGGCGATCCATTCCGCAGGAACAAAGCCCTGCAGCAAATCCCGAACCATTTCAGCATGGGAAAACAAGCGTTTGTAGCCAGAATCATGGTCAGTCATCGAAATCTTCCGTTGCCAGGGAGACCGCACCGAGGCATCCATCCGGGCGGTAAGCGTTATTGATCAGCCAGCAGATGATAATTCAGTCGCAGATCATGGAGCGAATGCAACGCTTCCGGCCCATTCTCCGCCATCCAGCAAAACTCCACGATCCGCCGCAATTCCCGCTGGAAAAACGAGCGCTCCAGATTGAACGCCGCATCCTCCCAGCCCCCGCCCAGGTCCGGCGGACTCACGAGGAAATCATAGATCACCGCCCGCGTTTTACCCGGTGCATTCCGCAACAACCGCCCCCGTCGCTGGACAAACTGCCGGGGATTCGTCGAACTGGCCAGCAAAAACCCCATCCGCAACTCCGGCAAATCAATCCCCTCATCCAGACAGCGGATTGCCACCACCCCATCCAGAAAGCCGCTACTCAAATCCCGCAAAATCTCCTCCCGCTCCTGCGATGTCTCCCGATAAGTGAAATTCCGCACCCGCAACCTATGCCGCTCTCCCAGCAACCGGGCCACCGCCTGAATCTGGCGCACTTCATCGGCAGTGATGGCATCCGTGGTGCGTCCGTCCCCGCAATAAAAAATCGCCTGGCGGGGCGGTTCCGGCAACGCGCCAACCACCCGATCCAGCGCCGCCAGTTTGTTCACCGCCCCCGCCAACAGCCGCGCCCGTTGCACCAGCAACCGCAGAGCGGCTTGTTCCAGATCGACATCGGCCTCGTCGCCACGAGGAAAAACCCGAGCCAATTTAGCGCTGATCTCGGCGTAGGCGTCGGCCTCGTCATCGGTCAACGTCACCGGGACCGGATAATAGCGATACGGACACAGACACCCATCCGCAATCGCCTGGGACAGTGAATAGGTGTAAACGGGACCACCAAAATAGGCCAGCACCGCCGCTGTGCCTACCGGGTCGTAATGCCGCTCTGGCGTCGCTGACAGTCCCAACCGCAGCGTTATCGCCTCCGGCAACGCCTCGCGGCCGCGTTCCGCTCCCAGGTTATGCACCTCATCGGCGATCAACAGATGATGGGCCACGCCCGTCGCCAGTCGGGGCCGCAGTCGCGACTGAAAACCCTCGCTTTGAAAGGTCGCGTGCGTGGCTACCAGCGCCAGCACCGGGGTCAACCCGACCGCCAGCCGCTGATAACCTTCCTCCAGCCGGGCCTGCCAGCGCTCCTGGCCCTCAAAACACGGCACGGTCTCCAGCACCCCGAACGCTGCCAGTTCCCGCAACCACTGGCGACACAGATTGATGAACGGACAGATGATCAATATCGCCAGTGGCTGATTCTTCTCCGCGACCTTGCTGGCCAGCGTCAACGCCGTCGCGGTTTTCCCCGACCCGGTGGCCATGGCGAAAACGCCCTTGCCGCCGGCCTTGAGCTAGGCCCGGATCGCCTCGACCTGATAGAGACGTAGTTGAAAGCCGGGCGGTGGGCGAAAGGACAACAGGCGGCGCGCGGTCGGCTCCGCCACCCCGGCCAGCGATAACCCCGGCGGCGGTTGACGCCCATCGCGGAACCGCTCCAGCAGTTCCCGACCCGCCTCGCTGAATTCGATGACGCGCAAGCCCGGCGTCGCGTTGTTCCACAGCGCCGTGAAATTGTCGATCTCTTCCTGCACCCGCCCCTCGGCGTCCCGCCAGGAACAGAACACCTTGATGCTCTCAAAATTCTCCAACAGGCCACCGGCTGTTTCATTCGCCGAGCCGGAAAAGGCAACGTGATGGCCCTGTTGATCGGTGAGAATGCCGGTCTTCTCATGAAACAGGCCACGGGCGACCTGCCCCTGCGCGTCCAGACGCAGGGCCAGCCGAATGTCCAGTAAACCCGCTGCCGCCAGCCAGGCCATGGCGTTGAGTCGATCCCGAATCAGTGCGTCCTCCAGATCCGCCAGACTACGGGCGGCAATGGCGCGCAGAACCTCCGCCGGACGATCCGCCGCCACCTGCAGCGCCTGCACGTCATCGGGTTCCAGATATGGCGAAACCACCAACTGCATCGTCCCGCCCCGGGAAGCCAGATTCGCGACCCCCCGCGCCGCCAGGGCCAGTCCGGCGCTGGTAAAATACCCTGCGGCACGCCGATACCTTATGGCGGCTTCCAGACCGGGATTCAGAAAATCCCGCACCAGATCATCCCGACCGGTTCGATAGGACAGGCGAAAGGGAAGCGTGGACAGTGAATTCATGAATGGCTAAAGACTCTTGTTTGAACGGCATCAGGGCAGGGCGTGTTCGTCGGGGCAACGAACCGTTGCGCACAGTATAATCAGCGTTTGGATAAGGCGATCAAGCAGACGGTCAGGTGGTAATGGCGCTTCGAATTTTGCTGCTGGGCAAACGCGGTAGTCTGGTGTTATGGCTGGAAAATTTAGCTCGGGCTTGCACTGGATTAGGTCATTCCGCCCGAATTTTCGCTATCAATGGCGATACCTGGAATTCGCGGTTGCGGGCTAAATGGCAGGGACGGCGTGCGGCGACGGCGGATTGGATGCTGGCCCGTTTCGAGCGAACGCTGGTCGATTTTCGCCCGGACTTGGTGATCGTGGCGGGGGTGTTTGGCGTTCCGCTGGACTATTACCGGATTCTGCACGGGGCTGCCCAACAACCGTGGATCGCCGGCATGGTGGGGGATCGCTTTCCGACCGACAGCCGGGAGCGGGCGGATCATTGCAACCGGCTGTATTTCACCGATACCCGCTTTTTCCAGGACGCCGAGCAGGCCGGATTCACTGCGCCCAGTGGTTATCTGCCGTTGGCGGTAGACCCGGAACAGTTCCGTCCGGGCCTTGCGTCCCGTAATACCGAGTTACTGTTTGTCGCCAGCCGCACCGCTTACCGTGAATCGGTGGTACGCAGTTTGCTAGAACCCGCACGAGTCATTGGCACCGACTGGAGCGGTCTGGCCAGCATGGGTTTCCATCCGGTGTCGAATCGCAAGATCAGTCGCCGGGCGCTGATTCGGTTGTACCAGCAGCATCAGGCGGTGCTCAACGTTCGCAACGAGGCGAATGTGGAGCATGGCTTGAATCAGCGCAGCTTTGAACCGCTGGCCTGCGGGGCGGTGGTGCTGAACGATGATCTGGCGGATGTGCCATTGTGCTTTGAGCCGGGCCGGGAGATTCTGGTTTACCGGGATGCCGATGAGTTGAATGCGCTGGCAGGCCGGTTGCGCCGGGAACCGGCATTCGCCGTAAAAATCGCCGAGGCGGGCCGACGGCGGGTACTGGCGGAACATACCTACACGCATCGCGTGAAAACAATTCTCATTGAAGGGGGATTATGAGTACAGTGAAGCAGGAGAAGCCTAATGCATATGGATAGGGAGCTTGAATAATCATGACCTTACGTTTTTTGCTGACTCGCGGCCTGTCCAATGTGCGCGACGCTATCGAGCTGATCCATCAGGCCATGGCGCCGGGCGAGTTTCATCTGGGCGCAACCTACTTCACCGAAGATACGCCCTTGCGCGGAGTGGCCGATTCCTTCTATCTGGAGCCAGCCAACGCCGATGCGGAAAGTTATGTCGAATGGCTATTGGACCTGTGCCGGACGCAGGATTTTCAGTGGATTTGGCCGCAGAGCCGCTGGTCGTTGTGGTTGCAGACGCAGGATCGCTTCGCGGCTGCCGGTATTCGCTTGATCCTGCCTTGCCCGGATGCCGAGACGCTGGCGGCGTTGCAGGACAAGGCGCGCGCCAACGCCCGGCTGGAAGCCGCACCCTTGCCCCGGAGCTGGTCGATTGCGACCGCCGAGGAATTCCGGGCGGCGCTGGCGGCGCTGGGCGACGGAGCGCAGCGCGTGTGCATTAAGCCGGTGCAGTCGATTTATGGACTGGGCTTTCGGCTGATCGACGACGCCAAGCGCCCGCTGGATCGGTTGCTGAACAATGACTGCTTCACCGTCGGCAGCGCTGAATTCGCCGCCCTGCTGGAAACTGCTGGCGGGCAACGCCCATTTCTGGCGATGGAATATCTGGCGGGCGATGAGCGCTCCATGGATTGCCTGGCGCAGGATGGGCGGTTGGTTCGGGCGGTCATCCGCCGCAAGCCCACCGCCGCGCAAGGTCGCTGGCAACTGATTGAAAATGATGCCGAAGGGTGGGCCATCGCCGCGCAGGTCGTGGCCGAATTCCGCTTGAATGGATTGATCAACGTACAGACCCGCGAGCGGCTGCATCCGGACGGTCGTCGCGAGCAATGCTTTCTGGAGGCGAATCCGCGCATGGCGGGAGGTATTCATATGGCGTGTCAGGCCGGATTGAATCTGCCGTACTGGGGGTTGCGACTGGCTGCGGGAACGGTCAAGGTGGCGGACATTCCCTGGCCGGCGGCCGGGGTGCGGGTGACCAAGATCGAGCAGGCGGTCGTGCTGGCTCGGGGAGTCAGCGCATGAGGATCGTGCAAGCGCCGATCCAGGCCGGTCGTTTGAGCTTGACGCTCCGCCGCGAGGAATGGCCGCTAGAAGCGTGCGTGACCTATGCGACTCGCCAGAACCCCCGGCGGCTGTATCTGTTTGTCAGCAAGGTGCTGGGCAAGCACTGGCCGGTGCGGCCAAGCGTGATGCGCGAGGTTCATCAGCGGCTGGCGGCGAAAATCGCCAACTTGCCCGGCCCGTTGCTGGTCATCGGCATGGCGGAGACGGCGACAGCTCTGGGGCGCGGCGTGGCCGAAGAAGCGGCGCTACGGGCCGGGCGGGACGATGTGCTGTATGTGCAGACCACCCGTTGCCGGTTATCGCGACCGCTGGCGTTTGAGTTTGATGAGTCCCACAGCCATGCGCCCGATCATGCGGTGTACCTGCCGGACTCGGCGTTGCAGCCCCTGTTTCAGGCGGCGCGTAGCCTGGTGCTGGTGGATGATGAAATTTCTACCGGTCGCACGTTGCTGGAATTGGCCAAGGCGTATCTGCGCCTCAATCCCCAGGTGGAGCAGGTCGCTTTTGCGAGCATTACCTGCTGGTTGGACGAAGCGCGGCAACGGGAACTGGCGATTGAGTTGGAACGATCCCTGACCTTCCCGGCGCTGATCGAAGGGGAATTCGATTTCACCGCCGATCCGCAATTTCCGCCTCCGGCGCTGCCGGTGACTGTCGCTGATTCCAATGCCGCGCAGGACGCTATTGCGACGGACCCGGCCCGCACCGGGGTAATCGCCGGACGATGGACGCATCCCGGCGCGCTCTGGGAAAGGGTGAGGGCGTCAGAACGCCCGCTGACGGTCATCGGCACCGGCGAATATGCTTATACCCCGTTTCGCTTGGCCCTGGCGTTAGAAGAGCAAGGCTGCGATGTGCGCTATCAATCCACCACGCGCTCGCCGATTCTGGTCGGCGACGCGATTACCCGCCGTTGGGAATTTCCCGATCATCAGGGCGACGGGATTGCCAACTATCTCTATAACCTCGACCCGGAGCGGTTGCCGGTGGTGATCTATGAACATCCCGCCCTCCAAGCCGCGCATTCGCTGGCGCATGATCTGGGGGGACTGGCGTTTGCCGTGGAGGAACCATGCCGCGCATCGTAATTTTTCTCGATCTGGACGACACGATTCTGCAAACCGCGCCCAAGTGTCCAGCGGACGAGCCGCTGACGCCCGCCGCTTTCAATCGCGCTGGCGAGGCGCTATCGTTCATGACCCGAGCGCAACAGCGCTTGCTGGCGTTCTGGCTGGAGCAGGGCGTGGTGATTCCCGTCACGGGCCGCACGGACGATGCCTTGGCGCGAGTGGCGATTAATTTTACGTCCTGGCGGATTACCCATCATGGCGCGGTGATCCGCCGCGCCGACGGGTCGTTGCCGACCTGGTGGTATACCGAGGTGCGTCCGATGTTGGTCGCGACGCAGCCCTTGTTGTGGGGGCTTTCCGCCCGGTTGAGCGCTGAGGCGACGGGCCAGTACCGGGTCAGCAATCATTCGGTCGATGAGTGGTTGACCTATATCTCGGTGAAGACCGACGATGATGGCGCGGCGTTAACCCGGTTGCGGGAGCGACTGGAAAGCATCGGGCTGCCGCCGGAGCTGGCGCTGCATTGCAACGGCAACAATCTGGCGTTGACCGTGCGGGGCGCGCAGAAGCACGATGCGGTGCGGCGGGTGACGGCGGAACTGGAGCAGGAAGGGCCACTGGTGACCATCGGCGCCGGCGACAGCCTTACCGACCTGCCGTTCATGCGCATCTGCGATTTCGCCCTGACGCCCCGGGACAGCCAGATTCAGCGTGAAACCTGGGAGGACAGCACTCGTCCACCGCAGCCGCTCCCGCGAGGAGAGGGGGAGTTTATCAAGGGTGCCCCCTCCCCCCTGGTGGGGGAGGGTGGGGGGATATGCTAACCTCGTTCACCGGCAGTTACCCGCCGGAAGACGCTGTGTTCCTGCTCAAGCCGATGCGCTTGGAAACCGTGGACGTGGCGGCCAAGGAGCGACTGATTCAATCCGGCCAGCGCCATTACAGCGAGATGCTGACCCCGGAACAAGCGCCAGGACCGCGTTATCTGGAGCTGTTCGAGGCGCTGACCGAGCGGTATGCGGCGCGGCTGGCGGCGGAGATCATGGCGCTGGCCCGTCATCTGGCGACGACCCGGCCCCGGCAAATCACCGTTGTGTCGCTGGCGCGGGCCGGTACGCCGGTTGGCGCGTTGTTAGCGCGCGCCCTGCGTCGGTTGGGACGTTCGGACGTTCGCCACTACTCCATCTCGGTCATCCGTGACCGGGGCCTTGACGAGAACGCCCTGGCGTTCATGCTGCGCCATGAACAGCGCGATCCCGCTGGACTGGCTTTTGTCGATGGCTGGACCGCCAAGGGCGTCATTACCGAAGAATTGCGTCGCGCCCTGCAGCACTGGAACGCCCGCCAGCCCGAACAACTCGATGCGGCGCTATATGTCGTTTCTGATATTGGCGGCACGGCAGATGTGGCGGCGACCTATGACGACTACGCCATTCCCAGCGGCATCCTCAACGCTACAGTATCGGGGTTGACCAGCCGGTCGATTCTCAACGCCGCTATCGGCCCGGAGGATTTTCACGGTTGCGTGTTTTACGCGGAATTTGCGCCGCACGACCGTTCCGTCTGGTTTCTCGACCGGGTGGCCGAACACTTTAAAACGGTCGAATCAGGGTCGGTGCGTAGCGACCCTGACGAGCAACAGGAGCGGCGACAGGCGATGCAGGAGTTTCTGACCCGCCTGCACCGTCATTATCGAATCAGCGACCGCAATTTCGTCAAGCCGGGCGTGGCCGAAGCGACCCGGGTGTTGTTGCGTCGCGTCCCTGGACTCCTGTTGTTGAAGGACCCCGCGCATCCTGATGTGGCGCATTTGCATTGGCTGGTCGGGGAAAAGCAGGTTCCCGTGGTCATCGACCCGGCGATGCCGATTCAAGCCGCCGCCCTCATCAAGGAGTTGTCATGAGCGTTATTCCCATCGATTTTCGCACCCTGTATCCCAACGGGTCGAGCCATGCTCATGCCGAGTCGCTGCCGGCGCTCTCGCCGACGGTGCTGGGCGCTTCGTTGTATGTGCCCGCCAGCCGCCCCGATTTGGCGGCAGTCGCTCATGGACAAAAACGGCCCTCCATCCGGTCATTGATTTTCTGCACCGAAGATGCGTTACACGAACGGGATTTGGACACGGCACTAAATCGACTGGCGGCGCTGTTGCCGGCGCTGGATGTCGGGCCATCGCTCCGGTTCATTCGTCCCCGCACCCCGGCGGTATTGCGGCGCTTGTTGCGCATGGACGGCATTGAGCGGATTCAGGGCTTTGTGTTGCCCAAGATTGGCTCGCGAACCCTGAGCGACTGGTTACGGGTTTGGGATGATTGCCACGGACATTGGCTATTGCCGATTCTGGAGACCGCTGAGACCTTTGATCGCCGCCAGATGGAGCTGCTACGCGACCGATTGGAAGACAACGGGTTGCGGGAGCGGGTGTTGGGCCTGCGCATCGGCGGCAACGATCTGTTGAACTTGCTGGGGATTCGCCGGGCGCGCGGCGCGACGATCTACGATACGCCGTTGCGCGGGGTGATCGCTGATCTGGTTTGCATCTTCCATCCCGCTGGCTATCGGTTGAGCGCCCCGGTGTTTGAGCGGCTGGATACGCCGGAGGTGCTGGCCCGCGAAGTCGAGGCCGATCTCCAGCATGGTCTGGTCGGCAAAACCGCTATTCACCCGATCCAGATTCCGGTGATTGAGGACCTCTACCGCGTTTCCCGCGAAGATTACGACCTGGCGGCGGCGGTGTTGGCCCCGGAAGCAGCGGCAGTATTCAAGCTGCACGGGACGTTTTGCGAACCGGCCACCCATCACCACTGGGCCGCCGGGGTGCTGGAGCGGGCGCGGGTATTCGGCGTGGCCGGGTAGGTTAATGCAAGCGTTCCACTGCCTTGGGCAAATCAGCGGCGGTTGCTGCCCGTAGACTCCGCCCGCTCTCCGCGTACAGTAACCGGCCCGGATGCAGCACCTGCCGTTCCGCGCCCTGTTCCGCGCATCGTTGCACCAGGCGGTCGATAATCACGTTCAAGCCCTGCGGCTGTAGCGGATAGTGATGCTCCAGCCGCAGCAACTGACCGTCCGCGTCGGTGCTCATCACGGTGTAGGCTAGCGTTCCCAGCTCCGCATCGGCGTGATGAGTAATCGTTATTTGCCGCTCTGGAGTTTCGCGGTCGTTCTGGAAAATCGCCTCGACCAGATAATCGCCGGACAGGCAGGGAATTTCCCGCAGCGCCGCCTTGGCAGCTTCACCCGCCGTCGCCAACGTTTCTTCCAGTTGCGGATTGGCCAACACCCAGCGCACATGCAACCCATACGCCTCCAGTGCCATGGCGTATTGCCGTTGCAACCGCGCCCAGCGCTGATAACCCGCGCCGAGTTCCGCCGCCGGCAGTGTTCGACCTGGCCCGAACTGCGCCCAGTCGTCGAAAGTGTAAAACAAGGTATGGGCGTGATCGCCGGCGACCAGAAAGCGGTTGCCGCCTTCCAGGGTGACGGCGCGGACGCCGGGGCGTTGAAACCAGGCGTGTTCCAGCAGATCCCACAAGGGCAACAGGCCGTTGCCTTCCAGTTGTACTCGCAACAGGGCGCACAGATCGCCGAGGGTGGCGAAAGACAGATTCAACGCGGTCACACCGAACGCCTGTTGCACGGCTTCGCGAGTCGCCAGCGAGGCTTCGCCATTTTGCAGCAGGCCATCCTCCATTACCCGCGCCACCCGGCCCAGCGCCTCGCGAGGACCGACCAGGCAGAAGGGCAACAGCAGCAGGGGGCCGGAACCCGGTCGGCGCTGGGGATCGAGGGCGGCGACGGGTAAATAACCACTGTCTGAACCGAGAGCGATGACCGACGGGGTAAAGCCGCCTTGCAGGCTGCGGCGATACAGATCAGCGAGCGCTTCGATCAACGGGAAGCCGGGCTGGAGAATCTCGGTTTGGTCGTATAAAGCGCCAGGCAGGATCAGACCCAGTTGCTCGATGCCGTCCAGGATCAGGTTTAAATCCTTGGCCAGATGACCCGCTAGGGCGGCGGCGGCGGCGACGCTGAGCGGGGGTGGCGGAATGCCGGCGGGGTCGGCCTCCTGCGAGTCGAGTTCAACAGCCAGCAGGCCAGCGTAATGACCAAGGGTGGAAACGGCGATGTCGTTGATAGCCACGGCGAATCTCTTGAGCGCCGCGCCTGGAGGGGCGGACGGTGAACGGGAAGGGTGAAAGCAGGCATTATAGGATGGACGGACAGACTGGACGCAACTGACGGTAAGATGATGTTTTAGCAGCCCGTTGCTGCTCGACGGTTCGCCCCGGAAATTTTTGCTGTTGATCACGCTCAAAGCCGTGTGCTTACGGCGATTTCAGCCTAAACTTTGCGCCTAGAGCCTTACTCATTTCAGGGTTTTTGTAAAAACTCGCTACCACCACTTATGAGGTCACCCGATGTCGGCATCGATCCAGAATCCCGCAGAACAGTTGCAGCAAGCCGCTCTGGCCCTGGACGCGGTTCAAAAGGCACTTGATTACTCTTTGGCGGATTTGAAAGAACGCTCCCAGAAAGCCGATGGCAAAATTTCCGCCGCGCTGCTCGACCAGCATCAACTGGTGAGCTATGACCTGTCGCTGTCCTGTGCGGAAGTGACCGGCGCCCGCTTTGCCCTGGACTACGCCCAACGGGCGCGGAACGCGGGTGGCGGTTCCGCCAGCGAACTCACTTTGGAAGAGCGCTTTGCTCTGCTGTTCTCGGCGGAAGCGCTGCAAGGCGTGCGCAATCGCCTGAGTTCCCGACCCGCTGATTTCGGACTGAATGATAATTGGTTAAGTGCGACCGTCGATCATGCCGCCGTGCGGCAATTTTGCGTGGCGCAGTTGGCCGCTGAGCGGGTGGCGGAACTGGGGCAATTGATGCGCGCCCAGGATGGCGTCACTGGCGCTTATCTGTTGGACGATCATCACGAGATGATGCGCGAAACCTTCCGCCGCGTCGCTGAAGAAGTGGTGATGCCGCTGGCTGAGGAAATTCACCGCCACGATCTCGACATTCCCGCGGCGATCATCGATCAGGTCAAGGAACTGGGCTGTTTCGGCATTTCCATCCCGGAACGCTTCGGCGGCATCCAGAGCGATGAGCAGGAAGATAATCTGGGGATGATCGTGGTCACCGAGGAACTGACCCGTGGTTCGCTGGGCGCAGCAGGCAGTCTCATCACCCGGCCCGAAATTCTCTCCAAGGCGCTGCTCAAAGGTGGCACTGAACAGCAGAAATTGAAATGGCTGCCGCAACTGGCCTGCGGCGATCTGCTGTGCGCAGTGGCCGTGACTGAGCCGAATTACGGTTCCGACGTAGCTAACATGCGGCTGAAAGCGACGAAGACGGAAGGCGGCTGGCTGCTCAACGGCGCTAAAACCTGGTGTACCTTCGGCGGCCGCGCCGGGGTGTTGCTGATTCTGGCGCGCACCAATCCTGATCTGTCGCTGGGTCATCGTGGCCTGTCGATGTTCCTGCTGGAGAAACCGGACTATTCTGGCCATGCCTTCGAGTTCAAGCAGGATGGCGGTGGCGTATTGACCGGCAAAGCGATTTCCACCATTGGTTATCGCGGAATGCACTCGTTTGATTTGTTCTTCGACAATATTTTTGTCCCGGACGAGAATATGCTCGGCGGTCCAGAAGGTGAAGGCAAGGGTTTCTATTTCACCATGGCGGGCTTCTCGGGTGGGCGCATTCAGACGGCTGCCCGCGCGGTGGGCCTGATGCAAGCGGCTTATGAAAAGGCGCTGAGCTATTCGCAGGAGCGCATGGTGTTTGGCTATCCGATTGGCGATTATCAGTTGACCCAGGTCAAGCTGGCGCGGATGGCGACCTATTTGGCGATTGGTCGGCAGTTCACTTATTCAGTAGGCCGACTCATGGACCAGGGCAAAGGCGATATGGAAGCCAGCATGGTCAAGTTCTTCACCTGCAAGACGGCGGAATGGGTGACCCGCGAGGCGTTACAGATTCACGGTGGCATGGGTTACGCCGAGGAAGTGCCAGTCAGCCGTTATTTCATCGACGCTCGGGTGTTGTCGATTTTCGAAGGCGCGGAAGAAACGCTGGCGCTGAAAGTCATTACCCGTTCGCTGGTGGACAACGCCAAGCCCAAAGCCGAGGTGGAGAAGTAAGCCATGAGTTTCTCGATGCGATTAAGCGAACAGGCGGAAGTCGCCGGCTCGGTGGCGGTGAATCTGGAATGGGCACGGCAGCCACAATACGGGCGCTATCTCGATGAATTCGTGCCCGGACAAGTCTTTGTCCATCCGCGTGGTTATACCTTTGAACGCGGCCCGATGCTGGACTTTGCCCGCGTATTCATGCAGTGCAATCCGCTGTATCTGAATCTGGAATACGCCAAGGCGCACGGCTTCCCTGATTTACCCGCCAGCCCGCAGATGGTGTTCAACGTGGTGCTGTCGCTGGGGGTGCATAACGACTCGGAAAAGGCCATCGCTAATCTGGGTTATTACAACGTGCAATTCCTGCGTCCGGTTTATCCCGGTGATACGTTGCGCGGTTATACCAAGGTCATCGACCGCAAAGCGCGGGGTGAGGATAAACCCGGCATTGTGTTGATTCGCACGCTGGGTGTGAACCAGCACCATCAGGTGGTGTTGCAGTATGAGCGCAAGATCATGGTCGGCTATCGCGGTGACCGGTTGCCGACCACACCTGCGCCGACTACGCCGGTGGAATTCCCGTGGGTAGAGCATCCCGTCGCGGAATTACCGATCAATGCGGGCGGCTATCCGAGTCAGTTGACCGGCCCGAATACTTATTTCGAGGATTTTTCCCTCGGCGATCTGATCGTCCATGCCAATGGCCGCACCATTACCGATGAGCACATGGCCTGGACTTATCTGGTCGGCAATACCCATCCGCTGCATTTTGACCGCGTTTATAGCACCGGCCTGTCGGGCAAGATGAGCGGTGAACCGATTGTTTATGGGGGGCTAGTCTTCGCTTGGCTGGAAGGTTTGGCCAGTCGGGATGTCAGCGAAAATGCGTTGTGGGAACTGGGCTTCACCGAGGGTTATCACACGCAACCGGCAGTATCCGGCGATACGGTCGCGGCTCTTTCCAGAGTTGTGGCCACTGAGACCCTGCCGAATAGCGACGCCGCCGGCATTGTGACTTTTCAGTTTATCGGCGTGAAGAACATCAGCGCCGCCGCTGCGCTGGAAACTTACGGCGCGGATCTGTTTATCAAGGAGAATGATAAGCAGAAGCTGAGCAAGGAAAAGCTCAGCAGCAAGATCTTCGAGATTGAACGGCGGTTGCTGATTAAACGGCATCCGGCGTGAGGTGAAATAGCCCCTCTCCTGAAAGGGTGAGGGGTTAAGGGAATAGTAAATGATAAGTCCTAAACTTATAGCAAAAATTGAATCAGAAGATCCAACACGCCGGCTTGCAGTTTTAATTGACGCAGATAATGTGTCTGCATCTGTTATTGAAAGCGTACTTGCCGAAATTGCAACCTTCGGTGAAGCTACGGTAAAACGAATTTATGGAGACTTCACATCACCTACCAGTTCAAGTTGGAAAAAAGTTTTAAATAAATATGCTATCAAACCTGTACAGCAATTTGCTTATACAGTTGGAAAAAATGCTACTGATAGCACTCTCATTATTGATGCCATGGATCTTCTATATACAAGACGTTTTGATGGCTTTTGCCTTATATCAAGCGATAGTGATTTTACAGGACTCGCAACCCGCATACGCGAGGAGGGATTAATAGTTCTTGGTTTTGGCGAAGAAAAGACGCCTGAAGCATTTCGCAATGCTTGTCACAAATTCACTCCTATTGAGGTTTTACGACCGGTTGCTTCTCAGTGTAGTAGTACCTTAGCTTCTGCAACTACACAAGCAACTAATGTGACGGCAATAACTCTAGCTACTCCTGCCCCAAAACAAAATCCTAAAGAATTTCCGCGTGATTTTATCCTTCAGGCTCTTGAAAAGGCTTGTGATGATACCGGTTGGGCGCATCTAGGAACTTTTGGTAGTTATTTGACAAAAATACAGCCAGATTTTGATGCACGCCTTTTTGGATTTAAGAAACTGAGTGATTTAGTCAAAGCTAGAACTGATGTATTTCAGTCAGAGGAAAGGCAACTACCGGGTTCGGGAGGGAAAGTTTTATATGTATGTGCCGCGAAAAAGCATAGCAAAAATAAAGTATAACGGAATCCGGAAGAATTTTTATTTTACCACTCATTTTGCTATTTGCATCTGCAATGAAAGTTATGAAATTTCTTTGGAAAAACGCAAGCTCTACGAAGTGCTTGATGATTCTGATGCGGCTAGGCATCACCAAATCAGAGTAATCGAAGAATCAGGAGAAGATTATCTTTATCCTCAAGATTATTTTATAAAAAATCGTGCTGCCTTAAGCAATAGAACATGTATTAGCTGAGGCTGCCTAGAAGAATTGGTCTCTGAAAGAAGTATTTTTATTTTTGAGATTCCACATGGAAAAAGTACTGAGAATAGTGTCTTTGCACGAAAAACCGAGCGACTATGCATACTGGATTTCAAGGCCAGTGAGTGAACGCATTGATGCTATAGAGATTCTCCGCAATCAATATATACATTTTAAGAAAGATGCTAAGTCAAGACTTCAAAGAGTTTGTCGAGTTATTAAACAATCATAAAGTCGAATATCTCATTGTCGGTGGCTATGCGGTAGGGGTACACGGTCACCCAAGATATACCGGGGATTTGGATGTTTGGATCAATGCGACGGCAGAAAATGCCCAAAAAATGATAGGAGTTATTAACGATTTTGGGTTCTCCTCTTTCGGCTTGACTGAGGTAGATTTTATCAAGCCAAGCAATGTAATACAAATGGGTTATCCACCATTCAGGATTGATATTTTAACAAAAATTGATGGAGTCGAATTTATGGATTGCTACGCAAATAGAATGACTATTCAACATGATCAAATCTTCATAAATTTCATAGGAATTAATGAGTTAAAAGAGAACAAACGAGCAAGTGGCAGGCCAAAAGACCTGGATGATTTAGCCAATCTCAGTAGTGAGATTTGACCGGCTGAGTGATCGAAAACAGAAAATAATGTGTTTGTGTTCAAAACGAATGACCCCCCTGTTGTTTTCCACCCAAGAGGCTTTTATAACCATGACCACCCCCGTAAAACGCGATAAGCCCTGGCTGATGCGGACCTACTCCGGCCACTCCTCCGCCAAGGCTTCTAACGAACTCTACCGCACCAACCTCAGCAAAGGGCAGACCGGTCTGTCGGTCGCCTTTGACCTGCCGACCCAGACCGGTTATGACTCTGATCATCCCCTGGCCCGCGGCGAAGTCGGCAAAGTCGGCGTGCCCATCGGCAATATCAGCGACATGGCCGCCTTGTTCGATCAAATCCCGCTCGGCCAGATGAACACCTCGATGACCATCAACGCCACTGCCGCCTGGCTGTTGTCGTTGTACATCGCGGTTGCGGAACGGCAAGGCGCGTCGCAGGCGCAATTGCAGGGCACCACTCAAAACGACATCCTCAAAGAATATCTGTCCCGTGGCACCTACATTTTCCCGCCCCAGCCCTCGGTGCGGTTGATCACCGACATCATCGCCTACACGGTCAAGCACATTCCCAAGTGGAACCCGACCAACATTTGCAGCTATCACCTGCAAGAAGCGGGTGCGACTCCAACCCAGGAACTAGCCTATGCGCTGTCCACCGCCATCGCCATTCTCGACGCAGTGCGCGATTCCGGGCAGATCGGTGCGGAAGGTTTTGAACAAGTGGTCGGGCGGATTTCCTTCTTCGTCAACGCCGGCATCCGCTTTATCGAGGAAACCTGCAAGATGCGGGCGTTCGGCGAGATGTGGGACAAGCTGGCGCAGGAACGCTATGGCGCACAAAGCGAAGAAATGCGCCGCTTCCGCTATGGCGTACAGGTCAATTCACTGGGTCTGACCGAAGCACAGCCGGAAAACAACGTCCAGCGCATCGTGCTGGAAATGCTGGGCGTCAGCCTGTCGAAGAAAGCCCGCGCCCGCGCTATTCAGCTCCCGGCCTGGAATGAGGCGCTCGGTCTGCCGCGTCCGTGGGATCAGCAATGGGCATTGCGGATGCAGCAGGTACTGGCCTTTGAAACCGATCTGCTGGAATACGGCGATATTTTCGACGGTTCGCCGGTCATTGCCGCCAAGGTCAAATCGCTGGTTGATGGCGCAACAGCGGAAATGGCTCGGGTGCAGGAACAGGGCGGTATGGTGCAGGCGATTGAATCCGGTTATGTCAAGCGGCAACTGGTGTCCAGTCACACCGACCGGATGCGGGCGATTGAACGCGGCGATCTCAAGATCGTCGGCCTGAACTGCTACCGGGAAACCGAGGTGTCGCCACTGACCGGCGGCGTAGATAGCGGCATCATGAAGGTCGATCCCCGCGCCGAACGCGAGCAGATCGAGCGGCTGAACGCTTTCCGCGCCCAGCGCAACGCTGCTGAGGTCAAGGCGGCGCTGGCCAATCTGGCCGAGACGGCCCGCAGCGGCGCGAATATCATGCCCGCGTCGATTTTGTGCGCTCATGCGGGCGTGACCACTGGTGAATGGTCGCAAACCCTGCGCGACATTTTCGGCGAATACCGCGCCCCGACGGGCATCGACATTCCCGCCAATGAGGACAGCCGCAGCGTTAAGGCGGTTGCCATTCGCACTGAAGTGGTCAAGACCGGCAATGAACTGGGTCGCCCGTTGCGCCTGCTGATCGGCAAGCCGGGGCTGGACGGGCATAGCAATGGCGCTGAACAGATTGCCGTGAAGGGCCGCGATGTCGGCTTTGAAATCGTCTACGAAGGCATCCGCCTGACCCCGGAACAGATCGCCAAGGCCGCGCTGGAAGAAGGCGTCCATTTGATCGGTCTCTCGGTGCTGTCCGGCAGTCATGTGGAAATGGTTGAGGACGTGTTTAACCAACTGGATCAAGTCGGTTTAAAGAATCTGCCGGTGGTGATTGGCGGCATCATCCCGGAAAGCGACGCCCAGTTGTTGAAAGAGCGCGGCATTTCGGCGGTTTATACTCCGAAAGACATCGATATGAACGGCATCATGGTGGACATCCTCAACCTGATCCGTAAAAACCACGATCTGCAACCGGTTACGGTGGCATGAACAGGATGGCTCTCCCTGATCCAGCAACGCTGGCGGACGCGGTCAGTCACCGCGACCGGTTGGCACTGGCTCAGGCGCTGAACCTGCTGGATGATCGTCGGCCCGCCGCCCGACAATGCGCCGCTGCCTTTCTGGACGCCTTGTCGGCGGAAAAGCTGGATACGAGTGGGCATTTGATCGGCATTACCGGCCCTCCAGGTGCAGGTAAATCCTCGTTGACCGCGTCACTGATTCAAGTCTGGCGGCAACGCGGTTTGAAAGTGGCGATTCTGGCGGTCGATCCCTCCAGTCCCATCAGCGGCGGCGCATTACTCGGCGACCGGCTGCGGATGCACGCCAGCGGCGCTGACCGTGAAGTGTTCATCCGCTCGCTGGCTTGTCGCGGCGAGTTTGGCGGCCTCAGCGCCGAAGTCTGGCCAATGAGTCTGGCGATGCTGGCGGCGTTTGACATTGTGCTGGTGGAGACCGTGGGCGTCGGTCAAAAGGAAATTGATGTTTCCAAGATGACCGACACCACTTGTTTCGTCGCGCAACCGGCTTCCGGCGACAGCATTCAGTTCCTCAAGGCCGGCATCATGGAAATTCCGCATGTCATCGTCGTCAACAAGGAAGACATTGGTATGGCGGCGCGCAAGACCTTGTCAGAATTGAAAACGACGCTGGGAAGGCGTACCGATGCCGACGGTTGGCAAGCGCCCGCCCTGTCCGCCAGTGCGGCGTTAGGCAGCGGCATTGAAGCCTTGGCCGATGCGCTGGACAGCCACCGAAACTGGTTACTGGAACGAGGAGAGTTCACGGCCCGCCGCCAGCGCTGTCAGGCGGAATGGCTGGTCAAGCACCTGCGTGAGGAATTCGGGCGCTACGGGCTGAATCTGCTCGGTGGCGATGAGGCGCTCTTTGCGGAACTGGCGAGAACGCCGCGCTGTTCACCCATCGCCGCTTACGAAAACCTGCGCGCCCGCGTGATGGAACGGTTCCATCTCAAAACAAACAACCCCCAACTAGAGAGGAATGCAGCAAAATGACTAAAGAACTCTACAACTTCGGTGAAATGCCCCCACTGGGCGTGATTCCTCCGAAAATGCACGCTTGGTTGATCCGCCCGGAACGCTTCGGCAAACCGACGGAAGCGTTTCAGAAGGAGATCGTTAATACGCCGCCTATCGCGGATGACGAAGTGTTGGTCTACGTCATGGCGGCGGGCATCAATTACAACAACGTCTGGGCCGGTCTGGGTATTCCGGTCAACGTCATTGGCGCTCGTAACAAGGCCGGTGAACCCGAAGATTTCCATATCGGCGGCAGTGATGCGTCCGGCATCGTCTACAAGGTCGGCAAGGACGTGACCAACGTTAAGGTCGGCGATGAAGTGGTCATGCATTGCGGCCAGTGGAATCGCAACTGCGAGTGGGTCAAGAACGGCGGCGATCCCATGTACTCGCCGAGTTTCCGCATTTGGGGCTATGAGACCAACTACGGCAGTTTCGCCCAGTTCACCAAAGTGCAGGGCCACCAGTGTATGCCCAAGCCCAAGCATATGAATTGGGAAGAAGCCGCTGCCTATGTACTGGTGGGTGCGACCGCTTGGCGGATGTTGCATGGTTGGGATAAGAATGAGGTCAAGAAGGGTGATGTCGCGTTAATTTGGGGCGGAGCCGGTGGCCTCGGTTCGATGGCGATCCAGATTGCCAAAGCGGCGGGTGCAACACCGATTGCCATGGTGTCGGGCGAGGACAAGTTCGATTACTGCATGAAACTGGGTGCGAAGGGCTGCATCAACCGCAATGAATTCGATCATTGGGGTATGTTGCCGCACTGGAAGGATAACGTCGGCTACGCCAAGTGGTTGAAGGGCGTGCGGGCCTTCGGGGCGAAGATTTGGGAAGTGTTGGGTGAGAAGCGCGCCCCGAATATCGTGTTCGAGCATCCCGGCGAGACCACGATTCCGACCTCGATCTTCGTCTGCGATACCGGCGGTATGGTGGTGGTGTGCGCCGGCACGACCGGTTATAACGCCACGGTCGATCTGCGCTATCTGTGGATGCGGCAAAAGCGCCTGCAAGGCTCGCATTTCGCCAATGCCGAGCAGTCCAATCAGATGAATGCACTGGCGGTGCGCGGCCTGCTCGATCCCTGCATGTCGCGGGCGTTCACCTATGAAGAACTGCCCATCGCGCATCAGTTGATGCACGACAACAAGCACCCGCACGGCAATATGTCCGTACTGATTGGCGCAACGGAATTTGGCCTCGGCGCCAGCGGCAAGCCGCCGGTCACCATTGAACATCCGACCTTGCCCAAGGGCGACGTGCATACCACGCCGGCCCCTTACCCGATGTCCACGCCGCTGCCGGGTATCGGTGAGTCTGAGGCGCTGACCATCACCGATGATGGCACCAAGGTTCGGGATTTGATGCATCGGGGCATCATTTCCTGCACCCCGGACGATACCGTCGGCACCGTCGCCAAGATCATGGTGAACAAGGAGATTCATGCCGTGGTGGTCATGGACGAGAAGGGCAAGGCCATCGGCGTCGTGTCGCAGACCGACATGGTGCTGGCGCGGCAAGGCCGGACCTCGGATCAGGCGCGGGCGATGCGCGCCAAGGACATCATGACCCCCGGCTGCGCGACCTGCGACGCCGACATGCTACTGAGCGATGCCGTCAGCCTGATGACCGGTCGGCGGATGCATCGACTGATCGTGACCGATAAGGATCAGCCGGTCGGCGTGATCTCTATGACCGACGTGGTGCGTAAGATCATCGGCGAGTAAGCAGCAGGACGAAGAACGTCTTGACGGCGATGGCCGGAATGGATCGTTCAGGCTGGGGGTATCGTATCCCGATACCCCCAGACGAATTTCTCAAACTAGCTTGCGCTTTCAAATGCCTAACCAGAACATTTTCCAACACGCTAAAGGGGCGGTCTGATGAAGTACTTGCCAGAACTATTTGCCGCTAACGCCCGCTGGGCTGAGGACGTGCGCGCTGCCGACCCGCATTTCTTTGCTGGACTGGCCAACCTGCAAAGCCCAGCCTACTTGTGGATCGGTTGTTCGGATAGCCGGGTGCCAGCCAATCAGATCACGGGTCTAAAACCGGGTGAAGTGTTCGTCCATCGCAACGTCGCTAATGTAGTGGTGCATACCGATCTCAACTGCCTGTCGGTGATGCAATACGCCATCGAAGTCCTCAAGGTCCAACACATCATTGTCTGCGGTCACTACGGTTGCGGCGGCGTCCGAGCCGCCTTGGAAGGACCCTCTCTGGGGCTGATCGACAACTGGTTACGTCATATCCAGGACGCCCGCGACCGGCATCTGAATTTCCTTACGGCGCTGCCGGATAACGCCGCCCGTTGGCGCGCCCTGTGTGAGCTGAATGTCATTGAGCAGGTGCGCAACGTCGCCCGCACCACGCTGGTGGGCGATGCTTGGCAGCGTGGGCAACCGTTAACACTGCATGGCTGGATTTATGGTCTGGAGGATGGTCGCTTGCAGGATTTGCAAACTTCCCTGAAAGAGGGCGCTGAACTGGATACGGTCATTGCTCAGGCGGTGACTGCGGCCCGGTCACGCTATATGCCTCATTGAATCCAGGATTGGCATCGTCTAAGGATGAGAATAGTTAACACTCTCCCTTCTCGCCCTTTGCGGAAGAAAAGGGGTCTTTTTTTCTGAAACGATGGGGAATTTTTACGATGAAAGCCATCGTCTGCCATGAACTCACCGGCCCTGCTGCATTACGGCTGGAGGAGGTTCCAGAACCGCGTCCCGGTTCGGGTCAAGTGCGCATTCGGGTGCGGGCCTGCGGGGTCAATTTCGCCGATAGCCTGATGATCCGTGGCCAGTATCAAAAGCAGCCGCAACCGCCCTTCAGTCCCGGCTTTGAAGTGTCCGGCGAGGTGCTGGAACTCGGCGCTGACGTGGAGAAGATCGCGGTCGGGGATCGAGTGATCGCTATGACGCCGCTCGGTGGTTATGCCGAGCAGGTCGTCGCGGATGTCAATCACTGTGTGCCGCTGCCGGCGGCGATGTCTTGGGAACACGGCGCGGCCTTTCCGGTGGTGTTTGGCACCTCGCACATCGCTCTGTGGCATCGGGCGCGGTTGCGGGCCGGCGAGACGCTGGTGGTGCATGGCGCATCCGGCGGTGTTGGGTTGACCGCAGTGGCGATTGGTAAACAGTTAGGCGCGACGGTGATTGCAACCGCTAGCGGTCCTAAAAAACTGGAGGTGGCCCGCGAACACGGCGCGGATCATTTGATTGATTCCAGCCATGAGGATGTGCGGGCGCGGATCAAGGAATTGACCGCTGGGCGCGGCGCGGACGTGGTCTACGATCCGGTCGGCGGTGATCTGTTTACTGTTTCACTGCGCAGCATCGCCTTTGAAGGACGGATTTTAGTGATTGGTTTTGCCGGCGGTACGGTGCCGCAGATTCCCGCTAATCATTTGCTGGTCAAAAATGTGGACGTGATCGGCGTCAACTGGCCGGCTTATGCGGAGTTACATCCCCAAGTGATGACCGAGAGTTTCCAGACGCTGATTCACTGGTATCTGGACGGTATAATCAAGCCGCATGTCTCGGCGACCTATCCGCTGGAGCAGGCGGTCGAGGCACTCAATCAGGTTATTGCCCGCAAGACCACCGGCAAGGTGGTCATTACCATGGATTAAGCGATACTGATGCCCGCTGAATTGACGATTCACCATCTGGGTCGGATGACCCGAGCTACCGTGCGGGGCAACGATGCGCAACTCAAGAAATTCCGCAATGCGTTGTTGCTCAAGGAGTTCCGCGTGGTTGCCGAACGTGAAAATGCTTGGGAATTGCGGCGACGGGCTTATTTGCTGCAGGATGATTGGCCGGTGCAGGTCAGCATTCGCCGCAATGGCGCTCAGTGGGAAATTGATTATTACCTGTCTATTCCCTGGGGCTGGATCGTGGGCCTCGGTTTTCTTACTTGGGTGGCGCTGCCTTTTGCCGGTTTCCAGAATGCGGGATGGGTGTTTGTCTTGGCGTTGCTGGTCATGGCGCTGGCGGTCTACAAGCAGAAATTTGATGGCCGGCCCGACGCCCGGTTCTGGCAGCAGCGCCCCCGGCAACGCTGGGGCGAGATGATGGAACGGTTGCTGCGGGAAGCCTTTGACCGTTCGTAGCTATGAGGGCTACTGAGTCTCGGCAGAAACCAGCGGGCTGCATCCAGCAACCCGCCGGGCTGGCGTCAGCCTTTCAACACTCTCATGAGGGGTTGCAGATAGGCGACGTAAACCGCCGCGAAGATGGCGGTGGTGATCACGCCGCTGATGTTGGCGCCCAGCGCGTGCGGCAGAACGATAACGCCCGGTCCCACCGACTTTTGCGCGACCTTGGCGGTCGTCGGCACGCAACTCACCCCAGCGATGCCGATCACTGGGTTGTACTTCTTGCCCGACCAGTAGTAAATCGCATAACCGCCGATAATCCCACCGACGCCGGAGATCAGCAGCGACAGAATGCCCAGAATCAGCAGTTTCAACACGACCGGACTCAGGATGGTGCCTGCCTCGCACAAGATGCCCAACAACAGCCCCAGGAAAAAGGTCGAGCCGTACAACACGGTGTTCGAGAAAAACTCGTAGAAGTTGGGCAAATCACTTTCGCGGACCACCACCCCAAGGAACAGCGACAGCAGCAGCGGCGAGGCCACCGGGAACAGCAGGCTGAGCAGCACGCAGGCGATCACCGCGAAGACCAACTTCTCGTTGGAGGTGATCGTCCGGGTCTTCTCCATCGGCATCGGCAACGCGCGCAGCTTCTCGGGAATCATCAGCTTGATCAGGTACGGAAAGCCGCCGTAGGCCAGCCCCAGATACAGGTAGGCCACCACCGTGATCGGCACGAACAGTTCCTTCGCCAACGTCAGCGAGGTGAACAGCACCATCGGGCCGTCGGCGCCGCCGATGATCGCCACCGAGGCCGCCTGTCCCGGATTCAGCCCCATGGCGACCGCGAGGGGGAACACCGTCGCCGTGCCCAGTTCTGCGAACAAGGCGATGATCATGCTCTGAAACGGCCGGGCCATCACGAAGCCCACGTCCAGCAGGGTGCCGATGCCCATGAACACGAAGCAGGCGATCAGGCCATTGCTGAACATGAAGGTGTAAATCGGTTGCAACCAGTTGATTTGCAGAATGTTCATCAGCGCGTTGGTGTCCTGCGCCAACGGAGCGACGTGCAAGGTGCCGGGCAGTTGCAAGGCTTGGCCTGCGGCGATGCTCAGCCCGGAGGCCGGATCGTAGACGGAGAAGAACATCACCCCGGCATTGACGGTGGCCATGCCCAGTCCCATCGGGATCATCAGCAGGGCTTCCAGCACCCCTTTGCGCCCCAGATAGAACAGCAGGATTCCCAGGAACATCAGGAACACGCGGCCAAAGGCAATCTTGGGGTCCGTGGCGAACCCTTGCACCAGAGTGTTGATACCCTGGAATAAATCGAGAAAGTTCAGGGATTCCATAACGGAACGCTCCCGGCCTCAGCCGATAGTCAGCAGCGCCTGCCCGGCGTCCACCGGATCGCCCGGTTTGACCGCGATGCTGATAACTTTGCCGCCGCGCCGAGCGACGACGTGAGTGACCATCTTCATGGCCTCCAGGGATACCAGCTTGTCGCCTTCGTTGACGGCCTGGCCCACGCTGACATGCACCGTTTGCACTACGCCGCCCAATGGCGCGACCTCGTCGCCCGGACCAGCGGCTCCCGCCGGAGAAGGCGCTGCGGACACTGGCGCTGGCGCGGTCGGTGCCGGAGCGCCTTGTGGGACAACGCTCATGCTGCCTGGCTCGGGATACAGGGTTTGGGCGCCATCCGTCGAGATATCTTCAACGGCAACGATGTACTGCTTGCCTTCAACGGTGATACGGAATTTCTTCTCCATGGAGGGTTCTCTCGTAAAAGTGGGGGAGGTCAGGAAACTCAGGGTTCAGGGTCAATGCGGCGCGCGAGGCGCGTGCGAAGTGTGATGCACGCTACGGGCCTCGGCAGTCCAGGAATAGCCACGCCCGGGCGCGTCAATCCGCACAATGCGGTGTGCGCCCATCATGGCGGCGACCACAGCGGTAATCACCGCCAGGTGTTCCTGGGGAATGCCAGCGATTGCGGGCTGGGTAGCAGCGGATGCCGGCTTGAGCGGCGCTTTGACTGCCTCCTGCGTGGCTTGCCGTGACAGCACCCAGACAATCCCGCGAATGACCACCGCGACCAGCATCGAAATGATGATCACGATGCCATAGATCACGAACATGTCGCCGATGGCGTCGAACGTGGTGTAGTTCTTCATCGATAGTTTTTCCGTGTGAGGCGCTCACCGGAGAACCGACGCACGCCGGTCCCGGCGAAGCGGTTCAGAGCGGGATGTCACCGTGCTTTTTGGCCGGACGCAGTTCGCGCTTGGTCAGCAGCTTGCGCAATGCCAGCGCGATAGTGGCGCGGGTATTGTCTGGCTCGATCACGTCAGTGATATAGCCGCGCGAGGCCGACATATACGGCGAGGCGAACTTGGCGCGATATTCATCCGCCAGTTCCGCCGCCTTGGCCTTGCGGTCGTCAGCGCCCTTGAGTTCGTTGCGATAGAGGATGTTGACCGCGCCTTCCGCCCCCATCACCGCGATTTCGGCGGTCGGCCAGGCGAATACCATGTCGGCCCCCATTTCCTGGGCGCACATTGCCAGATAGGAGCCGCCATAGGCCTTGCGCAGGATGATGGTGATTTTCGGCACCGTCGCCGAGGCGTAGGTATAGAGCATCTTGGCGCCGTGGCGGATGATGCCGCCACGCTCCTGCTCAATGCCAGGCAAGAAGCCCGGCACGTCGACCAGTGTGACCAGTGGGACGTTGAAGGCGTTGCAGAAGCGGATAAAGCGCGCGCCTTTATCCGAAGCGTCGATGTCCATCGCTCCGGCCTTGACCAGCGACTGATTGGCGAGAATGCCGACCACGATACCTTGAATACGGGCAAAACCGACGACGATGTTACCCGCCCAACCGGCGTGGACTTCGAGGAACTGGCCGTTATCCACCAGCCGCTTGATGATCGGCTGTACATCCATGGGTTCCGATGAAGTATCGGGAATCAGGGCGTTAATGCCCTCATCCGGCGACAAGTCGAGATCGGGGTAGGGCCGGTGCGGCGGATCTTCGGTATTGTTGGACGGCAAATAGCTCAGCAGCGCCTTGGCGATCTGGATCGCGTGGCGGTCATCGTCGGCGACAAAGTGGACATTGCCGCTGACGGTGGCGTGCATTTGGGCGCTGCCCACCTCATCCAGACTGGTCGTGCGTCCGGTGACCGCCTTGATCACCTCCGGGCCGGTGATGAACATGTAGGCGTTCTGCCGGGTCATGATGATGTAATCCATCAACGCCGGTGAGTAGGCCGCGCCGCCGGCGCAAGGCCCGGCGATAATGGCGATCTGCGGCACCACGCCCGACAGCAGTACGTTGTTGTAGAACACTTCACCATAACCGGACAGTGCATCGACTCCTTCCTGAATGCGGGCGCCCGCGGAATCCTTGAACGCTACTACAGGAACGCCGATCTTCAGCGCCATCTGCATGGACTGGACGATTTTCTTGGCGTGCATCTTGCCCAGCGTGCCGCCCATCACCGTGAAATCCTGACTGAACGCTGCGACCGGTCGGCCATCGACGAAGCCGGTGCCGACGATCACGCCGTCAGAAGGCAATTCCTTGTCGGCCAGGCCGAAATGCTTGGCAGCATGTTTGGCGTGAGTGGCGATTTCCTGGAAGGTATCGGGCTGGAACAGCGCCAGTATCCGTTCGCGGGCACCCAGCAAACCCTTGGCGTGTCGTTCCTGGAGTTTATCCTCGCCGCCGCCGGCCAGCACTTTGGCGCGGCGTTCCCGCAGAATGTCAAGCTGTTTCTCGGAAAGCATGTTTTTTCCCACCTCTTGGGGTTCGAGTGAGCGATCAATCAAAAGCATCAAAAAAATAAAACAACCTTCAACCCTTTCCACCGGCCCGCGTTCGGGGGCGCGGGACTGGAATCGTGGTTATACACGGAGGGAAACGGCTTGGGCAGAGCGGCCAGCGGGGAGCGGTTCGCGCATCCGGTTTTTAGCCTGATCCTGTTCAACCGCTAAGGTTAGTCAAAATCTGTGCAAACGCGATAGTCGCCGCCATTCTTGATGAAATTTTTACCACATGAGCGTTGCCGGTCGGGCATTGGCTCCCCTCGTCCGCTGGCAGGCGAGGGGCAGGCGGAGAGGGGATCAAAGTCGGAGGCAAGGCGTCGTCGCTGAATGTTCGACTGTTTCAGCAGAGTTGGCTAAAGGCGATGCGGAGGCGTCCAGCTCTGGATCGGCCTGGGTGCGAATTAGATCGCCGCGTCGGTGCGAGCGTTTGAGGGCTTCACGATTGAGTTGATGACGGGCGCGCTGGGCCTGGGCCGTAGAGTAACGGGTCATGGCCGCAACGCCTCTGCCGTGTCGCGCAGGGTCTGACTGTTGATGGCGGCGTGATAATGAGCGCTGAAATCCGAGCCGCGCAGCGCTTTCTTGATCATGCTTTCCAGATTGGGCCGTTTGTCTTCAGGATTCGGTCCGCTGCCCAGTCCACCGCCAAATTCGACGATTGTAGTGATGCCTTCGTGGAAGGCGGTATCCAGATTGTCGATCCATTTAACGGGGTGAAACAATTGGAAAAACAGGCGCGTCTTAATCGCTGCCGGATCGGGGTCGTGGTAGACGCCGGTATTGTTGGACAGGACGCGAATCGTGGGGGCGTGCATCGTGGCGGCGTCCAGCACGGGCCGGAAGTGCAGCGCGGCGGTGATCATATGGAAGGTGTGGAAAGCGCCTTCCGTTTTGAGCCGGGTGGGTCGTTTGCGTGGGAAATGCGTCAGAGCGTCTTCGGTCAACCGGTCGAGATCTTCGCTTAAACCACCGATCACGGTTTGGTCGGGCAGGTTGCGGGCGGCAACGACGCAGTAGTGTTTTTCCGCCAGTGGCTGGATGTTGTCGAGGTGCAGTGGGAAGGCCAGCATTTCGCCGTTACCGTAAGTTCCCATGCATTCACCGCGTTTTTGCACCAGATGCAGGGCGGTTTCGAAGCTCAGCGTACCGGCAGCGACCAGCGCACAGTATTCGCCCAGGCTATGGCCGGCAGCCAGCACCGGTTGGACCTGGTTTTCCGTCAGTTCGCGGAAAATGCTCAAGCAGGCCAGCGAGTGAGTGAGCAGGGCGGGTTGGGTGTGGCGGGTGAGTCGAAGTTCTTCTTCGGGGCCTTCCTGGCAGAGCTTGACCAAGTCATAGCCCAGGATGTCGCTGGCCTGTTCGTAGAGTTGGCGGGCGGAGGGAAAGTCGCGGATCAGGTCGCTGCCCATACCGACATACTGGGAACCCTGTCCCGGAAAGACGAACATGATCTGTGGGTCGTGACTCGACACAGCCGCTACTCTCCTGTTGGGAAATGATAAAAAACGCGCAAGGATAGGCATAAGCGGCGGATAAGGCAAGGCGAACGGGGCGGGCTGTAGTAGAATCAACGGCCATTTTCAGCGATGACAGCGATAACGAGGAACCTTATGGCCACGGCCACCATCATCGACGGTAAACGCTATGCCGCCCGGTTGCGCGCGGCGATTGCTGTGCAGATCGCTCAGCTTAAAGCGGATCACAGTTTAACTCCCGGTCTGGCGGTGGTGCTGGTCGGCGACGATCCTGCCAGTCAGATCTATGTCCGCAACAAGGGCTTGCAGGCCCGTGAAGCCGGGATGCATTCATTTGAATACCGCCTGCCGGCTACAGCGACCCAAGCGGAATTATTAGCGCGTATCGCTGAATTGAATCAGGAATCGGCAGTGAACGGCATTCTGGTGCAGTTGCCGCTGCCGAAGCAGATCGACCCGGAGGCGGTGATTGCCGCGATTGCGGTCGGCAAGGATGTGGACGGCTTTCATCCGCTCAATGCGGGTCTACTGGCGGTCGGTGGAACGGCGATGGTGCCCTGTACCCCACTGGGCTGCCTGATGCTGCTCAAGGACTATGCGGGGCCGCTGGCGGGTCAGCGGGCGGTGGTGCTGGGGCGTTCCAACATTGTCGGCAAGCCCATGGCGGCGTTGCTGCTGCGGGAACATTGCACGGTGACCCTCGCGCATTCCCGCACCCGCGATCTGGCTGAAGAATGTCGGCGGGCGGACATTCTGGTGGCGGCGGTGGGCAAGGCGCAGATGGTGAAGGGCGACTGGATCAAGCCGGGCGCGACGGTGATCGATGTTGGCATCAACCGCATCCCGACTCCGGATGGCAAGGGCCGATTGGCCGGCGATGTAGATTTTGCCTCGGCGGTGGAAGTCGCAGGAGCGATCACGCCGGTGCCGGGCGGGGTCGGGCCGATGACCATCGCCTGTTTGCTGCTCAATACCTTGACCGCGACCTGTCGGCAGCAGGGTATTCCGGCGCCGGATGTCAGGCCGGCAGCGGAGTGATCCGCTCTCCTCTCCCGGGATGAGGGAGATGGGGGCGACTCAATTTACCCGCTGCCACTGCTGCTGCTTACTGAAGAACATCCATTTGCCGGTGACTTCCAGGGTCTTGCCGCCCTCGGTCAACTTGGCCTTGCTGGTATAGGTTCCGCCGTCCGCCGGGTTGAAAATTTTGCCGTCCGCCCACTCATTCCCTTCCTTCTTCAAATCCCACAAAATTTTCATCCCGACCAGCGGTTTGTCCTTCAAGTCACCTTCGCATTTGCTGCACGTTTTCTCGGTCGCGCCTTCCAGCAGCTCCACAATCTTGCCGGTCAGCACACCTTTATCCTCGGTAATTTGCACGATGCTTTTAGGTTTTCCGGACTTGTCATCAATAGTTCGCCATTTACCGACCGGTGAAGTGAGATCGGCGGCGAGGGCGGTAGTTAGCAGCAGCGACAGAGCGCCAAAGCCAGCAATAGAGTGGATGATTTTCATGGCGGGTTCTCCTTTAATTTTGGGGATCAGGTATAGCGTGGCGTGGTCAACAGCCAGTGTAGGTTAGAGCCGGACGAGTTACCTGTACAGACTGGCCGCGCATGGATAAGGAGGGAATCATGTTGCCGGTCGAACTGGAATTATTGCTGCTGATTGTGATCGCCAATGGCGCGCCGGTCATCGCGACAAGGGTTTTTGGCGAGTGGGGCGCGTATCCGCTGGATGGCGGACGAGTGCTAGCGGACGGTCATCGCCTGTTGGGTCATTCTAAAACCTGGCGCGGTATTCTGGCGGCGACGCTGGCGACCGGTGTGGGTGCGGTGTTGTTGAATGGGTCATGGCTGATCGGAGTAACGATTGGCATGGCCGCCATGTTGGGCGACTTGTTGTCCAGTTTCATCAAACGGCGACTGGGCATGGCCTCCAGCAGCATGGCGTTGGGACTGGATCAGATGCCTGAGTCATTATTGCCACTACTCGCTGTAGCCGGGCGATTTGACTTGAGTGGATCAACCATCGCCTGGACGGTGGCTGGGTTCGTCGTACTGGAATTGACGCTATCGCCGATTTTTTACTGGCTGGGCATCCGCAACCGACCTTATTGAGCAGGCCGGGCGCGCAGCCGATGCAGGGTCATTTCTGGCGGGCAGTTGAAGCGCACCCCGACCACCGAGGAACCGGAACCGACCGAGGTATAGCCCTGCATCGTGTGATAGCGCCAGGGGCCTTTGCAGAAGTGACGCGGGCAATCGGCATTGGTCATCAGGGCGATCCCTCCAGGCAAACAGACTTGACCACCGTGGGTATGACCGCTGAGCATCAGGTCGAACCCGGCGTGAGCGGCTAACCGATACGGTTCCGGGGAATGTGCGAGCAGGATGGCGGCGACATGCTGCGGGATGTGAGCGGCGGCCTTGTGGAAATTGTCCACCTGGTAATAGTGCGGATCGTCGATGCCAGCCAGGTGGAGAGTGGCCCCATCGCGCTCCAGAGCGACCGATTCGTTAAGCAGCAGGGTGATGTCCAACTGTTCGATGCCGCTCGCCATACGGATAGAATCATGGTTACCGAGGATGGCGTAGATCGGGCCGTGCAGATGGGGGCGCACCTGGGCCAGCGCAGCGATGGCGGCTTCATAAGGGCCGTAGGTTTTAGCCCGGAAGTCGCCGGTCATGACGCAGACATCGTAATTTACCTCCTGCAATCGCTGAATCAGGGCAGCGGGATAGGCGGGGTCAGCGTCCAGATGCAGGTCGCTGAGATGCAGCAGGGTGAAGCCGTCGAACGCTGCCGGCAGGCGGGCGAGGGCCACCTCATGGTGGCGGATGCGCAGATCGGCGGCGTTGCGCAACCCCCGGCGGTACAGTCCGGTCATGCGCAGGGCCAGGCGCAACAGGCTGTGCATCGAGCGCCAGTTTTCGATATGAAAAAAGGTGCGGCCCCGCCCGAAAATCTGCGTCGCGTGTTCAGCCTCGATGCCCAGCCGTTGCTGTAAATGCACTCGGCCCAGGCGTTGTTCCAACTGCTGGTACTCGATGGATTCCCGATCCACGGCCTGCCGCCTCTAAAGCCGTTGCCGCAGTACGTTGGTGATTTCGGCATCGCTGAGCGTCAACGGATTGGTCTTCATACTGCTGCCCCGTGAGTGGACGACGATCTGCGGAAAGTCGCTCTCCTGAATTCCGTAAGTGTTTAACCGAGGCAGGTTCAGCCGCTCGGTCCATTCATCCAGCAACGCCAACAGGGCGGCGTGTCCTTCTTCGAGGCTGGGGAAATGTCGTCCATACAGCAGATCGCCAGCGCGGGCGTATTTGCGCCAGGCGGGATGGTCGGGATCACGTTCCCGCAGCGCCGCCAGATTGACACGGGTCGCGGCTCCGACCAGCGTGCCGCAGACTGCACCGTGGGGAATCGGGAAGAACGCGCCCAGCGGCGAAGCCAGGCCATGCACCGATCCCAGGCCGGTCTGCGCCAGACCGATGCCGGACAGCAACGCGGCGTAGGCCATTTGGGTGCGGCCCTCAGCCGCATTCCCACCATTCTCGTACCAAGCGAATAATCCATCCCGCACCGCCCTTAGACCGCTTTCCGCCAGCGCGTCAGTGAAGGGATTGGCCTTGATCGAGACGTAAGATTCCAGCAATTGCGTCAGCGCGTCCATGGCGTTGGCGGCGATCTGCGTCGGCGGACAGGAGGCCAGCAGATCGGGATCGAGCAGGGCGTATTGCGGAACCAGTTGGTCGTCGCGGAAGGATTTTTTGAAACCATTGGGGCCGCGCACACTGAGAACAGCGTTTTTGGTGGCTTCGCTGCCCGTGCCAGCGGTGGTGGGAACCGCAATGAAGGGGAGAGCGGGACCCTGATAGGGTTTTTCTGGGCCGACGCCTTCCAGATAATCCATCACCGAGTCGCCCACGGGTAACAGACCGGCGATGGCTTTGGCGGCATCCAGGACGCTGCCGCCGCCGATGCCCGCCACGGCGGTGAACGCCTTGCCGTGAAATTGCCGAACGGTTTCATCCACGTTTTGTGGCGAAGGTTCGTCATTGATCCGCACCTGCGCCCAGTCAACGTCCGCCTTTTCCAGCGCCGCCAGCAATGTCCGCCAGTGCGGCGATTCCGGGAAGGAACGCTGGCCAGTGACCAGTAATACCCGATTACCGTATTGGGCGATTAAATCCGGCAGTTTTTTAATGCCGCCCGCGCCAAATTCAATGCGCGGCAGACGGGCGATGGAGAAGGGATTGATCATGGGCGCGTTCCGGTTTAACTTCCCTCTCCCGTTAGCGGGAGAGGAGCGGTGAGGGAGTGCGGGGTTTTAGCTTAGAGAAAAAATCATGATGTAGTCAGCGCCAATTTCAAGCGACTTCCTGCATGGGGCGAATGCGAGGAGCAGGGATTGAACGCCCTTCGATTTCAAAATGGTGGATGACATCTTCAATAATTCCGCATAATTCACTATACAATTTCACTGGATCATCTCCATGAATTCCGGTCATTAAATCAGGGCATTTTCCAATATAGACCTGATCTTCTTCACTCCACTCTACCCATTTATGGTATAGATCACTTTTTCTCATGGCATTACCTTTTCAATCGCGGTTTTTACCTGTACTTCCTGATAATGTTTAGCATCATCGCTTGATTTTCCACTGATCGTTACTGCGCCTGAGTATCGGACATGAGTAAATTTGCGATGCGATCCTTTTCCGCCACCCGGCATCTCATAAAAGCCAGCACTTTTGAGATCATGGAGAAGATCCTGGATTTTTCTTGGCATTTTTTCAAGCTTCAACCCTCCCCCGTTAGAGGGAGAGGGCATAATGAAATGCTCAGAACCCGTACAGCGCCTTGTACTCGGCGTCACGGCTGGCGATCAGTTGAGCCAGATTCAAAACCACCTTGCACTGTTTCCAGGTGGCGTCGTCCTGCATCTTGCCGTCGATCATCACCGCGCCGCTGCCGTCGGGCATGGCTTCAACCACTCGCTTGGCCCAGGCCACTTCGTCGGCCTTCGGGCTGAACACCCGCTTGGCGATGGCGATCTGGTTCGGATGCAGCGACCAGGCGCCGACGCAGCCCATCAGGTAAGCGTTGCGGAACTGATCTTCACAGGCGGTCAGGTCAGCTATGTCACCGAACGGGCCGTAGAAGGGCAGCGCGCCAACGCTGGCGCAGGCGTCCACCATCTTGGCCATGGTGTAATGCCACAAATCCTGTTGCGCCGTAGGCCGGGCGGCTTCGGGATTCTGCGGATCGGGATCGGTGCGCACCACATAGTCGGGATGACCGCCGCCGACCCGGGTAGTCTTCATCCGCCGCGACGCCGCCAGATCAGCGGGACCGAGGCTCATGCCCTGCATCCGGGGACTGGCGTTGGCGATTTCATCGACATTCGCCACGCCGAGCGCGGTTTCCAGAATAGCGTGAATCATCAGCGGTTTTTTCACGCCATATTTCGCTTCCAGTTGCGCCAGCAGTTGATCGGCGAAATGAATGTCCCACGCGCCCTGAATCTTGGGCAGCATGATCACGTCCAACTTGTTGCCGATTTCACCCACTAGCCGGACTAAATCATCGAGAAACCACGGGCTGTCGAGGCTATTGACCCGAGTCCAGAACTGGGTGTTGCCGAAATCAACATTTTTGCCGATTTGCACCAGTCCCTCGCGGGCAGCTTCCTTGCGGTCAATCGGCACGGCGTCTTCGAGATTGCCGAGCATAATATCGACAGTCTTGGCGATGTCCGGCACCTTGACCGCCATTTTTGGATTGCTCGGATCGAAGAAATGAATCATCCGCGAGGGCAAAACCGGGATTTCGCGGAGCGGTTCAGGAGCGCCTACAACCTTCGGTTTAAAAAAATCACGGGGACTGCGCAGCATGGGTTTTCCTCCAGTTAAATCAGAACGCGGTTGGGGAATGTTCCGGCCAGTTCACTGCAATGGATTTCGCCGGTGTTTTTATGGAACATAATGTTCCCGTTTTTATCACAAATCCAGAATTCCCTGGCCCCTCTGGCGAAATACAATTCCTTCTTTTCATCCATTTCCATTGCGGTATTGGATGGGGACAGGATTTCTACGCAGAGTTCCGGGGCTTCCAGAAATGGATTATCGCCGCGATTTCGGGCGATAAAATCATCTGAAGCCCAGGCAACATCGGCCACTTTCACACCTTCACGGGTTTGAACCGAGCATTCAGTAATAATGACGCCTTTTTCCAGCAGCCGACTCAGTAAAGCCACTATTTTAGCCTGGTACATGCCATGTTCATTACTGGCCGGACTCATGATAATGTGGCCCCATTTGTCGGTTTGAATCTTGAAGGGGAGTTCCCTGAGAACCGGATTTACGCAGATTTCAGTCCAGTTCATGCTGGCGTTCCCTTGAGATTTTTGCGGCTCAATTTAAGCCGGTTAGCCTTCGTATTTCTTGATCAGCATTTGCGCCGCCACAGTGGGCGGAATATGCCCGTTCACCACCGCCTCTTCAATATCAGCGCGGATGCTGCCAACGCCGGCGTGGTTGAAGAAGCTGGTGCGCAAATGCTCCTCGACCATTGAATACACCCAGTCGAGGGTTTGCCGCTGCCGGCGTTTTTCCAGGACACCGCTGGCGGTGATTTGTTGGCGGAAGTCGCTGATCACGTTCCAGATGGTGTTAATACCCTCGCCGGTGAGCGCCGAGCAAGTATAAGCCTTAGTGCGCCAGCCTTCGGTGGCTGGAGCGAGATAATGCAGCGCCCGGTTGTAGTCGGCGCGGGCGGCGTGGGCGCGGAGCCGGTTGTCGCCATCGGCTTTGTTCACCAGCAGCGCATCCGCCAATTCCATAATGCCCTTTTTGATGCCCTGCAATTCGTCGCCAGCCCCGGAGATCATCAGCAGCAGGAAGAAATCGACCATGGAGCGGACGGTGGTTTCGCTCTGACCCACGCCGACGGTTTCCACCAGAATTACGTCAAAACCGGCGGCTTCGCAGACCAGAATCGTTTCGCGGCTTTTCCGGGCTACACCACCTAAAGTGCCACTCGATGGAGAAGGGCGAATGAATGCGCGCAAGTCGCGGGACAATAGTTCCATGCGGGTCTTGTCGCCAAGAATGCTGCCACGAGTCACCGTACTGCTAGGGTCTACCGCCAGCACTGCGATCTTGTGCCCCTGTTCACATAAATGCAGGCCCAGAGCTTCGATGAAGGTGCTTTTACCCGCGCCGGGCACACCAGTAATACCGATTCGTACCGAGTTGCCAGTGTAGGGAATGAGTTGGCGTAATACCTCTTGTCCCATATCGAAATGGGCTTGAGCATTACTTTCGACTAGGGTAATGGTTTGGGCGACGATATTACGGTCACTGGCCAATACACCAGCGACGTATTCATCGACGGTGAGGCGTTTGCGGCGTGGGATAGTCGGGCGGGAAACGGCGACGCTGGCCTGGCCTCTGAGGCCATCGTGACCACCGTCAACGCCGGCCATGACCGAGGTGGTGAATGCGGAACCGGCGTTCAAGGGAACCCAGTCGGGTCTTTGATTCGAGTCGTTCATGGGTGGAATCTTACGCACGGGAGTTGGGGGATGATGGAGTGGCGCTTATTTAATTCTGGCGGGTTATGCTGCATTAACCGGCTCTATGCGCTGCTTGTCCGGGCAATGGGAGTTGAAATCTTCCAGCTACTACACCAGCTACTGTCAGGTCTTCGTCAAGCTTTTCCCATCTTAGTGCATATCCACCTACCTCTACCTGAACCTCTTTAAGCTGATTTTCAGAGGCTTGGTTAAGAATTCGAAAGCGATCAGCAGGGAAACCCACTACCCGTCCATCAGTTAATTCAAGATAAATCACCCGCTTCTCTGCCCAAGCTCTGATAGCTACAGGTTCTATTTTAACGATTGTGGTATTCATGGTATTTATCGATCAAAGTTTGCCTATTTTCAAATACGAGTCTTTCGATTTCTCTTAAATCATGGGGAGATACACCACGATTACGAGCTAAAGCTATAGGGACAAGCCAGAACTTACATTCACCGCTGGAACAGCGTACATAAATATGAGGAGGTTCATTTCCTTCATCTGAGTAGAAATGAAAGCGAAAACTTCCAATTCTAAGAGCAGTTGGCATCAGAGTACGTGTAGATATGGTGACTTCCATGAATACGGTTTAACTTCCAGCCTTTATTCTCCAACACTCTGTATAAGTGTTTACCAGAAACAGTAATGTAGGGCGGGTTAGGACGTGAGTCCGTAACCCGCCGATTGTGGAGTCATTCAATTCCGGCGGGTTACGCTGCGCTAACCCGCCCTACGTGCTGTCCTTCAAATTACCAACACCCGTCAATGGCGCGGTCTCCGGTGCAGCAGCTAGTTAGGCCGGTCGATCACCATTGTCGTCGATTTTTAATATATTTAATCGGGTTGTCAGGATTTTGATGAAATTTATTACAGTTTTTAATTTGACATCGCCAGCCATGAGGTTCTATAAATAATGGGGATATTACTTTATTTGGAGTGCACGAACCACAAAAATAGCCAGTTTTCATTTTATGTTTATATAGCCCAAGGTAATCAACAAATTCAAAATCTTCTAAAAAATCTTTACTTGGTTTATATAACTCTTTCCTTAAATGATAAATATATGCAACAGCAATACAAAGTAAAATTATTAGTATTGCAGCTAATCTACCCTGCATGGATATAGGGATTAACTGGTCTATCCATATTTGGAATTGTGGAATTACTAAAATGACTATGGATGATAACGATGATAACAACGGGATCAACCACTGCGATGTCAGAGATTCAGTTATACTACTGATGAGTTCTTTTAGAATCTTCAAGTTTAAGTAACCTATTTCAGTTAATTGATGTCTAATAAGATTAGGGCTTCAGCGATGTCCTAAGACAGATAGTAACAACCAGCCTATAAATATCCAGAACAATAATGTTCCACATCCTGAGGACCTAGCACACTGTGGACATACAGTGCGCAAGCCGCTGTAAGCACGGGTTGATAAGCGAAACTTTGACGTAATACCGAAACTGCTCCCTGTCTTGACATTCTTTCTAACGCCTTCCCCTTGCCTTAGATACCGACCACATAAATAGCACGTTGCCAATTTTTTAACCTTGATGTTTAGCGTTAATAGCCTAACGAGTAGTAGACCCCCTAAAAGGTGTATTTTTTCACCCCAAGGCGGTGTATATCAACTATCGACGGTATCAGTATGTATTTCAGTTTCAACAACATACGTTGAACCGCAACTGCATGTATTCCCTAAATCACGGAAAGAGCTAACAGAGTTAAACAGGGTGGGCAATGCCCACCCTACCATCTTTCACATCACCCTCATGCCGCCAGGCGCAAATTCAACTCCTCAATCACCTTCTGTGCGGCGACCGGAACCACCGTGCCGGGGCCAAAAATCGCCGCAGCGCCATTCGCCTTGAGGTACTCGTAGTCTTGGGCGGGAATGACACCGCCCGCCACGACCATAATGTCCTCGCGGCCCAGCTTCTTCAGTTCCGCAATCAGTTGCGGCAGCAACGTTTTATGCCCTGCCGCCAGCGAACTCATGCCGACCACATGCACGTCGTTCTCCACCGCCTGCCGGGCGACTTCCTCCGGGGTCTGGAACAGTGCGCCGATGTCCACGTCGAAACCGAGATCGGCGAACGCCGTCGCAATCACCTTCGCGCCCCGGTCATGGCCGTCCTGACCAATCTTGGCGACCAGAATGCGCGGGCGGCGGCCTTCGCGCTGCTCGAACTCATCCGCCATCCGCCGTACCGTAGCGATTTCCGCCGCATCGCCAAATTCACTGCCGTACACGCCGGAAATGGCGCGGATGACCGCCTTGTGCCGGCCAAACACCTTCTCCATCGCATCGGAGATTTCGCCGAGAGAAGCGCGAGCGCGGGCCGCTTCGACCGCCTTCTCCAACAGGTTGCCGGAACCGGCGCTGGCCGCTTCGGTAATCGCGTTCAGGCAGGCTTTGACCTTGGCTTCATCGCGGTTAGCGCGCAGTTTCTGCAACCGCTGCACCTGCGATTCGCGCACCGCCGTATTGTCGATATTCAGAATGTCCAGCGGGTCTTCCTTGGCCAGCCGGTATTTGTTGATACCGACGATGGTTTCCTTGCCGGAGTCGATATGCGCCTGCCGCCGGGCCGCCGCTTCTTCAATCCGCATCTTCGGCAGGCCGGTTTCAATGGCCTTGGTCATGCCGCCCAGACTCTCCACTTCCTGAATGTGGCCCCAGGCGCGCTTGACCAGCTCATTGGTCAGCGCCTCGACGTAATAGGAGCCGCCCCACGGGTCCAGCACCTTGCAAATCGCCGTTTCGTCTTGCAGGTAAAGCTGCGTGTTGCGGGCAATGCGCGCCGAGAAGTCGGTTGGCAAGGCAATGGCTTCGTCCAGGGCGTTGGTGTGCAGCGACTGGGTATGGCCCAGCGCCGCCGCCAGCGCTTCAACGCAGGTACGGGCGACGTTATTGAACGGGTCCTGCTCGGTCAGACTCCAGCCCGAAGTCTGGCTGTGCGTGCGCAGCGCCATCGACTTGTCGCTCTTCGGGTTGAATTGCTTGATGATCTTCGCCCACAGCAACCGCCCGGCGCGCATCTTGGCGACTTCCATGAAGTAGTTCATGCCAATCGCCCAGAAGAACGACAGCCGGGGCGCAAACGTATCAACGTCCATCCCGGCCTTGATGCCGGTGCGCACATATTCCAGACCGTCCGCCAGCGTGTAGCCCAGCTCCAAATCCGCCGTCGCGCCGGCTTCCTGCATGTGATAGCCGGAGATCGAGATGCTGTTGAACTTGGGCATCTCTTTGGACGTGTAGGAGAAAATATCGCCGATGATGCGGATCGACGGATCAGGCGGATAAATGTAGGTGTTGCGCACCATGTACTCTTTCAGAATGTCGTTCTGAATGGTGCCGGTGAGCTTGTCGTGAGGAACGCCCTGTTCTTCGGCGGCGACGATGTAGAAGGACAATACCGGCAACACCGCGCCGTTCATGGTCATGGAGACGGACATCTGATCGAGCGGAATGCCGCCGAACAGCACTTCCATATCGAGAATCGAGTCAATCGCCACGCCGGCCTTGCCCACATCGCCGACCACGCGCGGATGGTCGGAGTCGTAGCCGCGATGGGTCGCCAGATCAAAGGCAATCGACAGACCTTTCTGCCCGGCGGCCAGGTTACGGCGGTAGAAGGCATTGGACTCTTCGGCGGTGGAGAAACCGGCGTACTGGCGCACCGTCCACGGCTGCGTCACATACATGGCCGGATAGGGGCCGCGCAGGAACGGCGGCACTCCGGCGACATAGCCCAGGTGTTTGAGGTCCTTGATGTCGTCCCGCGTATACAGCGGGTTGACATCGATTTGCTCCAGGGTCGCCCAGACCAGTTGCTCCAGCGTCTTGCCGGTGGTCTTTTCCACCGACGCTTTCCATTCGGCAAAACTGGGCTTGGGGAAATCCAGGCCATAGGCCATCGAGGTGAAATCAGGTGATTGGCTCATTGGGCGACCCCCATTTTCTTCTGCAACATAGTCAACAGCGCCAGACAGTTGGCGTTCATGTGAATGAAATCATCCACGCCGGCGGCCTTGAAGGCTTCGACGTGATCGGCGGGATAACCGGCCAACAGCACGGTGAGACCGGGATTCGCCTGCTTGAGTTTCTGGGCCAGCGGCGGGACCAGTTCGGGATAAGTGGCGTCGGTCGAGCAGATCACCACCACGGACGAGCCGGAGGCCAGCGCCGCCGTCGCTGCTTCATCCGGGGTGTTGAAGCCTGACGGATAGATTGTTTCAAAGCCGCCCACGCCCAGGAAAGCCGTAGCGAAATCAGCGCGGCCCTTGTGCTGGGTCAGTGGTCCCATCACCGCCAGGAAGATTTGCGGACGTTGACCGGTACGGGCCAGCGAGGCGTCCGTCGCTTCCCGCAGCCGTTCAAACGGCAATGCCCCGCGCTGGGTGCAGACGGCGTTGAGGGTCGGACCGGCCTGTGCGCCCGTCCGCACCGCCTGGGCGATATCTCCCAGCGTCGCGCCAGCCAACGCGGCCTGAATCGCCGCTTCCACGACATCGCTGCCTTTGGCGAGCTGCGCCAGCGCCGCTGCTTTTTGCGCCGCATTCGCGCCTGCCCGCGCCTGCTTCAGCGCCGCCGCTCGTTCGGCGTGCAGCGCCGCAGCATCGACCTTGGCGGCTTCCAGCCGGGTTTCCTTCAGATTCGGGTACATGTTGGCGCCGACAAAGATGTCCTTGCGCTTGGCGATATTCGCAGCGCGCTTGGCGGCGGTGTCCGCGACCTGACCCTGCGGCCAGCCTGCGGCGAGCGCCTTGGCCATGCCGCCCTGTTTCTCAACCTCCTGAAAGATCGCCCAGCTCTGGCGAGCCACAGCGTCAGTCAGGCTTTCGACATACCAGGAGCCGCCGGCCGGATCGACGGTATGGGTGATATGGGTCTCTTCGCGCAACACGGTATGGGTGTTGCGGGCCACGCGCCGGGAGAATTCATCCGGCGTGTTGATCAGTTCGTCGAACGGCGAGATATGCAGGCTGTCGCAACCACCGACAATCGCTGAGAACGCCTCGGTCGTGCCGCGCAGCAGATTGACATGCGGGTCGTACACCGTCTGGTTCCAGGCGGACGTGCGGGCGTGAATACTCATCTTCTGCGCTTCAGCATTGCCGCCGAAGGCCTGGACGATCTTGGCCCACAGCATCCGCGCAGCGCGCAGCCGGGCGATTTCCATGAAAAAATTGGAACCAATGGAGAAGGCGAAACGAATGCGCGGAGCCGTGTCGTCGATGCTCAGACCACGCGCCTGCATGGCCCGCAGGTATTCCACCGCCGTCGCCAGGGCGAAGGCCAGTTCCTGAGTCGCGCTAGCCCCGCCATTATGGTAGGGGTGGCCCTGCACGGTGAGCGTTTGCAACTGCGGGGCCTTTGCCTTGGCCCAGCCGGTCAGTTGCGCCATCACGTCATACACGCCGTTCAGATCGCGGGGCAGATGACCGTGACCGGCCAGATGGCCGAGCGGGTCCATGCCAATCGCGCCGCGCAGTTTGGTGAGCGATTTACCCTGCTGCTGGACCAGCGCCGCCAGCAGCGCGGTGAAGCTCAGGGCGCTGGTGTCCGCCTGCACATAGACCGGCGTGGTTTCGAGATCGACGCCAGCCAGCGCTTGGGCCAGATCGGCGAGGCTGGACAGGGAAAGTCCTTCTTTGCCAACGTCTTCAGCCGCTGCCTGATCGGCGTCCACGCCGTGCAGCGTCGGGTGATCAAGGACCAGATTGACGGCGTTCTGGCCGCGTTCGAGATCGGCGCGCAGGGCGGCGTTGAACGCGGCGGGCGTGGCGCAGGGAATTTCCTGGGCGACATCCCAACTGCTGGCGACGTAGCCCAGCGGGCTAGCGCCCCGGACATAGGGGGCAAAACCGGGCAGACTGTCGATTTGTGGCAGGCCGGCGATATCTTCCTGCCGGTACATCGGTTGCAGGTCAATGTTTTCGTAAGTCTTGGTGACCAGTCGCTTCTCGAACGGCGCGCCCTTGAGAACCTTGTCGATGGCTTTACGCCATTCCTCATAGGGGGTAGGGGGAAATTCGTCGAACGTCGGAGCGGTCAGATCCGCTGTTTGTGGGTTTGCCATGCACATCCTCCAGGGGGATCGAAACACGTTGGGTGAGCGATACCGGGAAAGTATAACCGAAGATTTCCCCAATTCCCGGTCAGGGTGAAAGCCGGGGGCCAGGTTGCAATCGCGGGGTTCAATGACATACTGAATAAGGTTTATTCCCCCCTTTCCCCCAACCCCTCTCCCACTGGGGGAGAGGGGCGTGAAGAATGACGCCAACCATCAACTTCAGGAGGTTTTTGTGTCTGATCGACCCTTTAAAGTGCTGGGCATCCAGCAAATCGCCATCGGCGGGCTGGACAAGAACAAGCTGAGCCGGTTATGGGTGGATACCCTCGGCTTGACCCTGACCGGCAATTTCCGCAGCGAGCGGGAGAATGTCGATGAAGATATCGCCGCGATTGGCTCCGGTCCCTTCAAGGTCGAGGTGGATTTGATGCAGCCGATTGATCCCGGCAAGTCGCCCAAGGTGCATGACCCGCAGTTGAATCATATCGGGCTGTGGATTGACAACCTGGCGGCGGCGGTGGAATGGCTGACCGCCAAGGGGATGCGCTTCACGCCCGGTGGCGTCCGCAAGGGCGCGGCGGGCTACGATGTGTGCTTCGTCCATCCCAAGGGTAACGACGCTGCGCCTCTATGTGGCGAGGGCGTGCTGATCGAATTGATTCAGGCGCCGCAGGAAGTGATCGAGGCGTTCGCCAAGGTTCAAGCTTGAGTCGTTAGCCGTTGATCTGATCAGGCCCGGTGTCAAAACCGGGCTTTTTATGCGTGATGGTTCGATCAATCGTCACGCGCAGCGCCGGCAAGCTTGCCGAATCCGCTTTTTTGTCAATCCGGGTTTACTGTGGTGAGGACTGCACTATGCTGAAAGGAAAACCTCACTATGCACCCGGAACAATACTCTCGTCGCATCCTGCTCTGCGTCTCCGGTCTGTCGCCGCAGATCGTGACCGAAACCCTGTACGCCCTGACGTGCGTGGGCGAACCTCGCTTTGTCCCAAACGAAATTCACCTGCTGACTACCGCTGACGGGGCGGAACAGGCGCGATTGACCCTGTTGAGTAAAACGCCGGGCTGGTTTCAGCGACTGCGCGAGGATCACGGCCTGCCGGACATCCGTTTCACGCTGGACAGTCTGCATATTCTCCATGACGCCAACGGGCGGCCCTTGCGCGATATTCGCGAGGTGGCCGATAACGAGGCGATTGCTGATGCGATCACCGCTAAAGTGCGCGAGTTCACCGCCGATCCCGATTGCGCGATTCACGCCTCCATCGCCGGCGGGCGCAAGACCATGGGGTTCTATCTGGGTTACGCCCTGTCGCTGTTTGGGCGTCCGCAGGATCGGTTGTCGCATGTGCTGGTGTCCAGTCCCTTTGAATCCAATGCGGATTTCTTCTACCCGACGCCGCAGGAGCGAGTGATTTATACCCGTGAGGGTCAGCCCCTCGACGCCAGCGACGCAACCGTGATGCTGGCGGATATTCCCTTTGTGCGACTGCGCGATGGCTTGCAGGAGGCGCTGCTGGAACCCGGCGCCAGTTTCAGCGCGGTGGTTGTGCAGGCGCAGCGCAATCTGGCCGCGCCGGGTCTGATGCTGGATAGGGCGACCTGCCGGGTGCGCTGTGGCGAAACCGTGTTGCGGTTGACGCCGATCAGTTTCGCTTGGCTGGCTTGGTTTGCCCGGCGGGCGCTGGAGGGGTTGCCCGCCATTCACCACACGGAAGCCGACTTCGCAGAGTTCCTGGCGGAATACCGTGCGCTGACGGATGAGCTGTCGAGCGAATACGAACGCGCCATCAAGGCCCTGAGCACCCACCAGCCGGAGGATTTACAGCATTATTTCGAGCAGCGCACCAGCAAGCTGAAACGGGAACTGGTCAAGGCGCTCGGCTTGCCCGGTGCGCGACCGTATCTCATTCAGGGCGATGGCCGGCGACCGCGTTCCCGCTACGCCCTGCGGCTGGAACCGCAACAGATTCACTTTAGCCCCGCAGCGGAAGATTGAACGGCAAGCTTGCCGGATCAGACTATTACACTTGATGAAGCCATCATGACCACTATCTGCCAGTGAGAGGACTTTTTGAATGGATACGCCCCCAATTGCCGATGATGCTGAATCCCCCCTCTATGCCGCTTGCCGGGTAGCACTGGCGGGCTTGGTCCACGATCTCGGTAAATTTGCCGAACGCGCCGGTTTGACGGTGGATACATCGACTCTGGAAAAGAACGTCCACCAGTACAGCCCCTATCACCAGACCCATGCCAAGGATCGCGGCTGGTTTTCCCACAAACACGCCGCCTATACCGCACTGGCGTTTGACCAGATTGAAGCCTGGTTGCCCAAGGTACGTGGGGATGTGGAAACAGCCCCGTTTGGCGCGGTCGTTGATGATTCCCTGATCAACGCTGCCGCTCGCCACCATCGCCCGGAAACGTATTTGCAATGGCTGATCGCCACGGCGGACCGGGTAGCGTCCGGTTTTGAGCGCAGTGAATTTGAGAACTACAACGCGGCTGAGCAGGAGCAGACGTCCACGAAGAAAAACCACTATACCGCCCGGCTGTTGACGCTGTTTGAACAAATCCGACTGGACAGCGGCCAGGATGCCGGGCCGCTCCAGTACCGCTACCGGCTCGAACCCATGACTCCAGCAGTTCTGTTCCCGGTTCCCGCTGACCGTTACGAACAGGACGACAAAGACCGCGCCCGTCAGGAGTACGCCCGGTTGTGGGAGGGCTTTATGACGGCGCTGGCGGAGATTCCCGCCTCGCACCGGAACGCCCTGCCGTTGTGGCTGGATCATTTTGAAACCCTTTGGGCCTGTTATGCCTCGGCCATTCCTTCGGCGACCGCGTTTAACGTCAAGCCGGATGTGTCGCTGTACGACCATTCCAAGGCCGTTGCAGCGCTGGCGACCGCATTGTGGCGCTATCACCATGATCAAGCCGACGACCCGGAGACCGTCCGCCGCGCCCTGGCGGAACGGACGGATTGGGGGAAGCAGAAATTTCTGCTGGTGCAGGGCGATTGCTTCGGGATTCAGGAATTCATTTTCGCCACGGGCGGCGAGACGCAGAAACGCGCCGCCAAACTGCTGCGTGGCCGGTCCTTCTACGTCTCGCTGCTCAGCGAATGTGCAGCGCTCCGGGTGCTGGAGGCGCTCGACCTGCCGGGAACCAGCCAGATCATCAACGCTGCCGGCAAGTTCCTGATCGTTGCCCCCAACACCCCACAAATAGTGGAAAAACTGGCGGAGACGCAAAAGGCATTGAACGACTGGTTCCTGACTCATGCTTGGGGGCAGTCCGGTATTGGGTTGGCCTGGGAGCCGGCCTGCTGCAATGACTTCCTGAAAGGCGCTGGTGGGACCCGGCCCTTTGCAGAATTGATCAAGCGGCTGTTTCAGCGATTGGAGGACATTAAATTGCGCCGTTTCGATCTGTGCGGAGCGCATCCACCGGCGCCGCTGTTCACAGGCTATCTGGATTCTTTTAGCGCGCATGGCGAATGCCAGGTCGATGGCCGCTCGCCAGCAACACGCCAGATAGCTGAGGGCGTCTGGGTTAGCGCCTTGGCCGCCGATCAGATGGACATCGGTCGCTTTCTGACCCAGCGCGACCGGGTGTTAATCACTCGTGAACCGTTGACCGGCAAGGCGTTAAAAACGCTGGCGACGCCGATGTTCAACTACACCATCAGCTTTACTGACGATGCTAGCGAAACCGGCTGGTTTGTCCAGGAAGCCCGCAATGGCAACCTGCGGCGGTGTTGGGATATTTCGATGCCGGAGGCGTTGGACCAGCCTCTGTGGAAGGGCTGCGCCCGCCGCGCCATCAACGGCTACATCCCCCGTTTCGAGGAGGAGAACGCCTGGGACAGTGACAAGTACTCGCGTTTGGGGAACGAGGCTGATTTTGACCCACATCCCGGCGAACCGAAGACGCTCAATCATCTGGCCTGTGAAGACCGACAGTTGGATGAACAGCAACATTGGGTCGGGGTCGCGGCGCTGATGACGCTCAAGGGTGATGTGGACAACCTGGGGACGATCTTTCAGCAGGGTTTGCGTGAACCGACCTTTGCCCGGATGGCGGCGCTCTCCCGGCAGCTCCATGCCTTTTTCGCCGTCTATCTGCCGGCGCTGTGCCAAAGTGAAGCACGGTTTCACAATACGTACACCGTGTTTGCGGGTGGCGATGACTTCTTTCTGATAGGCCCATGGCGTTCACAAATCCAGTTGGCGGCCCGGATGCGCGAGGAGTTTCAGCGCTATGTCGCCGGCAATCCGGGCATCACCTTCTCAGCGGGACTAGCGATGACCAAGCCGGGGTTACCGGTGCGGGCGCTGGGCGAATTGGCCGAGGATGCGCTGGAACGGGCCAAGGGGCATCCACTGGATGAACGGCTGGCCCCAGCGCTGAAGAATGCCGTGTGCTGTTTCGGCCAAACGGTCGGCTGGAATACTTTTGCCGAGTTATTGAAAAACCGCGATGCTCTGGAGCGGCTGGCCGGCGAGTTAAAGCTCAGTACGGGTTATCTCTATGGCTTGCTGTATTTGATCGACATGGCGGAAAACCTGCGTTCTGGCCGCATGAATCAACGCGGCGAATGCAAGATCAACCCTGAAAACGCGCTGTGGCATTCCCGCTTTGTCTATCGCACTCGCCGGTTGCTGGAACGGCAGAAGGGGATGGATGAAGCCGCCCGCCGGCGCTGGCAACAGGAAATCGCCGCGATTATTGCCAATGGCGGCATCGAACGCTTCGCCGGCGCGTACAAAATCGCCCTGTTCACTTACCTCTACCAACAACGGGATTAGGAGAAACCACCATGCTGAAGCCTTACGGAAATTCATCAAGAAGTCCGATTTCTTCATCGGTGCAAAGCAAAGCAGAACTCCGTCCGCCGAGTGTGGAACGCCCTTCTTCAACCAACAGTCAACGCAATGAACCTGCGGAAACTGAGGCCCATTTGATTTTCATGCCGTTGAATCCTGAGTTGTTTAACAAAGTAGCCCGACAGGAAGCGGAATTTGTCGCAGAGAATCGCAGCGCTAACAAACCCAGCCAGATTCGCAAGTTTTACGACGAACTGTGTATGTGGGAAACCAAGGTCAGTATGGAACCGAGCCGATTTAATGATTACCTGCCGTTTATTTTGATGCTCAACGCCAAGCTGGCTTATGCCAAGGGCCGCAGACTGGTGGATGATCATTTTGCCAAAATGATTGGCGACTGCTTAAAACAGGTGAAAGACCCGGAAACCTTGCGGATTTGCAAGCTGTTTTTCGAAGCCTTCCTGGGCTTCTACAAAGAACTGCGTCCATCCGACAAGTAAAAACCAAGGATCATCGACTATGAAATTGACCCACATTGCCAAACTCACTGGTGAAATCGAACTGCTGAGCGGCCTGCATATCGGTAGCGGCAACAATGAAATGCATATCGGCGGCACGGACAACCCGGTGATTAAGAATCCCATTACCCAGGAACCCTACATTCCCGGCTCCAGCCTCAAGGGCAAAATGCGCAGCCTGCTGGAATGGCGGGCCGGCGTCGTTGCCTTTACTGAAGGCAAGCCCCTTGGTTTTGGTCATCTCGACCGACTGGGAAGTGATCAAATCGAGCAGGGAAAAAACATCCTCAAACTGTTCGGCGGCGCCCCGGAAGGCAGTAACCAGAATGAAAAACTCGTAGCGGAGATTGGCCCGACCCGGCTGGCGTTCTGGGATTGCGCCCTCAACCGGGACTGGGTGAAAGCGATGCGCGAGAAAAACCTGCTGCTGACTGAAACCAAGATGGAAAACATGATCGACCGGATTCGCGGCGTGGCCGAACATCCCCGCAATACCGAACGGGTGCCGGCCAGTGCGATTTTCGATTTCCAGTTGACCCTCAAGGTGCATGACGGCGAAGACCTGCTGGATACGGTGTTGGCCGGGCTGCGCCTGCTGGAACTGGGTGGGCTGGGCGGTTCGGGTTCGCGGGGCTACGGCAAATTGCGCTTCCGTGAACTGGCTTTCGAGCATGGTGAGAATTTGCAAGCCCGTCTCGAACAGACGCAACCCTGATCGTCCACTGGGGGAATAAGCGTCATGGATATGATCACCTTGCGGATTCGCCCGCTATCGTCCTTCGGTACGCCACTGCTCGGCGATACGCTGTTTGGGCAACTGTGCTGGACGATTCGCCATCAGGCCGGCGAGGCGCGGTTGCGGGAATTGCTCGATGGCTATCTGACTGGCCAGCCATTTGCCGTGGTCGCCGACGCCTTGCCAACGGGCTATCTGCCCCGCCCGGCGTTGCCACTGAGCGGGTTTGAGCCACCGGCGGATGCCGACCGCAAGCGGTTGAAAAAGCGCCAATGGATTCCGCATGACGCCTTGAGCCAGCCGCTGCGGAGTTGGCTGAAGGTCGCTCATTCCGACCAGGAAGTGACCGGCAAGCCCGATTTGAGTCTGCGGGAGAGCTGGCCGCAGCCGCATAACAGCATCAACCGGCAAACCGGGACGACGGGCGAAGGCGGATTTGCGCCCTATATGATGAGTCAAATCGGGTTCGCGCCGGGCGTGACGCTGGACCTTCACCTTGTTTTCGACCCGGCGCGGCTGGACAAGTCAGAGTTGCAAGCGTGGTTTTCGGGGATTGGCGCGACCGGCTTCGGGCGGGACGCCAGCATCGGTCTGGGCAAGTTTGCAGTGTTGGAAGTCGTCGAGACCGGGTTGACCGCCCAGACTAGCGCCAACGCCTATCTCACCCTGGCCCCGTGTGCGCCGCAGGGTTGCGGGTTTTTGCCGGATGCCAGCCGCTATCAGCCGTTCACCCGCTTTGGCCGGCATGGCGATCTGGCGGTGCAAAGCGGTCAGCCGTTCAAGACTCCGGTACTGTTGATCGCTGCTGGCGCGGTGCTGAAACCGGCCCGGTATGTCGAGACGGGCTTTGTCGGTCAGGGTTTGGGCGGCGACGGACGGTTATCCCGCGCCATTGCCGAGACGGTTCATCAGGGTTATGCGCCAGTGGTCGGTATTAGTCTGCCCGCATGGGAGAAACCAGTATGAAGTTTCTGGAAGCCAGTCAGTTATTGATTTCCACCCTGTCGCCGGTACATATCGGCTGTGGCGAGGATTATGACCCGACCCGCTACGTCATCGAGAATGACACCCTGTATGAGTTCGAACCCGGCGCGGCGATGGCGGTATTGACTGCACATGATCGGGAACAATTGCTGAAAATCGTCACCAGCCCCGCCAATGACCGGATGTTGCAACAAGTTCAGGCGTTCTTTTATCAACGCCGGCAGGCGCTGATTCCCATCGCCAGCCGGCGGGTGCCGGTGGGGCCGAAGATGGTTGCGTTTTACCAGAAGCGGGTTGGCAAGACCGTTCAAGTGGAAGGCGACGGCGCGCAGCTTCTGAACCGGCTGGAGATCGAACGCACGTTTTTCAATCCGGTCAATGGCGTTCCGGTACTGCCGGGCAGCAGCTTGAAAGGAGCGATTCGCACCGCGCTGCTGGATGGACTCAACGAGGGGCGTCCTTTGGCGGGCCAGGAAAGAAGTCTGGCGTTGCAGCAACGGCTGTTTCGCTATGACCGTTTCGAGCAGGATCCGATGCGGCTGGTCCACTTGATGGATGCAGGCTTTATGGATGAGGCCGGCGTGGGCAGCGAGCTGCGTTTTGCGGTCAATCGCCGCCGTAAAGCGCCGAAACTGGGGGACAGCTCTATCCAAAGCCAGGCCGAGCAGCGCAATTTGTATCAATTGTTGGAGTGTGTGCCCGCCGCCCGTTTCCGGGTGTTTTCTGGACAATTGACCGTGCAGCAGATCGATCACCTCAACGATGACCGTCGTTTACCGGCGTTGCCTTTGCGCTGGAATACGCAGCAAATCGCCGCAGCCTGCAATCGCTTTTATCGTCCGCAACTGGAGGCGGAAATCCAGCAGATGCGGGAGCGGAGTTATCTGGATACGCAGTGGGCCAAGCTGATTGAGCAGTCACTGAGGGGTTCGCTGGGGCAGCGGCTGGATAAAAACCAGGCGTTTTTATTGCGGGTGGGCCGGCACAGCGGCGCGGAGTCGGTGACGCTGAATGGCGTGCGGGCGATCAAGATCCTACTGGGCAAGGATAGCGCGACGGGCAAGATGAGTTCGGAAAATCGCGCTGCCGGTACGAGCTGGTGGCTGGCGGCCAGCAACATTCAGGACCGCATCGGGATGTTGCCGTTTGGCTGGTTGCTGGTGGAGTTGCATCCAATGGATCAAGCACAGCCGGATGGGCGGGAAATGCAGGAGGTATTGGCCGGATTGTCTACTGAGTACGCAGGCTGGATCGACCGCGAGCGGGAACGAATGCGTCAGCAGGCGGAAACCGAGGCCCAGCGGCAGGTTGAGGAACAGGTGCGTCAAGCGGCGGCGTCGATCGAAGCCGCACTCCCTCCGGAACAGAAAATCATTGCCGATTTGCAACGCTGGTTTGAGGAAGATCAGGGCGTCAAACGCAAGGAACCGGGCGGGCGGATCGCCAATCGCTTGAACGAGTTGCTCAAGGAAGGATTGCTGTGGCCGGCGGCGGAACGCGAGAATTTGGCGAAATTGGCCGAGGCGATCTACGGCTATCTGGATTGGGGCGGCAGTAAAAAGAAGCAGGAACGCAAAGCCAAAATCCAGCAACTACGCCAAGGAGCCAGTTGACATGCCCCCTATCATTCTGCTCTGCACTGTGGGCGGTTCGCACGAACCGATCCTGACCGCCCTGAGGCAAACCACACCGGACTTCACCTGTTTCATTTGCACCGACCGGGACCCGGCGACTGGTCGCCCCGGTTCCGACGTGCAGATTCTCGGCAAGGGTTCGTGCATCAAAGCTCGCCCCAGCGACGATAAACCCAGTCTATCCAACATTCCCACCCAGGCCGGATTACGCGAAGACCAGCATGAGGTGGTGCATGTCCCTGTCGACGATCTGGACGAAGTATTTCGTATTCTGTGCAGCACGATTCAAAGTCTCGGCCAGAGGTTTCCCGGTGCGCGGCTGCTGGCCGATTACACCGGCGGCACCAAGACCATGACCGCCGGCCTGGTCAGCGCGGCGTTGGAAAGCGATGGGGTGGAACTGCAACTGGTCACCGGTTCGCGCGCTGATCTGGTCAAGGTGCGTTCCGGCATGGAAGCGGTCACCCAGGCTAATGTCGAGCGGGTGCGCCTGGAGCGGGCGATGCGGCCCTACGTGGCGGCATGGCGACGTTATGCCTACGCGGAAGCGCAGCAGGGACTGGCGGCGTTGCCCCGACCGCGTGACCGGGATTTGGCCGCCCGTTTAGCCATGCTGCGGGATTTGAGCCGGGGGCTGGACGCTTGGGACCGCTTCGATCATGGCGTGGCGCTGGAGTGTCTGGAACCGTACCGGCCCCGGATTGGCGCGAGCTGGACGCTGCTGCTGGCGGCGCTCAAGCGACTGACCACCGAGAACGAGATTCAGGAGCCGGCCCGGCTGTTCGATCTGTGGCGCAACGCCGAACGCCGCGCTGCCCAAGGCCGCTACGACGACGCGGTGGCACGGGTTTATCGGTTGCTGGAATGGTCGGCGCAATGGCTGTTGCGCAGTCGCTGCGGTATTGACACCGGCGATGTGCGGCCAGAGCAGGTTCCGCCGCACATGACGCTAACGCCGAACGACAAGGGCCGCATCTTGGCCAGTTCGATGAACGCCTGGGAATTATTAGTACACCATCAGCCCGACAGCCCGGCGGGTGCGTTCTTCCGCGCCGAACGGAATGTGCTGCTCGACTGGCTGCACATGCGCAATCATTCGATTCTGGCTCACGGTTTCCGTCCGGTGGCGGAAAGCGACTGGCGCAAAACGGTGGAATGGGCGCAAGCCGGGTTGCTGTCAGTATTGCTGCAAGAGACCGCCGTCTTAAAGATTCGGGAGCTGCCGCCACAGTTGCCGGTTCAGCCGCCGGCGGAATGAGGAGATTCAGCATGAGCCATACCCTGGTTACTTTCCTTGGTCGGGCGGGCAATTACCAGTCTACGACTTACCGGTTTCCAGACGGTGAAACGGCGACGACCCGCTATTTCGGATTGGCGTTGCGGCGAAAACTGCAAGCGGATCGTTTGGTGATGTTTGGCACCAGTAGCAGCGCCTGGGATGTCATTTGTCTGGATGACGAGGGCGCAGCCTTGACCGGGGAGGCGCTGGATGCCGTTGAGCAAGTCCAAAATGCGGTCCAGGCCAATCGGGTGACAAAAGAGCTTCTCGATCCCCTAGCGGAACCGATCAGCCGGCGGTTGGGTTTCGAGGTGTGCTTTCGGGTGATCGGCTACGCTGACCAGATGGGCGAGCAACTGAAATTGCTGCAAGCCATGGCGGCTGAAGTCAAAGCCGGCGACCGGGTCAGCCTGGATATTACCCATAGCTTTCGCCACTTGCCGATGCTGGCGTTATTGAGCGCTCTGCATTTGCGTGAAGCTCGGCAAGTGACCGTTGAGGGTCTGTATTATGGGGCCTTTGAAATGAAACAGGAGGGAATTGCCCCGGTTATGAATTTGGCTGGCTTGCTGCGAATTGCTGATTGGGTGGCGGCATTGAATACCTTTGATAAGGACGGTGATTATGGCGCATTCGTTGATTTGATGGAGAAGGATGGCGTATCAACGCATCAGGCCAATTATTTGCGGCGGGCGACGTTTCGAGAGCGGACCTCTAATGCTTGGGAAGCTCGTGCTGACTTGAGAAATTTTGATGCGGTTCTGGATTCGGGATTGCCTGGTGTTTCGGATTTATTCGCTGATCAGTTAAAGGCGAGGATTCGTTGGCACAAGGGTCAGGATTTATTGGCTTGTCAGCGGGAGTTGGCTATCGAGTACCTGGAACATCGCGATTATATCCGGGCAACTATTTATGCATTCGAGGGATTCGTGACAAGTCTGATTGATGATGAAAAGCATGAACGATTTTGGGATTTCCAAGATCGTGATAGAGCACGTAAAGAGTATCAGAGTGGATTGCGAGGCAAAAAATCGTTACTGAGCGATTATTTTTTGCTCAAGGCGTTGCGTAATGCTCTGGCTCATGGGACACGACCAGATGATGAAAAGATTAAACAAAAGGTGGAGCGTGTTTTAAGCGATCCCAAGCTATTGCAAGAAGAGTTACGGTGCTTGATTAAGAAATTGTTACCTCTTTGATTTTTGGTTGCTGAAATGACCACCTATTTTGTCTCCCGTCATCCCGGCGCACGGGAGTGGGCTGCTGGGGAAGGCGTCGTCGTTGATACGGTGATTGCTCATCTTGATCCTGATGTGATTCAGCCCGGCGATGTCGTGATCGGCACCCTGCCAGTGCATCTGGCGGCGCAAGTCTGCCAGCGCGGCGGACGGTTTTTGCATTTGAGTGTGGATGCGCCGCCGGAGTGGCGGGGACGGGAATTAACCGCCGCCGATTTGCGTCAATGCGGGGCGCGGCTGGAAGAGTATCAGGTGTTGCAAAAAATCACCCAGGGTGTTGCCCTGGGCTAAAATTAGTGCGCCCCTTTGGGGTTTAAGCGCATAAAAAATCTATTTTTTTTAGCCCTGAAAGGGCGATTCAATGTTAGCCCAGGGCGTCGCCCTGGGTGATTAGGTGGTCTTTGCCCTCTCCTGCTTGCGAGCAAGGGAAGTCGGCAAGCTTGCCGTTCCTGCCTCTTTTTCGGCGCTGGCGTATAACGTTCTCCATCGGCTTTTCAGGAGAGCGCCGCAATGCCAAACCGCATCCTGTATCTCGCTGCGTATGACGTGACCGATCCCAACCGTTTGCAGGCGGCCCTGCATGTGTTGAAGGGCTATGCCTGCGGTGGGCAGAAGTCGGTGTTCGAGTGCTTTCTGACTGAGCGCGAGCGGCGGACATTGGTGTTCGAGGTGCGGCAGGTGCTGGATTTGTCCAGCGACCGTTTCCTGTTGTTGCCGCTGGGCAAGGTGACCGTGCGGGCGTTGGGGATCGCGCTGACGCCGGCGGACCCCGATTTCTATTATGTGAGTTAGCAGCGCCTGCCAGTCCGAACCACCCCGGCGCTACGCGCCACCCCTCCTTTAGCCAAGGAGGGGAATACGATCAGGAGATTCTTATGGGCACATTGTATCTGGATCGGCGCAATCTCAATTTGCGGCTGGATGGCAAGCGGCTGGTGATTGAGGAACTGGACGCCCGACCGCGCGGGGTGCCGCTGGCGCTGCTGGAGCGGGTGGTGATGCAGGGCCAGGTGCAGTTCGATAGCGGGGTGCTGGCGGCATTGGCGGAGCAGGGAACTTCAATCGTGTGTTTGAGCGCCCGCCACAGTCGGCGCACGGCGCTGGTGCTGGGTCCGGGACATGGCGATGCCCGCCGGCGACTGGCGCAGTATCAACTGACGTTCGATACCGAGGCGCGGCTGGCGCTGGCCCGTGGCTTGATCGCGGGCAAGTTGCGGGCGCAGATTCGGTTTCTGGAAGCCGCGCAGGCGCAGCGGCCCGATGTGCGCAAGCCGTTGCATGATGGGCTGGCGACCGTGCGGGGGTTGTTGCCGTCGCTGGCCGTGGCGGCGGATCGGGATGCGGTGTTGGGCCTGGAGGGGGTCGGGGCAGCGGCGTATTACGCGGCGTTGACGGCGTTGTTTCCGCCGTCGGTGAACTTTACCGGGCGCAATCGCCGCCCGCCGCGCGATCCGGTCAATGTCTGCCTGTCGCTCGGCTATACCCTGCTGCACTTTGAGGCGGTGCGGGCGGTCTATGGGGCGGGTTTAGACCCGCTGTTGGGTTTTTTCCATGAGCCGGTCTATGGCCGTGAGTCGCTGGCCTGCGATTTGATTGAGCCGTTGCGGCCCCGGCTGGATGGCTGGGTGTGGGCGCTGTTCCGCGAGCGACGGTTACAGGCGGCGGATTTCGTCCTCGACAAAGGCGCTTGTCTGTTGGCCAAGGTGGGCCGGCAGGTCTTTTATGCGGGTTATGAAACTTGGGTTCCGCCGGCGCGACGGTATTTGCGGCGGGAGAGTTATCGGTTGGCGAACTGGTTGAATGGGCGGGTCGACCCCCTCTCTCCCTTGGCAGGGGGCGAGGGAGCAGAGAATCACTGAACGATAGAGGGAGTAGCGCAATGACGTGGCGTGATCCGAGCTGGATTTTGGACGAAGAGCGAGCCGAAGTGCGCAAGCCGTTGTACTTGAAAGGTAAAGCGGGGACGCGGGTGGAGGTGGACGGTCCGGCGTTGCGGGTGCGGCAGCCCGAGCGGGCGGTACAGTGGTTTCCGTTGGCGCGGGTGGCGCGGGTGGTCAGCAGTGGGGCGGTGGCGTGGGATCATCAGGCGTTGCTGGCGTGTGCGGTCGCTGGAGCGCCGGTGGTGTTTCTGAATCGGGAGGGTTCGGTGCGTGGTTATTTTTTTGGCAGCGACCGGCGTTCACGGGATCGGCATGATTTGCTGTATACGCGGTTGCGGGCGCGGTTGACCCGGCGGGGCGGGAAGGCGCGTTATGCGGCCTGGCGGGAAGCGGCAACCCGGACGGCGCTGGAGAGGGTGCGCCCGCAGTTGCCACGGGCGTTGACGCGAGCGGTAGCGGCGGATCTACCCGAGGCGCTGGCGCTGGCACGGCAACGCTATTTGGGAACGGCGGCGGCAGGATTGCTTGAGGAGCGGTTGCAGGGTTTGTTGTGTGGGTTGAGCGCGGAGGTGTTCGGGGAGGCAGGGCTGGATGCGCGGCGCTGGAGTTGTCTGGAGTTTGGTCTGGATTTGGTCGGTGATCTGGCGGAATTGTTGGGCTGGAGTCTGGCGGTCCCGGTGCTGGCGGCGCTGGAAGCCCGGTTTCTTGACCCGGCGAGAGGGTTGGATTTGACGCAGGAGGGGGTGGTGATCCGGTTGTTTGAGCAACAGGCGGAGGCTTTGCGGCGGATGGGTTTGGATTGGCTGCATCAGTTGCGGCAGTGGCTGGAGAGTTGAATCATGGCGCAAAAACGGCGGCTCTATTTGATTTGCTACGATATTTCGGAAAACCCGAAGCGGTTGACGCGAGTGGCGCGGTATTTGGGAAAGTTTGCGTTCCGGGTACAGTATTCGGTGTTCATCGGGGCGTTTTTTGAGCATTCGCTGGAAGGGGTACTGCGGGGTTTGGAGGACATTATCGATCCGCACAAGGATGATGTGCGTTGTTATCCGCTGCCGGAGCAGGTCGATGATGTGGTGCTGTTGGGGAAGCAGATTTTTCCCGAAGATATTTTGTTGATTCAGAATGGTCGTAACATCTTGCGGCTCGGCGAGCGGGCGCCACAAATGGCGCCGGAAGAAGATTTGTCGTCACAGGAGAGCCTGTTTTTGACCTGAAGGTTTGCTGTGCGAGCAGGCGTATACTGTGAGCATCGCGCCTGCTGGAGAGGATCATGGCCACGACTTATGAAGATATCTTGAACCTGTTTCGAGAAACTGACCGGAAGTTTCAGGAAAGCTGGGCGAAAGTTCAGGAAAGCTGGACGAAAATTCAGGAAAACTGGGAGAAATCTGACCAGCGGTTTCAGGAAACCGAGCGGTTGCTTAAAGAACAGTCGCAGGAAACCGAGCGCAAGTTTCAGGCGACTGACCGGAAACTTAACCAACTGGAACGGCTGTTCACCAGTCAATGGGGAAAATTGATGGAATCGCTGGTCGAGGGCGATTTGGTCGAACTGCTGACGCAACGCGGCATCCCGATTGCGGACACGACCACCCGGCTGAAGGGCAAACGAGCGGATGGCGGCAATTATGAATTCGATATCATTGCCCATAATGGTGAGGTCATCGTGGTCGTTGAGGTCAAGACCACCTTAAAGCCGCAGGATGTCGAGGACTTTCTGGATCGCCTCGGCCAGATGAAGCAGTGGATTCCGCGCTATGCCCAGAACCGGATTTACGGGGCAGTGGCTTGGCTGACGGCGGATGCGGGGACCGAGCGGATGGTGGAAAACCGGGGGCTGTTCAGTATCCGGGCGACCGGTCATTCGGCATCCATTCAAAATGCTCCAACCTTCGCCCCACGCGCTTGGTAAGTCAGCCGGTTGGCCAAAGAGCCGGCCCCTATTGAGCCAAATTCTGATATCCTGCCAAATTCATGCTTATAAAGCGCCCTTGTGTTTTTATAAAGCAACTTTGTTGCTGTATGGCAAAAAAGATAACTTTTCAAACAACAAAATTTCTGGCAACCCCCTTTCCAAGTGATTGTTTGAAAAGATTTTCCAGCGCTGATGGCTTCAAAACCTAGCCCTGATTAAAAAGGGATTAAGACGATCAAGTCAAAGGGATTACACCAATACCGCGCTTCAAAACCTAGCCCTGATTAAAAAGGGATTAAGACTCCCGGAAGACGCCAAGCCCGGATACAAAATCGCCTCTTCAAAACCTAGCCCTGATTAAAAAGGGATTAAGACTAACAAGCGCTTCCGATGCTTTCACTACCGATTGCTTCAAAACCTAGCCCTGATTAAAAAGGGATTAAGACATCCCAGTATTTCCTAGTAGTGTCATTAGCCTTGCTTCAAAACCTAGCCCTGATTAAAAAGGGATTAAGACTCTAGGCTATAACCAAACGTAATCAAGAAAAAAGCTTCAAAACCTAGCCCTGATTAAAAAGGGATTAAGACCAATTGATCTTGCAATACCAAGCGCCTTGTCTTCTTCAAAACCTAGCCCTGATTAAAAAGGGATTAAGACCGCAAAGATTCATGCGCCTTGTTAGTCCAACTTTCTTCAAAACCTAGCCCTGATTAAAAAGGGATTAAGACGCGATTAGGATTAATACTTGCAATGTAATGGCTTCAAAACCTAGCCCTGATTAAAAAGGGATTAAGACAGACAGAACAAGCAAACATTTCCGATAACGGCGACCTTCAAAACCTAGCCCTGATTAAAAAGGGATTAAGACGGGACAATGTATAATTGAATTGTGCTATCACAACTTCAAAACCTAGCCCTGATTAAAAAGGGATTAAGACCCCAGTATCAACCCTAATATGAAAAGATTACGTAACTTCAAAACCTAGCCCTGATTAAAAAGGGATTAAGACTGCATGGACTCAAATGCCTTGGCATTCATGTTCTTCAAAACCTAGCCCTGATTAAAAAGGGATTAAGACCATTCTGCTGCTTGCGATACTTTGCCGGTAACGCTTCAAAACCTAGCCCTGATTAAAAAGGGATTAAGACGGTTTCAATCGCGTTATTTAAGCTGATTTGAGTACTTCAAAACCTAGCCCTGATTAAAAAGGGATTAAGACTGCCAGCGCCGCAAGCTATCCAGCTTTTCATATTGCTTCAAAACCTAGCCCTGATTAAAAAGGGATTAAGACTGACTCAAAGCAGCCTTTTCAATCCGATCAGGGTCTTCAAAACCTAGCCCTGATTAAAAAGGGATTAAGACATTCAAAGGGCGTCGCGCTTTTCCCCTAGTGTTACCTTCAAAACCTAGCCCTGATTAAAAAGGGATTAAGACAACAGCACGTTTCCAATAACTGCAACGAGTATCACTTCAAAACCTAGCCCTGATTAAAAAGGGATTAAGACTCGCATTGCACACGACATTCAAAGGGCGGCGTGCCTTCAAAACCTAGCCCTGATTAAAAAGGGATTAAGACAAATTTGTGTAGCCACTTTAATTCCCCATTTGCCCTTCAAAACCTAGCCCTGATTAAAAAGGGATTAAGACGCTTTTAGAACGTCAAGCTTCTGTCTAGCAGTTTCCTTCAAAACCTAGCCCTGATTAAAAAGGGATTAAGACATTAGGAATTTAAGCGTTACAATTTCAAGACTCTTCAAAACCTAGCCCTGATTAAAAAGGGATTAAGACGTGTTTTAATCAGCGATTCACTACCTTTAACAACTTCAAAACCTAGCCCTGATTAAAAAGGGATTAAGACCAATACTGTTACCCATGCTTTTGCTGCTATAACTTCAAAACCTAGCCCTGATTAAAAAGGGATTAAGACGCAACTAGGACCATGCATTGAAGCGTTAACGCTTCACTTCAAAACCTAGCCCTGATTAAAAAGGGATTAAGACAAGCAATCCGATAATAAATAAGTTGCGTAACATTCTTCAAAACCTAGCCCTGATTAAAAAGGGATTAAGACCCTGTTACAGTCCCTAACGTGCTATTCTGACGCGGCTTCAAAACCTAGCCCTGATTAAAAAGGGATTAAGACTAAGCCTTTCAGACTTAATGTAGACTGGAACCTATCTTCAAAACCTAGCCCTGATTAAAAAGGGATTAAGACCTTATTTGTTTCACATGAAACAAATAAACTCTTCTTCAAAACCTAGCCCTGATTAAAAAGGGATTAAGACCTTCCTAAAAAAGCTTCATCGGCGACTAGAAACTCACTTCAAAACCTAGCCCTGATTAAAAAGGGATTAAGACTTATAGGTCTTGTTCAGAAGCCCATCCCAGTAATCTTCAAAACCTAGCCCTGATTAAAAAGGGATTAAGACGCTTGTTTGGTTTTGACAGTGATATATTCATCACCTTCAAAACCTAGCCCTGATTAAAAAGGGATTAAGACAGCCAGTTTTTGTTTCAATTGCCAAGTAAACAAACTTCAAAACCTAGCCCTGATTAAAAAGGGATTAAGACAAGTTCTTTAACTAAAGTTTCAGTGATCTTAGCCCTTCAAAACCTAGCCCTGATTAAAAAGGGATTAAGACCAGGGCGCTTTTGGTTACTTCTTACTTGGCGCTTCTTCAAAACCTAGCCCTGATTAAAAAGGGATTAAGACATTGCCATGAGCCACTAAATTAGCGGCTTGCCGTCCCTTCAAAACCTAGCCCTGATTAAAAAGGGATTAAGACAACTTGACTTCGGGTACATACTGGTCAGCATCTTCAAAACCTAGCCCTGATTAAAAAGGGATTAAGACTGTGCCCTAGCATACGCTTGTTGTTTGTTTAGCATGGCTTCAAAACCTAGCCCTGATTAAAAAGGGATTAAGACCACACTATCAGCACTGATATGCCCCTTTCCTCTCCTTCAAAACCTAGCCCTGATTAAAAAGGGATTAAGACAAAAAACCAGCAATAACTATTAAGGTGGTTATGCTTCAAAACCTAGCCCTGATTAAAAAGGGATTAAGACGCCTTGAAACCTCCATGCGCGTATAAAAGACTTCAAAACCTAGCCCTGATTAAAAAGGGATTAAGACGCTTGCCGTCCTCCAACAGTTCCAAGCGTACTCTTCAAAACCTAGCCCTGATTAAAAAGGGATTAAGACCTTACTGCCTTAACGATCCTTTTAATAGGAGCCTTGCTTCAAAACCTAGCCCTGATTAAAAAGGGATTAAGACACTGTCAAGTATGCTAGGGTTTGCGCCCTAGCTACTCTTCAAAACCTAGCCCTGATTAAAAAGGGATTAAGACAATGCAGTAACCCATGCCTTTGCCGCCAACATTCCTCTTCAAAACCTAGCCCTGATTAAAAAGGGATTAAGACAGCAACCCAGTCCCTCATGTTGTCAACAGCATTAGCTTCAAAACCTAGCCCTGATTAAAAAGGGATTAAGACGCCGCCTTGCCTTTTGTCTTAGCAGGCTTAGTAGTCTTCAAAACCTAGCCCTGATTAAAAAGGGATTAAGACTGCGGGCAACGTTTCTAATTCTTTTATCCTTATCTCTTCAAAACCTAGCCCTGATTAAAAAGGGATTAAGACAGACATTGTGACTAGTATTAGCAAACTAATCACGCTTCAAAACCTAGCCCTGATTAAAAAGGGATTAAGACCACGGGTTGACGTGCCAATTAGCCAATGTAACATTCTTCAAAACCTAGCCCTGATTAAAAAGGGATTAAGACGTAGAGTCTTCATGTCAATTCTCCAGTGTTTATCCTTCAAAACCTAGCCCTGATTAAAAAGGGATTAAGACCCAAGGCTTTATAGGCTTTGACAGCAATATGTCTTCAAAACCTAGCCCTGATTAAAAAGGGATTAAGACTTAACAACTTCTCCCAATAGGTTCTGGTAGCATCACTTCAAAACCTAGCCCTGATTAAAAAGGGATTAAGACCTTCATCTTCTACTCCTTGATCTAGCCGCCTTGGCTTCAAAACCTAGCCCTGATTAAAAAGGGATTAAGACGCTAGCTGCTGACGCAGTTCGCTGATCGTCTCACTTCAAAACCTAGCCCTGATTAAAAAGGGATTAAGACGCGAAGAATTGCTCATTTCAGGAACTTCAAACCCTTCAAAACCTAGCCCTGATTAAAAAGGGATTAAGACCGGCTGGTGCGTTCTGTAATCCGCCAGCTTTGTTTCCTTCAAAACCTAGCCCTGATTAAAAAGGGATTAAGACCGCGAGGAGCGCATGGCTAAGCGGCCTGAAGAGGCTTCAAAACCTAGCCCTGATTAAAAAGGGATTAAGACGCAACCTTATAACCATACTGGCGAACTTCCTTACCTTCAAAACCTAGCCCTGATTAAAAAGGGATTAAGACATTGCGTAGCAACATTTTCTTATCCTCAATTCTTCAAAACCTAGCCCTGATTAAAAAGGGATTAAGACCCCCGTGACCATACGGACTAAATACCGGCCCCGCTTCAAAACCTAGCCCTGATTAAAAAGGGATTAAGACCCGATCCCCAGGCTAGGGGTCTGTCGACGCTGGCCCGCTTCAAAACCTAGCCCTGATTAAAAAGGGATTAAGACAGCCATCGATCCGGCTGCTGTACACGGTGGGCGCTTCAAAACCTAGCCCTGATTAAAAAGGGATTAAGACAGGGGGACGGGCCGGGTGTTGATCCCGGCCTTGCTTCAAAACCTAGCCCTGATTAAAAAGGGATTAAGACGCCACGTTGCCTTGATCAATCCCGACTGCATTACTTCAAAACCTAGCCCTGATTAAAAAGGGATTAAGACGCGCTCAGGGTCACGGGGTCGGCAACGACGGCGGCTTCAAAACCTAGCCCTGATTAAAAAGGGATTAAGACCTTGAATAGTCAGAGTGCGATAAAAGATTAAAAATCTGTTTAGCCCCAAAGGGGCGAGCTAATTTTAGCCCAGGGCATCGCCCTGGGTGTTTGATGTTTGATATGTTGTTTTAAATGTTCTTGCGGATATGGGCTTGCGGATATGGGCCACACAATTCCCCGATACACCTTTTGGGAAACGCTCTGCCCCGATATGCCCTTTGGGAAACGCCCTGCCCGGATGTAAAGGGATATGGATATTTAAGAACGCCCGGGGCGTTGCCCTGGGCTAAAATTGGCTCGTCCCTTCAGGGCTAATGGATCAAATGGGGACGCCCGGGGCGTTGCCCTGGGCTAAAATTAGCTCGCCCCTTTGGGGCTAATGGATCAAATGGGGACGCCCGGGGCGTTGCCCTGGGCTAAAATTAGCTCGCCCCTTTGGGGCTAATGGATCAAATGGGGGTGCCCGGGGCGTTGCCCTAGGCTAAAATTAGCTCGCCCCTTTGGGGCTAATCGAAAGAAGATCACCAACAATGCCGCAATCCCTTGCCCGCCTTTATATTCACTTGGTTTTCAGTACGAAATACCGTCAGCCATTTTTAACCGACGCTATCCGCGAATCCCTTCATGCCTATATGGCTATGGTGATGGATAACCTGGGATGCCAGGCGCTGCTTATCAATTCCATCGAAGATCATATTCACATTCTCTTTGAACTGAGTCGCACGATTGCCGTCAGCCAAGCCGTCGAAAAGGTCAAGACGGTTTCTTCAAGATGGATGAAAACACAGGGGGATGAATGGACTGGCTTTACCTGGCAGGCCGGCTACGGCGCATTCACCGTGAGCGCCTCGAATGTGCAGATGGTGCGCAACTATGTAGAAAACCAGCGTGAACACCATCGCCTGCAATCTTTCCAGGATGAGTACCGGGCATTTCTCGATAAACACGAGGTGGCTTACGATGAACGGTATATCTGGGATTAAAGGGGTTGACAGGCTTATCCTGAAACCAGCGTTATCATCCGCCGAGACCGCAGCAATGACCGTTTCCAACCCCATTCCCGTCATCACCCTCCCGCTTACCGTCTCCCGTTACCGACTCCATTTCATCGCCCAAGAACCGCTGCGCCTGCCCGCCTACGCCGGTTCCGCCTGGCGCGGCGCATTCGGCCACGCGCTCAAGCGACTGGTTTGCGTCACCCACGAACCGCATTGCCCCGACTGCCTGCTCTACCGCTCCTGCAGTTACCCCTATCTGTTCGAGACCCCACCCGACCCGGCCATTGCCCTGTTGCGCAAATACCCTGCCGCGCCCCATCCCTTTCTGCTGCACCCGCCCGCCGACACCCGCCGACCCCTGACGGAAGGCGAAGAAACTTTGCTGGATTTAACCCTGTTCGGCCACGGTCACCGCTACCTGCCCTACATCATCCATGCCCTCGACCAAGCGGCCGCACGAGGACTGGGAACCCACCGGGGACGACTGGCGCTGGCGGCAGTCGAGCAGCAGGTGGCAACCGGCTGGACGCCGATCTACCAGCCCGACGGGCCGCTAACGCTCCAGCCGCCGCACATTCCTGAACCGCCGCCCTGCCCGGAGCGGCTGACGCTCCGCATCGACACACCATTGCGGTTAGCAGTGGACAACGATCACATCACCCCGGACACCTTTCGTTTTACCCACCTGTTCGGCAGCCTGCTGCGGCGCGTCTCGCTACTGATCGCCTTTCACGGCGACGCGCCCTTGACAACCGACTTCGCTGTCCTGGCGCGGGCGGCAGACGCCATTCCCCTGATCACCACTCGACTGCGCTGGCGCGACTGGAATCGCTACTCCTCACGCCAGCGCAACACCGTGCCGATGGGTGGACTGGTCGGCGAAATCGAACTGAACGGCGGCGGATTGGAACCCTTCTGGCCCTGGTTGTGGCTCGGCCAATGGACACACGCCGGCAAAGGCGCTGTGATGGGACTGGGCGGGTATCGGATCGATTAGTTATAAATTTATGGTGAAAAAATACTTTATTTGCATATCGCAGCAGTGGTAACTTGACGCCCAGCCCCGCTCCCTCCGGGGGAGTGGGGGAACTTCAGGCGGAGATCGACACGCGATGTATCAATACGACTACTACGATCAGACGCTCGTCGACGAGCGGGTGGCCCAGTACCGGGGCCAGGTGCAGCGCTATCTGGCCGGCGAACTGACCGACGACGAATTCCGCCCGCTGCGCTTGATGAACGGCCTCTACCTGCAACGCCACGCGCCGATGTTGCGGGTCGCCATTCCCTACGGCTTGCTGTCCTCCCGGCAACTGCGCGCCCTGGCCCACATCGCCCGCCGTTATGATCAAGGCTACGGCCATTTCACCACCCGCCAGAACATTCAATACAACTGGCCGAAGCTGGAAGACACGCCGGACATTCTCGCCGAACTGGCCGAGGTGCAGATGCACGCCATTCAGACCAGCGGCAACTGCATCCGCAACGTCACCGCCGACCATCTCTCCGGGGTCGCGCCGGACGAAATCGAAGACCCGCGCATTTACTGCGAAATCATCCGCCAGTGGTCCACGTTCCACCCGGAATTTTCCTACCTGCCGCGCAAATTCAAAATCGCTGTGACCGGGGCCGCCCACGACCGCGCCGCCGCCCAGGTCCACGACATCGGTTTAAACCTGTTGCGGAATAAACAGGGCGACCTCGGCTTCCGCGTGCTGGTCGGCGGCGGGCTGGGCCGCACCCCGCTCATCGGTCGGGTCATCCGCGAATTTTTGCCGCAGCGCGACCTGTTGACTTACCTGGAAGCGATTCTGCGGGTCTACAACCAGCACGGCCGCCGCGACAATATCTACAAGGCCCGCATCAAAATTCTGGTCAAGGCGCTGGGCGCTGAGAAATTCCGCGAGCAGGTCGAAGCCGAGTGGGCGCAGATCAGAAATTCCGGGCTGGCCCTCGATCCTGCTGAGGTCGAACGGGTGCGCCGCTACTTCGCTCCGCCGCCCTATGCCGCCGACGCCATCGACGATCTCAGCTTCACGCAATGGCTCAAGGCGGATCAGCCGTTCGCGGCTTGGGTCAAACACAACGTCGCTGCGCACAAGGTCGCCGGTTACCGCAATGTGTTCGTGGCCTTGAAAGATCCGGGCGTCGCGCCGGGCGACATCACGGCGGACCAGATGGACGCGGTGGCTGATCTCGCCGACCGCTACAGCTTCGGCATGATCCGCTCCACCCATCACCAGAACCTGTTGCTGGCCGATGTGCGCCAGGCCGATCTCTACCCGCTGTGGCATGCGCTGCACGGTCTGAAACTGGCCGCGCCGGTGATCGGCACGCTGGCGGATATGATCTGCTGCCCCGGCCTGGATTTTTGCAGCCTGGCCAACGCCAGTTCAATTTCTATTGCTCACCAGATCAACGAAAAGTTCGATCAGCTCGACTATCTCTACGACCTTGGCGATCTGCGCCTCAACATGTCCGGCTGCATGAACGCTTGCGGCCACCACCATGTCGGCCACATCGGCATTCTCGGCGTCGATAAGAAAGGCGAGGAGTGGTATCAGATTTCGCTGGGCGGTTCGTCGGAAAATGATGTGGCGCTGGGCGATATTCTCGGTCCTTCCGTGCCGAAAACCGAAGTCGCCAACACCCTCGAACGCCTCTTGCAGGTTTATGTGGAACGGCGTGAAGACGGCGAACGGTTCCTTGACACGTTCCGCAGAATTGGCCTGGAGCCGTTTCGCACCCGGGCCTATGCGCCGGGCAGTCGGGAAGCCAAACAGGAGGCCCAGCGCTATGCCGTCGGTTATTAAAAACCGGCAGATTGTCGAGGATCACTGGCAACCGGTCGCGGACGACGCCGAATTGCCCGCCGGGCCGGTGATCGTTTCTCAAACTCGCTGGCAACAGGAACGAGTGGCGTTGCGGGAACGGGGCGAACCGGTCGGCGTGCGGTTGCCCAACACCGCCAATGTCGCTGAGTTGGCCGACGATTTGCCGGCGCTGGCGCTGGTGGTGCTGGAATTTCCCAAATTTGCCGATGGCCGCGCCTATTCGCAGGCTCGCCTGTTGCGGGAACGGTATGGCTATCGGGGGGAAATCCGCGCAACCGGCGATGTGTTGCGCGATCAGCTCTTTTTCATGACCCGCAGCGGTTTCGATGCGTTTGAACTGAGAGCTGACCGCAATCTGGAAGATGCGCTGGAAGCTTTTAATGATTTCAGTGAGAGTTACCAGCCCGCCGCCGATCAACCCTTGCCACTGTATCGGCGGGGGCGGTAGGTCATCATTGTAAATACCAATCTGGCGGAATCGGATCTTCCAGCGCTTCCAAACCCCCGCTGACGCCACCGGCATTTTCGCCAGCGGCTTCCGCCGGGTCACCGTCGATGTTCACGACAATGGTCGTGACGTTATCGTTGGCGTCGCGCATGAGGGCCAGGTGAATGAACGCCTTGACGGCTTCCTGGCAATTGTGATTGCTGTGCGCGAGCAGGCGGGCGATTTCCTCATCAGGGACGGTCTTGTTCAGGCCATCGCTGCACAGCAGGAACAGATCGCCAATCTGCAAGGGGTACACCACTTCATCGATTTGCAGATCGTCCGCCGAACCGACCGCCCGTGTGATCACATTGGCCAGAGGATGGCGATGCGCTTCTTCGGGGGTGAGCAGCCCCTGATCGACCAGTTCCTGCACATGGCTATGGTCGCGGGTCAGTTGTTCGAGTTGACCATTCCGCAGCCGGTAGATGCGGCTGTCGCCCACCCACAGACAGGCGCACTGATGTTCGTGGGCCAGCAGCACCACCACCGTGCTGCCGATGGTGCGATGCTGGTAGTGCTGGGCTGACTCCTCGCGCAAGCGCCGATTGACGTCGTATAACGCTTCCCGCACCGAGTTCAGGAAATCCGGCCAGGTGAGCGGGAGCGGAATCTCCTGCAAGGTTTCGACAATCATCTGACTGGCGACATCGCCGGCCTCGTGACCACCCATCCCGTCGGCGACCGCCCACAGGCCCAGTTCCGGCATCGCCAGGCAAGCGTCCTCGTTAATCGCTCTGACCATGCCCACATGGCTGCGGCCCGCGGATGACCAGCGAAAAGTTGATTTACTCATAATGACGCCTCCTCGGCGGCGGATGACTCGTCCGGAACGACGAAGCCGGCGAGCGGTTTTTTATTCCAACCACATTTTTCCCAATCACCGGCCAGCAGCGCCGCAAACCCCTCAATGGGCGGCAGGCCATCGCAAATGAGCAGACAACGGGCGATGCAGTCAGAGCCTTCAGTCCACCACAGGCTGGGCCGGGCAAATGCCCGACGGAGCAAATAGCTCGCCAGCGCCGGCGCTGTTCGGGACAGATTCAGCGCATCCGGCAATGAACAATGCCAGGCTTTGCCCATCGGTGGACCGCTTGCAGCAAAGCCGGCGTCCGGCGGCGCGCCCAGCGCATTGACCCGCTGACTGAATTCCTCCAAATCCAGCGCATCCTGCTCCAGCGCCGCCAGGGCGAGTTGCTCGGCCTGCTGAAACCAGGCTTCGCCCACGGTGGGCAGCGTCACCAACGGCCAGTCCGGCGTCAGCGATGCGGCGACGACCAGTGGATAATAGCGATTGACCCGATCTACGCTGGGCATCAATACGCCCGCATAGCCCGCTGGCCCGCACAGGCCATCGCTGAGCGCGAATCGCCAGATCGGACTGATGCAGTAAGCGTCGCGCCAGGCTTCACCCAACTGGTTGCGGCTTTGCGCAATCGCCCCCTGCAGCCAGCCATCCCAGGGTTCCAGAAAGCTTTTGGGCAGATAGCGGCCGATAAAGTCACCCCGACTGGGCAACTTGCCGAAGAATCCCGTGGTCGGTCGGTCGAGTGTCAGAGTTGATCCGGGCACCGAAATCCCTCCAGTTCCCGTAGGCGAAACGGGTTGGAACCGCCGGGCATCCGCAATTCGTAAATGGCCTGTTGTCCGCTCAATTGAAACGTGACGCGAAATTGGTTGGCTCCCGTAGGTTGAATCTGTGCCTGATCGAGAATTTTAAACCAGGCCCAGGGGCCGGTTTCATTGAGCGGTGGGGTGCCGCCCGCCGGCAGGAATTCCAGCCGGGCCTGGCCGGAGGCCCCGGTCCATTGCAGATCGACGCCTCGGGCCGGCTGACCGGGGCTGTAACTCAGCGTCTGACCATCCACTCCAATCACCACCTGGCTGGCGCCGCCGCTGATCTGAATCGGAACCAACTGAAAGCGCACGAGCGGGGTTGGACTGTTGCCAGGGAAGAAGGCATTGCGGATCACGGCAGCGCGCTGGAAGGCTTGCAGGGCGTCCGGGCTGATGCTCTGTTCCGGACCCGTCGGGCCACGCCAGGTCCAATTGCCTGACGAGGTGTCAACATAGGGTTTGAGCGACTGCTGAAAGAACGTGTCCATGAGGCCATTCGGGCCAAAAAAGCGGCTGAAAGCGGCGAGCGTCACATCTGGCGGTCCCGACACCGTGGTGCGGCTGACGCCAGCGCCAGAATCCGGATTGACCCATTGAATGGTATTGGCCGGAACGGTGCTGGCGCCGCTGGGCGGGCCGCCGGTCCATTGGATGGAACTGCGCGCTAATGGGTAACGGCCGTTCAGATTATCCTGAAAAAAGGCTGCCGCTTTTACCGTCTGCCATTGGGCGTTCAGCCGGTCGCGCGGGCTGCGGACGATATCGGCGCTGTCCTGGGCCAGTTTATTCAACAAGGTGTTAAACGGTGGCGGCTTGCGGGCGGCGTCCACCTGTAACTGGTTGACGACCGTACTGATCTGGTCTTTGAGATTTTGCGGGATGCTGCCATCGGCGCTGGCTTCCCGGGCACGGGCGATGGCGTTCATGTGGCTGTAGACGTCGTTGAGGATCGAGACGGTTTTATCGAAGGGGGGAATCGTCCCCTCAGCGCCCTTGGTTTCGTTACGGTATTGAGCGCTGAAGGCGGATAGCCGGGGGTCGAGCGCGCAGGGTTGGATGGCGACTGCACTGGCGGCTTTGCTATCGCCAAGGATGCCGGCGATCCGGTCCTTTAATGAGGGATCGGCCGCCTTGCCCGCGTCCGGCGCGGGTGGCGGTTGATCCAGTGCGGTTTCACGGGCGACGGTAATGATCAGGGTCCGCAGCGGCGAGGCCGGCGCAGACAGCACCTGCAGGAGGTCCAGCGCCGCCTCCAGGGTATTGAACGGCTTGATTTGGACATCCGCCAGCAGGGTCTGCCACTGTTGAAAAAAGTCGCCCAGATACAGCCGACAGATCTCATCGGCGACCCGTTGTTGGTCAGCGGGATTGGCCGAGATTTGCACCGCCGGGCCGAAGATCCAGCTTTCATCCGCCAGTTGCCCGATCAGTCTCGGGTTGGCGTTGAGAAAAAAAGGGTAATAACCCGCGTAAGTGTACAGGCCAGGAACGCCAACGTTCAGGGGCTGGCCGCTTTTGCGGTCGAACACGCGCGGCGCATCCGGACCGGCAGCGATCGTCAGACCAATGTCCGGCGGAACGCCTTCTCCGCGCTGGCTTTTCAGTCGTTCATAGATGCGTTGGGACAGGGGAACCTGGTTGAGCAGGTTGCGGGTATTCTGGATCAGTGCGTTATCCAGGGCGACGGGCGATTCCAGCGGCGCCAGCGCCAGCAGTGCCGCCAGATGAGCCGACAGTTGTTCCCGCTGCTCCCGGGTGACGTTGCGCGGCAAGTTGGCCTGCCACTCTCGCTCCATCCAGTCCTGAACAGCCTTGGCGTCAAAGCGCTGCGGGTCATCCAGCATCAGGTAGACCTTGAGGGTATCCTGTAGCAGGCCAGGATTATTGGCGCTCTGGCGCAACCGCTCTTCCATGCGCAGCACGATACGCGGCAGGAAGGCCCGGATCAGCAGCCGTTGGTAAATGATCTGTGCTTCGCCGCCGAGTTTGTCGCCTTGGTAGAGACCAAAGCCCATCAGCCACGGGACGCCGGCGTTGCGATCATCGTAGCCACCGGGAATGGCCCGTGCGGCGTTCAGCAGGGGCAGGGCGGCGGCGGGATCTACCTGATCCGGAGACAGGGCGGTGATCTGTTTTTCGATCTCCAGCCGCTGGGTTTCTACCGCCCGCACGTACATTTCGTTGCGGGCATAGCTGGTCAGCCACAGCACGGCGGCGATCACGGTGATCAGCAGCGCTGCCGCGTAGGCCCCGCGCTGAATCCAGGCCCGCCAGCGTTCGACTTTCAAATTGGCCCCGGCAATTTCCGCCTCCGGGAAAATCACATCGCGCAGCAACCGGGTGATGAAGTAGCTGCGGCCCTTGCCGGAAAAAGCGCCGAGGTTTTGCCGGTTCAGACCGAAGGTGCTGGCCAGCGAACCCATCAGCCGGTCAATGGGCGTGCCTTCCTGGGTGCCGCTGGTCAGGTAAACGCCGCGCAGCAGCACCCGCTCCTCGTAGCGACTGGGCCGGAACACTTCCTTGAGGAATCGATCAGCAACCTGTTTGAGGGAGGCGAACTGCTGGGGGAAGGTATAGATCAGGTCGCGCCGCTGCGGATCGCGCTCGTCCTGCAGGCGCTCTACCAGCCGGTCGTTCAGGCGCTTCTCCAGCAGCTCGAATTCGGCGGTGAACCGTTCAACGACGCCTTCCGGGTCGGTGGGATCATCCATCGGCAGGGTCATGCCCCACACCTGGGCGCGCTCTTCCTGGCCGAGATCGTTGAAGAACTCGATGAAACCGGCGATCAGGTCGGCCTTGGTGAACAGCACATAGAGCGGGAAGCGAATGCCAAAATACTCATGGAGTTCCTGGATGCGCTGCTTGATGGCGACGGCCTGGGCAGTGCGTTCTTCCTCGCTTTGCTGCATGAGGTCGGACAGACTGATGGCGATGAACGCACCGTTGATGGGGCGACGGCGGCGATGCTTCTTGAGCAGATCGAGGAAGCCGCGCCAGGCGGCGCGATCCACTTCCTCGTGGCTGTCCTGGGTGGTGTAGCGTCCGGCGGTGTCCAGTAACACGGCTTCGTCGGTAAACCACCAGTCGCAGTTGCGGGTGCCGCCGACTCCGCGCACCTTGCCGGCGCCCAGCGGGAAGCGCAGGCCGGAGTTGATCAGCGCAGTGGTTTTGCCAGAACCGGGCGGGCCGATGATGATGTACCACGGCAACTGGTACAGGTATTGACCGCGCCCGGATTTGCCACCCAGCCGCGCTTTCTTGAGAACGGCCAGCGCTTCATTCAACCCTTCCTTGAGAGTGGAGATTTCCTCGGATGAAGCCGCTTCGCGCTCTCGCCGCTGTTGCTGCTCGCGAGCCGCTCCCTGGTCGCTGCTGGCGGCTCCGGTGGCACCAACTGCCCCGCTGCCTGACCCCGCCTGACCGGCTAGGTCAGTCAGCATTTTACCATTCTTGCGCAGGATGCTGATGTAAGCCACTAACTGGGTCAGGGCAAAGGCGCCGCCCACCGTCATGATAGTCACAATACGGCTCAGGTTCGAAGACAGCGGACTTTGGCCGGCGACGGCGATCAGCGGCCCGATGTACCAGATCAGCGCCGCGACAGCCAGCACGCCGGTAATGCCGATGAACCACCGGCTCTTGAAAAAGCTCAGGATCTTATTCATGACGTCCCCCTAGTTGACCCGCGCCAGCAAAATGATATCGACGCGCCGGTTCTGCGCCCGGCCCTGGGGGGTATTATTGGTTGCGACCTTCTCCGTGTCGGCGCGGCCTTCGCTGATGAAACGGCCGGGGTTATTGTTGACCGCCGCCAGCAGTTTGACCACGCTGTCGGCGCGCGCCTTGGAAAGATGCCAGTTGGAGGGGAATTGCAGGGTGTTAATCGGCACATTGTCGCTGTGGCCGGTGACCAGCACCTTACCCTGTACGGTGTTGAGTTCCTGGCCGATTTGGGTCAGCAGGGGCAGAAACGCCGATTTGATGTTGGCGCTGCCCGAATCGAACAGTCCGTCGCCACGAATGCGGATTGTCGTTTTGTCCGCATCGTCAATGACGTCGATCAGTCCCTGACGGATTTGCGGATCGAGGAATTTGCGCAGATCCTGCGAGACCCGGAGGCGATTTTCCTGCGCCTGCGGTTTGACTGGCGCCGCCGTCGCCGTCACACCGCCACGCCGGACCATAGCCACCGTTTCGTCGCGAATGCCGCCCATGGCGGTGAATACGGGATCGGACGCGCTATTGAGCAGCCAACTGAAGATCGTGTAGGCCAGCAGTAGCAAAGCGGTTGCCACCGCCGCCACCACCCACAGCGGGACATAGCGCATCAGTGGATTTTGCTGTTCGACGCTGCCGCGCCAGTGCGGAGACAAGTCCCGCTCGAATTCGCCGCGGGCGGTGCGGATGGCGTTATAGGTTCGTTCCCGCTGTTCGTCCAGCCGGCTGCGGCCATTGTCCAGCAGTCGATAGCGGCCCTGGAAACCGAATGCCAGGCACAGATACATTAATTCCAGCAAGTCCAGGTTCTTGCGCGGATCCTGGATGATCGCGTCCAGCAGTTCGAAGACCTTTTCGCCGCCCCAGGTTTCGTTATGGAAGGTAATCAGCAGGCTGTTCTCGCTCCATTCGCTGGCCCGACCCCAGGGGGTGTTGAGCACCACTTCATCGAGCGTCGTACACAGCACATAGCGGGCGCGGAACACGGTTTTTTCATGAAGACCGGTGTTGCGGGCGTTGGTGGTGAAGGTTTTGATTTCCTCGATCATCCGCTGCCGCAACTGCTCAGGATCAGGATGTGAGGAGGTATTTTTCAGCCGCATGATCAGGCTGAGCAGCGGCTCGGCAGCCGCTTCCAGCGGATTGAGGCCGACCCCATGCGAGATCGGCGTGGAATCGGGGGATGGGGCGGGGCGCGGCGATGGGGGAGGGGGAGATTCGGCGGTAGACCCCGGGCGGCGGCCGCCCGGCACCGGCCGGATGATGGTGCGATCACCTTCGTCGCCGCTGGCAAATGGATCGTCAATGGTCACAGTTCGTTACTCCATCACTCTTTGATGGCCCAGAACACCATTTCCAGTCCTGGGAATTCGCCGCCGACGTGGAAAGCAAAGCCGCCGGAATTGAGCAGTTGCTTCCAGAACTCGCTGCTGCGGTCGAGGCGGAAATAGGTGAAATCAGCGCGGTAGGGAATTTCCCGGGGCGCGACCGGCAGGGCGCTGACGCCGATACCCGGCAGATGGTGATTGACAAATTGCGCGATGCGCTCCACTGGACCGATTTTAACCTGGGTCGGGAAGCGGTTGCGCAGCAGGTCGGTGGCCATATCGGCGCGCACTGCCAGGATAAAGGTAGCCTTGGTGAGCAAGGGGCGTTCGCGGTCGGTGATGATCGCGACCCGAATGCCATATTGGCGCTCCTCGATGGGGATGCGGATCGCCGCCTCGACTTCTTCCAGGCTGAGTGAGCGGCGCAGCTCGGTCATTAGCACCGCGAAGGTTTTATGCAGGTTGTCGTGATCGTAGGAGGGAAAGATCGGCGGCCGCCGCTTGACCTTGTCGGTGAAGGTGGCCATTTCGCCGGCGACTTGCAGGGCGATCTGGTAGAACGTTTCGGGATGCAGGCCGGGCATGTCCGCCAGATGGGCGAACAGCGGTTCAAAGCGGTTGACCGCTTGCAGGCGCAGAAATTGGGCGATATCCAGGTTGGCGCCGCGCGCCGCGCCGGCGCCGACGACTCGTTCAGCCAAGGCGTCGCCGCGTTGATGCAACAGGCCGAGGACTTCGGTGACGAAGCCTTTCAGGGCCGGTACGCCGCGACAGTCCAGGCAGGGTGGCAGATAGTCAGCATCCAGCACCACGGTCTGGTCGGAGCGTTTCTCCAGCACCTGAGCGATGCTGATGCAGGTATAGTCGCTGGAATCACGGGTGTCGAGGAACAGCCGCAACCGGCGCTCGCCGATCTCGACCTGAGCGCTGTTATTGGCGGTGTCGATGTTATTGTCGCGCACTTCGCGGGCGGTGGCCCGGTAACGGGCGGAAGTATCCTGATAGTCGCCGCGCTCCACATCGGCCATGCCGGTGCGTCGCAGCGGCAGGGCCAACATGACCCGCGTATCGCGCACATCGGCGTCGATCTCCAGCGGCGGCGGCGGCGGATCATGGTCGGGAATGCTGAATGGAGTGCCATCGGGCAGCAGTCCCCGGGCCGTGGTGACGCCCACTTTGCCGAGCGCCAGCGCTTCCCGGTCCAGAGCCAGTTCCACGACGCCCCAGGCATAAGGCCGCAACGGATTGCAGGATTGCCGAACCAGAGCTTCCAGATAACGGTCCTGCTGTTGAAAGTGCTGGGGACGCAGAAACATCCCCTCGGACCATACGACCTTGCTGTACCAACTCATGGCGATAGTACTCGTTGCATTGCTTTATTGGTCCTCGACGGTTGGCCGACCTCTATCAATTTAGCATCCATGGCGCGAAACGGTAGCCAACCAAGGAGAGAGAGCAGACCGACGAATTCAGCGGGAGCGTAACCGTTCCTCGTAAGCGCGCGCGAATTCGTCGCCGAACAGTTCGTTGAAATCATCTTCGGCTTCCCGGGCAATGGCCTGATATTCGGCGTTGAACAAGTCCCAGTATTTGGCCTTGCGATTCGCCGGCCAGAGATTATCCAGGACGCTCTGTTCGAGGCGGGTTTCCAGATTGCCCGGATCGAACCGGGTGAGCAGGCGGTTCAGCGCCGCCTGAATCCCGGCCATGACCGCCAGTTGGTGGGCCTTGATGTCGTTGAAGCCCTCGCGCACGGCCTGGACCGGCGACATGTAGGCGCCCTGTTGGCTGGCTAACAACAGCGCCATGACGTGTTCTGCCCGTAGCGGTGGCTGACCGGGTGGGGTTTTGAGGGGATTGTTCTCTACGGGACCGATGGCGGTGCGATCCAGCCGGAATTCGCCTTTGATATCGCCGCGCGCCTGCAGGATGTCCATCAGTCCCTGGACCGTTTCGCGAAAGATCGCGCCGAGGTTGGCCATCGTTTCTGACCACTGATCATCGCTCAACCGCAACTGAGGTAAACCGGTGCCTTCCAGAAAGGCGTGTAGCAAATCGCGGGCGTCGAGTCCGGCGGGTTCGACAGCCGCCGCCAACGCCGGAACGGGCGGTCGCGGCGCAGGAGTCGGCAGGGCGGGTTCCCGGGGTGGCGGTGTGAATAGCGGTTCGGGAACAGGAACTACCGGCTGGACCGGCGCGGCGGGGGGCATTGCCCACCAGTTATCAGGAATCAGGCCCGCAGAGTCGGCAGCGGGGCTGGACAGTTCAGGTGGCTCAGGCAGGACTTCCTGACGGGCGGCGGGCGGTTCGGGGATCAGCAGATCCGGTGGTTCATAAACGGCACCTTCCGGACCGCCGACGTCTGGGGGGGGTTCGGTCGCAGCGCCGGGGTGAGGTGATCCGACGCCTGAGTGGGCGAGTCCGAGGTGGTCCTGGTCATCACGGCTGTCGGCGAGTAGATCGCTGAAGGAGGGTTTGACGATATCGGCGGATGCCGCTGAGTGGGCGAGTCCGAGGTGGTCCTGGTCATCACGACTGTCGGTGAGCAGATCGCTGAAGGAGGGTTTGACGATATCGGCTGATGCCTCGATGCGGGGCGGCATGATCTCCGGGATCGCAATAGGGGGCGGCGTCAGGCCGGGTTGCAGCGCCACATCGGTGATCGGACCTTCTGCTTCCTCCTCAATTGCAGTATCGGCGATGGCGACGGTGATTTCGTATTCCCCAAGGACGAAGTGGTCGCCGTCCTTGAGCCGAACCGCCTGGTTGCGGGCAATGCGCTGTTCGGAGTCGTTGAGGAATGTGCCGTTGGTGCTGGTGTCCGTGAGGACATAGCCGCCATCCTTGTAATGGACGACACAATGTTCGCTGGACAGGATGCGTTCGGGATCCTGCAGTATCCAGTCGTTCTTCGACGCACGGCCGATGCTGATCGAGCCGCGATCGAGAGTCTTGGCCGGTTCCTGACCGGGGGAAAGTCGCTGGTAGCTGGTGATGGTCAATTTCAGGGGCATGACGCGATGTCCGTTGGCGGGGATGCCTCGACCGTCCGGGCGGGTTTCATCGAATGCATAGAGGTTAATTGCTAGTATGCAGTCTATACTGCTCATGGCGTAGCGCCAAGCGAGGCTCGGTTTTTTAAGGCTAGCGAATTAGATGAGGTAGGCGACTGATGAGTATCATTGAGGTTGAAAACCTGTTAAGCGAAATTGCGGCCGATGCGCCGTGCGGCGAGGATCTGGAGTACGACTCGCAGTTTACAGAGATGGAAAAGCAGTCGCAGGGAGCGCCGGAACGTCAGTACGGCAGTACCATTATTCCCGCTGAACCGCCCAACTGGCGTGGCGTCCGCCAAGCCGCTCTGCATTTGCTGGAGCGCACCCGCGATTTGCGGGTCGCTGCCTACCTGACCCGGGCGCTGCTCAATACCGATGGTCTGCCGGGATTCGCCGATGGCTTGGCGTTGCTGGAGGGATTGCTCGAACGCTACTGGAGTAGCGTCTATCCACAGTTAGACCCGGACGACAACAGCGATCCCACACTGCGGGTCAATATTATCGCGGCGCTGTGTGACCCGGAAGCCACTCTGCGGGCCTTGCGCGAGATACCGCTGGTTAGTTCCCGTGCACTGGGACGCTTCAACTTGCGCGATGTCCAGATTGCCGCCGGTGTACTCACTCCGACCACTGCCAAGGAGAAGGCTGAACCGCCGACCCAGGCCAAAATCGATGGGGCGTTCCAGGATGCTGACCGGGAGGAGTTGAAAGCGACGGCTGGCACAGTTGTTGAAGCGGTGACACGAGTCGAACGGATCGAGGCATTGCTGACCGACCAGGTGGGGGCGTCCCAAGCGCCGGACATGAGCGCGCTGGGCAGAATCTTGAAGGAAATCCGCCAGGTGTTGACCGAACAGATGCAACGGTTGGGCATCAAGCTGGTGGAAGAAATCCCGATGGACGTTGAAGCCGGCGAAGGGTTGGCGCCCGATACGCCGGGCGCTGCCGTGACGGTCCAACGGATGGTGGTGGGTGAAATTGTCAACCGCGAAGACGCCCTCCGTATGCTGGACAAGATTTGTGATTACTTTCAGCGCTACGAACCCTCCAGCCCGGTTCCTTTTCTGCTCAGGCGGGCCAGGAATCTGGCGACTAAGGACTTTATGGAGATCCTGCAGGATCTGGCGCCAAGTGGAACCAGCCAAGCTGATTTGATCTTTGGGGCTTCCCACCAGAATGCCTGAAATTGATCGACCATTGACAATATCTTCGGATCACCCTACCAGAACGCCGGGCATTGATCTATAAATTAACTGAGCAATAAGCTAGGTTATCTGCTAGGCAATCCTTAAGAACGCGGTTTGAGTAGAGAGGTGAAACGCTAATGGCAATGAGCAGCCAGAAATTTATCGCCCGTAACCGGGCGCCGCGCGTACAAATCGAATACGAAGTCGAGGTGTATGGTGCGCAGAAGAAGGTCCAGTTGCCGTTCGTAATGGGGGTGATGGCCGATCTGACGGGTAAGCCGGCTGACCCCCTCGCCCCGGTAGCCGACCGGAAGTTCCTCGAAATCGATGTGGACAACTTTGACAACCGCCTGAAGGCCATGAAGCCGCGCGCCGCGTTCCGGGTGCCGAACACGCTGACCGGCGAGGGCGAGATGAGCGTGGACATCACGTTTGAGAGTATGGACGATTTTTCTCCGGCAGCGTTGGCGCGCAAGGTGGATCCCTTGAACCGCCTGCTACAGGCTCGCGAACATCTTTCCAATCTGGTGACCTATATGGACGGCAAAACCGGCGCTGAGGAACTCATAGCCAAGGTTTTGGCTGATCCCAGCCTGCTGCAGGCGCTGGCTTCCGCGCCCAAACCCCAGGAAAGCGCCACGCCTGCCGCCGAGGAGTGATGAATCATGGCCGAACTTGATCCGAGCGCCCAAGCCCAGCCGGGCGGCGCAACCGAGACCCTGGAAGTCAGCGATTTTTCATCGCTGCTGCAGCGGGAATTCAAACCCAAATCTGATCAGGCCAAGGAAGCCGTCGAAAGCGCTGTGCGCACCTTGGCCGAGCAGGCCCTGCAGCAGACCACGCTGATCTCCAAGGATGTCATCAAGTCGATTGAGTCGATGATCGCCGCGATCGACCATAAGCTGACCGAACAACTCAACCAGATCATTCACCATCCGGAGTTCCAGCAGTTGGAAGGGGCTTGGCGGGGACTGCATTATCTGGTCAATAATACCGAAACCGACGAGATGCTCAAGATCCGCGTGATGAACATCTCGAAGAAAGAGTTACACAAGACTTTGAAGAAGTTCAAGGGCACCGCCTGGGATCAAAGCCCCATCTTCAAAAGGATGTATGAGGAGGAGTACGGGCAATTTGGCGGCGAACCCTTTGGTTGCCTGGTGGGTGATTACCACTTCGACCATAGCCCGACCGACGTGGAATTGCTGAGCGAAATGTCAAAGGTTTCTGCAGCCGCCCACTGCCCGTTCATTGCCGGTGCCGCCCCGACCGTGATGCAGATGGATTCCTGGCAGGAACTGAGCAATCCGCGTGATCTCACCAAGATCTTCCAGACCCCGGAATACGCCGGGTGGCGCTCGTTGCGCGAATCCGAAGACTCCCGCTATATCGGTCTGGCGATGCCGCGCTTTCTGGCCCGGCGCCCCTACGGTGCCAAGTCCGATCCGGTGGAAGAGTTCGATTTTGAAGAGGACACCGAAGGGGCTGATAGCAACAAATACACGTGGGCCAACTCGGCGTATGCCATGGCGGTCAACATCAACACGGCATTCAAGCTGTATGGCTGGTGTACGCGGATTCGCGGGATTGAATCCGGCGGGGCGGTGGAGAATTTGCCGACCCATACCTTCCCCACCGATGACGGTGGCGTGGACATGAAATGTCCGACCGAAATCGCCATCAGCGACCGGCGCGAGGCCGAACTGGCCAAGAACGGCTTCATGCCGCTCATTCACAAGAAAAACTCGGATTTCGCTGCGTTCATCGGTGCGCAGTCGCTGCAGAAGCCTGCCGAGTATGAAGACCCGGACGCTACGGCCAACGCAAATTTGTCGGCTCGGTTGCCCTATCTGTTTGCCACCTGCCGCTTTGCGCATTATCTGAAGTGCATGGTCCGCGACAAGATCGGTTCCTTTAAGGAACGCGAAGACATGCAACGGTGGCTACAGAAGTGGATCATCCAGTATGTCGATGGTTCGCCAGAACACTCCAGCGAGCTGGTCAAGGCCAAGAAGCCGCTGGCCGCCGCCGAGGTGCGAGTGGAAGAGGTCGAGGGCAATCCTGGTTACTATACTTCCAAGTTCTTCCTGCGTCCGCATTATCAGTTGGAAGGCTTGACCGTATCGTTGCGCCTGGTTTCCAAGCTGCCTTCGGTCAAGGGCGCGTAAGCACACTGCGAACGGGTCAAACTGGTAGGCCAGCTTGCCAGTTTGACCCGTTCGGATGAACCGGTCAGCGCGGCTAATTCCCTCGCTAACCGAGTAATAAAATAAATAAAATCATGCACATATATTTTTGGCATGGATGATGCTTTGTAGTCATGCAACTGGGTTCGAGGTGATGGTGAATCCGGTTGCAGTCCAAGCAGCGAGTATCGCGGCTGGTTTGACCAAAACCCTTGTTTTTTGAAGTTAACCACTGTGGAGAGCAATCATGTCTTTTGATACCTTTTTGAAACTGGAAGGCCCCAATGTCGCAGGCGAATCAACCGACGCGACGCATGCGGGCGAATTCGAGATTTACAGCTTCAGCTTTGGTGCCAGCAACCCGGTGACCATCGGGTCAGGATCGACCGGTATGTCCGGTGGCAAGGTGTCGGTATCCAGCTTCAACATCATGAAGAAGACCGATAAGGCGTCACCGATTCTGTTCAAAATGTGTGCTAATGGAGAACACTTCGATAAGGCCACGGTGACCTTACGCAAAGCGGGTGGAGCGGGTGGCCAGCAGGAATACTTGGTCTACACCTTTGAAAAGGTGTTCGTCGAGTCGATCCAGTGGTCCGGTTCGACGGGCGGCGATGATACACCGACCGAAAGCCTGTCGCTGGCTTACGGCACGTTCTCGATCTCCTACAGCCCGCAGAAGTCCGAGGATGGTTCGCTGGATGCCGCAGTCGTGGCTGGCTGGGATCTGACCACGAATACAGAAAAGGCCTGATCGACGGGCTTGCCGCCTGATTTAGGCGCACTCGATCACCCGGTGGGCGTTGCTCACCGGGCGTTTTGTTTGATCCCGCAATAACGGAGTGGTTCTTATGGCGGCAATCGACATGCTGCGTGACAGCAGCCTGAGCCAAGCGCTGGAGCACCTGCAGCAGCAGGTGCGTAAACAGCCAGCCGATCCGAAGCATCGGATTTTTCTGTTTCAACTGTATTGCATCCTGGGTGAGTGGCAGAAAGCACTGAACCAGTTGAATGTACTGCGCGAAATGGACGCCGAAACATTGCCCATGGTGCAGACCTATCAGGAAGCCATTCAGTGCGAAGCATTGCGCCGACAGGTGTTTGCGGGCCAGCGGACGCCGCTTTTATTTGGCGAACCGGAAACCTGGCTGGCGCTGATGCTGGAGGCGCTCCAGTTGACCACGCAGAATGAGCATGGCAAAGCCGGGGATTTGCGCGCTCAGGCGCTGGAACAGGCGCCGGTGACCAGTGGTCGCTGCAATGACCAACCATTCACCTGGTTGATGGACGCTGATCCACGACTGGGTCCACTGCTGGAAGCCATTATCAACGGCCGTTACTACTGGATTCCGTTCCAACGCATTCACCGAATTGAACTCGAACTACCCACTGATCTGCGTGATCTGGTTTGGTTGCCCGCCAATTTTACCTGGGTGAATGGCGGTCAGATCGTTGGATTAATTCCAGTACGTTATCCCGGCTCCGAACAATCGGTGGATGATGCCATTCGTATGGCGCGCAAAACTGACTGGCAGACGATTGATGATGCCACCCAGTTGGGACTGGGACAACGGCTCCTGGCGACCGATACTGACGATTACGCTCTCTTGGATCTGCGCACGATCGAGCTTGACGCTGCCGTGGCCGAGGGAGGCGATGGCTGAACTCACCCCGAAGGACCGCTTGCAGCCTTCGCTTTTGGATCGGCTGGCCGATGACGAACCGGATCAGTTGCAGGAATCCCGCGAAAAACGCATTTTATCGATGAGCCGGTTGCGCAAGAGCGTGTTGCGCGATTTGGAGTGGCTCCTGAACACGGTGCGCCTGCCGAGCCACTATGAGATTGAACGCTACCCATCCGCCGCCCATTCTGTGATCAATTTCGGCTTGCCGCCGTTGTCCGGAACTCTAGCTAACGGATTGAATATCAACGAGTTGGAGAATATCTTGGTCCAGGTTATCAAGGACTTTGAACCACGCATCCTACGGAGTACAGTCAAAGTCCGGGTCATCCTGGCGCAGGACCTGATGAGCCATAATACGTTGACGTTCATCATCACTGGTGACCTGTGGGCGCAGCCCTTGCCTTTGCAACTGTATTTGAAAACTGAAATTGATCTGGAAAGCGGCCAGGTCATGGTTGAAGAAGCTGACCATTCGATGAGTATGCACTGAATATGGATCCCCGCCTTCTGCAGTATTACAACCGGGAATTACAACACCTGCGCGAAATGGGCGGGGAGTTCGCCCGCGAGTATCCGAAAATCGCCGGGCGACTGGGACTGGATACATTTGAATGCGCCGACCCCTATGTCGAGCGCTTGCTGGAAGGCTTTAGCTTTCTGGCCGCGCGGGTGCAACTGAAAATCGACGACGAATTTCCCAAATTCACCCAGCATTTGCTGGACATTATTTACCCGCACTATCTGGCGCCCACGCCGTCGATGGCAGTGGTGCGGTTCCAGCCCGATCTGACCGAGGGTAGTCTGGAGTCAGGTTTTATCATTCCCAGAGATACTGATCTGCATAGTTTGCTGGGCAAGGGCGAGCAGACTGCGTGTGAATATCGCACCGCACATCCAGTCACCTTGTGGCCCCTGGAGATTACCGAGGCGCAGTATTTCGCTGGCAAGGAGCCGGTCGCCTTCCTTGACCTACCCGATCTGGCGAAAATCCGGGCCGGTCTTCGGCTGCGGTTGCGCACCACGTTGCCCGGTCTGACCTTCAGCAAATTGCCCTTGGAACGATTGTCGTTGTATTTGCATGGTAGTGACGCGCTGCCTATGCGACTGTATGAGCAACTGTTGGCGAATACGGTGATGGTGGTGGTGCGGCCTGGCCAACGGCCGGCGCCTTGGCATGAAGTGGTGGCTGGCCGGCTAATTCAGCGACTGGGCTTTGAGCCAGAACAAGCGCTGCTGCCCTATGTCCCCCCTTCATTTCAGGGCTATCGTTTGCTGCACGAGTATTTCACCCTGCCGCAACGCTATCTGTTTGTGGAATTGGGCGGACTGGGGCCGGCGGTGGGCCGTTGTGTGGATTCAGAGTTGGAACTGCTAGTCCTGTTTAACCGGGCCGATCCTGTGTTGGAAAATACAGTTGCTGCGGCAAATTTTGCGCTGTTCTGCACCCCGGCGATTAATCTGTTTCCGAAACGCGCCGACCGCATTCACCTGAGCGATCAGTTCGTCGAATATCACGTATTGCCCGATCGTACGCGGCCGATGGATTTTGAGGTCTACCAAGTCGCCAGCGTCACTGGGATCGGTACTGAAAATGACGAACAGGAATTTCTGCCCTTTTATGCTCGTTATGATCGATTGAATCAGCGTGATCAGCGCGCCTTTTACACGGTTCAGCGGTTACCGCGTCTGTTATCGAGCGAGCAGCGCCGGGTTGGCCCCCGTTCCAGTTATGTGGGCAGCGAAAGCTATCTGGCATTAGTGGACGCTAATGAAGCACCTTATCATGGTAATTTGCGCCAACTGGCGGTGACGACATTATGCACCAACCGTGATTTGCCACTCCACATGCCGGTCGGGCAGGGCGAGACCGATTTTACCCTGAACACCAGTGCGCCGGTGCGAGCCGTGCGCTGCCTGGTTGGACCGACCAAGCCGCGTCCTTCCCATGCGCACGGAGATACCGCCTGGCGGCTGATTAGTCACCTGTCGTTGAATTATCTGTCGATTGCCGACAGCGACGCTCGTCAGGGCGCGGTCGCCTTGCGGGAGTTGCTGGCGCTGTACGGCGATCTGGCTGAGGCAGCGGTTCGCAAACAGATCGATGGGGTGCATTCGGTCCGGGCGACGCCGGTGACCCGGCGTGCGCCTATTCCAGGCCCCATCGCTTTTGTCCGTGGTCTGGAAGTGACTATAACCCTGGACGAAACGGCGTTTGAGGGCGAAGGTATTCTGCTGTTTGGGGCGATGCTGGAACGGTTTTTTGCCAAATACGCTTCGATCAATTCCTTCACTGAAACGGTCGTCCGATCGACCGAGCGCGGCGAGATTATGCGATGGCCAGTCCGGATCGGACAGCGGCACACGCTGTAGCTTTATTTGAGGCGTTACGGCAGCGGCCGTATGCCTTCCATGTTTTTCAGGCGCTACGCCGTCTGGAGTGTGCGTATCGGGATTTGCCCCGGCTGGGGAATTCAACGCGCCTGAGCGACGATCCGTTGCGGCTGACGCAGGAGCCGTCGCTGGCGTTTGCGCCCTCCACGCTCGCGGCGTTCGATCCGGGGGATGAGCATCATCCACCGCGCTTGTCTGAATATTTCCTCGGTTTGTTTGGCCCCCAAGGGCCGTTGCCGCTGCATCTGACCGAATATGCGCGCGATCGGGTGCGCCATCATGACGACCGCACCTTTGTCGGCTTTGCCAATATCTTTCATCATCGAATGTTGTGCCTGTTTTACCGGGCCTGGGCCGAGGCGCAGCCGACAGTCAGCTTTGACCGGCCGGAAACCGATCGCTTCCATGTTTATATGGGTGCTCCGTTTGGTCTGGGGATGCCGTCGTTGTGGAATCGGGATGCCGTCCCGGACTTGGCGAAGTTGCACTACGCTGGCCGGTTGGCGTGCCAAACCCGTAATGCTGAGGGCCTGCAGGCGATTCTCGGAGATTTTTTTCATCTACCAGTGGTGATTGAGAACTTCATTGGTCACTGGCTGCCGCTATCCAAAGCCAGTCAATGTCGTCTGGGGGAAACGCCAGCGACTGGTTCGTTGGGCATGACAGCGGTGATTGGAGAACGGGTGTGGGATTGTCAGTATAAATTCCGCATTATCATCGGTCCGATGAACCTGGCGGAGTTTCAGCGGTTTCTGCCGGGTAGTGACAGCCTGCGCCGCCTGATTGCCTGGGTGCGCAACTACATCGGTGATGAATTGCTCTGGGATGTCAATCTGGTCCTCAGGAAAGAGGATGTGCCGCCCTTGAAACTCGGCGAGGGATCACAACTGGGCTGGACGACTTGGTTGACCAGCCAGCCCTTGGCGCATGATGCCGATGATCTGAAACTGGATGCCGTGACGTATTGCAAGTAAAGGCTAAAGGTTAAAGGTTGACCAGCAGACCGTGTTGATCTTTTCGCCGTTAACCGTTCATTTTTAACCGCCAAAGGAGTCCGAATCCATGGCCGAAATCAGTCGCGTTGCGCTGTTCGGGAAGTTGAATAGCCTGGGTTATAAAGCCATTGAAAGCGCTACCGTGTTTTGCAAACTGCGCGGCAATCCGTATGTGGAGTTGGTGCATTGGCTACACCAGATTTTGCAATTACCGGATTCGGATTTACATCGCGTTATTCAGCATTTCAACCTGAACCCTGCGCGATTGGCCAAGGATTTTACCGAAGCGCTGGATCGTTTACCGCGTGGCGCCACGTCGATTTCCGATTTGTCCTCGCATGTGGACGCCGCAGTCAGGGAGGCGTGGGTCTACGCGACCCTGATGTTCAAGGATGTCCAGGTGCGCACCGGTCATTTGCTGGTCGGGATGTTGAAAACGCCCGATTTGCGCAATGCGCTGCTGGCCATCTCTCGCGAGTTCGACAAGACCAAGCTGGATGATTTGACCGAGCGCTTTGCCGATATCGTCGCCGCTTCGCCGGAATCTGCTTTGCGCGCAGCGGATGGCTCCCAGGTGGGCGGTGGAGCAGCGCCCGGCGAGGCGAGTGAAGCTATGGCTCCGGCGCAGATGGGCAAACAGGAAGCACTGCAACGCTTCTCCGTAGATTTGACGGAACGGGCGCGCAAAGGCGAGCTGGACCCCATCGTGGGTCGCGACGAGGAAATCCGCCAGATCGTCGATATTCTGATGCGCCGTCGCCAGAACAATCCGATCCTGACCGGCGAGGCCGGCGTCGGCAAGACCGCAGTGGTGGAAGGTTTCGCCCAGCGCATTGCGTCCGGCGATGTGCCGCCGCCACTCCAGGAAGTGACCTTACGGGTGCTGGATGTCGGCTTGTTGCAGGCCGGGGCCAGTATGAAGGGTGAGTTTGAAAACCGTCTGCGGCAGGTCATCGACGAGGTGCAGTCCTCGCCCAAGCCGATCATTTTGTTCATCGACGAAGCGCATACCCTGGTCGGGGCTGGCGGCGCAGCAGGCACCGGCGACGCCGCTAACCTGCTCAAACCAGCGCTGGCGCGTGGCAAGTTGCGCACCATCGCCGCAACGACTTGGGCGGAATACAAGAAACATATCGAAAAAGATCCCGCTCTGACCCGACGCTTCCAGGTGGTACAGGTCGGCGAGCCGAGCGAAGAAAAGACCGTGCTGATGATGCGCGGCATGGCTTCAACTATGGAACAACATCATCGGGTGCAGATTCTGGATGAGGCGCTGGAAGCGGCGGTCAAGCTGTCGCATCGTTATATTCCGGCCCGTCAGTTGCCGGACAAGGCCGTGAGCCTGCTGGATACCGCCAGCGCCCGGGTGGCGATCAGCCTGCACGCGGTTCCCGCTGAAGTGGAAGATTGCCGTCGCCGGATTGAGGGATTGCAGACCGAGTTGGAAATCATCGCTCGCGAAACGGCAGTCGGCATCGACACAGCCCAGCGCCAGGCCGACGCGATGGCGAAGTTACAGGTCGAGGAAACACGGTTGGCGGAGCTGGACGCCCGCTGGCAGGAGGAGAAGGGCTTAGTCGATCAGATTCTCGAACTGCGCGCCAAACTGCGCGGCGTCAGCGGGGTGGTGGAAGCCGATGCAGCGACGGTGGTCGATGCTGAACGACAGACCCGGTTGGCGGAATTGAAAGACCTGCAAGCCCGGTTGCACGAATTACAGGGCGAGAAGCCGCTGATTTTGCCCAGCGTCGACGCCCAGGCGGTGGCCTCGGTGGTGGCCGACTGGACCGGTATCCCGGTCGGGCGCATGGTGAAGAATGAAATTGAAACGGTGCTGAAGCTTGCTGACTTGCTCAACCGCCGGATTATCGGCCAGCGCCATGCGTTGGATATGATCGCCCGGCGGATTCAAACCTCCCGCGCAGCGTTGGATAATCCCAATAAGCCCATCGGTGTGTTTATGCTAGCCGGCCCGTCCGGGGTCGGTAAGACGGAGACAGCGCTGGCTCTGGCGGAAACGTTGTATGGTGGCGAGCAGAACGTGATCACCATCAACATGAGCGAGTTCCAGGAAGCGCATACCGTCTCCACGCTCAAAGGCGCGCCGCCAGGTTATGTCGGTTACGGCGAAGGCGGGGTGTTGACCGAGGCGGTGCGCCGTCGGCCGTACAGCGTGGTGTTGCTGGACGAAGTGGAAAAAGCCCACCATGACGTGCATGAAATTTTCTTCCAGGTGTTCGACAAGGGCTGGATGGAAGATGGGGAAGGGCGGTTCATCGACTTCAAGAACACCCTGATTTTGCTGACGACTAATGTCGGCACTGACCTGATCGCCAGCATGTGCAAGGATCCGGAATTGTTACCGGATCCGGAAGGGCTGGGCAAGGCGCTGCGTGAACCATTGTTAAAAGTGTTTCCGCCAGCGCTGCTGGGTCGGCTGGTGACGATTCCCTACTATCCGCTCAGCGACGACATGATTGGCAATATTGTTCGTTTGCAACTGGGTCGCATCAAGAAGCGGATTTTGGAAAATCACAAGATTCCGTTCAGTTACGATGACGAGGTGGTCAAGCTGATCGTCAGCCGTTGCACCGAACTGGAAAGCGGCGGGCGCATGGTGGACGCGATTCTGACCAACACCGTGTTGCCGGTGATCAGCGCAGAATTCCTGAACCGGATCATGGCCGGTCAGCCGGTGACGCGAGTGCAGGTGCAGGTGCAGGACAGCGATTTTGCCTATCTGTTCGATTGAATGGATGCAGTGAGCTTCCGGGATGTATGATTTCCTTTTTTACTCCATAAAGAGAGAGTCTCGATGGTCGAGTTCGATGAGGTGCGGCAGTTGATTGGCGATATCTTGCAACTGGGTGACCGGGCGCAAAAATTCGGCCCGGATACGCCTTTGCTGGGCAGCATCCCGGAATTCGACTCGATGGCGGTAGTGACGCTGATCAACGCGCTGGAAGAGCGGTTCGATATTCAGGTCGCAGATGACGAAATCAGCGCAGAAACTTTCGAGACCGTAGGCAAGGTCTATGCGTTCGTCCGCGAGAAGGCGCTGGCGGGAAGCTGACGCGCAGTAATGGAGCCACTGTTTCTGGCGGGCAACCGGGGTGCGCTATTTGCCGTTTACCATCCGCCAGCAGCGAGGATGGCGCATCGCGGCGGGGTGCTGTATGCGCCGCCGTTCGCCGAGGAATTGAACAAATCCCGGCGCATGGTCGCCCTGCAGGCGCGTCGACTGGCCGCTGCCGGTTTTGGTGTGCTGATTCCTGATCTGTACGGAGCGGGCGACAGCGCCGGCGATTTCGGCGACGCCCATTGGGGAATCTGGCGGGAAGATTTAGCGCGTTGCGCGGAATGGTTGCGCCAGCGGGGGCATGAGTCGCTGATTTTGTGGGGCTTGCGGTTGGGTGGGGTGCTGGCGGCGGAACTTGCCGGTGAAGTGGCGGCAACGCGGCTGTTGCTCTGGCAACCGGTGGTGTCAGGACAGCGCTTTTTGCACCAGTTTCTGCGCTTGCGCCTGACCGCAGATCGGTTGAAAGGCGGCAGTGAAACCCTGAGCCGGTTGCAGGAGGCGCTGGCGGCGGGACAATCCCTGGAGGTCGCCGGCTATGAACTGCATCCGGAACTGGCCGCCGCTCTCGACCGGGTTCGGTTGACGCCGCCGCCGCCCGGCGTTCCGGTCGATTGGTTTGAACTGACCCGCGCTGCCGGCGGTTCGTTCGCACCGGCCAGCCAACGGATCGTGGATGAGTGGCGCAGCGCGGGCGTAGCCGTTCATGCCCGGACAGTGGTAGGAGAGTCTTTCTGGGCCACGCAGGAAATTGCTGAAGCGTCGGCCTTGCTGGATGCGACGTTGACCGCCCTGCTGGATAGGACCCCGTGACCGCTATTCATCCTGAGACGGCGCTGGTTTTTACCTGCAAAGGCGCGGAGTTGCCCGGTATTTTGCATCCTGGTGTGTCGGATGCGACCCGTGGTGTGCTGGTGGTGGTCGGCGGACCGCAATATCGGGTCGGCAGTCATCGCCAGTTTGTGTTGTTGGCCCGCGATCTGGCCGCCGCCGGCATTCCAGTGTTGCGCTTTGATTATCGCGGCATGGGCGATGCGGGCGGTGAATTTGCGGGCTTTGAGAATATCGACGCAGATATTGCCGCGGCCATCAACGCTTTTTGCGCGCAGCTCCCGGCATTGCGGGAAATCGTGATCTGGGGATTGTGCGACGCTGCTTCCGCCGCGCTGTTCTACGCCTGGCGCGATCCGCGCATCGCCGGTCTGGTGCTGCTCAATCCGTGGTTGCGGACGGATGCGGGTCAGGCGCGGACTTATCTCCGCCACTACTATCTGGCCCGATTGGTGAACCCGGATTTGTGGCGCAAGATCGGGCGCGGTGAATTTCAGTTCGCTACAGCGCTACGCTCGTTGCTGGCATTGTTTAAGCAATCGCGGCGCGTCGATCAGGGCGATGCTGCGGTTCATCCGCCCACAACGGCGTCTGAAACGGCCGCGTTGCCGGAACGCATGGCGGAAAGCTGGCGGCGCTTTTCCGGGTCAATCTTGCTGATTCTCAGCGGCGATGATTTGACCGCCGCTGAATTCCGCGATACGACCAACGCCTCGCGGTATTGGCGGCGGTTGTTAGCGCGGCCCCAGGTCACGCTTCGGGAATTACCGGAAGCGAACCACACCTTTTCCCGCCGTGAGTGGCGCGATCAGGCCGCCGCGTGGACGCGGGAGTGGCTGAAAGGAATTTCAAAGATTTGACACTATCTATCGTGTTGCCTGGCGTTGCAGTCTGTAGTAACGCACGCCAGCGTGGCCGCTGAAGAATAGCGATTAGGGCGGTCGTCATCATAAAGGCAACGGTGAATCGTTCAATGAGTTCGATTCCCGTAGCGTAGTTTTCCCGGTTGGTGCTTAACAGAAACTGGAAAGCGGAAAAAACGTGATCGTATTTGATGACCAGAGGCTCGCTACCGGACTCCAGAAAGTAGTAGGTCAGCGGTGCTGCAGTCAGTACGATCACCATCAGTTTTTTCCATGACCGCACTGGAAAAATGGTGAGAACGGACAGAGCGCTGGCCGTGAGAAATCCACAAAACATTCCGAGAGCAAGCAGGGCGCAGGCGCTAAAATCGCCACCATTACGAATCAACTCGGTCAAGTTATCCGTGGCAGCTTTGTCAACGATCACCCAACGCAGAAGCGGTGCCATTAAACCCACAATCAATAGCCAATAGATCCAAGGTGCTGGCCCTTGTCGAAGCGTCAGGCCGGCAATCAATAGCAGTGCGCCTATGACTTGTAGTGAAATTGCGGCATGCAGAGCTAGATAGCGCAGAAAAATCTCCCAGTTACCCGGCCAATTGAGTACTGGGCTACCGACGATGTCATGCAGGCTTTCTACAGGCGCTATGGATAATATTAGCCAGCCTCCAACTAGAGCATGCAGCAGAATCCAGATGGGTAAGCCGATAATCCAGCGCCGGTCATGCGCTACCCATATTAGTACAAATAAATGTCCGGTGGTCATCCAGTAAGCAGCCAGCCCTAGTCCAAGAGCAGAACGGATGCTTTGCCCGCCTTCTCCAATCAGTTCGCGAAGGTTGTATGGCATGAACGGCAGACGGGCTGCCAGCATGATCAATAGTGATATGACGATGATCCAAAAGACATCTTCCGGCCAAGTTCTGTGTGTTTGACGGGAAACGGATTGCGCTGCGGGAAAGGTAGCTGTGGACTGGGCTGGGGTCGAAATCACGGGTTCTGTATCTCGACCTGACAGAATCCAGTAGGTTGCAATCATTCCTAACAGGGTGCCTGTCCATTCCAGCACCCAATCGGTGAAATCAGCGACTTTACCGGGTAGATACAGTTGACCGCCCTCCACTAAGGCGGCAATTCCACCTGCCGCCAGCGCTCCGAGCAGCATCATGCGGCGTAGATGTCGTGTATGACCAGTAGAATGGATGATCAATATCCATAAAACTCCACCCGGAATGAAGAAGCCAATTTTGCGCAGAAACTCGTTTAGCGCCCGATACTCAGAACCCTGGTAGTAGGTCATAAAGGGGGTGTTGAATAGGGATTTGGCCTGTTCAGCGAAGGGCAGAGCAGTATCAAACTGGAAGTTGAATGGATACCAGAACAGACTCAACACACTGCACGCCCAAGCGATCCATAGAGTGATCCATAGATTGACTGGAATGGTTTCGAGTGTAGCGGTCGTCGTCGTATTCCAGCGACCGACCCACAGCGCACCTAATGCTGCGCCAAAGCCAGCCCACAGAATATCCGTAATGTCGGTGACACGCGAATAGATAAAAATTTGCAGGATTTCGATGATCAGTCCGGCTGCTAAACCTCGTCGTATGATCGCTGGTAACCCATCACCAGTGCGGATTTTCCACAGTAGACCGGCGGGTATCCATATCAGAATGTCCGTAATCAAGCTGTAGAGGATTTCTGACCAGTGTCCGGGTAAACTGCTGAAAGGAATGAGAACAATGCGGCCTTCTGACCAATGGCGATAAATTTCCGCCGGATTGAGGGTCAGATCAAGCGGCATGACGTTAAAGGCGAACAGCAGCAACAGGTATCCATACAGCAGCCGGTCAATTCGTCCGATACGGTTTTCCCGTTGCCATAGGCTTAAAAGTCCGTTTTCTACTGAAGCACCCCAGCGGATTTGTAAGACGACTCCAATGACTCCGCCAAGGCTTTGAGCCAGAATGTCATTGCGCGATGCCACTCGCGGCGGGAAAAAAAGCTGGGTAAATTCGAGAGTCACCGCCAGCACCATGCAGCCCAGTATGATGCCGCAACTTCCTAACCACTGGCCTGGTCGTCCCATTTTGGACGTAACCAATCGGGCCGTTAGAAAGCCAACGGGAATCAGCAACAACAGATTAACTGCCCAATCAACACGCGCTTCGACGCCGAGTTGCAAAAAGGGGATCGTTTGAAAAGCAACCAACGCCTCATCTAAGGGGCGAGGCGTAAAATTTAGCGGGATAAGACTGCCGTAAATCACGAAGCTCAAATAGCTCAGGAGCAGAATCCAGAGCGGTTTACGCGAGACAGCAGGATTGGAAATCATGGTTCTAGCAAGAACCAATCCCGGAAAACGCGACTGGCGGAGGGTCAGATGCGCATGGACAGTGACTGGAAAATATCTTCGCTCATATTCCGCAACATGTTCAGGGCGTCCCAGTCATCCCAGGATTCCTGAATGCGGTCGTTCTCAATGCGGTGAAAACTCATGCCGGTGACCGACATACGCTGGCCGCTGGGTGCAATGCCCATAAATTCGCCCTGATGCGTTCCGTGAGCGATCCAGCGTGTAGCCACCTTGTCGCCCTCCGCGAGTTGATCCTGAATTTCAAAGCGGATATCGGGGGCGGAGAGGTGATAGAGCATAACCACCTGCTTGAACGTCTCGACGCCGCGCACGGTATCCGGCAGGGCCGCAATGTGTCCGACATAGTGGGGATCGATGATTTCATCCGCGACCTCCAGATTGCACTGCGTCCAGATGACCTCGAAATTGCGCCGAACCAGGGCTTTATTGGCTTCGAGAGTGCTGTTGTCGGACATAAATTATGTCTCCTGGGGCGGTGAAAGTCGCGCAAGGTGAGATGGGCAAAGCCTTGTTAGTGTAATCCGTTCTGGCCTGGGCTGCCACGGGCCAGGTCAGCGATTCCTGCTATAATCACGACCATCGTCGTGAGCAACCGGCCGGGAGAGATCGGATCATGCCGCAGCAAAGCCCCGTGTATTTTGAGGATGTCGAAGGCTGTGTGGAAGACATCATCGCCAGGGTCGGTACACGTATCGTACTCGGCATTCCCCTCGGGATCGGTAAGCCCAATCCCTTGGTAAATACGCTCTACCGGCGGGTCAAAGCCGATCCGCAACTGCACCTCAAGATCGTGACCGCGATCACCGTGGAAGTCCCCAAGGGTTCCAGCGATCTGGAAAAACGCTTTCTGGGGCCGTTCGTCGAACGGGTGTTCGGCAATTACCCCGATCTGGAATATGCGGTCGATCTACGCACCGGACGCATCCCGCCGAATGTCGAAGTGGCAGAGTTCTTCTTCAAGCCGGGCGGCTTCATGAACGTACCGATGCAGCAACAGAACTATATCAGCGCCAACTACACTCATGCCGCACGGGATTTGATGGAAAGCGGCATCAATGTGCTGGCCCAGCAGGTGGCCCAGCGCGAAGTCGATGGGGAACTACGCTTCAGCCTGGGCAGCAATCCCGATGTCACCCTGGATTTGCTGCCGATGGTTGCGGAGGCCCGCCGCCAAGGCCGGGCGATGGTCACAGTCGCTGAGGTCAACCGTGAAATGCCGTTCATGTATCACGACGCCATGGTGTGGCCCGGTGATTTCGATCTGGTCATCGATCATCCCCGCTACGATTTCCGGCTGTTTGGGGCGCCCAATATGCCGGTGGACGACGCCGATTACCTGCTCGGCTTACAGGCCAGCGCGCTGATTCGCGATGGCGGCACCTTGCAAATCGGCATCGGGTGTCTGGGCGACGCCATTGTCCATTTCTGCCGGATGCGCCATCAGCAGAACCTGATTTACCAGGAACTGCTGGCCGAGACGCGGATTCTGGATCGCTACGCCGATCTGATCGGGCGCATTGGCGGAACCGCGCCGTTTGTGCAGGGGCTATACGGCTCCAGCGAGATGTTCGTCAACGGCTTTCTGTCCCTGTACCAGGACGGCATTCTCAAGCGTCAGGTCTATGACAGCGTTCCCTTGCAACGCCTGCTGAACGAAGGTGTCATCAGCGAAAGCGTCGATGAGCGAACCTTGCGGGTATTGTTGGAGCGAGGCGTCATTCCCGCCCGCCTGACCGGCCCGGACGTTAACTTTCTTCGCCAGTTCGGTATTTTCAACGATCAGGTTTGCTATGCGGACGGTGAACTGATCATTGGCGGGGAGCGGCGAGTTCTGGCGGAACTGGATCACCCGGACAGTTGGGCGGCCCTTATTAAAGAAGGACTCGGCGACCGTCTCAAGGGCGGCATCGTTATGCACGGCGGGTTTTTCATGGGGCCACAGAGTTTCTATGAGACGCTGCGCACTTTGTCCGAGGCCGACAGCCAGCGGATCGGCATGACTACCGTGCAAAAGGTCAATCACCTGTTTGGTCCTCATCAGGAACTGGCGATCCTGCAACGGCGGGATGCCCGTTTCATTAATACCACCATCATGGTGGCGTTGTTAGGCGCGGCAGTGTCCGATGGTCTGGAAAACGGCCAGGTGATCAGTGGGGTAGGGGGACAGTACAACTTTGTCGCCATGGCGCATGAATTGCCCGACGCCCGGTCCATCCTGATGTTGCGCAGCACTCGTGAAAGTGGCTTGAGCGTCAGTTCCAATATCGTCTGGAATTACGGTCACATCACCATTCCCCGCCATTTGCGCGATATCGTCATCACCGAATACGGGATCGCCGATTTACGCGGACGGTCGGATTGGGAGGTAATCGTTGCCTTGCTGAACGTCACGGATTCGCGCTACCAGCCGGAGCTGCTGGAGAAGGCCAAGCGCGCCGGCAAGATTCCGCTCGACTATGAAATCCCGCAGCGCTATTGCTACAACACGCCGGGCAAAATTCAGGCGCGACTCGCCAAATACCGGAAGTCGGGGTTGTTACCGGATTTCCCGTTGGGAACCGATTTTACCGAAGAGGAAATCATCCTCGGCCGAGTGCTTAAGGGGCTGAAGGCGCGGTTGGCGACCAAGGGCGACTTGATGAAGACCATCGTTCGGGCGATGACCACCGGGCCAACGCCTGAAGCAGCCAAACGGTATCTGGCTCGCCTGAATCTCGATCAGCCGTCTGGCCAGAAAGAGCGGATGATTCAAAGGCTGATTGTGGCCGAATTGATAGCTGGCGGGTACGTTTAGCCTATCCCCCCTCTCCCCTTGAGGGAGAGGGGGTGAGAGGGGCTACTCTGGTTGCGCCAATTCCGCCTCGACGGCAACGGGTCGGCCAATCGTGGTCTTCAGCGGGGCGACCGCTTCTTCCTCAGCGTCTTCCACTACCTCGGCTTCAATCACCGCTGGCCGCTTCGGCGCAGGATCCAGCGGACGCAGCACCAGTCCGCCCAGCGGCGGCACGGTGATCGTAATTGAGTAGGGGCGATCCATCCAGGGCTTCTCATCAGCGATCATCTCCACCCCACCATTGCCCACGCCACTGCCGGCGTAATAGTGCGAGTCGGAATTGAAGATTTCCGTATAACGACCGGCCCGGGGTACGCCAATCCGGTAGCCGTGACGCGGCACCGGGGTAAAGTTGACGACCACCACCAGAAAGTCGTCATCCTTCTTGCGCAGGTAGCTCAGGATCGACTGCTCGGCATCATGGCAGTCAATCCAGTCGAAGCCCTGCCATTCAAATTCGTAGTGGTGCAGCGTCGGCTCGCTGTGATAGAGCTGGTTCAAATCCTTGACCAGCAACTGCATACCCTGGTGAAAGCCGTATTGGAGCACATACCAGTCGAGGGTGGTGGCGCTGTTCCATTCAGTGCCCTGGCCGAACTCGGTGCCCATGAACAGCAGCTTCTTGCCGGGATGGGTGAACATGTAGAGATAGAGCAGCCGCAGATTGGCGAAACGCTGCCATTCATCACCCGGCATCTTGTTGATCATCGAGCCTTTGCCATGCACCACCTCGTCGTGCGAGAACGGCAGCATGAAATTCTCGGTGAAGCAGTACAACATACTGAACGTCAGCAGGTCATGGTGATATTTGCGGTGGATCGGCTGCTGCGCCATATAGCGCAGGGTGTCGTTCATCCAGCCCATGTTCCACTTCATGCTGAAACCCAGTCCACCCAGATAGGTCGGGCGGGTCACCTGCGGCCAGGAGGTGGATTCTTCGGCAATGACCATCGCGCCAGGATGTTCGCTGTGAACGACCGTGTTCAGTTCCCGCATGAAGTCAATGGCTTCCAGATTCTCGCGGCCGCCGTACTTGTTGGGAATCCACTCGCCTTCCTTGCGTGAGTAGTCCAGATACAACATGGATGCGACCGCATCGACCCGCAGCCCGTCCAGATGGAACTCTTCGATCCAGTACAGGGCGCTGGACAGCAGGAAGTTCTTCACCTCGTAGCGGCCAAAGTTGAAGATCAACGTGCCCCAGTCGAGATGCTCGCCTTTGCGCGGGTCGGTGTGTTCGTACAGCGCCTCGCCGTCGAAGCGGGCCAGACCGGCGGCATCTTTGGGGAAATGCGCCGGCACCCAGTCGAGGATCACGCCGACGTCGTGCTGGTGACAGTAATCGATGAAGTAGCGGAAATCGTCCGGAGTGCCGAAGCGACTGGTTGGCGCGTAGTAGCCGGTGGTCTGATAGCCCCAGGAGGCATCGTAGGGATGTTCGGTAATCGGCAGCAATTCGATATGGCTGAAACCTAGATTCTTGACGTAGTCGACCAGTTGATGCGCCAGTTCCCGGTAGTTGAGGAATTCGCCTTCCGGGCCGCGCCGCCAGGAGCCGAGATGGACTTCGTAAACGGACATGGACTGATGCAGCCAGTCGGCGGCCTTGCGCTTATCGAGCCATTCTACGTCGCGCCAGGCGTAGTTATCCGGCTTGACGACAATCGTGGCGGTGCTGGGCCGCAACTCGAAGTGTTGACCGTAGGGGTCGGATTTCAGCAGGATGGCGCTGCTGTGGCGGTTACGGATTTCAAATTTGTACAGATCGCCAGGGCAAATATTAGGGATGAACAGCTCCCACAGGCCGCTGCCACCCCGCACCCGCATAGGGTGAACGCGGCCATCCCAGCGGTTGAAGTTGCCGACGACGCTGACCCGCTCGGCGTTGGGCGCCCAGACGGCGAACAATACGCCAGCGACACCGTCGGCTTCGTGCCGATGCGCGCCCAGAAAGCGGTAGGAATGCCAGTGTTTGCCCTCGCCAAACAGGTACAAGTCGAAATCAGGAATTTGCGGGAGGAAACAGTAGGGATCGTAGGAAATATGTTCGTGATGGTCAGAGTCGCGCCAAATCAGTCGGTAGCGATCAGGAACCTGATCAGGCTTGCCCTGCCATTCAAAAAGGTCGGTATTCGGGATGCGCTGCATCGGCAGGTTGCCTTCGGCGATATGCACCTCTTGGGCATAGGGCAGATGGGCGCGGACAATGACCTTCTTGTCCTGAGGGTGGCGGCCCAGGACGGCGAAGGGGTCATGATGGCGGGCTTCGATGATGCGTTGCAATTCAGGGTTAAGTTTCGGGCTCGTCACGTTGTTCATCCTGGTTTTATGTTGACGGTTAAGGCTTATCCGACGGTGGTTGACGATCCAGACCGCCAAGCCTGATGGCGGTGTTGCAGGGCATCAACCTCGCAACCCGCCAATTGATTCGGATAAGTATAGCGCCGATTCCTCTAAGGATGGTTTTTTGTGGGGATTAGGGTGGTATCTGATAAAATCAACTTCGTCTCATGCAAAACCATCAGAACCCGTCAAACAATCCAAGGGACGATCATGAATTCTCACAAACTGCTTGCATCCATATTGGTTTTGGGTCTGGGCCTGCTGGCGGGCTGCTCCGGGGAAAGCCCGAACAAGCCAGTCAGCTTCCAGAAAGATGTGTATCCGATCCTGAAAGCGGCCTGCGCCGAGTGCCATACGGTGCCCAATGGCGAAGGTTATCAAAAGAGCGGCCTGGCGGTCGGCACCTATGAGGAGTTGATGAAAGGTACCAAAATCGGGCCGGTCATCATTCCCGGCCAAAGCCTCAACAGCAGTCTGAACCGGCTGGCTGAGGGCCGTCCTGGCGTCGATCCTTCCATCCAGATGCCGCATGGCAAGGTGAAGTTGCCGGAAGCGCAACTGACTCTTCTGCGTCAGTGGGTTGATCAGGGTGCCAAGAATAACTAGACGGCGACCTCCCGCCGCACCCAAGTAGGTAAAACCCTCTCCTCAACTGGGAGAGGGTTAGTCCGCTTTCTTACCCCCCGCCGTTCGCCGCGCCGGTTCCCGGTGTCGGCGTCATGCCCGGTTACGGGCCGTTTTCTGGGGAGGCACTATGGTCGCTTCCAGGCAGACCGCGCTGGCCGGCGCGGATTTCGATACGTGGCTGAATACCCTGCAGGTTCAGTGGTCACCGGCGCAGATTGAGATGGTGCGCCGCGCCTACGCCCTCAGCGGTGAACCGGAACTGGCCGTCGCCGATTTACTGGCCGATCTTGGCATGGATCACGAGACCGCAGCGACTGCGTTGCTGCACGAGTCCACGGCCTCCGGGCAGTGGGGGTTATCCCGGTTGCGGGATGAGTTCGGCCCCGCCGTTGCGCAAATGGTGGATGGGTTAATCAAGCTCGACGCCATTGGCGAATTGCATCAAAGCAGCCAGCACGTTGGCCGTCAACTGGAAAGCCTGCGCAAGATGTTGCTCGCCATGGCCCAGGATCTGCGGGTGGTGCTGATCCGGCTGGCGATGCAGCTCCATACCCTGCGCCAACTCGGACAGCGGCCGGTGGAAGAACAGCAACGCATTGCTCGCGAGACGCTGGATGTGTTCTCGCCGTTGGCCAACCGGCTCGGCATTGGCCGCATCAAATGGGAAATGGAAGACCTGGCGCTACGCTATCTGGCCCCACCGGTTTACAAGCAAATCGCCTCAGCGCTCGAACAGCGCCGCGCTGACCGGGAACACTACATCGCTCGGGCTATGGAGGAACTGCGCGACCATCTGCAGGAAGCGCAGATTCATGCCGAGGTCAGCGGCCGGGTCAAGCATATCTATAGCATCTGGCGAAAGATGCAGCACAAGAAGCTGTTTTTTGAACAGATTTTCGACGTGCGGGCGGTGCGGGTAATCGTGGACACCGTGAATGATTGCTACGCCGCGTTGGGCGTGGTGCATACCCTCTGGAATCACATCCATCGGGAATTTGACGACTATATCGCCCATCCCAAGCCCAATGGTTATCAATCACTGCACACCGCGGTCATTGGGCCGGAAGGCCGAACATTGGAAGTACAGATTCGCACCGCCGACATGCATCGTCACGCGGAACTGGGTGTGGCTGCTCATTGGCGTTATAAGGAGGGTGGCGCGGGGCCGGGGGCCGCTGCTGCCCAGCAAATTGCCTGGCTGCGACAAATGCTGGAGTCCCGTGAAGAGGAGACGGATGACGGCGATCTGCTGGAGCGGTTCAAAGCGGAAGCGTTCCAGGATCGGGTGTACGCCATTACCCCCAAGCGCACTATTATCGAATTGCCGCAGGGAGCAACGCCGCTCGATTTCGCCTACCACGTTCACACCGAAGTCGGCCACCGCTGCCGGGGGGCCAAGGTCAATGGCCGGATTGTGCCGCTAACTTATGAACTGAAAACCGGCCAGCAGGTGGACGTGCTGACCACCAAGACCGGTGGTCCCAGTCGCGACTGGCTCAGTCCGCACCTGGGTTATGTTAAGAGCAATCGGGCGCGGGCCAAAATTCGTCAGTGGTTCATCCAGCAGGATCAGGAGAAGAGCATTGCCGCCGGACGCACCGCCCTGGAACGGGAATTCCAGCGGCTGGGCGCGCGCAACCTCAAGCTGGACAAGGTGGCGGAGCGGCTCGGGTTCACCAAGCCCGACGAGTTATTCGCCACAATCGGTCATGGTGCATTAACGACCAGTCAGGTGGTGGCGCGGATTCAGGATTTGTTGCCGCAGGCCCCGCCGGCTGCCGAGAGCCTGCTGGTCGTCCGCAAGCCGAAGATGGTGGAATCCGGCAAAGGCGATGTACAAATTCGCGGGGTGGGACGGTTGCTGACCCAGATGGCGCATTGCTGTCAGCCGGCGCCGTTTGAACCGATTGCCGGCTACATCACTCAAGGACGCGGCGTGACCATTCACCGCCAGGATTGCGCCAATCTGCTGGCGCTGGCCAATCAGCATAGCGAGCGGGTGATTGAAGTGAGCTGGGGCGAGACGCCGGCCACCTATCCCGTGGATATCATGATCATCGCCCACGACCGTTCCGGCTTGTTGCGGGATATTACTTCGATCCTCGCCAACGAACAGGTCAACGTGCTGGGCGCAAATACGCTGACTGACCGGGAAACCTCGATTGCCCGCATGGGGCTGACGCTGGAAATCACTGACGTACTGCAACTCAGCCGGGTGTTGGACAAGATCGGTCAGTTGCGCAATGTGATGGAGGCGTATCGGAAGACCTGAGTCGCGCCGGAGACGCTCAACCCACCGCCCGCCAGACCACCCGCTCCAGACCGAGAGCAACCACTGCGAAGGCGCGCAGGTCGGTCAAGCCATACCGTTCCCGCAACGCTGCGCCGTAGTGCAGAGCTTGTTGTTCCGCCCCATTCAGTTCCGCCGCTACTGCTGGGAGCAGGGCCAACTCGTCCCGAGCGATTTCCCGTACCTGTTCCCCGGAGCGTCCAATGTCTTTCAGGCTCAGATAGTTGAACTCCAGCAGCAGATCCAGCGCGTGAAACCGCCGCATATCCGGCCGGACAATCAGGCTTAAATCCGCATAGCCGTGACCGGCTTCAGTTTCCGAGACCATCATATACAGCCGATCATTGAATAACAGAGTCAGGAACGCCATCTTGATCAGCAGTTCATTTGTCCAGCGATAATCACGGTTGGAAAGCACTTTAAAATAGCGCTGTTCGATGAAATCGCACAGGGGCGCTAAATTTCCACTGAGATAGAAGGTTTCTGCATCCTGTTGGATCATCTCGCGATCTTCGTAGGTCAACAACCACAATTCCTGCAAGCGTTCCACATAAAGTTGTTTAGCCACCAGATTAGGAACTTTCAACACCCACTTGCCCAAAATACCCCGTCCTGCCAGGGTCAACACCCCAAAGTAGTACAGCAGCGATGCCATAAAAGTCTGATCCTTGACCTGGTTCAGTATGTCCTGTACTCCGAACCGCCGGGCGAGTTGGGAAATAGTGATCGGGTCATCCTGGTTCAGGGCTTTAATCAACACAGCTTCGCCATGTGGTAGTCGCGAAATATAAACCAGTTTGTTGCGATCCATGGCCAAGTTATCATCCAACATCAAGCGGGGATACCGACCATGATTTTGCAGGTGCTTGAGAAAATAGAGGCTCAGCGTTGGGTTATAGAGGCGGTTTTCGGCATCCTCACTGAAGCAATAGCCGTTGTAAAACGTCCGCATGGTATCCAGCGCTTCAGCCGCCGACCATGTGACGCCTTCCGCCGTCATGTGATCCAGCACGGCAGCAATTTCGGCTTCGGTGAATCCACAGAGATCATTGAAAGCGTCTTCCAGATAGATATTCTCGCCGACATTATAACCGCTGGTCATGTCGCTGAGGACGATAGGGGATACGCCGGTGATAAAAACTCGATCCAGCCCGCGTCCACTGGCCGCAGCCTTCACTGCTTTGAAGACCATCTTGAGCAATCCTTCACCATAGGGCAGGGCTTCATAATGCTCTTGCCGCGCTGTCAGTACGTCATTGGCAAAGTTGTCATATTCATCAATCAGCAGGTAGATTTTATAGGGGGTTGCAGTTACTGCGGTGAGCAGGGACTCTATGGAAGAAATCGCATTATCCGGGCGAATCACGATGGTCTGGGTTAAATATTTGGCGTAATCCGTCGCAAATTTGGCGATGCGATCATTGACATGCTGGTGCAATGCGGCTTCGGTGTCTTTTAATTCACCTTGGGCTTTGACCAGGGAGAAATCCCACTTCATGATGAAGTATTGATTATGTCGGGGTGTAGGGTTCTGACCGATGGCTAATGAACCAAAGAGCGCGTTGAATTGATCGGCCTGATTGACATCGTAGTAATGTTCCAGCATCGACAATAGCAGGCTTTTGCCAAAGCGGCGGGGCCGGATAAAAATGAGCTGTCGGCCTGCTGCTTCGAGCAGAGGAATTCGGTCAGTGCGATCTTGGTAGAAATAGTGTTCGTGGATGATAGTGGGGAAATCACTCAGGCCATAGGGAAATTGCATGGCGTTCTGCTCCAGATGAAGAGTTCCAATGAAGATGCAGACTGGAAATCATCGTTGATCGTTTTTTCATGCTCGATTTCATCACGCTTCTACACCAAGCCAAATTTCGGCTTGCGGTCGCGTTCACGCAGCAGGCGAATCAGTTCTTCACGGGTGTAATCGTCATAGTGATCGGGCATGGTTTTTCACTGATCAGACTTGGCTGAGTCCGCCTGCGCCAGCAATAGCCGAGTCTCACGCAGCAGGACATTACGCCGTAGCAGCAGGCTCCACCGACTACCGCCGCATTGCTGCCAAAGCATGGCAGAGCGAACCCCAGCTAATAGCAGCGCCCGGATACGGTTGGCATTTTCCGGGTTGTTCAGATGCGCCTGGACACCACTGACCATGATGCGCGGCGACAGGGTGCTGATCGTTTGCAGGTAGAGGTCGGCGAACCGGGCGATAGTATTGCTGTGCGTGACCGGAAAATGCGCCAGATTCTGAATGATGTCTTTGATCCCGGCGCTCAGGGCATTTAACAAGTCCTGGCGGCGACTCAGTTTGCGTTCCAGCCGCAGCAGCGTCACCACATAACGGGTCAACTCCATATCCTGTGGATTATGGAGTTGCTGTTCCAGCAGACGCAGACCCGTCAACAGCCGGTTGAGACCGCCGTAGACATCGATGCTGCTGGGAGCGTTGATCTGAAGCAGGCTGTCCATGCAGGTTGCAAAATCATCGGCCTGGATTTGTCCACGCCGGGCAATGTTGCGCACCAGGTCAGTGGCCTGCATCGCGCCGGCCAGGGCGATGACGCGATCTTGATCGGTTTTGGGCATGAGGGTCGGGATGGGTGGTGGAAAGGAATGCGCTCAATTGTAGCCTGCATCAATGATTCCACCGCCCAAACATTCATCGTCCCGATAAAACACCACCGACTGGCCGGGGGTAACAGCCCGCTGGGGTTGGCTAAAGTGAACCTCGGCGCGGTCGCCGTCCAGGATTTCCAGCGCACAGTGTTGGTCTGGCTGGCGGTAGCGGATTTTGGCGGCGCCGACGAACGGCAGGGAGGGCGGTTCGCCAGCGATCCAGTGCAGTTGTGAGGCGTGCAGCCGCTGGTGGAACAGGGCCGGATGGTCGCGGCCCTGAGCGATCATCAGCGTATTACGCGCCACATCCTTGCCAGCGACATACCAGGGTTCACCACTGCCGTCGCGCCGTCCGCCGATTCTCAGTCCTTGCCGCTGGCCGATGGTGTGGAACATGAGTCCACTATGTTCGCCCAGCCATTCGCCATCCACGGTATGAATGGGGCCAGGCTGGGTGGGCAGATAGCGATTCAGAAATTCCCGGAACCGGCGCTCGCCGATGAAGCAAATGCCGGTGCTGTCCTTCTTGGCGTGCGTGACCAATCCAGCAGCAGCGGCGAGTTCTCGCACCTCTGATTTGAGTAAAGCGCCGACCGGAAAGAGGGCGCTGGCCAGTTGGGTCTGATTCAGTCCGTATAGAAAGTAGCTTTGATCCTTGCCCGGATCGCGGCCTTTAAACAAATGCTGGTGACCGCCGTGTGCTTCGCCACGGACATAGTGGCCGGTGGCGATAGCCCCCGCGCCTAAACGCCGGGCGTGATCGAGAAAGGCCCGGAATTTAATTTCGGTGTTGCACAGAATGTCCGGGTTGGGCGTCCGGCCGTTGCGGTATTCTTCCAGGAAGTAGCGGAACACCCGTTCCTGATATTCAGCCGTGAAATTGACCTGGTGCAGCGGGATGTTGAGCGTTTCGCACACCACCCGCGCATCTTCCAAATCTTCAGCCGCCGAACAGTAGCCGGTCTCGAAGGAATCCTCCCAGTTTTTCATGAACACGCCGTGGACTTCGTAGCCCTGTTCGACCAGCAGTAGCGCGGCGACCGAGGAGTCTACGCCGCCGGACAGGCCGACAATAATGCGGGTTTTAGGCATGGGGAGGGCGTTGGAAAAAGAAAGGCCCCTCGCCGGTAGTCGGGAGAGGGGCGCGAACAATGCCGGGCAGGAACTATTTGCTGCCGGGCAGGCTTTCCTTGATCAGCTTGTCGAATTCGGCCTTGAAGCGCCCCATCAGATCGCTTAGCGCTTTGGAGTCGTCCATGAATTTCTGATTCAGACTTGAGATCGTCTCAGCCTGACTGGTCAGAAACGTTTGCAGACTGGCCGGATCGCTGATGTCAGCGGCAGCCTTCATCCGGGCCATCGCCATGTCCACATAGGATTGCAGGGCGCTCATCTGGAAATTGACCAGCGCTTCCAGATTGGCGGCGGACAGTTTGTTCGCCTTGAGCGCCGGACCCATCAAATTTTGGTACTGCGAAGACATATTAGCCAATACGTCGTTGGTCATGGTGATTCTCCCTAAAAGAGTCAGTGGACAGTGAAATTGTGCGGTTGCAGCATAATGCAAATTTTGTTGTGGCGCAATATCATCGGCGTGATTTTTTACCATGCGGAACGGGGAACGACCCCCATCGCGGTTGCTACCGGCTGTATTTTGGGGTAATTTGCAAAATTAAGGAGATGGCATTCCTCCTTTAACCGCCGCAATGGCTGATGATGCCTACAGACTTTCTCGGGAACAGGAAGCTGGAGGCGTATTTGATTATTCCCCTTCTTACCTGCTGCATCCCGAGCGACGATAAAACATCGATCTACAAGGGATGACATGGGTTTCTACGCCTTTCTTGCTATTGGTCTTGGCGCGGCAACCGGCGCCTGGCTGCGTTGGGGGTTGGGTCTGATGCTCAATCCCGTATTTCCCACCGTGCCACTGGGAACGTTGGCCGCTAATTTGGTCGGCGGCTTCCTGATGGGCATGGCGATGCAATTTCTGCTTGAACACGCCGTGCTGCCGCCCGAACTACGCTTGGCGATCACCACCGGCTTTTTGGGTGGACTGACCACCTTCTCCACCTTTTCAGCGGAAACCGTGACCCTGCTGCTGCGCGAGGAATATCTTTGGGTCGTGGCCATCGTACTTACTCATGTCATCGGTTCAGTGACTATGACGCTGTTAGGCATTCTGACCATGCAATTATTAATCAATTGGGGAGCGCCTTCATGAAGGGGACTTATCTAAAATTCTATGTCCATGAGCATCGCCGTCATCACGGCATTCTGCTCTATGAATGGTTGCTGGAACGTGCCAGGAAACAGGGCATCCACGGCGGGTCGGCGTTTCGCGCCATCGCTGGATATGGCCAGCATGGCGTCTTGCACGAAGATCACTTCTTTGAACTGGCGGGCAACCTGCCGGTAGAAGTCGTGTTTATGATCAGCGAGGAGGAAGCTGCACAGTTCCTGAAGCTCATTGAGCAGGAAAAGGTGCATGTCTTTTATGTGGTGATGTCGGCTGAATATGGCGTAATCAACGGGAGGTAGGCGATGAAACGGATTGCAGGAAAATAGTGTTAGTGCCTTGTTTAACCGACTAAAACTTAGGAACGGGGAGCCACTGTCTTGTTGAAATCCATCCTGGCCTTACCCACCACGATCTGGCTGCTCGGCTTGATCAGCCTGATGAATGACTCGGCGAGCGAGCTAATTTATCCGCTGGTGCCGCTGTACCTGGCGTCGGTGTTGATGGCTGGCCCCAAGGCGCTGGGCGTTATCGAAGGAATCGCTGAGGCGACCAGCAGCCTGCTGAAACTGTTTGCCGGAGTGCTGGCCGATAAAACCGCTTCCACCAAACCGTGGGTAGTCGGCGGTTACAGTTTGGCCGCTATCGCCCGCCCGCTGATGGCCTTGGCTACTGCTTGGCCGGCAGTATTGGCGCTGCGTTTCGCCGACCGGGTGGGCAAAGGTTTGCGCAGCTCGCCCCGCGATGCCTTGTTAGCATCAGCCGTTGATCCCGCGCAGCGTGGTCTGGCGTTCGGCCTGCACCGGGCGATGGACAATGCCGGCGCAGTGATCGGGCCACTTCTGGCTGCGGCGTTGCTGGCGCTCCATGTGCCGCTGCGCGACATTTTCCTGTGGACTACCGTACCGGGCGCTATTGCCATCGCCTTGGCCCTTGCGATCCGGGAACCGTCCCGCATCGGCAGAGCGCCGCCCGCTCCATTCAGTTGGACGCTGCGGGGTTTTCCACCCGCTTTCAAGCGCTATCTGCTGGTGCTGGCGCTGTTCACTCTGGGCAACTCGTCCAATATGTTCCTGCTGCTGCGCGCCAGGGAACTGGGTCTGCCCGAGGTGCAGATTCCGCTGTTGTGGGCGCTGGTCTCGGTGGTAGCGATGCTGTTTTCCACGCCGCTGTCGGCCCTGTCCGACCGCCTGGGCCGGAAACGGTTGATTCTCTCCGGCTGGGCCATTTACGGGGTGTTCTACCTGATTCTGGGCCTGAACGGCGGCCAGACCTGGTTGTTGTGGCCGTTATTCGCTAGTTATGGCCTGTTCATGGCGGCGACCGAAGGGGCGGAAAAAGCCTTGGTCGCTGATCTAGCGCCTACCGCGCTGCTGGGCACGGCTTACGGCTGGTTCAACCTGACCGCGGGATTGCTGCTGTTACCGGCCTCGTTCCTGTTTGGCGGACTGTGGCAGGTCGCAGGTCCAGCCACAGCGTTCGGCGTCGCCGCCGGCTGTGCGTTATTCGCCGCACTGCTGCTGCATCACTGGGTTGTGCCCGAGCAGCTTTCGTCTGCTGGAGGAAGACCATGATCGAGATTGAGATACCCGGTTTCCGGCTCCTCCGGCTTGCCCATCTGGTGCTGGATTACAACGGCACGCTGGCCGTGAATGGCGACCTGATCGACGGGGTGAAATCCCGCTTGAACGAACTGGCGGGCAGTCTGAGCATTCATGTAGTGACAGCGGACACCTTTGGCAAGGCGACGGGCGCGTTCGCTAACCTGGCGGGTCATTTGGTGATTCTGCCCCTCGACAACCAAGCCGAAGCGAAAGCCGATTATGTGCGTCAGTGTGGCGAACAGGCCACTGTCGCCATTGGTAATGGCCGCAATGATCGATTGATGTTGGAACAAGCGGCTTTAGGGATTGCGGTGCTGGGAGAGGAAGGCATCGCGACTGCCGCCATCATGGCGGCTGATGTCGTCGTTCGGGATGGGTTATCCGCACTGGATCTGCTACGGCATCCCCAACGGCTGGTTGCGACCTTGCGGTCGTAACCGGAACCTGCCCGTCCTGGCGACGGGTGGGCCAGTTAATCCATGACCCTGAGCAGCCTTAACACGCTGACTCTACCCCCCCAAGGAGAACGATTTATGAAACTGCACATTGATGCTATCGACGCACTGGAAATCCTCGACTCGCGCGGCAATCCTACGGTCCGGGTCAACGTCCACCTCGACAACGGCATCGTCGCCACCGCCTCGGTGCCCTCCGGCGCTTCCACCGGCGAGAACGAAGCGGTCGAACTGCGCGACGGCGAAAAGAACCGCTACGGCGGTAAGGGCGTGCGCAAAGCTATCAAAAATATCGACAAGGTTCTCGCTCCCGGCTTGAAAGGCATGGACCCGCGCCAGCAGGCGGAGATCGATTACCGCATGATCGAGTTAGACGGCACTGAGAACAAGGCCAAGCTCGGCGCTAACGCCATGCTGGGCATTTCCCAGGCCGTGGCTCGCGCCGCCGCGCAGGCGTGCGGATTGCCGCTGTACGCCTATCTGGGCGGGGCCGGCGCGGTGCGTTTGCCGATCCCGATGATGAACGTGCTCAATGGCGGCAAACACGCTGATTCCGGGATGGATTTCCAGGAATTCATGATCTTTCCGGTGGGCGCGCCGAACTTTGCCGAGGCGTTGCGCTACGGTGCGGAAACGTTCCATGCCCTGCATAAAATTCTGGCGGCGCGGGGCTACAGCACCAGTGTCGGCGACGAAGGCGGTTACGCTCCCCAGTTGAAGAGCAACGACGAAGCCTGCGATCTGATCGTGGAAGCCATCGCGGCGGCCGGTTATAAATCCGGCCAGGACATCGCCATCGCTCTCGATCCGGCGGCCAGTTCCTTTTATGAAAAGGGCAAGTACCGCTTGTCCCGCAGTGGCCAGGGCGACAAGACCGCTGATGAGATGGTGGCCCTGTTCAAGAGCTGGATCGACAAATATCCCATCGTGTCCATCGAGGACGGCCACGACGAGAACGACTGGGCCGGATTCAAAACCATGACGGCGGAACTGGGTGGCCGCATCCAGATCGTCGGCGACGATCTCCTGGTCACCAATACCAAGTTCATCGCCCGCGCTGTTGAAGAAAAAGCCTGCAACGCGGTGCTGATCAAGCTTAACCAGATTGGCACCGTCACCGAAACCATCGAAGCGATTCATCTGTGCCGCAAGGCGGGCTGGGGCTTCGTGATCTCGCATCGTTCCGGGGAAACCGAGGATACTTTCATGGCGGATTTCGCCGTCGCCATGGGCGGCGGCCAGATCAAGACGGGTTCCGCTTGCCGTTCGGAACGCATCGCCAAGTACAACCGGTTGCTGGAGATCGAACGGGAACTGGGTAAAGCAGCCCATTTCGGTCGGTAAACACCTTGCAAACTACACGATAAAATCCTCGCGCCGGGGCAGGTTAACGATTCAGTCACCATCGCCTTGCCCCGGCCACTCCGATAGCCCTGATTGTTCCCATCTGACTCAGAGAGAGCGTTTCCTGACCGCGAGCGGTTGACCCGTCGCTAGCTTGGCGATGGCAGGACATTAGCGGATAATCCGCGCTTTCGCGCAAATGGACGTGTCTCAATGTGGTTCAAAAATCTGACCCTGTTCCGCCTGGTCGAACCGTTTCCCCTGAATGCCGAGGCGCTGGCGGCGCGTCTGGATCGACGCGCTTTTCAGCCCTGCCCCAGCTTTCAGCCCAGCGCTGCCGGGTGGACGCCGCCCCTGGGCCGCAAGGCGCGGGATCGGCTTCATACCGTGGCGGGACGGTGGCTGATGTGCCTGCGCACCGAAGAAAAGTTATTGCCACCCATCGTGGTCAATCAGGCGTTGGCCGAGCGCATCGCCCTGATTGAGGATGAGCAGCGGCGGCCGGTGCGGCGACGGGAAAAGCTGGAATTGCGCGATCAGTTGGTGCAGGAGTTGTTGCCCCGCGCCTTCGCCCGCAGCCGACTCAGCTATGCTTACCTGGATACGGCCAGCGGCTGGCTGGTGGTGGACAGCGCCAGTCCGCGTGGGGTCGAAGAACTCACCGGAACCTTGCGCGAAACCATCGATTCCTTGCCCATCGCCCCGCCTCGAGTCCGGCAATCCGTCGTAGCGACGATGACCGCCTGGCTGACCGAAGGCCAGGCTCCCGGGGAATTCATGCTGGGCGATAGCTGCGAACTGCGTGAAGGGGGCGAGGATGGCGGGGTCGTGCGTTGCCGGGGCCAGGATTTGACCGGCGACGAGATTCGCGCCCATTTGGCCGCGGGCAAACAGGTGACCCAGTTGGGGTTGATCTGGAATGACCGGCTGGCGTTCGTGCTGGACGAAGCGCTGGTCGTGCGCCGATTGCAGTTTCTGGATGTCGTGCGCGAGTCGTTGCAGGATGATGTGACCCATTCCCCGGAAGCGGTGTTCGACGCTGAATTTGCACTGATGGCCGGGGAACTGGCGCTGCTGTTGCCGCGCCTGCTGGACTTGTTCGGCGGCGAGGCTTAACAATTTGAATTGGATATCGAGAATGGGCGGCGCATGAGCAGTTGGCAATTGACCAGTCTGGTGGTGCTGGTAGTCTTGGCGGCGGTCATCAGTGGCGGCGGCTGGTTGATTTTGCGCTATAGCCAGGCGCGAAAGCAGCGGTTTGACGAACGGCTGTTAGCAGCGAAGCGGGCTGCCGTGGAGAAAGCCGCGATGGAGAAGGCCACCGCCGAGCAGAAATTACGGGCGAAAAGTGCGGCGATCAACCGGGCGGCAGCGGAACGACTGGCGGCCAAGCGGCTGGCAGCGGAACAGGCCGCCGCCGAGCGGGCCGCCGCCGAGCGAGCGGCAGTGGAACAGGCTATTGCTGAGTGGGCGGCAGCCGAACAGGCTGAGGCCGAACGGATTCGCCACCGGCGCGCCAGCGAAGAGCGTCGGGAAATTGAAGGGGGCGAGGAACGCCTGCGGGCGGTCGAGGATGCTATCGCCGAGTGGGTCGAGGCGGAACGGGAAGGGAATCGGCTGGCCGCGACTAAAACGCCGGGTAAGCCTGTTGAAAGGACCTATACCCGAACTGAGGCGCTTCACCAGCAGGTGCGTTCGGTCGCTGAACTCGTCGAGAAAGAAGTCCACGATCTGGAGTTCATCAAAAACCGTATTGAAGCCGATGTGGATTTTTTGCCCATTGAGTTCCGGCAAACCATCGAGGACTGGAAAGCCGGCAAGATTTTCCGACGCAGCACGTTTGACGATCTCAAGCTGAAATTCCGCTACAAGGCCTATTCCATCGAAGATGGCTACGAGATGCTTTATTTATATAACGAATGGCTCAGTCAACAGCGACAGAAATTGCGGGTGTTTATCCGCCTGCTCGGTACTGAGGTGGACCCACTGGAAAGCATTCAGGCCGCGATCGAACGGGCGGAACGCGCCGAACAGGAGAAATATCTGGAAATGGATGTTGATGTGATTTTTACCCTGCGCGATGTCCGCGCCATTCTGGAGAAGCTTATCGGCATGGAAGCTGTGCTTAAAGAACTCGAAGCCGTGTGCCGCAAGCGCTCCGAGCAGATCATTGCACCGCCCTGGGAAGCCAGGGGATCGCTATAGCGGCGGCGCAAATCACCGGGATAACGCTATAATCAACTTGAATCATGAAGTGTCTGTCGGTGTTTGCCTCGCTTCTCGTCTCACCCCTTCAGAGCTTCTGAAGATCTGGAAATCCGCTACTTGAGGACTGTTTGAATGAGAAAAGCCCTGTCCCTGCTATTGTTTTCCGTACTGATGTCCCTGGGCCTGACCGCCTGGAGCGCAGAGAAAACCCTTAATTTGGGCGTTATTGCCGAGTTGACCGGCGATATGCCCGCAGTCGGCGCATCCTGCCGGAACGCCGCCGAAATGGCTGTCAAGGAGATTAACGCCGCCGGCGGTTTGCAAGTCGGCAAGGAGAAGATGAAGGTCAAGCTAACTGTGGAGGACAACGCCGGCAAGGCCGATCAGTCCGCTGCGGCTGCTCAGAAGTTGATCACCCAGGACGAAGTACTGGCGATTGTCGGTCCCAACGCCAGTCGTTACGCCATCCCGGCGGCGGAAATCGCCGAGAGTTCCGAGACGGTGTTGATCACACCTTGGTCGACCAACCCCAAGACTACGCTGGATACGGCGACCAACCAGCCCAAGAAATATGTGTTCCGGGCCTGCTTCATCGACCCCTTCCAGGGCGGCGTTTTGGCCAAGTTCGCGCTGGAAAATCTGAAGGCAAAAAAGGCGGCGGTGTTGTATGACGTGGCTTCGGACTACAACAAGGGCATCGCCGAGGTGTTCAAGGCCAACTATGAAAAGCTGGGCGGCAAGATTGTGGCGTTCGAGACCTACACGACAAATGACAAGGATTTCTCTGCGCAGTTGACCAAGATCAAGGACGCCAAGCCGGATGTGATCTTCCTGCCCAACTATTACAGTGAAGTGCCGTTGCAAGTGCAGCAGGCGAAGCGGTTAGGCATCGATGTTCCCTTCATTGGTAGCGATTCCTGGGGTAGCAATGAACTGTTGACCTTGGGCGGTGCCGACCTGAATGGCTACTACTTCAGCACCCATTACGCGGCAGACAATGCCGCGCCAGCCGCCAAGAAGTTCATCGAGGACTACGAGAAGACCTACGGCGCGAAACCGGATGATGTCGCTGCGCTCACCTATGATGCTTTCGGGTTGCTGTTCGGCGCGATCAAGAACGCCGGTAAGGCGGACCGTGAGGCGATCCGCAATGCTTTGTCCACCCTGCCCAGCTATAAGGGCGTCACCGGCGATATGAAGTTCCAGGCCGATTCACGCGATCCGATCAAGAGCGCGGTGATCCTGCAAATCAAGGACGGCAAGTTCACCTACTTCACCAACGCCAAACCTTGATCACGTCCTGATCTTCTCCTAACCCTCTCACTCTGGCAGGCCGCCGAGGAGAGGGTTTTTGTCAATTTACGGCATAGCGGGCTACGACCTTGAGCGACGGGATCGTCTATTGGCTTCAACAAATTTTGAACGCCCTGCAACTGGGCAGCATCTACGCCCTGATCGCTCTGGGCTACACCATGGTCTATGGCATCCTGACCATGATCAATTTCGCTCACGGCGATGTGTTCATGATCGGTGCTTTCTTTTGCTTTCTGGCGGCGACCGCACTGGGTTTGTCCTTTGCGCCGACTCTGCTATTGACCATGCTGGGCGCGGCCTTGTTGGGCGTGGTGATTGAGCGACTGGCCTATAAACCGCTGCGCAATGCGCCTCGGGTGTCCGCCATCATCACTGCATTGGGTGTGGGGCTGTTCCTGGAGAATTTCACGCTGGCGCTGGCCCCTTATCCCAAGCATATTCCGCCGTTACTGGAAAATGTGACCTGGAATCTGGGCGGCGTTTCTGTTTCTTCCTTGCAAGTCATCATTATCTTCCTGTCGCTGGGGTTAATGATCGTGCTGGATTATGTGGTGCATCGCACGCCGGTCGGCATGGCTATGCGCGCCATTTCCTGGGACAAGACCTTTGTGCCGCTGATGGGCATTCCAGTGAATCTGATTATTTCCATCACCTTTGCCATTGGCGCCGGTTTAGCGGGCGCGGCGGGGACCATGTACGCCTTGGCTTATCCAGTCATTGATCCCTACATGGGGATTATGGTGGGGTGGAAAGCGTTTATTTCCGCGGTCGTGGGCGGCATCGGCAATATTCGCGGCGCGATGATCGGCGCGTTTATCCTGGGCGGAGTGGAGATCATGGTTGCGGCCTTTTTTCCTTCCACATACCGGGATTTCGTAGCCTTTACCCTGCTGCTACTGCTGATCGTCATTCGGCCCTACGGCATTCTAGGCCAGCCACGGATACAGAAAGTATGAGCGCCATGCTGAGAAATCACTGGGACGGGTTGCTGGAACAGCGCTGGTTATTGCCCGTCCTGCTGGCGATCGGTTTTGTCCTGGCCTTCGCTATTCCCGAATATAACCTGCTGAATAAATATGTTCAGTTAGTCCTGATGTATGTCGGGATTAATATCATTCTGGCGGTTAGTCTGAATCTGGTGAATGGCTATATGGGCGAGTTTTCCCTGGCCCATGCCGGTTTCATGGCGGTTGGGGCGTATACCGCCGCGTTACTCACTATGAAAGTGTTGCCCATCGCTGCTTATCCGGGATTATTTCCGTTAGCGGTATTAGCCGGTGGATTAGCAGCGGCGTTCATGGGCCTGATCGTCGCGGTTCCCTCGTTCAAAGTGCGCGGCGATTATCTGGCGATCATTACGCTGGCCTTTCTGATGATCGTCAAGTCGGTGATTGAAAACATCGACTACATCGGTGGACCGCGCGGCATTCCGGGGATTAAAAGGCTGACCACTTTGCCCTGGGTATTTTTCTGGGTGGTGGTGTCGGTCTGGGCAGTGCGAAACTTCGTTTATTCCAAATATGGGCGCGGCGTCCTGTCGATTCGCGAGGATGAAATCGCCAGCGATTTGATGAGTGTTAACACTCGTCGGGTGAAGTTCCTGGCGTTTATGACCTCGTCATTTTTTGCCGGCATCGCCGGGGCGCTGTTCGCGCATTTGCTTCAGTTCATTAGTCCCCGGGTGTTCGACATTATCAAGACCACCGACATTTTGATCATGGTCTATCTGGGTGGCATTGCCTCGATTGGCGGTTCCATTCTGGGCGCGACGCTGTACACCGGACTCATGGAAATCCTGCGGCCATCTACTGTTGCCGGGCTGCTGTCCTGGCTGCCGGAAATGATCTTTGATCCGTTGAACGAGTATTTCATTCGTCATCTGGGCGTTTGGCGCATGGTGATTATGCCGTTGCTGCTGGTGCTGGTGATGTTGTACTGGCCACGGGGCATGATGGGCTTGCGAGAGTTTCGCGGCTTTATCCCCCGCCGGGATCGGGAAGCTCATCACCGCCTGAAAACGCTTGAGAAACAGGGAACGCCATAATGACGTTGCTCGAAGCGACTAAAGTCCGGCATTTCTTCGGTGGCCTGTGTGCGGTCGGCGATTTCAACCTGGATCTCCATGCCGGCGAATTAATGGGCATCATCGGTCCCAATGGCGCCGGAAAAACCACCGTTTTCAACCTGATCACCGGGGTTTATCAGGCTTCGGAAGGCAGCATCCGCTTCAAGGGAACCGAGTTGGTCGGCAAGACGCCCCATCAAATCACCGCATTGCGTATCGGTCGTACCTTCCAGAATATCCGGCTGTTCCGCGATTTGTCGGTGCTGGACAATGTGCGGATCGCGCACTACGCCCAATCCAATTACAGTCCGTTGGAAGCGTTATTGCAGATTGGCCGTTATCGCCGGGAAGAGGAACGCATCATCGAGAATTCGCAACGGCTATTGTCGATTTTCAAGCTGGAAACGCTGGCCGGCGAGACGGCCAAGAATCTGCCTTATGGGATGCAACGGCGGCTGGAAATCGCTCGGGCGCTGGCGATTGGACCGGAATTGTTGTTGCTGGATGAGCCGGCAGCGGGCATGAATCCCAATGAAATCGATCAATTGATGGAGTTCATTCAGTGGATTCGCCAGGAATTTAAACTGACCCTTCTCCTGATTGAACATCAGATGAAACTGGTAATGGGAATTTGCGAGCGGATCAAGGTGCTGGATTTTGGCGAAACCTTGGCGGAAGGACCGCCGGAAGCCATCCAGAACGATCCCAAAGTGTTGGAAGCGTATCTGGGCGAGGGGCCAATCGGATGAGTGAGGCAACGGGTGCAGTGGAGAACCTGCAACTGGACGTGCGGGATCTGGAAGTGCATTACGACGGTATCCGCGCCTTGCACGGGGTGTCTTTCTCGGTGCCAAAGGGTGAGATTGTCACGCTCATTGGCGCGAATGGCGCAGGCAAGACCTCAATTCTGCGGGCGATTTCCGGCCTGACGCCTTATGCTGGTTCCATCGTGTTCGAGGGGCAGGATTTGCAGCGCGTTCCCGCGCACCAGATTGTCGGACTGGGCATTGCTCATGTTCCCGAAGGACGGGGGATTTTCGGCAATCTGACGGTGCAGGAAAATTTGCGGCTGGCGACCTGGCAGCGGAAGGATAAAGAGGAAATCGAGATTGACTACGACCGGGTGTTCACCATCTTTCCGCGACTGATGGAGCGGCGGGATCAACCGAGCGGCACCCTGTCCGGCGGCGAGCAGCAGATGCTGGCGGTGGGCCGAGCCTTGATGAGCCGGGGTCGGTTGCTGTTACTGGACGAGCCATCCATGGGGTTAGCGCCGAGGCTGGTTCGGGAAATTTTCCGGGTGATTGAGGACATTAACCAGACGGGCGTGACCATCCTGTTGGTGGAACAGAACGCCAATATGGCGCTGCGCATCGCCTCCCGCGCTTATGTGCTGGAGACCGGCGCGGTGATCCTGTCTGGCGCAGGCCGGGAGTTGCTGGGCGATCCACGGGTCAAGGAAGCGTACCTGGGGGCTTAGCGAGCCGTTAGAGATAACTGAAAAAATCCAGCGGATACCGCTTGCCCGCCAGATAGTCGTCAATACAGCGCAGCACCATCGGGCTACGCAGTCTCGGTCCGAGCAGAGCGATTTCTTCCCGCGTCAGCCACACCGCTCGCTGAATGCCATGATCCAGCGGTTGATCCAGGTGGTGGTGCAGAGCGGTTCCAGCGAAACAGGTACGCACGAAGGTTTCGCCCCTGGGATGAGTCCAGTAATAGATGCCGACGATCGTGTTGACGTCGACCTCCCAGGCGGTTTCTTCCAGTGTTTCGCGGATCGCCGCTGCTGCTAACGTCTCATGCTCATCCAGATGACCAGCAGGCTGGTTATAGACCAGGTCGTCGCCGTCAGCGTATTCCTCCACCAGCAAAAAGCGCCCGTCACGTTCGATAATCGTGGCGACGGTTAGATGCGGGGTCCACTCCAAACTGTTCATATAGCCTCCTTTATGGCATTGGCTTGGCGATAGTGAACGCTCCGCGCAAATCGCCTTCCTTGAAACCACGCGCCTTGTCGTTCGGATACAGTTCTTTCAGCTTGGCGTCGACTTCGGCAGAAATACTGCCGCCATGGCAGGTTAGACAGAGTGTAGCGGTCGGGATGGCCTTCATGTAGCGGAAGGTTCTCTGGCCTTGGTCGTCGGGGATGATGGCTGAGAATTCCAGCTTATCAACCGGCTCACCTTGAGCCTTGCGCGCCTCAAACTGTTTGAGTACCGCCAGCTCCCAGTTGTCCGGTGCATTTTGCGGATTGCGGACCTTGAGGCTGGTGCGGCCCACCAGCATCCCCAGTTCCTGGGACAGCTTGTCAGCGATTTGGCCCGCTTGATCGTGGCAAACAGTCATGCCGCTGACCGGCCCACTGCTGTTCATTGCCTGCTGCAGCGCATCCTTTAAGGTCGCGCTGAATTGTTGCGCAGCAGCCCGGCTGGCCTTGACCTCGGCGGTCGTTTCTGGCGGCGCGGCGTCGGCAGGTGGCTTGGCGCTGGCGGCGTTAGCGATCAGCGCCAAGCTCAGGGCGAGAGGTAAAGCGTATCGCATGCAAATTCTCCGATTGGGGTCCAGACTGAATAGACTAAAGTATAGCGAATGGGCCGGTTCAGGTGGATTTTCCCAGGTTTCGCTGCTCTAAAAACTACGAACTGCTAAATTGAGGTGCATGATGGAACTGTTACAGAAGACCTGTACGCCCTGTCAGGGTGGGATTTCCCCGTTGACCCTGAGTGAAGCCGAAGCATTATTGCCGCAGGCACCTGACTGGCAATTGCTGGACAACGGCACACGTTTGGAGCGGCGCTTTGCTTTTAAAACTTTCGCCGCTGCACTGGCCTTCATCAACCGGCTGGGCGACCTGGCCGAGGCTGAGGGGCATCATCCCGATATCACCTTCGGCTGGGGATACGCCAACGTCCTGTTTTACACCCATAAGATCAATGGCTTGCACGAAAACGACTTCATTATGGCGGCCAAGGTCAATCAGTTGTACACGGACGAGTACTCGGCAGCCTGACCTTCAGGCCAGCGCCGCCGCGACCCCGCGTAACGCCGGGTTAGCGGCGGTGATCACCCAGGTCGGGATCGCCGCCAGGTAGCTGCTGAACCGGCCCTTGTCCTCAAACCGGGCGCGGAAGGTGGACTGGACAAAAAAGCCGCCCAGCCGGGGGACGATGCCGCCGCCGATATACACGCCGCCCCGCGCCCCGAGCGTGATGGCTAAATTGCCCGCTGCGGTCCCCAGCGCGCCGCAGAACAGCTCCAGTACATCCCGGCAATGCTCGCAGGTTCCAGCCAAGGCCCGATCAGTGATATCCGCTGGCGTCAGCGCCTCCGCCGGCCAGCCTTCCAGTTCCGCCAGTGCGTTATAGATATTGACTAAACCTGGCCCGGACAGCAGTCGTTCCGGCGAGACGTGGACGAATTGGCGTTGCAGAATCCGGCTGATTGCCCATTCCCGTTCATCTACCGGAGAAAATGTGGCGTGTCCGCCCTCAGCTTGCAGGGGAATCCAGCGCTTCCCCGACCATATCAATCCCGATACGCCTAATCCGGTGCCAGGGCCGATCAGAGCAATGGGTTCTCCAGCGATGACCTCACCGCCGCCGACCACCCGGCGTTCCTCTGGTTCAAGCAGAGGCAGCGCTAGCGCCAGCGCGGTGAAGTCATTGATGATCGTCAGTTGCTCCAGCTCCAATTCCTGCCGCGCAGCTTCTGTCGAAAACGACCAGGCGCTGTTGGTGAACTGAATCCAGTCGCCAGCGATGGGCGTGGCAACCGCGACAGCAGCCCGCTTGGGACGCACACCGCCAACGGATTGCAGAAAAGCATTACTGGCGGCAGCCAGTCCAGGAAAATCAGCGCAGGCCAAAGTTTGTTCCGCGTAAAATTGCCGATGAGCGTTGACCAGGGCGAAACGGGCGTTGGTGCCGCCGATATCGGCGACCAGATCGGGAAGGGTAGCTGAAATTTCCTGCATCTTTTTTGATTCCGGTTGATAGAAAAATTGGAGGCAACAAGAGGGTCGGCTGACTCACCGTTTTGCCTTGTAAAATGTTGCATAGCCACATTAGAATAGTCGAAATTATGATGACCAAACCACCCACCCCGTAACCCCCAAAGAGGATAGCAACATGGCGTTTCTAAGCGTTGAGCAGCTAAAAAAAGACTGGGCCGAAAATCCCCGCTGGAAAGGCATCAAGCGCGGGTACACCGCTGAAGAGGTGGTGCGGTTACGCGGCAACGTGCCGATCGAATACAGCTTGGCGCAACGGGGCGCCGATAAATTATGGCAACTGATTACCACCGAACCCTACGTCAACTGCCTGGGCGCGTTGACTGGCGGGCAGGCCATGCAGCAGGCCAAGGCCGGTGTTAAGGCCATTTATCTGTCCGGCTGGCAGGTGGCGGCGGATAACAACACCTACATGTCGATGTATCCTGATCAGTCGCTGTATCCGGTCAACTCGGTGCCGGCGGTGGTCGAACGCATTAACAATACCTTCAAGCGCGCTGACGAAATTCAGTGCGCCCGTGGCATCGGCCCTGGACATAAGGACTATCTCGATTACTTCCTGCCCATCGTCGGCGACGCTGAAGCCGGTTTTGGCGGTGTGCTGAACGCTCACGAACTGATGAAGTCGATGATCCGCGCCGGTGCGGGCGGGGTGCATTTCGAGGACCAGTTGGCGTCCGTGAAGAAGTGTGGCCACATGGGCGGCAAGGTGCTGGTGCCTTCTCAGGAAGCGGTGCAAAAGCTGATTGCGGCCCGGTTGGCGGCAGATGTCTGCGGGGTTCCGACCATTATTCTGGCTCGTACTGACGCTGAAGCGGCTGATCTGCTGACCAGCGACTGCGATGACAACGACAAGCCGTTCTGCACCGGCGAGCGCACGGTCGAAGGCTTCTACAAGACCAAGAAGGGTCTGGAGCAGGCGATTTCCCGTGGTCTGGCCTATGCGCCCTACGCCGACATGGTGTGGTGCGAAACCGGTACCCCGGATCTCAACTTCGCCAGGAAATTTGCCGAAGCCATTCAAAACCAGTTCCCCGGCAAGATGCTGGCCTACAACTGCTCGCCGTCCTTCAACTGGAAGAAGAACCTGGACGATGCCACTATCGCCAAATTCCAGCGTGAACTGGGCGCGATGGGGTACAAGTACCAGTTCATCACCTTGGCCGGCATTCACAATATGTGGTACCACATGTTTGATCTGGCGCAGGACTATGTGAAGCGCGGCATGACCGCCTACGTCGAGAAGGTGCAAGAGCAGGAATTCGCGGCCCGCGAGCGCGGTTACACCTTCGTGTCCCACCAGCAGGAAGTCGGCACCGGCTATTTCGACGACGTGACGACCGTGATTCAGGGCGGCGTTTCTTCCGTGACCGCGCTGACCGGCTCGACTGAAGAAGAGCAGTTCCACTGAGGTCAGCATTTACCCCCTCCCCTCAACCCCCTCCCACGGAGGGGAGGGGGACCCCAGCAGCCGACCTGTTGTTCCAAGCTTTAAGGGGCTGGGGTGAGGGGATGGAAGGCTGATCACTGCCAAAACCCGACGGGAACCTTTCCGCCGGGTTTTTTGCCAATGGCAGGCTACACACCCAGGTCTTGCGGTTAAACTAACCATTCTCATCGATCTTGATTTTTCTACCCCCGAACGATTCCAATATCAAAGGAGCCACCCGTGAGCTTGAATTTGCCCGCTGGCGTACAGATTACCGGCCCGATGCATCCCCGCTTCGATGAAATCCTGACCCACGATGCCTTGACGCTGGTTGCCAAGCTGCATCGCGCTTTTGAGCCGCGCCGCCAGGAACTGCTAAAAGCCCGCATTGCCCGTCAGGCCCGCATTGACGCCGGCGAACTGCCCGATTTCCTGCCGGAGACGAAGGCGATCCGCGAAGGCGACTGGAAAATTGCGCCGCTGCCCAAGGCTCTGGAGCGCCGCCGCACGGAAATCACCGGTCCCGTTGAAGCGAAGATGATCATCAACGCCTACAACTCTGGCGCTGATTCCTACATGACCGACTTCGAGGATTCCAACAGCCCCAACTGGTTTAATCAGATTCAGGGCCAGGTGAATCTGAAGGACGCCATTCGCCGCCAGATCAGTTACGTCAACGAAGTCGGTAAGGAATACCGGCTCAACGACCAGATCGCCACCTTGCAAATTCGCCCGCGCGGCTGGCATCTGGATGAGAAACATGCGCTGATCGACGGTCAGCGCGTTTCCGGTGGCATTTTCGATTTCGGTCTGGTGTTCTTCCACAACGCTAAGGAACAGATTGCCCGGGGCGCTGGCCCGTTTTTCTATCTGCCCAAGATGGAAAGCCACCTGGAAGCCCGGCAGTGGAACGATATTTTTGTCATGGCGCAGAATGAACTGGGCGTTCCGCAGGGGACCATCAAGGCGACTGTGCTGATCGAAACCATCCTCGCCACCTTCGAGATGGAAGAGATTCTGTACGAACTGCGCGAGCATAGCGCCGGCCTGAACGCCGGGCGCTGGGACTATATCTTTAGCTGCATCAAGAAGTTCAAGAAGAATAAGAACTTCTGCTTGGCTAATCGCGGCGCGATCACCATGGAAGTGCCGTTCATGCGTTCCTATGCGCTGCAACTGGTGAAGATTTGCCACAAGCGCGGCGCGCCGGCCATGGGCGGCATGTCGGCGCTGATCCCGATCAAGAATGACCCGGAAGCCAATGAGAAGGCGCTGGCCGGCATCCGTCATGACAAGACCCGCGACGCCAATGACGGTTTCGATGGCGGCTGGGTCGCGCATCCCGGTCTAGTGCCGATTGCCCATGAGGAATTCGTCAAGGTCTTGGGCGATCGCCCGAATCAGTGGGAAAAGCAGCGTGATGAGGTTTTCACGGCGAAGAATTTCCTCGACTTTCAGCCGGAGCAGCCCATCACTGAAGTCGGGTTACGCAACAATATCAATGTCGGCATTCACTATCTGGGTTCCTGGCTGGCCGGTAATGGCTGCGTGCCGATCCATAACCTGATGGAGGACGCGGCGACCGCGGAAATCTCCCGTTCGCAGGTCTGGCAGTGGGTGGTTAGCCCCAAGGGCAAGCTGGATGATGGCCGGAAAGTCACCGCCGACATGGTGCATGCGCTGATTCCCGAAGAGCTGGCGAAGGTGAAAGCCACGGTTTCGGCCCAGGGCGAAGACACCGCGACGTATGAGCAGGCGGCGGGCATCTTTGAGAAGATGTCGCTGGATCCGAATTATCCCGAGTTCCTCACCCTGCCGCTGTATGAGGCGATGGACTGAGCGGATTAAAATTATCCTGACTTGAATAAAAACGGCGCTCGGGCAACCGGGCGCTGTTTTTTTGGTTTAAATACAGATAAAATATGTATTCCAACACATGGTAGTTGAATTTGATCCCCGCAAGGCAATGGCTAACCGCAAAAAGCATGGTGTCTCGTTTGCGGAAGCTGAACCCGTTTTAAATGATCCGTTAGCGCTGACTCGTGAAAATGGCGATGCAGAGGGTGAAACACGTTTTGTAACCGTTGGTTTAGGTGCAGAGGATCGGGTGCTGGTGGTGGTTTGGACACAGCGAGGTTCAAATATTCGGTTGATTTCGGCGCGTAAAGCCACGCGAAACGAACGGAGAATGTATGAAGGCTGAATACGATTTTTCGAATGCCCAACGTGGCGCAGTGATCGAACCGGCGGGTAAAACCCGGATCACGATTTTTATCGACGATGACATTCTCGCCGCTTTCCGCACCCGAGCGGAACGGGAAGGACGAGGTTATCAAACGCTGATCAATGCGGCGTTGCGTTCCGCCATTCAACCGGAGGCAATGCCGGTTACCGTAGAAACCCTGCGTCGGGTGTTGCGCGAGGAGTTGCGAGTCGCGTAGTCATGTGGGGCGGGTTAGGCGCGAGCCGTAACCCGCCGGTTGGGAATACCAATTCAGAAATATCTGCGCTTACGACCCAAACAGATCAGACCGGCAAGCCCTGATCCCAGAAGTCCTACAGTGCCGGGTTCTGGAATGGATTCAGAAGGAGGACTGGTATGCGTGATTTCAATACGCCAATTATCTATTCCATGATACATTCCGCCTCCATTATAAAAACTGTCTACATAAGTATGACGAAAATATCCAAATTGAATTGGGCTACCTGATGAAGAAAAATCTGGTTTGAGTGTTCCTCCATTGATATTTATAAAATCATCTGATTTTAAGTTGCTAATCAAGCTATTTTGCCAGATTCCTCCTTGAGTATCAAAATAATTGTAACGAGACGAATAGAACCAAGAGTCTGCTTGCCATAAAATCAGCCCATCAGCGAGGTTTCTAGTTGCTCCTGATGCCCGATAGATATTGGCTGAATAATCGATTTCTAGGATAGCTCCCTCAATAGAGGGATCGTATGAAATCTTGTTATTTCAGTAGAATACAACACCGGATGAATAAATATAGTTGTGTCCATGCCACATGTAGAGATATGCGTCTGGGGTCCCTCCTGTTAAAATTTGCGATTTTCCAAATTCTATTGTTGCATAAGACGGGTCTTTCGACGCAAGAAAGCTTTCCCAGTCTTCAGCATTAAAATCTCCATCAAAAAAGGTAATGGGTGTCGATTTAGCGCCGACTGATATGAGCATAGCTTTCCTAATAGTGATCCCCCATAGCTTATGCCGGAGACACTTGAGAACCCGCATATTGAGTCTCAGGGAGACTAAAGAACGATTGAACTCTTTCTTTAAGTTCCTGTAATTTTAGAAGTGC
>JAKLIY010000040.1 GCA_022709365.1 Pseudomonadota bacterium
TGGCATCGATCACCTCGCATTAGATTTTTACGCTTAAAATGATTTTTCAATTCATACCCTACTTTTACCCATATTTTACAAGAAAAGTTATTTAAATTCAATGTCTTAGTTTTTAGACAGCTTCTAAGGTTAAAACCCCCGCCTTCAGGCGGGTAGATTTCATCTGCAGCCCTCACGCTGGTAGAGTTGCTGAGCCTATTAGCACAGACCACAGGGGGCGAGATGGACTATCGGTACGGGAGCCACACGGTTTACAAGATTGAGTATCACTTTGTTTGGGTTACGAAATATCGTTACCAGGTTCTGATGGGAGATGTGGGTGAACGGGTTCGGGACTTGGTGAGACCGATTTGTACGACCTTGGAGATTCGGATCATCAAAGGGGTCGTGAGCAAGGATGATGTGCATATTCTGGTGTCGGCACCGCCCGAGAGGGCGCCCAGTGAAATCATGCGACGGATCAAGGGGCAGACGGCCCATAAGATTTTCGAAGAGTTTCCGGTCTTGAAGCGGAGGTATTGGGGTCGGCATTTTTGGGCACGGGGTTACTTTTGTGCAACGGTTGGGGAGATGACTGAGGAAATGATTCAAGAATACTTGGAGCATCACTTTGAACCGGATCCGACCGCAGACTTTCGGGTGGAACCCTAACGGGTCTTTGAGCCTATCATGGACTTCCAATCCGTTTTCTCAACCCACCGGCTTTCAGCCGGTGGTTGTTGAGTTTCAAAAAGCCACACCCAACAAAAAAGCGGCCCGAAGGCCGTCTTTTTGCGTTGCTTCCAAAATCCCGGCGATCAAGTCCGGCGGCGGCGCATGAAGCCCAGACCGGCCAGACCCACGCCGAGCAGGGCGAGGGAGGCGGGTTCAGGAATTTGGCCTGTACCAGGGCCAGTCGGAGTGGTCAAAGTGATATTCAAATTGTCGATCCCGGCGTCGAACCCATTGGGACCGAAGCGCAGCACGGCCGCCGTCTCTGATCCAGCGAACGTATAGGCTGCGGTCGCGAAATTTTGCCCGGGCGCGGTGAGGTTGGTGATTGGGCCGGTGATTGGGGTGGTTCCATCAGCTTGGTAAATGCCATACTGCGTGGCTATGCCCTGATTTTGCCAGCCGGCATAGTCAAACGACAGCGAGGCTAGCGAATATCCAGCCAAAGCGGTCATTACAACTTGAAGCGAGGAGCCACTACCAACGGGTGCTTGCCCGTAGGCAACTTCAGGCAGGCCACCGTATTGATTATACCAGTTCGCGGTACCAGTCACCGTCGCTTGGTTCTGTCCGTCCGTTGATCCCCAAGACAAAGATAAAACCGGCACACTTCCGTAGTCCGTTTTAATTACAGAGCCGTCTTGGCAGGTGAATGCGCAGGCTGTGAAGCGGTCGAAGTCGATGAGGGGGATCGTAATGGTGTTGGCATGGGCGGCGGGCGCAGCGACACCCAAACAGGCTGCCAGCACCGCAGCAGAAAGAAGGTTTTGCTTGAACATTGTGTGATCTCCCCTTGAGGAAAAGTTGGATGGGCTGAATCGAGCGCTCCCCAGCAACTGAGTTTGCGAATGCGCTTAGTTCATGTTCCAGGTATGCAAAAAAAAACCAACATTTAATTTATATAAATATTAATAACTTATAAATAAACTTATTTTTAATGATGTAAAATTGTGCCACTATCGGATGGTCGTAAACTCGGGCTTAGATCCGCCAAAAACGCACTAATTATTAATTAATAGATAAATCATAAGCTTAATTACTGTAAAATTTTCTGACAGTTCAGTGTCTCCGAACCGCTATTTCCCGTTAATCCACGGCAACAGGCCCCAAAACCACTGTAAAATTTTCTGACAACTTGGGCGGGCGACGAATAATAGCTACTGCGGCCATGAAGATCATCATCGGCGATCTCAACGGGAAATCCGCTGACCCACGCCGCCCGGCGCACGCGGGCGGGTCGCCATCAGCGGTGCGGTCTGGTATCGTGTCGCGTCTTCTTTAGCTACCCACACCCTTCTCGGCATGACCGCGACCCGCAGTAACCACTTCACCACCGGCCGCATCTACGAAAACGTGATCCGCAAGGAACGGCGCGGCGACTACCTCGGCGGCACCGTCGGCGATATCGAATCGCTGTGGTGCGGTCGTAAGCATTCAGTCCCCTCTCCCCATTTATGGGGAAGAAGGTTAGGATCAGGGGGTAAGCCGTTGAATCCACAGCCCTCACCCCCAGCCCCTCTCCCGCCTGCGGGCGAAGGGAGTGAACGCTTACGTGCGATCTATCGAAACTGCTACGTCCGGTCGACATCACCATGCAGGGTGGGCAAATATGTGGACTGGGCCAACGTCTATAAATCCCTATGAATACCGATGATTATTGCTACGACTTGGCCACCGGGCGCGGTGCGGATTTCCGCTACAGCCTGCTGGGCCTGCCGATCCCGCAGCGCCAGGCCCTGGCCGCCGTGCAGGCGTTTTACCTGGAAACCACCCGGATTCCCCAGGAATGCCACGATCCCGGCGTAGCCCGAACCAAGCTGGACTGGTGGCGCGCTGAACTGGGTCGCCTGTTCGAAGGTACCCCCCAACACCCGATCACCCGCGCCCTGCAACCCCGGTTGGTGGCCTTTAACCTACCTGAGGAATATTTCCGGGAGATTCTCGATGGGGTCGCGATGGATATGGATTACGACGCCTATTCCAGCTTCACCGAATTGACCCTGTATCTGCATCGGCATGGCAGCATCCCGGCGCTGCTGGCGGCGGAAATCACCGGCTACCAGGACCGGCGCGCCACGCCGCGCTTTGCCCATGAGGCTGGCGTGTTATTGCAGTTGTTCAATCGGCTGCGTGAAGTACACGATCACGCTCAACAGGGTCATTGCTATTTGCCCGAGGATGAAATGCAATGCTTCGGCGTCAGTCCGGGCGACCTGCTGGCGGCGCAGACCAGCGACCGGGTTCGGCAGCTCTTCGCTTTCCAGGCCGAACGGATTCGCGACTATTACCGCCGGGCGCTGGAGTTTCTCCCGGAGACGGATCGCCTGGCCCAATCCCATTTGCTGATTCGTCTGGAGCTGGCGATGGCTCTCCTGGCGGAAATCGCCGCGGAGGATTATCGGCTGCTGGAACAGCAAACCCGTCTAACCCCGCTACGCAAGTTGTGGCTGGCTTGGCAATGGCGGCGCCGTGAGCACCGTCGTTATCGGCAACCGGCAGCGACCCAGTAAACTGAATATCGATACGCAAAAACTCCTCTATCCCTTGCGAGAGAGGAGTCAGGAGAAACCATGATGCAGAACTACCAGCCTGCCACTGGCGTATTGAAAGATCGGATTATTCTGGTCACTGGCGCGGGGGATGGCATCGGTCGCGCTGCCGCCCGCCGTCTGGGCACGCAGGGCGCCACTGTCATTCTGCTCGGACGCACCATCCGCAAGCTGGAGCAGGTTTACGATGAACTGGAACAGGCCGGCGCGCCCAAACCGGCGATTTATCCGATGAATCTGGAAGGGGCAACGCCGAAAGATTACGCCGACCTGGCGCAGGTGATCGAGAATGAATTTGGCCGACTGGACGGGTTGCTGCATAACGCGGCGCTGTTCCAGGGTTTGACACCGATCGCCAATTACGACATTGAACTGTGGTATCGCATTCTGCAGGTCAACCTCAATGCACCGTTCCTGCTGACCCAGGCCTTGCTGGGTTTGCTCAACCGTTCTGCTGACGCTTCGGTAGTGTTCACCGCCGACCAGGTGAGCGAAGAGGGTCAGGCTTACTGGGGCGCTTACGCCGTCGCCAAAGGCGGCGCACAAACCTTGATGAAAATGCTGGCCAGCGAATTGGAAACCAATACGCCGATCCGCGTCAATAGCATCGATCCGGGCCGGGTGCGTACGCCGATGACTTTGAAGATTTATCCAGGTCGTGAACCGGAACAATGGCCAGCCCCGGACACCGTGCTGGAGGTCTACCTTTATCTGCTGGGACCTGACAGCAAAGGAATGACCGGCCAGACTTTCTGCGCCCAGGATTGGAGTCCTTCGCTACTGGGTGCATTCTAATTTTACACACTGGCTCCCTGAACGAGCGGCGAAATGTCTATCTGGCTATTCCCGTGCAAGGCGGTAGCATCGGGCTATCGATCTTGCGCCACCAACCCGGCGGGTATTCGCGCCTGGCGAGGGACAGCCGAGTGGCCGAATTTGAAGGTACTGGTTTTAGCAGCGATGATGGGAATTAGGAGAACCAAATCTCAAAAAAAGGGCGCTTTCGCGCCCTTTCGATGACCGAATTAATCCCGGTCAGGTATTGATCTTGTGCAAGGCACGGCCATGGACGGATAACGCCGCCTCATGCATCGCCTCATACAGGGTCGGATGACCGTGGATGGTGCGGGCCAAATCCTCGCTGCTGGCGTGGAACTCCATCGCTAACACCGCTTCCTGCACCAACTCTGACGCAAACGGGCCGATGATATGGCAGCCCAACAGCGTATCGGTTTGCGCATGGGCCAGCATCTTGACCATGCCGACCGCCGCTTCCATGGCCTTGGCGCGGCCATTGGCGCTGAAAGGGAATGTACCGATTTTGTAGGGAATCCCCTCGGCCTTGAGCGCCTGCTCGGTCTTGCCGACCCAGGCAATTTCCGGGTGGGTGTAGATCACCCACGGAATGGCGTCGTAATTCAAATGCCCATGCTGGCCAGCGATGTTCTCAGCGACCATGATCCCTTCCTCAGAACCCTTGTGCGCCAGCATCGGCCCGCGCACCACGTCACCAATGGCAAATACGCCCGGAATATTGGCTTCGCACTTATCATCCACATGAATGTAACCGCGCTCGTCGAACAGTAATCCAGATTCCGGCGCGGCGACATTGTCGGTGTTAGGCCGGCGACCGACCGACACCAGCAACTTGTCGAACGTGATCTCATGATCACCGTCCTTGTCCTTGAAATAGACCTTGACACCGTTACCGACCTTCTCGGTCGCCGTCACTCGCGCCCCCAAGCGAATATCCAGCCCCTGCTTCTTGAATTGACGCAGCGCATCGCGGGCGATCTGCTGATCGGCCAGCGTCAGGAAGTCCTCGACCGCTTCCAGCATGACGACTTTGGAGCCGAGCCGGCTCCAAACGCTGCCCAGTTCCAGGCCGATCACCCCGGCGCCGATCACCCCCAGAGTTCCCGGCACTTCGCGGAAATCCAGCGCGCCGGTTGAATCGACGATCAGCCCCTCGCTGTTATCCACCGGGGCCGCACCGATGTCGATGGGCTTGGAACCTGTGGCGATAATGACGTGATCGGCGTTCACTACATCGACCGAACCATCGCGGGCGGTAATTTCCACTTGCCGGTCCGCCAGCAACTTGCCGTGGCCCTTCAGCCATTCGACGCCGTTCGCCTTGAACAACGCGCTGATACCATTGGTCAGTTGCAGAACGATGTCTTCCTTGCGGGCCATCATCTTGTCGAGGTTGAGACTGACGCCGTCAACGTGGATGCCGTGGCTGTCCAGCCCTTCCTTGATGTGATAGTACTGCTCGGAGGATTCCAGCAGCGTCTTGGATGGAATGCAGCCTACATTCAGGCAGGTGCCGCCCAGCGCTGGATCGTCCTTGAAGTTGATCCACTTTTCCACACAGGCAGTTTCCAGTCCGAGTTGCGCGCAGCGAATCGCCGCCACGTAACCAGCGGGACCGCCACCGATGACGACTACATCGTAAGTCTTAGCCATGCTTATACCTATCTAGAACATAGGGAATAGGAAATCGGGAATAGGGAACGGAGAAGAGCCTTTCCCCGTTCCACCGTTTGGCTGCCTTAGACGTTCAGAATGAGCCGGGCTGGATCCTCGATGCATTCCTTGACCGTCACCAGGAAGGTCACGGCCTCGCGACCATCGATGATCCGGTGATCATAGGAATGTGCGACGTACATCATCGGCCGAATCACCACCTGACCGTTTTCCGCTACTGGACGATCCTTGGTGGCGTGCATGCCCAGGATGCCGCTTTGCGGGGGGTTGAGAATCGGGGTGGACATCAGGGAACCGAAGACACCGCCATTGGTGATAGTGAAGGTGCCGCCGGTCATTTCCTCAACGGTCAGCGTCCCTTCCTTCGCCTTCTTGCCAAACTCGCCGATGGTCCTCTCGATGTCCGCCAGGCTCATCTGGTCGACATCGCGCAGGATTGGCACGACCAAGCCGCGCGGCGAAGACACCGCTACGCCAATGTCGTAATAGCCGTGATAAATGATGTCGTTGCCGTCAATCGAACCGTTAACCGCCGGGAAACGCTTGAGCGCTTCAACGACAGCCTTGACGAAGAAGCCCATGAAGCCCAAACGGACGCCATGCTTCTTCTCGAACGTATCCTTGTAGCGATTGCGCAGATCCATCACCGGTTTCATGTTGATTTCGTTGAACGTCGTCAACATGGCGGTGGTGTTTTTGGCGGTCAACAACCGCTCGGCGATGCGGGCGCGCAGCCGGGTCATCGGTACCCGCTGTTCCAACCGGCCCAAGGCATCCGGCGCTAGCGGGGCAGCAGGCGCAGCGACTGGCGCGGAAGCTGGCGCTGCAACTGCCGGAGCTGCGACTGGCGCGGGAGCGCCAGACTTGCGCGCTTCGATGAACGCCAGCACATCTGCTTTGGTCACCCGGCCACTGCGGCCACTGCCGGGAATCTTGCCGATATCCAGGCCATGTTCCGCCGCCAGGCGCCGTACTGCGGGACTCAATCCTTCCAAATCCACTTCGGCAGTGAACGCGGCTGCGGGAGCCGCTGGGGCAGGAACCGCAGCGACCGGCGTTGGCGCCGGAGCGGCTGCGGGAGCGGCTGCTTGGGCGACCGCACCTTCTTCCAGGGTAGCGATGACATCGCCGGTGGTGACGATATCGCCTTCCTGGCGCAGGATGGGGCCGAGGACACCGTCCGCCGGGGCAGGAATATCCAGCACCACCTTGTCAGTTTCGAGATCGACGAGGTTTTCACCGCGTTTCACCGCCTCCCCAGGCTTTTTCTTCCAGTTCACCAGGGTGCCGTCAGAGACGGATTCGGGCAGGGACGGGACTTTCACTTCTACGGTCATGTTAGGGGTTTCCCTTAATTATTCCGGGTTGTTGTTCTATCTGAACCAGGAGTTACTGGCCCAGGGCCTCGTTGACAAGTTGCTGTTGCTGCTCGACATGGACGCTGTGGTACCCGACCGCCGGCGACGCCAACGGATCGCGACCGGCGTATCTCACCTTTTGCTGCGGCTTCAAGCCCCGCTCCAGGTGATGCAGGCTTTGATACCAGGCACCCTGGTTCTTGGGTTCTTCCTGACACCAGACGACGTCGGTCAGATTCGGGTACTGCTCCAGAGTCTGGTTGTACAACGCCTGTGGGAACGGATAGAGCTGCTCAATACGGATAATGGCGACCTGCTCCAGCTTCCGCTCGCGGCGGGCTTCCAGCAGGTCGTAGAAGACCTTGCCGCTACAGGCCACTACTCGGGTAATCTTGGCTGGATCGTGCGCATCGATCTCCGGAATGACCTCCTGGAAATGCCCCTCGGTCAGGTCTTCCAGACTGTTCACCGCCAGCCGATGTCGCAACAGGCTCTTGGGGGTCATGACCACCAACGGCTTGCGGAAACTGCGCTTCATCTGCCGGCGCAGCATGTGGAAACACTGGGCCGGGGTCGAGGGTACGACGACTTGAATATTATTCTCGGCGCAGAGTTGCAGGTAGCGCTCCAGCCGGGCCGAAGAATGCTCGGGACCCTGGCCTTCAAAGCCATGCGGCAGCAACATGACCAGCCCGCACAGCCGACCCCACTTGGTCTGGCCGGAGGTAATGAACTGGTCGATGACCACCTGCGCGCCGTTGGCGAAGTCGCCGAACTGCCCTTCCCAGATAACCAAACCATTCGGCTCGGCAGTCGCGTAGCCATACTCGAAGCCCAGCACCGCCTCTTCAGACAGGATCGAGTCGATCACGATGAAAGCCGGCTGGCCGGGATAAAGATGCATCAGCGGGACGTGGCTGCTGCCATCCTTCTGATTGTGCAGCACCGAGTGGCGATGGAAGAAGGTGCCGCGCCCGCAATCCTGGCCGGAGATGCGCACCTGATAGCCTTCTTTGAGCAGCGTTGCATAAGCCAGATTTTCGGCAAAGCCCCAATCCAGCGGCAACGCGCCTGCTGCCATCTTGCGCCGGTCATCCATGATCTTGGCCACGCGGGGATGCATCTCCAGACCTTCCGGCGTCTTCAACAGGCGTTCGGACAGGTCCTGAATCATCGCCTGCGGTACGGCGGTATGCACCGGAACGCTCCAGTCTTCATTGATAAATGACGACCAGTCGATGGAATACTGTCCTTTGGCGTGCGGCAGCGTGGGCCGCGACACCTGCCGCCCAGCGTCCATATCGTCGCGATACTTCGTCTGCATCTCGGCGAAATCCGTTTCGCTGATGACGCCCTCAGCGACCAATTTCTCAGCGTACAGCGTCGCCGTGGTTTTCCGCGCGCGTATTTTCTTGTACATCATCGGCTGGGTAGCGGCGGGTTCGTCCGCTTCGTTATGGCCCAACCGCCGGTAGCAAACCATATCGATGACCACGTCTTTGTTAAAGGTCATCCGGTATTCGAGCGCCAGCCGGGTGACAAATAGCACTGCTTCGGGATCATCGCCGTTCACATGGAAGATCGGCGCTTGCACCATCTTGGCCACATCCGTGCAGTACAACGCCGAGCGGGTATCCAACGGGTTGCTGGTGGTGAAACCAATCTGGTTGTTGATCACGATATGCACCGTGCCGCCGGTGCGGTAGCCGCGCACTTGCGAGAACTGCAAGCCTTCCATATTGACGCCCTGACCGGCGAAAGCGGCGTCGCCGTGAATCAGCACCGGCATTACCGTATTGAAGGGCGGAGTCTCCGCGCCCGGTTGCCGCCGCCGCTCCATCCGGGCGCGCACTGAACCCTCGACTACTGGATTAACGATTTCCAGATGCGAGGGATTGAAAGCCAGCGCCAAATGCAGCGGCCCTCCGGGCGTTTCGACATCCGAGGAGAAACCCATATGATATTTTACGTCGCCGGCGTTGCCGACCCGGCGCTTGCCCTCAAATTCCTGGAATAATTCGCTGGGCGATTTGCCGATGATGTTAACCAGCACATTGAGTCGGCCCCGGTGAGCCATGCCGATGATAATTTCCTGTATGCCCTGAGCGCCGGCTTGTTGCACCAGGTCATCCATCATCGGGATCAAACTCTCGCCGCCTTCCAGCGAGAAACGTTTCTGTCCGACGTAACGGGTATGTAGATAGCGCTCCAATCCTTCAGCAGCAGTCAGCCAGTGCAATAGTTCCCGGCGTTGCGCCGGACTCAGTTCCAGCCGGGCGCGCTGACCTTCCAGCCGTTTTTGAATCCAGCGTTTCTCGGCGGTTTCATTGATATGCATGTACTCGGAGCCGATGGGGCCGATGTACACATCGCGAATCAGGCTCAGGATCTCGCGCAATGGCCATTGCGAGGGCGCCACCAGCGAGCCGGTATTGAACGAGGCGTTCATGTCGGCCTCGCTCAAGCCATGGTAGCCGGGATCCAGTTCGGGTACGGGCGGGCGCTCGCGCAGGCGCAGTGGGTCAAGATCAGCAGCCTTGTGGCCCCGGTTACGGTAGGCGTTAATAATCCGCAGCACCGAGGCCTGCTTCTCCGCCGCTGCGGGACTGAGCACCGATACGCCGCCACCCGCGATAGCCTGCGGCCGTAACGCCAACTGGGCGAAGGAATCGCGGATCGGTCCATGCGCCACATCCTGGCCGCCGGCAGTCTGCGCTTGCAGGTTGCGAAAATACTGCCGCCAATTTTCGCTGATCGATTCTGGATCGCTCAGGAAATTTTCGTACAGTTCTTCGATAAAGGCCGCATTACCGCCAAACAGCGGCGAACTTTGGCGAAATTGCTCAATAAGTGTGCTCATTGATGGTGATCGACTCTCGGGTATTGTTAGGATTTCCAGGAAACACCTGTCGCAGGGCTATTCCTGGGGCATGGCGCGAACGCGCGAGGGTCATCGGGCATGGTCGCCGAAGATTGACGATGGCGCGAGGTCGTTGTGTCCGAAAGATGAATCGTGATTATAGCGATGGCACGGGCGCGGATAAACCCGCGTTTCCGCCCCCCTTGATTTTTGCCATTAAGAAAAAGCCTACGGTACATTCTTGCAAACAATCCGTCAGGACTTTCGCGGCCAGCGGACGGGGCGAAAATCCTGTCAATCCATGTCTGCTGTTTCATCTATGCCTTCCGTGGACACCATGATCTCAACTCGCCGGGTGCGCGGCCGTTTCGCTCCCTCTCCCACCGGTCCTCTGCATTTTGGCTCGTTGATCGCCGCCCTGGGTAGCTTTCTGGAAGCACGTCGCCAGGGAGGTGAGTGGCTGGTGCGCATCGAAGATGTGGATACTCCCCGCACTATGCCGGGCGCGGCGGACGCTATTTTGCGAACACTGGAGCATTGCGGGCTGCTCTGGGACGGCCCGGTCCTTTATCAAAGCCAGCGCGCTGAACATTACCAGGCGGCGCTGGATCAATTACAACGCGCCAGACTGGCCTATCCCTGTTCCTGCACCCGCCGAGACCTGGCGGGAAGTCCACGCGGACGGGATGGCGCGTCGATTTACCCTGGTCATTGCCGCAACGGCCCCCGCCAACCGGGCCGTTCCTGCGCGGTTCGTCTGCGGCTGCCCGACATCCTGCTCACCTTTCAGGACGCGATTCAAGGCGAGTATCGCCAGTTATTAGCCAGCGAGGTAGGCGATTTTGTTATCCGCCGCGCCGATCATCTGTTTGCCTATCAACTGGCGGTCGTGGTCGATGACGCCGATCAGGGTATTACCGAGGTTATCCGTGGCAGCGATCTACTCGATTCCACCCCCCGGCAAATCTATTTGCAACAGGTGCTGGAATTGCCCACCCTGCGTTATGGCCATCTGCCGGTTGCAGTGGACGAACGCGGCAACAAACTCAGCAAACAAACCCACGCCCCGCCGCTGAATGATCGTCACCCGGGTCCTGAACTGTGGCAAGCATTACGGTTTCTGGGGCAACAACCGCCGCCCGCGTTGACTCATGCGCCACCAGCGGAAATGCTGGCCTGGGCGCTGACCCATTGGCAACTGGCAGGAATACCGGCGACGCTGACGCATCCCTGGCGTCGCTCATCGGCAGGCGAATCCCCATGAGATGCATTGACTCAGATCATTCAGGCTATAGACTTATGAAATTACAAGTTCCTGAACCGGACCCGCACCTGGCCCTCGCAAGCCATCGTTCGGCCCGGCCTGGAGATCACAACCCTATCCCCCACCGAGGAGAATCGTAGTAATGTCCGATGCCAAACTGTATCCGGTCCCTGCTGAAGTGGCCGCCCACGCCTGGATCAACGACGTCCAATATCAGGAAATGTACAAGCGCTCGGTCGACGATCCGGAGGGTTTCTGGGCGGATCAGGCCAACCAATTCCTCACCTGGTTCAAACCCTGGGACAAAGTGCTGGACTGGGATTTCACCAAGGGCCATATTCGCTGGTTCGAAGGCGGCAAGCTCAACGTCAGCTATAACTGTCTCGACCGCCATCTGGAGAGCCGGGGTGATCAGGTCGCCATCATCTGGGAAGGCGATAGCCCCAACGAAGACAAGAAAATCACCTACCGGCAATTGCATACGGACGTTTGCAAGTTCGCCAATGTTCTGAAGAACCTGGGCGTTAACAAGGGCGACCGGGTGTGCATCTACATGCCGATGATCCCGGAAACGGCGGTCGCCATGCTGGCCTGCACGCGCATCGGCGCGGTTCACTCCATCGTGTTCGGCGGCTTCTCTCCCGATTCGTTGAAAGATCGCATCATCGACGCCGAGGCCAAACTGGTCATCACCTCCGACGAAGGTCTGCGCGGCGGTCGGCAGGTGCCGATGAAAGCGAATGCCGACAAGGCGTTGCAGAGTACGCCGAGCGTCCAGAAAATGGTGGTAGTCAAGCGTACCGGCGGGCGCGTCACCTGGACTGAGGGCCGCGATGTCTGGTACGAAGAGTTAATGGCCAAGGCGTCCGCCGATTGCCCGCCGGAACCGATGGACGCCGAGGATCCGCTGTTCATCCTGTACACCTCCGGTTCTACCGGCAAGCCCAAGGGCGTGTTGCACACCACCGGCGGCTATCTGCTGCACACCGCGATCACCCACAAGTACATCTTTGACTATCATGAAGGCGACATCTACTGGTGCACCGCCGACGTGGGCTGGGTGACCGGCCACTCCTACATCGTCTACGGGCCGCTGGCCAATGGCGCGACCTCCCTCATGTTTGAAGGTGTGCCGACCTACCCGGATGCAGGCCGATTCTGGCAGGTGGTGGACAAGCATCAAGTCAACATCTTCTACACCGCCCCGACCGCTATCCGCTCGTTGATGCGTGAAGGCGAAGGCCCGGTCAAGGCAACTTCCCGCAAGAGTCTGCGTCTGCTCGGTTCCGTGGGTGAGCCGATCAATCCTGAAGCCTGGGAGTGGTACTACCACCATGTCGGCGATGGTCGTTGCCCGATCGTCGATACCTGGTGGCAGACCGAGACCGGCGGCATCCTGATCACCCCGCTGCCGGGCGCGATAGCGCTCAAGCCGGGTTCCGCTACCCGGCCGTTTTTTGGGGTGACGCCGGCACTGGTCGATGCCGAAGGCCAATTCCTGGAAGGCGCGACCGACGGCAATCTGGTCATCACCCGCCCCTGGCCGGGCATCATGCGCACCGTGTACGGCGACCATCCGCGCTTTATTGAAACCTACTTCTCGATGTACAAGGGCCTGTATTTTACCGGCGACGGCGCCCGCCGTGACGAGGACGGCTACTGGTGGATCACCGGGCGCGTCGATGATGTGATCAACGTTTCCGGCCATCGGATGGGCACTGCCGAAGTCGAATCAGCGCTGGTGCTGCATCCGGCGGTCGCCGAAGCGGCGGTCGTCGGCTTCCCGCATGACATCAAGGGCCAGGGCATTTATGCCTATGTGACCCTGAAAATGGGTGTCGAACCGACCGAGGCGTTGCGCAAGGAACTGGTGGCTCATGTCCGCAAGGAAATCGGCCCGATCGCCAGCCCCGATGTGCTGCAATGGGCGCCCGGTCTGCCCAAGACCCGTTCCGGCAAGATCATGCGCCGCATTCTGCGCAAGATCGCGGCGAACGAAGTCGATGCTCTGGGCGATACCTCGACGCTGGCCGATCCGAACGTCGTCACCGATCTGGTCGATAACCGGGCGGTAAAGTAGGCGTAGGCATTTTTCCTCCCCACTGGTTTGAAACCCCCTCCCTCTCTCCGGGGGAGGACTGTTTTTTGCGACCCCCTCCCCCTCTCGCTGGGGAGGGTTAGGGTGGGGGGTTAGCCTTTTGCCATCAAAATTTATGCAACGCAGCGACCTCCTGACCTTTCTCATTTCCCTGAGCATCACCGGCCTGCTGATTTGGGGATTAGTGTATTTCATTAATACTTGGTGGGATCGACTGCCCAAGGTTGTCGCGCTGATCATTTGTGTTGTCATGGCGATCATGGTGATTGGCTATCCGATTTACGCCCTAGCCCGCTGGTCAGATCAGTATTTGGCGCGAATCAAAGCCGCACAGCAAAACCGTAAAGACGACGCCTGATGCGCGTCTGGCCCTTTCCCTGCTACTTGCCCGATTTCTAATGTTCGGCTTCCTGCGCCACTGGCGTCGCCGGAAACAACTGGAACACGCCCGGATTCCGGAGGTTGAATGGCGAGCTACGGTCGCCAATTTGCCCTTACTGGAAGGTCTGAACACGGCGGAGCTGGAGCAGTTACGTGATCTGGCGACGCTGTTTCTCCATGAGAAGGTTCTGGAACCCGCGGGCGAACTGGAACTCACCCCGGAAATGGGGCCGATCATCGCCGCTCAGGCTTGCCTGCCCATTCTTCATCTCGGGCTGGATTGCTATCAAGGCTGGAGTTCCATCATTCTCTACCCGGAAGGCTTCCTCACCCACCACGAATACACCGACCCGAACGGTCTGGTGCATAGCGTCCATCGACCGCTGATTGGCGAAGCTTGGGAACGCGGCCCCGTGATCCTGTCTTGGGCGGATATTATCGACAAGCTTGAGGAGCCGGGTTTGAACGTGGTGATTCACGAAATGACCCACAAACTGGATATGCTGACCGGCGAGGTCAACGGCCTGCCGCCGCTGCATCCGGGTATGAAAATTGAGGACTGGAGCCGGGCGTTTAACGCCGCTTACGAACAACTGTGCCGGGACGTTGACCGGGGGCGACCGACAGCGCTCGATCCTTACGCCGCCGAAAGCCCCGGCGAATTCTTCGCGGTGATCAGCGAAGCCTTCTTTGAAACGCCGGACCGGGTCGCTGAGACCTGGCCGGCGGTTTATGAACAACTCAGCGCGTTTTACCGGCAGGATCCGCTAGCTCGACTCCCACTCAGCGCACGCCTTCCAGCCGCAACCGCCCGTCCTGATCGACGACGCGCATTCGATTGAACGCGCTACCTGGCAATTTCACCAACAGGCAGGGATTGGTCATGGCCTGAGTCTGCGCATAGCCAGGCGGCGGTTCGCGCCATTCGACCGGCACGGTCAGCGCGCCGTCTTGTACGGTCGCCGACCTCCCGATCAAACTCAGCCCATATCCCCCGGTCGTCTGCTGGCCCATGGCGATCAGCAATACGCCATCACGGGAAAAATCCACGGTTGGCGGGGGCGGCGGTTCCATCCGCAGGCTCATCACCTGCGCATACCACCGCCGCCAAGCCTCAGTATCGGCAATCCAAACCGCTTCTGGCTGGTTCAGACTGCCGCACTGACTGTTGGCGTACACCGATGCCACCGGCAACGCCTCATCGGACCCGGCAGTTCCAGCGCACCCCTGGAGCGCCAGAACCGCCAGCAGGGCGAAGCGCCGGTTCACTGCCCGGTCCCCAGTTGCCGGGTCTGGCTGCGTTGCAGACCGGTCTCGTCCTCCGCCTCATGCGTAGTCTGAAAATCCGCCAGATTCAACGTATAACTGCTAACGAAATCCAGACCGCTCTGATCCGCACTGACCTCGATGCGGATCGGTTCATTGGTCGTCAGATAAGCGCCGCAGGATTCCCCGACATCGCAAATGCGCAAATTGTTATTGGAATCGGAGCCGGCGAAAATCTCGTAGGTTCCCGCCGGAATATCGCGCAATGTGTAGGCGTAACTCCCATCCGCCTGCCGAGTCACAGTGGCGTCGGCGACCGTCTCGCCAGTTTCGGGATCAGTCAGCAGCACATACTGCTGACCGATGGCGCCGGCGCTCAACGTATTGGCGACCTGCATGATCGCCTTAACCTGAACGGTATTAACACTGGAGGTCAAGGTCAGGGTGGCGCTGTACACGCCATCGGCCAGTCCGGTCCGATTTACTGACACCGTGTAAACGCCGATACCGCTGGCGTTGACCTCCGTCGGCGTTACCCTCAACCAGCCGCCAGAGTCCTCGGTCGGCGAACTCACAGTCAGCTCGCCACTCCCGCCGTTCCGCACGGTCAACGTCTGGCTGCTTAGCACGGTGCCAAAATTCAACGCCTCCGGGCTGACCGCCAGAACCGGCGTCGGATCGACCGGCTGACCGCCGGTGTTCGCGGCGGCGGCGGCCGCTTGATAGGCGTTGACCAGGCCATAACCGAATTGATTGTCCCGGCCTGCAGTTCCCAAATCCTCGGTCAATGCGCCGCTGATTAATAGGCTGTCGACATCTTGGGGCGTCAGATTCGGGGCCAACGCCTTCATCAGCGCCACGACGCCAGCCATGTGCGGAGCAGCCATCGATGTACCCTCCCAAATAACATAATCATTGACCAGCGTACCGTCGGTATCAGTGGCGACGGTGCTCAACACGCCATCCGGTTTGCCATCGCCGTTCAGATCAGTCGCGGTGTTGCCGCCGGGCGCAGCAACGTCGACCCATGAACCGAAGTTGGAATAAGAGGCCAGCGTCTTGTCAATCGTCACCGCACTCACCGCCATCACCCCAGAGTAAGCTGCGGGATAAAACGGGATGCTGCTGCGGCTATTGCCGGCGGCGGCGATGACGACCACGCCCGCAGCGCGCGCCTGTTCGAAGGTGGCCTGTTCCGACGCTGAACTGCCGGTCGATCCCAGACTCAGGTTAATGACATCGGCGCGGCGCGGCGGAACCGTGCCGGAATCGTTGGGCAGACCCGCGGCATAGCGCACCGCCTGTTCAATGTCGTACAGATCGCCGCCAAACCGGCCAATCGCCCGCAACGGCATCACCTTGGCGCCAAAGGCGACGCCGGCGACGCCCAGGTTATTGTTGGTGGCCGCCGCCACCGTGCCGGTCACATGGGTCCCATGGAAAGAACTGCTGCCATCCGGATTGCTCCGGTCGCCGACATCGGTGGGATCGGGGTCAATGCCATCGCCGTCGAGCGCGTTGGCGATATTGCTAATGAAGTCGTAGCCAGCCACCAGTTGTCCCTGTAGGTCGGGATGACTCAACACCACGCCGGTATCGACGACCGCCACGATCACATCGGAACCGGTCGTCAAATCCCAGGCCTGCGGCAGATTGAGCTGCGGATAGTGCCACTGGGTGGCGTAGAACGGGTCGTTAGGGACAAACAGGGATTGGCGGCGATAATTGGGCGTGGCGATTTCTACATCGGGATCCCGGGCCAAGCTCTTGACCATGCACAGCGTGTCCAGCTTGGCCTGAATGTCCTCACTGGCGGTCGCGGCGCTACCCGGCAGCACGGCGGGAAGCGTACAAGCCGTGGTCGCGGCAGACTGAATGCGCTGCCAATTCTCGACGGTGAGCAGACGATTACGTTCTTTCTCCTCATCCTGACTTTGCGCCGTCAACTTCAGAGACTGAGCGCGAGCGCCGAGGCCGTCGGCCGCCATGGCCGTTGCTTCCCGAAACTTCACGACGGCTTCACCGGGCGCAAATTCATCGCTCAACCGCAATCCTTCGCCCGTGGCCGTCAAGGACTGGCCGAGGGTCAGCACATAATTGGAGGCGCCTCTGGTTGCCTGTACGGCAACCAGATAATCGCCGCTCTTTTCGACCGTCAACGACTCTACGCGACTCTGGCTGAGCGAGGCATCGAGCAACTGGCCGGTCAGATCATACAGGCCCAGATCCAGATCATTACGAACGCCGTCGCTGGCGATAAAGAGATTGAGCGACTGGCCGGTCAACAAGCTGACCCGGTAGACATCCACGACATCGCCGACGCTGCGGGAACGGCCCACCGGGCCGCTGCCCGGCTGATTGGCATAGCCACCCAGCGTGACCGGATTCGGGATCGGCTGGGCGTCAGCAACCGTGTCGTTGGCTTGATAGAGCGCGGTAGGGTCGTTCACATCGCTGTCAATGGCGACGCCCGCCGCCGGACGCACCGTACCGCTGAGGGTGTATTTTTGCGCTGGCGGAGGAGAAGGATTGTCACCACCACCGCCCCCACCGCCACAGGCTTGCAGCAGTAAAGCGAATACAGCGCCGGTCAACAATGCGCGTCCAGGCATGGTCAGTTTCATAGGTTGCTCCCGTCCCGTTCAAAAATTGGAAGTTCATTGATTCACCAAAAATCGGTCAACTGCGCCGGTTCCCAGGTCGCGTGTCGAACCTGCCAGTCGTCCTTGCCCCGCCGAATCAGTTCAAGATCGAAGCGATAGACATTGGCGTTCAAGCCCGCCAGTTCGTCGACGCTGGCGACCGGTCGCCCGGCCAGCGCCGCCATCACGATCACTAGCGCTCGTTCCGGTTCGGGAAATTCAATCGCACGAATCCGGGTGAGTACATGGATAGATTGATTACGAAAAACATGCAGGCGGATCAAATTTTCAATCGCCTTATGATCGTTGCCCTTGGCATCGACGTAATCCTCGGCGATCAGCGCCCGGAGGTCGCGGGCGTTGCGCTCCTCAGCAGCAGTCTGTGCTTTGGCGACAAAGGTGCGGATCTCGACCTCGGGCGATTCCGGTTGACCGCTGCAAGCCGCCAGCGCCAACCATAACGCGGCCCACCATCCATTGATGATCAATCCGCGCATTTCGCGGACTCCGGCTTACAATGGCGGTCCATCAGGTCTGATCCGCGCAACAAGGGCGTTTTCCGCATGAACTATCAATTTACTGTCCTCGAAAAAACCATCGGCTATGACGGTTTCTTCCGCATGGAAAAATACCGGTTGCGGCACGAACTGTTCCGGGGCAGCTGGAGTCCCGACATCACCCGCGAATGTCTGGAGCGCGGTCATGCGGTCGCTGTTTTGCTGTATGACCCCGATCAGGATCAGGTAGTTTTACTGGAACAGTTCCGGGTGGGAGCCTTGGAATTTCCGGGCGGTCCCTGGCTGCTGGAGATCGTCGCCGGCATTATGGACGATCCAACTGAAACCGCCGAGGAGGTGGCGCGGCGCGAAACCGCTGAGGAGGCCGGTTGCGAGTTGCTGGATTTGCTTCCCATCTGCCATTACCTGGTCAGTCCTGGCGGCGCGTCCGAAAGTATCACCCTGTTTTGCGGGCGGGTCGATGCGTCCGAAATCAGCGGTCTGAGCGGGCTGGCCGAGGAGCACGAGGATATCCAGTTGCATGTCGTCTCCCGCACCGAGGCGCTGGACTTGTTGCAGGCCGGACGCATCAATTCCGCCGCGCCGATCATTGCCCTGCAATGGCTGGAACTGAATCGGTCCCGATTGTTGGAACGCTGGGGGCTGGCGTCGGGTTAAACGCCCAGTCGCTGCAAATGAGGGTCAGGCTGTGACCGGCTCCAGAGCGCGCGGAACAGTTCCAGCAATTCCTTCATGCGCTCGCTGGGCTGGGGTTCATAGCCACCGATCAGTCGGCGCGGGTCGCTGAAGCGCAATAAGGCCCGCTCGTCGGCAATCGCGAAGGCCTGTCCCAGTTCCGGGCGATCCGGGATCTCTTCCCGATTCAGCGTGTGCAGGAGCATAGCGCTGGTCAACCGTTCACCCAGTCGCACCAATCCCGGACAGTCGCTACGCCATTCGCGGGCGGGCGGGAGCAGCCAATGAAATCGCACTTTCGGCTGGCTGGTGATCCGGTTGCGAAGAGCGGCCAGCACTTCAGCATCGCCGTACAGATCGGGCCGCACCCAGGGCGTGTACAGGTACAGGGTGCGGCGCAGATTACCGAGCAGATCGAGCATAGCGCGCCGACTGTCATCCAGCCCGCCCAGCACTGTCGGGAAAATTCGGTCTTCGTCCGTCATCGCGGTCACCTCGTGGCTGAGTCTCAATGCATTGAAGTTTAGCATCTCGCAAAAACACGACTACCCGATGCGCCCCGGCAAAGCCAGGGACTTTGGGGGGCGCGCCCCAAAGGTGTCATAAACCATTCAGTTCAAGGCGGCAGGGCTACTCTGGTCAACCGACCCGGAAATACGCCTCGCGTTCCGGCAGGTCGATGCCGGTCAAACGCAGCGGCAACACGCTGTCCGGCGCGACGCTGTCCGCCACTTTCACCCGCGTTTCCAGGGCCAGCGCCGAAATGAGCACCGTGCCGCGCGGCATCCGCTTTTCCACCAACACGCCCTCGCCCTGCCAGCCGGGATGTTGCTGGAGATAGACCACCGTCCAATGCTGACGGGACAATCGTTCAGCCCGGCGCACCCCGGACGCGACCGCTTCCGCGGCCCCGACCCGCGCCACGATGGCTTGGGCATCCAGCGGATCGTCGCCGCGTAACCAGGCACGCAATTGTTGATGAACGACCAGATCGAGATAGCGCCGCATTGGACTGGTCGCCTGGGCATACACTTCCAGCCCCAGCCCGCCGTGCGGACCGGGTTGGCTACTGTACTGCCGAGGACGCATACTGCGCCGCAGACCGTGCATCGCCGCCAAACTGACCGGCTGCCGGTCAGCGGCGTCCACCGGCTCCTGAGTGGTGAATGGAAACGGGAGTCCTCGCTCCAGCGCGAAACGGGCAGCGGCTTCTCCCGCCATGACCATCGCCTCGGCCACCAACATCCGGCTGCGCAGCCGGGGCAGGGGTTGAATGTCCACCCGGCCTTCATTGACGCGCATTTTCACTTCGGGCAGGTCGATGAAAATTGCCCCTCCAGCCCGGCGGCGGGCCTGATGGCGTTCGGCTCGTTCGTAGAGGCTGCGAAACGGTTCCTGGTCCAGCCGTGCGTCTACCTGCTCATAGGTCAACCGTTGCACTCGCACCCAACTGGGAACCACCTCCACGTCGATAACCACTCCATTCGTATCCAGGCTCAGGCCGAAGGACAGCGCCGGCGATACGTCCTGCAGCCCCAGACCGAGTTGTTGCAACACCACATCCGGCAACATCGGAATGGTGGTTTCCGGCAAATACAGGGTTGCGCCGCGCGCCCGCGCCTCGACATCGGCGGGACTGTCCGGCGGAACCAGGGCTGCGACATCGGCGACATGCACCCACAGCCGGTCCCCGTCCAGACTCAGCGCGTCGTCGGGATCGAGATTGCCTTCATCGTCGATGGCGAAAGCCGGCAGACCGGTCAGATCGAGCCGCGATTCCTGCGGCAACTCGGCCAATGGAACGGTCGGATGTTCCAAAATGGCCCCCGTTCGGCGCGGCCAGGGGTTGTGCATCTCATTCCAGTAGCCCAGCCGCAGCAACAAGGCGTGAGCGCTTTCCGGGGTCTGGTTGCACTCCAGCGCCTGCAACACGCGACTCTGCTCACGCTGTCCCCAGATCAATTCCTCGACTTCGAGTAGATAGCGGGTGTCCTCCGGAGCGCAGCGACCCGCACGCGCCCGTTGCAGAAAGCCGTTCCAGGCATCCCGCTCAACCGCTTTGGCTTCCCGAACGAGCCGTTCCTGTTCGACTTCCGCTAGAGGCCGCACGTTAATCGCCTCTGGCGTTCCCTGGAAATACAGCCCCTCGTCCACCAGCCGCCAGGCGGCCCAGGCAGTGACCGGGGTATAAGTGCCATAAACCAGCTCCGCCAGTTCCGGCAACGTCGTCTGGCTGCCGTCCAGCAGTTCGCAGGCTGCCTCGACTTCGCCCGTGGGGATTTCCCCCAACTCGCGTGAAGAGCGCAGGGGACCAGGGTGTAGCAACAACACATCCTTGGGCCGGACCCGCAACGACCGACCGTCTTCCAGTTCGATATCCAGCTTGTCACCGAGCGCGGCGACCCGGGCGGGACCGTTTTTGTACAGCACCAGACTATTCTGCGGGATATTCATCGGGCCTCGGGGGAACGTGGGGCGGATCTGTGTTTGAACAATGGAGAAGGCAAATAAATATCATAACAAAGGTTGTCACTGTTCCCGCCAATCACTATCTGACCCGCAACGGGGTGAAGGCGAATCCCGATGAAAATAGCAAACTGCATAGCGCGGAACGCCTAAAAACCTTATTATAACTAGTGAAGCTAAATCCAGCGGTTCGCTGCCGGGCGCCAGCCGAAAAAAGATCAACAACATCAATCGATCAGCCTTGAACACGCCTTCCCGATTCGCCATCCCGGCTTTCATCGGGTCCACCCTGTCGCCGGGGTGGGCCTTCAAGCTCCCACCGTCGCCGGTTCGCTGGCGGCGCCCGATACCTAATGAGGAGTAGAGCGTTTATGCATGACATTATTCACCAATTAGAACAAAAACGCGCCGGCGCCCGTCTGGGCGGAGGCCAGCGCCGCATCGACGCGCAGCACAAGCGGGGTAAGCTCAGCGCCCGCGAACGCATCGAAGTCCTGCTCGATCCGGGCAGCTTTGAAGAATGGGATATGTTCGTTGAGCATCGTTGCACCGATTTTGGTATGGCCGACACCTCGACTCCCGGCGACGGCGTGGTGACTGGCTATGGCACGATCAACGGCCGCATCACCTTTGTATTCAGTCAGGATTTCACGGTGTTCGGCGGCTCACTGTCCGAAGCCCACGCCGAAAAAATCTGCAAAATCATGGATCACGCCATCAAAGTCGGTGCGCCGGTGATTGGCCTGAACGACTCCGGCGGTGCCCGCATCCAGGAAGGCGTCGCTTCACTGGCCGGCTACGCCAATGTGTTCCAGCGCAACGTGATGGCCTCCGGGGTCATTCCGCAGATTTCCGTCATCATGGGTCCCTGCGCCGGCGGCGCGGTCTATTCCCCAGCGATGACCGACTTCATCTTTATGGTCAAAGATACGTCCTACATGTTTGTGACCGGGCCGGAAGTGGTCAAGACCGTTACCCATGAGGAAGTCACCGCCGAGGAACTGGGCGGGGCTATCACCCATTCCACCAAGTCCGGCGTCGCTGACCGCGCTTTCGAGAACGATATCGAAGCGTTATTGATGATCCGGCGGTTCATGAATTTCCTGCCGTCCAACAACAAGGACAAGCCACCGTTCCGCCCGACGCCCGATCCGGCCAACCGGATGGACTACTCGTTGGACACGCTGATTCCCGACAGCGCCAACAAGCCTTACGACATGAAGGAATTGATCCTGAAGGTCGTCGACGACGTCGACTTCTTCGAAGTCCAGCCGGAAAACGCCAAGAACATCATCGTCGGTCTGGCGCGGATGGATGGCTGGCCGGTGGGCATCGTCGCCAATCAGCCGATGGTCTTGGCCGGTTGTCTGGACATCAAGTCCTCGATTAAAGCCGCCCGCTTCGTGCGCTTCTGCGACGCCTTCAATATTCCGATCATCACCTTCGTCGATGTTCCCGGCTTCATGCCCGGCACCTCTCAGGAATACGGCGGCATTATCAAGCATGGCGCGAAACTGCTCTATGCCTACGCGGAATGCACCGTGCCCAAAGTGACCGTCATCACCCGCAAAGCTTACGGCGGCGCGTATGACGTGATGAGTTCCAAGCATCTGCGCGGTGATGTCAACTTTGCCTGGCCCACTGCCGAAATCGCGGTCATGGGGCCGAAGGGCGCAGTGGAAATTATCTTCCGCCAAGACATCGGCGACCCGGCCAAGATTGCTGACCGTACCGAGGAATATCGCAAGAAATTCGCCAACCCGTTCATCGCGGGCCATCGTGGCTTCATCGACGACGTGATCATGCCGCATGGCACCCGCAAGCGCATCTGCCGCTCGCTGGCGATGTTGCGGGACAAGGAACTTGAAAATCCGTGGCGCAAGCACGGCAATATTCCGCTGTAAGGGGTGGGGCGCATGTTTAAGAAAATTCTTATTGCCAATCGCGGCGAAATCGCCTGCCGCGTCATTAAAACTGCCCGCAAGATGGGCATCAAGACCGTCGCGGTCTACTCCGAAGCCGATAAGGACGCGCTCCATGTGGAACTGGCGGACGAGGCCGTTTTCATTGGCCCGCCTCCCACCGCGCAGAGCTATCTGGTCATGGAGCGCATCGTCCAAGCCTGTAAGGATACCGGCGCGGAAGCGGTGCATCCCGGCTATGGTTTCCTGTCGGAACGTGCGGCGTTCTGCGAAGCGTTGGACAAGGAAGGGATCGCGTTCATCGGCCCGAAGGTGCGCGCCATCGAGGCCATGGGCGACAAGATCACCTCCAAAAAGTTGGCCAAGGAAGCCGGGGTCAGCACGGTGCCCGGCTACAACGAAGTCATCAAGGACACCCAGGAAGCCGTAAAGATCGCTCAGGGTATCGGCTACCCGGTGATGATCAAGGCATCGGCGGGCGGCGGCGGCAAGGGCATGCGGGTCGCCTGGAATGATGCCGAATGTGCCGACGGCTTTGAGCGTTCGACCAATGAAGCCCGTTCCTCCTTCGGTGACGAGCGCGTGTTCATTGAGAAGTACATCGAAGAGCCGCGCCACATCGAAATCCAGGTACTCGGCGACAGCCACGGCAACATCGTCTATCTGGGTGAGCGTGAATGTTCGTTACAGCGCCGGCATCAAAAGGTCATCGAGGAAGCGCCCTCACCGTTCCTGGACGAGAAGACCCGCAAGGCGATGGGCGAACAGGCCGTTGCTTTATCGCGTGCAGTAGATTACCAGTCTGCCGGTACGGTCGAATTCATCGTCGATTCCAAGCGGAACTTCTATTTCCTGGAGATGAACACCCGCTTGCAGGTGGAGCATCCGGTGACGGAATACATCACCGGGTTGGATCTGGTCGAGCAAATGATCCGGGTGGCTGCCGGCGAGAAACTGGGCTTTACCCAGGATGACGTCAAGCTCAAGGGCTGGGCCATCGAAGCCCGCGTTTATGCCGAAGACCCCTTCCGCAACTTCCTGCCCTCGATTGGCCGGCTGGTCAAGTACATGCCGCCCAAGGAAACCGAGGTCGTGCGGGTCGATACTGGCGTCTACGAAGGTGGCGAAGTGTCGATGTACTATGACCCGATGATCGCCAAGCTGATCACCTACGGGGCGACCCGCGACCGCGCTATCGCCCACATGCGCGACGCGCTCAATGAGTTCTTCATTCGCGGCGTCGCGCACAACATCAGCTTCCTGGCGGCGCTGATGGTGCATACCCGATTTATGACCGGGCGGATCAGCACCAACATGATCGCTGAGGAATATCCCCATGGCTTCCACGCTCTCGACGTGCCGCATGACGATCCGGCGCTGTTGATCTCGGTGTCCGCCTTCCTGCATCGCCGCTATATGGACCGCGCCGCCCGCATCAGCGGCCAGTTATTGGGCCACGAGCGCAAGATCACCAATGATTGGGTCGTGCTCATGGGTGGTCAGCAGCACCCGGTACGGGTCGATCCTGCGGATGGCGGTTACGACGTGGTGTACATGGGTGAAAACTATCAGGTGCGCAGCGATTGGCAGTTCGGTCAGCCGCTGTTCAAAGGCACCCTGAATGGCACCGACATCTGCATTCAGGTTGAACGCCGTGACATGATTTACCGGTTATTCCACTGGGGTTCGCAGGCGGACGTGATGGTGCTGTCGCCGCGAGTGGCCGATCTGCAGGCATTGATGCCGATTAAGGCGGCGCCGGACATGTCCAAGTATCTGCTGTCGCCGATGCCGGGCCTGTTGACCAAGGTTGCAGTGCAGGTGGGTCAGGAAGTCAAGGCCGGCGAAGAACTGGCGGTCATCGAGGCGATGAAGATGGAAAACGTGTTGCGCGCCGATCATGACGCCAAGGTCGCCAAGATTACGGCAGTGCCGGGTGACAGCCTGGCGGTCGATCAGGCGATCATCGAGTTCGAGTGATCGCTGTCGCTGCGTAAAATCGTCTAACAATGAAGGGGCGGTGATGCCGCCCCGATTTTTGCCTTGAACCGGTTGTGCCAGCACAATCGGTTTTTTATTTCTATCTGTTACCCGTATTCAGGAACCTCGCCCAAACGAGTGCCATAATTTTTGTACCCAGGATTGTTTAGATAGTTCGGGCCGGATGCCTTGTTCCAGAAAGTACGGTGTATAACGCTTGTCGGCTTCCATGATGTGTTTGGTCAGCCAGACTTTGAGGAAATGCGCCAGTTCAAAACTGATAGAACTCTTGCCAGACTCCAATTTGGTGCGGAACCCACTGAGTTGCTCGATGAGTCGGTCATGTTCTTCTTTATGACGTTCATATTCAGGATAGTGCAAAATCCGCATCAGACTTTCTTCGACAGCGAAGTGGATCCGGGTATACTCACCCAGCCGCTCGATGATTTCGCTAGTGGCTTCCGCGCCCTGCCGTTGCTGGATCGCCTCATGAATCTGATTCAATAAATCCACCAGTACTTTGTGCTGAGCATCGATTTCCTCGATGCCAACGCTCAGTTCATTGGACCATTCGACGAATCTGACCATAACCTTAATACCCTCGTTATATATTTATCGAGCCAGGAACTTGAAGAGTCACCTAGTGTGCTAAGGAGATTATACACCGCTTGGAGAAAGGGCAACTGATCGAGTATGACCCGCTATAATGCCCGCAAAATAGAAAAATGCGGCATTTTGGCGAAAGGATTGCCATGCAGACCACCATAATCTTGACCCGGCTGATATGAGGAGGAACGTTATGACCGCGATGGCTTATCCCCAACCACAAGCTGGCGCTGCCCCGCAAACTTCCCGCCGGATCGTTGAACACGCCATGGCCCATCTGGATCATGTGCTGCCGGGTCAGGCACCGATTCTCAACTTTGTCCACCACAATACCCTGCATGGCTATCAGCATCTGCCCTTCGAGCAGGCGCTGGCTGAAGCCGAACAACTCACTGGGATTCGGGCCTGGTGGCCAGAGGAAGAGTTTCGCAAACTTTATCAGGCGGGCCGAATTGATGATACCGATTGGGATGCTGTCTTTGCCCGGCGTTCGGCATTACACGCGGCGGCAACGCTGGCTCAACCGGGTGATCGGCCGATTCATCGTGGTGAAGTATTGCGCATCTCGCTGATTTACGCAGTGGAAGCACTCACTCCAAGCCAGTTGGTCTGGCAGATGGAAGAACTCGACGCTACCGGCCGGTTTCAGCAAGACGTACCGGAAACCGCCCGTCGGCAGTTGCTGAAGGCGGCTGGACAGGAACCCAGTGCGGCGTTGGAGGATCTCTGGCGGGCCTGTCTGGATGCTTTTCAGTTGCCTGCCGCCAGTTTGCACCCGGAAGACCTGGTCGATTTGCAACTGACCCTGGCCAAGTCGCTGCTGGCGCGGTTTAGAACCGAAAGCGCAGCGGATGCGGAAGGTCCTGTCGTGCATCAGCGGATGCAGGCGGAAACTCTCGCACTGATCGAGCGACTATGCGCCCAGGTAGGGGAAAGCATGACCCTGGGTGGTCTGTTAACGACGCTCACTGGTCGGGATTTGTTGGACGATATCCGCCCGGTGCTTGTTCGTTGCTGCGCCGCCTGTTTGGATGAGGGGCTGGCCGCCTGGAGCCTGCCCGGTCGCCATGAAGGTTTGTATTCGGCCTGGCGTCGCCTGGCTGAAAATAACCTGGTCTGGACGTTCGCCGGCGGGTCTGACGAGCGTAAGGCTTTAGCGCGCTGGCCGGAGGAACCGGTGGACGCCATCATTACTGAACTGCGGCGACTCGGTCTGCCCGAATCATGCTGGGCCGGCTATCTGACCCGCTTGGCGCTGGAACTGCCGGGTTGGTCGGGGATGATAAACTGGCGGCAACAGCATCCCGACTATCCCGCCAATCGGGAAACCCCGGTCGCGCTGACTGACTATCTGGCGGTGCGGCTAGGTCTTGATAGCGGGTGGATCGAACGCCTGTGTCGTGAAACCTGGGGGCTGGACGGAACCCTCCCGGCATTGCGCGCTTACCTATTGGCGAACCCGGCAGAGGCGCTGGTTCGGTACGCGCTCTACGAGGGGCGTCTTCCAGAGTATCTGGCCAGTCGGGCGCGGGCGTTGATTGAGAACCCACAAGCGCAGTCAAACCACCTTTCCTTATTCAAGGAAGGGAGGGGGGTCTGGGATACGCTGGCTGATATGATTTGGACGTGGCGGCACAGTCCGGTGGCGGATCAACCAGGAACGCCCACCGTGCATAGCGACGCCTGGCGACTGTTCCGCCTGGCCCAGCATCTCGGATTATCCGGCGACGAACTGCGCACACTGTCCCAAACCGACCTAAAACGCCTGCTGGCGCCCTTGGACGAGCTGTCGCCCGGTCAGCGCGGCGCACTCTGGCAATCGGCTTATGAGCATCATTACCGGGAAGCGTTGATCAACGCGCTGGCGAGTAATCAGGGGCGCTGGGCGGTTCGCAGGCAAAGATCGCAGGCGCAGACCGTGTTCTGTATCGATGACCGCGAGGAAGGTTTCCGCCGTCATGTGGAAGAACTGAACCCGGATATCGAAACCCTGGGCGCAGCGGGCTTTTTCGGTGTGGCGATGAACTGGCGGGGTTTGGATGATGACACCGTGACGCCACTTTGCCCGGTCGTGGTCACGCCCACTCACGAAGTGCGCGAAGTCCCCCGGCCCGGAACTGACCGCCAGCATCTTCACCGCAACCAGCGTCGCCAACAACGTGGCAAGCTTCGCGCCCTCTATCACGAAATTCGCCGCAATCTGCTGTCTTCCGCTCCCTTGATCGCGGCACTGGCGCCGGGCGTGTTACCGATCCTTGCGGGTAAGGTTTTCGCGCCGTTCCGGCAGGGACAACTCGCCGAGGCGCTGGATGCTCGCTGGGTTCCCGATGCGCCGACCGAAACGGTGATTAACGCGGCGAATCCTGATCTCCCGGCGACTCCCGAACAGCCCCGCCTCGGCTTCACTGATACTGAACAGGCGGACCGAGTCGCAGCGCTGCTGCGCAATATCGGTCTGACAAAGCAATTCGCACCGCTGGTGGTCTTAATGGGCCACGGGTCGGTGAGTCAGAACAATCCGCATCTGGGCGCGTATGACTGTGGCGCATGCGGCGGGCGGCATGGCGGGCCGAATGCCCGAACATTCGCCGCCATGGCCAACCGTCCGGAGGTGCGGGCGTTGCTGACCCAGCGCGACCTGATCATCCCGGCGGATACGTGGTTTATCGGCGCGGAACACAATACCTGCGATGAGCAAATCACGTTCTATGACCGTAGCGATCTGCCAGCAGAAGCGAAGCCGGCGTTTCGGGAACTGCAACGGATTCTGGAACAAGCCCGCGCCCTGTCGGCCCATGAGCGTTGTCGACGCTTTGCGTCTGCGCCGCCCAACCCCACGCCAGCCCAAGCCTTGCGCCATGTGATCGAGCGCTCCCGCGATTTTAGTCAGGCCCGACCGGAGTTGGGGCACGCCACCAACGCGGCGGCGCTGGTTGGTCGCCGGGCGATGAGTCAGGGGGTGTTTCTGGACCGGCGGGTATTTCTGGTGTCCTATGATCCCACTCAGGACCCCGACGGCACACTGCTGGAGGGTATTCTATTGGCGGTCGGGCCAGTCGGCGCGGGTATTAACCTAGAATATTACTTTTCCACGGTGAACAATGAGCAGTTCGGCTGTGGAACCAAAACACCGCACAACGTCACTGGGCTGTTTGCGGTGATGGAAGGGGCCAGCAGTGATTTACGCACCGGCCTGCCCCGACAGATGATTGAGATTCATGAACCGCTGCGCCTGCAAATGGTGGTCGAGGCCCACACTGACATTCTCGCCGCTATTTACGGCCGCCAAGCCTCATTACGCGAGTTGATCGGCAATGACTGGGTTCATTTGATCGCCAAAGACCCGGATACCGGAGAGTTCGCTGCTTTTGATCCGGCGCAGGGTTTTATACCCTGGGCTGGACCGGTGAAACCGTTACCCGTCTGTCGTCGTTCCGGTGACTGGTATCGCGGGGAAACGGGTCCATTGCCGCCAGCGCTGATTGGCGAAATGCCAGAAACTTAGAGACTCATGGGATGGTCCGCCCCGCTCCTCCAACGAGCCCCAAGCGGGCAAAATGATGGATGTTGACCACCATCACATCAACCGAGAGTGCGGAGCGGACCCATGAAAGAGCATACCAGCAA
>JAKLIY010000041.1 GCA_022709365.1 Pseudomonadota bacterium
CGCGCAACAAGGTCGGCCAGCGGCTGGCCGGCCACGGGTCGTTCAGAATCAACCGCGCACGCTCGGCGATCTCATTCAACAGCGCGGGCATCGCCGCCGCGACATCCTCCCGCGCCGCCTGGCCGATTTCCAGATTGGCGTAGACACAACGATAGCGCCCTGTTCCATTCAAAAACTTCACCAGCGCCAATAGACAACTGGTCTTGCCAGTCTGGCGGGGCGCGTGAAGAACAAAATATTTCTTCTGCCCGATCAGGGGCAGGAGCGTATCCAGATCGATCCGCCGCAGGGGATCGAGGTTGTAATGATCAACGGGATTAATCGGCCCCGCCGTGTTGAAAAAACGCATGGCAAATTCTCCTCATCACGGCAAGAGCAAATCGCCGCCTTCCATGTGCAGCACTTCTACCCGCCAGCCCACCAGTAACACGCTGCCGGTCTGGCGGCGATGCCCGGTGTCGGTAAATTCAAAGACATACAGCCGTTCCCACTTCAGTCGGCCATCACGGTCATGCCGCAGCCACAACCGTTCCAATGCCACGGTATCGTCCAGCAGTTGCACGTTAACCTGCCGACAGGCGCGGGAACTGGCGGCACGGGCCTGTTCGCGGGCGCCAAGACTGTCCCGCCAAAACCACAGGCCGACGCCGGTCACAAGCAGCACGCTGATAAACCAGTAAAAACTCATAACAATGGCTTCAATCGGGCCAGAATGTCGTCCCGCGCCTGCGCCAACAACGATTCCCGATCCAGACTGTCGAGGATGTTCTGCACCACCCGCTTCGGTCCGCCCTCACCCCAGGATTTGCCTTGGGCGAAATACTGTTCAGCCGCTTTGCCCACCACATAAGTCCCGTACCAGGCCACTGCGCCCTGCGCTCCGGCAGTGACCAGCGTCGATAATCCCAGACTCACCCCCTTGAGCGCTGCCGCCACCAGGTTCATCGCCCACACCGTCCCCATCAGAAACACCAGTTGAATGGAGATGGTTTTCAGCAGCGAACCGGCCTCGCCACGGGTAATCGGCAGGCCGTACACCCGGCTGAGATGGAGAATCATCGCCGCATCGGTGGCGATGGCCGCCAGAATGTCAGCAATAGGAATCGGATTTAGCGCGACCGCTACGCCCTTGGCCAGACAGTAGTTGCGCACGACTTTCTCCGCCAGATCGTGGCGAATGGCGATGATCTCGCGGGTCAGCCGGTCAGAGAAGCGTCCGGCGAACAATCCGGCATTGAGCGCCGCCATGGTCTTGCCCTCGACTTTGAGGATGTCCCAGATCCGCTCGCGTAATTCCTCAACGTTCGGCGCAGGACGGCGGCGCGTCTCGGTTTCGTGGCCTTCGGCGTCCACCAGGATGACGATGCGCTCGGCGGGTTGCGCGGCGGCGGTCAGAATGTCCTGCGACAAGATCAGGCCCGTCGTGCGCTGGCGCAGCGTTTCCAGCAACAGTTGCCGATCAACCTGGGTATAGCGGTCGGTTTTGTTCAACACCAGCACCAGCCGCTGCGCCAAACTCTTCACCTGGCGCAATGCTTTCAGTTCAGTATCGGTGATGTCGCCATCCACCACGAACAACACCAGATCACTGCGACTGGCCACTTCGTGGGCGAGTTGCTCCCGCTCCTCCCCGGCGACTTCGTTGATGCCAGGCGTGTCAATCAGAAACACCCCGCCGGCGTCATACTCCTGCCAGCGGGCATGAGCGGCGCGGGTCGTTTCGCCATGCAGGGGGCTGGTAGAGAATTTCACCTCGCCGAGCAGGGCGTTCAATAACGCCGACTTGCCGACGCTGACCCGGCCAAAGACGGCGATATGGATATGACCGTGTTCGATCTTCTCCAGCAGCAACTGCAATTGCTGGTAATCCTCGGCCAACGCTGCCCGCACTGGCGGCGGCACCCGCTGATCATCAAGCAACTCGCGCAGGCTCTCGCGGGCCAGGGCCAGGTGCGCGTCGCCGCTAACCGGATGAGGTTCCAGAGGGGTTGCTGTCTCTTTGTCGCGCCCAAACCAGTTGGGCAAAACGTCTTGTACGTGCTTCCAGATCTTCACTCAGATTATCCTCAAACATCCGCAAGGTCGGCCCACTCACCAGATCGCCACGACTTTCCAGGGAGCGAGCCACCGCCTTCCCCAGGCTTTCGAAGATCAGACCATAAACCACGGCGTGAATCATGCCGCCCACCACCGTCCCCATGCCGGGAAAGGCTTTGAACACGTTGCCGACCAGCGCCAGCAGCAGATTGAGACTGCGCTTGATTTGATTACCCGCCAAATCCAGAAAGCGTTGCATATCCATTTCCCGCGCCGGCGCTTCGTACAGCGCGCACAATTCCTTGAGCAGGTTGTAGCCGAGATAGCCCTGAATCAGCACATCCGTCCCCGGACTGACCGCCGCCAGCGCCCCAAACACCGCCTTACGCGAATAGCTGTGAATAATCGCCTCAGCCTTGACGCGCCGATGTTCAGCGACTGCGGAGTCCAGTTTCTGCTGGGCGAGCACAAAAACGGCCGTATCCCGCAGCGCGTCCAGCACCTGGGGATCAGTGTCGAGATAGCGCTGCAAAGCACGGCGCAATTCTTCCACCCGGGGTTGGCGTTCGCGCATTGTGGTTTCTTCACGCCCGTCGTGATAGATGCGGGTCACTTCCTCCACGCCGCCGCATTGCACCGGCACGACTTCGACCTGCTCGCCGATCCGTTCCGCCAATCGTTCCCGCACCAAGCTGAGGTCCGGCTCGCTGTAGCGGTCAACCTTGTTCAACGCTACGATCACCGGACTGCCGAGATCCACCAGCGTCCGCAGCGCCTGATATTGATCGCGGGTCAGATCACCCTCGCAAACATACACGATCACATGGGCGCGCAGCGCTTCATCGCGGGCCATCCGGTCGAGGCTGCCGTCCGCTTCGTTCAAGCCGGGCAGGTCGGCCAGAATCAGCCGGTCACCAGCGGAACTGGTCCAGGTGTAATAGGTAATTTCGCGCGTGGTGCCGCCGCGCACGTCCACGGCGATCTCGGTTCCCGGCAACAGGGCGCGGATCAAGGACGACTTGCCGGCGCTGATTTCGCCAAACACCGATACCACGATCTCCCCCGCCGCCCGCCGCCGTTGTAGCTCTTCCAGTTCATGGCGAATATCGGCTACCACGACGCCCGCCGCTTCGCTGTGCTCCAACCGTTGGCGCAAGGTGGCTTCATCAGGCGGTGGAGGCGGCGCGGTGGGACGGGACTTACTGGCGGGCCGGCCCCAATGCATCACCCGCCAGACGCCATACGCGCCGCCCATGCTCAATCCACCCAGAATCAGCAGGTAGAACATCCAGAAGACGGGGCCACGTTGTTGCAAACGTTCCCAGACCGACAGGCCAAGATCGGTGATATACAGCACCAGCACCAGCAGGAACGCTACGCCGACGCTGGCGCCGACCGCCAACAGCAGGCGCACCGGCAGCCAGGCGCGGGCGGCGGGTGACAACGGTAATTTAGACAGCGGCATTGGATGAAAACAGCGCCAGGAAGGATTGCGGCGTTTTTTGTACGGCACGTTTCTGGTAATCGAAGAACACCACGCCGGTCTTGGCGCGGGCGACCTCGCGGCCACTGATCTGCTCGGTCACCCGGTACACGAAATCACAGCCGTATTTGTTGAAGTCGGTCGCTGTCACCGCGATGTTCAACATTTCACCGGGGAACGCTTCGGATTTATAGATGATCACGCTATCGGCCATGATGATGCCTACGCCGCCAATATCGAGTTCACTCAACTCATAGTGCGCCAGGAACCGCACCCGCGCCTCATGCAACAGACCCAGGAGGGAGTCATTACCCATGTGGCCGCCATAATTGACATCGGTGATCCTGACCCGCAGTTCGGTGCTGAAGGAAAAATGCTCCGGCAGATCCAGTTTGATTCGCGCCATGCCTTGCCTCGCCATCCGGCGAAAATTCATTTTGCTAATGAAAGGGTTGTTGCAACCGTGTGGTTCATTAGGTTCGCGGTTGCCGCAAGGATTGTATACGATTATCGGGGAAAAGAGGCGCGACAAGTCGCATCCGGGCATTGCTGGCGCGGCGGATTACTCTTGCTGATCCGCCAGCACCGTGCAGATCACCCGACGATCATGGCGAGGGCCGTCGAATTCGCAGAAGAAGATGTTCTGCCAGCGGGATAATCCCAGTTGGCCGTCGATGATCGGAATTGTTTCCGACGGCCCTACCAATCCCGCCTTGAGGTGAGCGTCGCCGTTGCCATCCTGCTGGTCATGCAGCCACACCCCGCGCGGAATCAGCTTGCGCAGCAGGTCAATCACGTCGGTCTGTACGCTCTCGTCCCAGTTTTCCTGAATCATAATAGCCGCGGTCGCGCCCTGGGCGTAGAGCGCAAGCAGTCCCTGGCGAACGCTACTGGCCTTGACCACCGCTGCGGCCTGCGGCGTGATGTCCAGCAGTTCTTCCCGGCGCTGGGTAAACAGGTGAATGATTTGACGCATGTTCTTTTTTTATTACATTGTCTGGATAGATATTAATTTGGAAAATTAAAGAATGAAAAAACCCGCACTTGGCGGGTTTCTGTTGGAGGCTAGAGTCACTATCGAATCAGTATGATAACCTAATGAATTCATGATAAAAATTACCTATTAAAATTTTTCGTGACTCACAATATGACTCACAGATTGGCGCGGATACCCCACCGCATTCTCGAATCTGACCCGACGGCTTATGTCCTATCCGCCAATGTCCATCGTCGGCATTTGACCAAGGGCCAGCAGGCGATGGCAACGGCGCTGGCGTATCCAGAAACTCGACAGGATAAGAAAAGAACTTCGGAACTCAATTCCGAATAGTGTATCTCGCTGGAAAAATTGATGATTCAACACAACCCGCTGTGTTTCCGCCAGCGGGTTTTTTGTTGCCGGTCATTCCGGCCAATAGTCGCCAGTGATTTGCTCTACGGTGAACGGGCAATTTTCCGGGAACGTAGTCAAGGGCAAGCCGGTTTCATCAGCGACATTCTCCCGCGCCGGGGAATATTCCTCTTGAATGATCACCGGGAGTTGGGGCTTCAAGCTAGGACTGTTTTTGAGCCGTTTTTCAATCTGGCGTCGCCCGTTGCGGATGGACAAGCGCCAACTGGTTCCGCGCCGTTGTGGCTGATACTGCCATTTGAGCAAGTGCATGATGACATTGGACAGGTAGCTTTCCAGCGCCAGGCGGTTACTGTTGCCCATGCTCTCAATCTCCTCCGCGAGGTTCTCAATATCCAGCGCTGATAACTCTCCTTGGCGTAATAGATCCGCCTGTTGCTGCGTCCACAGATAGAAGTCAGTGTCATAGTGAGCCGTGTTCATCCCGTCACCTCCTGAAGCCGTTTCAAGGCTCTACGCACGGTCGCCTCGCTGCAGCCGACTTGATCGGCAATGGCATAGTTGGATAACCCTTGGCGGTGCAGGTCTGCAATCTGTTGATCGCGGCCTACCGGGGCCGGATCGAACAGCGGCAAGGTGTCCACAGAGAGAGAGGATGCCGGGGCCGGGGGAGAGGGCGATAGCGCCGCCGATAACAGCGCCGTGGTGACTGCTGATAGTGACTGCTGTTGCTGATTAGCCATTGCGTCTAGCTGTTGCCGAATGTTGTTCGGTAGCCAGACCAAGGTTTGTGTCTTACCGGACTGAGATAACCGCTCCCGGTACGTGGTGCTGTTCCGTGCGGTACGTCGCCGGACTCGGGTTGCCAGTTCGTCATTACTGAGTCTTACCGCCATGTTGCTATCTCCATCGTCAAAAGCAGCGGATAGGATAGCACAAGATAATGATTAGTTATAGCGTCAAAAGATTGTTGCTAGACACCATGATTATTTATTGTAAGAAGCAGCACCTTGAACGTCGCCAAGCGGTGCGCGCCCCAGATCAGCTTGTACTTGGTGCCGCGCACCTTGACGCCGATAGGCTGCAACAGTCCTTGTGCCTTGATGCTTGCGATCAGGCGAGCGACCGTTTCTTTATGGACGCCGCGCAACCGCTGACCTTGAATGATGTCAGCAACCGGGATGTCGAGATTAACGGCATTCATTCCGAACCCCCCTTCCGCCGTCGGATGAATCAAGTCATTGGTGAGGTCGGGAAGGGTTGCGAGTCGCCGAAAAACCGCGCCAGCCGTAGCGCGGTATCGGCTATGACTGCCCGTTTTCCGGCGCAAATCTGGCTGATGCGCAGCGCCGGTACGCCAATCGCCTTGGCCAGCGCGTATTGCGATAGCCCCAGCGGAATCAGAAATTCCTCGCGCAGCACTTCGCCCGGATGGATGTTGGGGAGGCGTTCGTTGGTGTCCACGGCGTAACCTCTTCCCACTGTTATGGGTGATTGTTGGAACAGAACCGCTCGCTGTCAGAAAATTTTACAGTAGTTTTGGTGCTTGCTGCCGTAGATTAACGGGAAGTAGCGGCTCGGCGGCTTTGGATTTGTCAGAAAATTTTACAGTGATTAACTTTATGATTTATCTATAAATTGATTATTTCGAGCGGTTTTTGGCGGGTTTTAAGCCGGGTTTACGGTTATCAGGTAGTCTGGAGAATTTTACGCTACTAAATTAGTCAACTATTTATAAGTTATTGATATTTATGTAATTTCTATGTTGGTTTTTTTTGCATACCTGTAGGGCGGAAATCGAGCGCGTCCGCAGCCCCAGTTGCTGGGGAGCGCTCGATTCAGCCAATCCATCTTTTCCATAAGGGGAAATCACAAATGTTCAAAAAAACTCTTTTTTTATCTGCGGTGCTGGCGGCGTGTTTGACCGTCGGCGTCTCCGTGACCGCATATGCCGTTCCCGTACTGAACACAACGGACTTTATTACCTCACCTGCTAACTTCAACGGCTTTGAAAACATTCCCAATGATGGAGCATATTACACTGGTGGTGCAGGGCCTTACAGCGAGGACGGTATCCAAGTTACGCAGATTAATGCTGATGCACCTAATGATATCTGGGTTACCATCACCCAACCTTATCCTATCGAGGGTAATTACGCTTGGTATCCCAACGGTGGCGATTCTGACTATACGAAAATTGTGCGCGCCGATGCAGCGGATTTCGATGCAATCTCGCTGATATTCCGTGCTTTTAATGGCAACATTTCTTTTGATGTATTGGATAATGGCGTATCAGCGTTGTCCGGCGGATTCGCTTCAGATGGTTTCTTAACTGTCGGTCGAATCGGTTTCGAGGGCGGTGGTTTCGATGAGATTCGGTTACGGGGCGGGGCTTCAGGGGCCACTTTTTATGATGGCTCTTTGAATGCTCTCGCAATTGATAGCATCAAGAGCGGCACTTCGTCGGCTATACCCGAACCCGCCTCCCTCGCCCTGTTCGGGATCGGTCTGGTCGGTCTGGGCTTCATGCGCCGTCGGCGGACCTGATCGCCGGGATTTTGGAAGCAACGCAAAAAGACGGCCTTCGGGCCGCTTTTTTGTTGGGTGTGGCTTTTTGAAAATAAAACATTTATGCAGGTTAAATGCTGTTTTTTCAATTTTCTCAACAAAAGAGTTTTTAATTTTCAAAAACCCCATTGGTACTTGAATATTCCACAACCTGTATAGGAATGCTATATCTTTGGAAACCATCGTCAAACCCGGTCAACCGCTGCAATTGACGCTCCCTCCAGATTTCCCTCAAGGTCCCGTGCGGATCACGATAGAAACCTTACCACCCGTCAAAGAACTCGACTTTAAACCCCAAACTGAATTAAGCAAACACCTCTTGGAAATTCGCCAACAAGCCATTGCTAAAGGAATGCAGCTCAAAACGACGGACGAGATTCTGGCGGAAATTCGCGAAGATTGCCGGGAAGTCCAAGAATTCCTCAGACCCGATCGCCGGTGATCCGAGGCATGGATCATCCCTGCTGACGCGCATTCCCCACCGCGCCCGTCAAGGCCGCTTCGAGCATATCGATGAACGCCTGCGTCTTGGCCGGCATCAGGCGGCGACCCGGAAACACCGCCCAGGCCGGGTGCGAAGGCAGCGACCAGGCCGGCAGGACGCGGCGCAACTCCCCGCGCCGAACGCTGGGCGCGGCGAAACAATCCGGGGCGGCGGCAATGCCTGCACCCGCACCCGCCAGCCGGATTAACAACTCCGGAGAATTCGCCGTCGTGCGCCCCGCAGGCTGCCCTTCCCAGCGCTGCGGGCCGCTGATCAACGTCCAGTTCGCCGCCTCGCCATTGCGTTCCAGCAGGCGCAACGCCTCGTGGTGAACCAGGTCCTCCGGGGAGACCGGATCACCGTACTCGGCCAGATAGGTCGGGGCGGCGTACAGACCGATCGGAAAGACCGCGATGCGCCGCGCCGCCAGCAGCGTATCGTCCGGCAACGCGCCCATGCGCACGGCAATATCGAAATTTTCCCCCAGCAAATCCACACGCCGTGGCGATAAATCCAGCTCCAGCGCTACCGCTGGATGGAGCGCGATAAATGCCGCCAGCATGTCGGTCAGCAACAGGTTGGCGAAATCGCTCGGCATCGACACGCGCAACCGGCCACTGGGACGGGCCTGGCGATGCTCGGCCAGCGCCTGCACCGCCTCGACTTCGGTAACCACCTGGCGGGCGTGTTCCAGCAGATGCTCGCCGAATTCCGTCAGCATCAGGCGGCGAGTGGTGCGCAGCATCAGGCGCTCGCCCAACTGCTCTTCAAATAGCGTCATACGGCGCGAGACCGTCGATTTCGGTAAACCGAGCCGCTCCGCAGCGCGGCTGAAACTGCCGGCTTCCGCGATGCGGGCGAAGATCAACAAGTCATTGGGTGCGAATTGTTCCATAAATCGAACAATGTTATCCGATTTAGGGGCTTCTCTCCAGCATCTGCGATCAATAAAGTACCTCTCAAGCCATTACTGACCTGAAGGAAAACTCATGAACATTCTGCAAATCAACGCCAGCGCCCGCCAGAAAGGCGCTAACTCCACGCGCATCGCCGACGCCCTCGTCGCCCGTCCGCAAGCCGTTGCCCAGCAGGGCTTTGCCGAAGCCGAAATAGCGGCATTGGCCTGAACATCCCACCCAGAGAGGCGCAGTAACGCGCCCCAGGAGTCCTCTGATGACCCAGATTGTCCCCTCTGCTGAACCGATCACCCAGTCCCGCACGGTCGAGCGACAGGTTGTCGGCAAGGCCACCTCCGACGGCGCTGGCGTGAAATTGACCCGCGTGTTGACGCAGTCCCTCCAGCGCCGGCTGGACCCTTTCCTGATGCTGGACGCCTTTGGCAGCGATCAGCCGGATGATTACATTGCTGGCTTTCCCGACCATCCGCATCGGGGCTTTGAAACCATTACTTACATGATCGCGGGCCGGATGCGCCATCGCGACAGCGCCGGCCATGAAGGATTGCTGGAAAATGGCGGCGTGCAGTGGATGACCGCCGGTCGCGGGGTGATTCATTCCGAGATTCCGCAACAGGAAGAAGGCGTCATGGAAGGTTTCCAGCTCTGGCTAAACCTGCCAGCCCGCGACAAGATGACCGCACCCTGGTATCGCGACTTCGCCGTCGCCGACCTGCCGGGCTTCGTCACCGACGCGGACGTAGCGGTCACCGTCATCGCTGGCGAGAGCCACGGCGTGACCGGCGCTGTCACACGGGAAGCCACTGCGCCGCTGTATCTCGACCTGCATCTGCCCGCCGGGTCGCGCTTCACTCAGGCGCTGCCGACAGGACTTAACGCCTTTGTCTATGTGTATCGCGGCGCAGTCAGCATCGCCGACAGTTCGGTCCCGGCGCAGCGCATGGCGATTTTGGCGAATGACCCCGAAGCGGAGGGCGTGGTGATCGAAACGACGGAGGCGGCTAAAGTGCTGCTGATTGCCGGCCAGCCGCTGAATGAGCCGATCGCGCAATACGGCCCGTTCGTGATGAATACCGAGCCGGAAATCTATCAGGCGTTGAGCGATTTCCGCGAGGGGCGTTTGGCCTGACGGGAGCGAATCACGGGATAGCCCAGAATACGCCCGGCTTCCGGTTCAGCCGGGTAGCCGAGCGGATTTTCTATGAGTTAGCATAGGGATCATTTTCCTCACTATGGAGCCTGCTCATGTCGATATCCCGATCCGCCTCACCCGCCCAACCCCGGGTCCCTGCGACCCTGCAAGAAACCTGGATTGCCGAAGCGGCCTATTACCGCGCCGAACGCCGGGGTTTTCAGGGCGGCTGTCCGATTGAGGATTGGTTAGCGGCCGAACGTGAAATCAGCGCGCTGCCGTCAACGGTCAACCCTGTGTCGCCCCGCGTCGCCCTGGTTTTTCTGGAGAGCGGTGCGTCAGGGCAAGCCTGATGCTGTTGTTCACGCGCCCGAGCTGGGCGCACGCACGTGACTACCCATTTTGTCTTGAAAATGTGTTTTCGGCAGTGAGATGACCAAAAACGACCCGTTGCGGCGGCCATGCTAACCCCACTGCCTATTCCAAAGCAGCAGCCTGCAAGAGTCGCTGGGCCTGCGACTTTTGTTCAGCCGTCAAGCGTGCGGCAACCTTATCCCGCATGTATTGCGCGTCGCTATCCCCCTGCTGCGCAGCTCGAGAGAACCAGACATAGGCCATCGCCAGGTCTTTTGCTAGCCCCTGATGGCCTTGAAAGCACATGGCCCCAAGGTTGAACTGGGCAGGCGCATAGTTTTGCTGGGCCGCCGCCCGATACCACTTCAGGGCTTCCTGGAAATCCCGCGCCACGCCCCGGCCTTCGATATACAGTGCACCCAGGTTCACCTGGGCGGGCGCATGGCCCTGAGCAGCGGCCTTACGGTACCAGACCATCGCTTCCTGCCGGGACAGAGCATCGTCATTCTGCTCATACATCAGCCCCAGATTGAACTGCGCCAGCGTATGACCCTGAGCAGCGGCCTGGCGATACCACTTCAGGGCTTCCTGGAAATCCCGCGCCACGCCCTGGCCTTCGATGTACATGACGCCCAGATTGAAACACGCCACCGCCTCGCCGTGCTGGGCGGCTTCGCGATACCAGATCAGCGCTTCCTGATAGTCCTGGGCTACGCCCTGGCCTTCAGCGTACATTGCACCCAAGTTGACCTGCGCTGAAGAATTGCCGCGTTCGGCGGCTTGCCGATACCACTTGGCGGCTTCCTGATAGTCGCCGCGTTCGTAACTGTCCTCGCCTTTCTGCAAGTCCTGATTGGCTTTGGCGATGTCCGATTTGCCGGTTTTGTTGTGAGATTTGCTGTTCTTCAGATCATCAAGCCGTAACTTCTGGTGGCGGTAGCGCCGACGCGCCCGATAGATGACGGTTCCCGTAATGACGAGAATCAATCCGCACGCTTTAGCGACGATAAGGTCAATGCTGACGACAGCCAAGCCCCCTATCAGCATGTAGGCGTATGGCAGGATTTCATAGACAGGGGTCGGGACCATGGTGCATCTCCTGGCAGTGGTCGCTTTCGCGTTAATTCCAACGTGATGAAAAAGTTGGAGCAACCGGACAAACTTAATGGAATGTGGGTAGTTTAGAACAAATGTAGCGAAAAACAGCTGGTTGATGTTGTAGGATGGAAATCAGATCGGCTAACCCTCGTTGACCTCCCCTTTTGCCCAGAGGCTGAATCATGATTGCTCTTCCCTATGCACACGGTCACCCGCCTATCCAAGGTCGATTGCGGGTTGCGCCCGAGGATTTTCAGGTTCGTGAAGAGCTGGGTTTTGCGCTGGACGGGGTCGGCGAGCATGTCTGGCTATGGGTGCGCAAGCGCGGCGCGAATACCGAATGGGTCGCCCGGCGACTGGCGGAGCGGGCCGGCGTCCCGTCGGGTGCAGTGAGTTATGCTGGAATGAAAGACCGCCATGCCGTGACGGAGCAGTGGTTCTCGGTTCATTTGCCCGGCAAGGCGGACCCCGACTGGAATGCAGACCCGCATCCCGACTTTACGGTGCTAAACGCGATCCGTCATTCCCGTAAGCTGCGGCGTGGAGCGTTAAGCGGTAATGCCTTCTGCATCACCGTCCGCGACCTGCAGGGCGATCCGGCGGAGCTGACGGCGCGGCTCGAATGCATCATCGCGATGGGCGTTCCCCACTATTTCGGCGAACAGCGGTTCGGTCGGGAAGCGGGTAATCTGGAACGGGCTGAGGCGCTCTTGAGTGGCCGGGAGAAAGTGCGGGACCGGCATCAGCGGGGACTGTATCTGTCGGCAGCGCGCTCGGCGCTGTTTAACGCGGTGCTGGCCCGACGGGTTGTTGAGGACAGTTGGCATAGCGCGCTGCCGGGCGAGGCGCTGATGCTGGCCGGGAGTCACAGTTTTTTCACGGCAGAGGTCGTGGACGAGATGATCCGCCAGCGCGTCGCCGCGTTCGACGTGCATCCCAGCGGCCCGCTGTGGGGCGCTGGGGAGTTGCGTAGCAGCGGCGCAGTTCGGGAACTGGAGGAAGCAGTCGCCGAACAGTTTCCCATCTTTCGGGACGGGCTGGCGGCGGCGGGTTTGGAACAGGAACGGCGTGCGTTGCGGCTGGTCGTCGAAACGGCAACGCTGGAATATCCGGAGGCGAGCACCGCCGTCTTGAACTTTCGGTTACCGGCGGGCGCGTATGCGACCACGGTCTTGCGGGAATTGATCGAGGAGTTGCCGGCCCAGATTGGCTCAAATGGGCAATCCAGCAGCGAACAAGTCCCAATGACCGACCTGTAATCGTGAATGCCCCTGCTCGATCAGGCGGCGCCGCTGCATCGCCCATTCGCTCAGCCCGTCCACGGCATCGGGCGCTATTTCGCGAACTGCGGCCATCCAGCCTTCCAGCAGCGCCGCCTGCAGCGCCGCCTGCGCCGGTTCCAATCGCCAGGGGCTGGGCCGCAAGTTCACCTGATAACCCAGACGCTCCAGCAGGGCCTTGAATGCGGGTGCGGCCTGCGGCCCCAGCGCCGGGCCGAATCCCTTATCGGTGTGCTGATGCCGGTTCACCCACTCGCAGACGGTCTCATCGCCGGGCAACGCCGGTTCCCAGACGAGGGTTCCGTCATAGGTCAGGACGATGAACACCGCCGCCTGCGCCTCCCGGCAACGCCAGGCCAACCGCTCCAGCCATGTTGCTGAAACCAGATCGATTAAGGCGGAAGCGGTGACGAGCTGCACATCCCGGAAATCCAGCCGGTCCCAGTCGCCCGTCAAATCCAAACAATGCCGTTCGACCGGACATTGGTCGAAGACCGCGTACTGCATCAACAACGCGGGATCATGATCGACCAGCCGCCAGTGTTGTTCCCCACCGAGCAGCGGCGCTAAAAACCGGCAGTTGGCTCCGGTCCCACTGCCTAAGTCGAGTACGGATAAATGCCCCCGAGTCTGCCGCCAGTCGATCAACCGGGCCGTCAATTCCGCATGGCGGGACGCGGCGTCCACCGGCTCACGCAGCGCCAACCATTCCGCCGAAAACCCGCTCATGCTGCCAGCACCGTCTCCAGCACCTCGGCAAACTGGGCGCTGACGGTCGGCCAGTCGGGCAACGTCTGGCGCACCGCACGAGCGCCCGCCGCTAACCGCTCCCGCAAATCTGGTTCGTCGATCACCCGCGCCAAAGCTTCCGCCAGCGCCGCCACATCGCCGGGAGCAACCAGTAATCCCGCAGCGGCGGGAACCGTATCGGGAATGGCCCCAGCGGTCGTGCTGACCATCGGCAGGCCCCGCGCTAACGCTTCAGCCAACACCATGCCATATCCTTCGTGAAAGGACGGCAAGACAAAGACATCCGCCTGTTGGTAGGCGGCGTTCAGCGCCGCGCTTTCCAGTTCTCCCAGCCATTCAATGCGGTCGATCAGACCCAGGGTTGCCGCGAGCGCCCATAGGTCGGCGGCAATTGCCGGGTCATGCGCGTCGCTGCCGGCGCAACGCAATCGCCAAGCGCGATCTTTCAGTTGCGCCAGCGCCCGTAACAGCACGGCATGGCCCTTACGGGGCGTCAGGCTGGCGGCGCACAGCAAGACCAGTTCCGCGCTGTTCGATCCCGTCGCCAGCGGTGCTGGATCCGTGCCGGGCAACACCACGACACAACGCTCCGGCGGAACGTCATAGTCGATCAGCGCCCGCGCAGTACTGGGGCTGGTCACAATCACCTGGCGCACCTGGCGCAACGCCTCGCGCTCGCTGGCGTACAACCGCTGGCGTTGCGCTTCATCCAGGCCGGTTTCCAACGCCAGCGGGTGATGCACCAACCCGACCAGTCGCAGCCGGTCCCGATGGACGGCGGTGACTTCCGGCATCGCGCCCAGCGCCAGACCGTCGATGATCGTCAGCGCCTGATCCGGCAACGCGGTCAACACCGCATCGGTTTCTGCCAGCGCCGCCGCAGTCGGGGCGGGAAACGTCACATCGAGGCGCTGCAACTCAACCCGCCAATCCTGCGCGGTCAGTCCCGCCATCATGCGCCGGTCGTAAATCGTGCCGCCGGTGCGGCGATCCGGATCGCCGGGAATCAGGAAGTGCGCTGCATTCAAGACAACAGGCCCTCATAGGACGCCCAAGCGACCGGGGATTCGCGCAGCGTGACGCGCATGGAACTCAAACCGGCAGTATTCGGCCCCAGTTGCCCATCCTCGATGCGCACGGCGATTCGGTCAAAGATCTCCCGCGCCAGAAACTCGGTCGTAGTATTCCGTCCGGCGAACTCGCACGCCTCATTGAGGTTGCGGTAATTCAGCTCGGCCAGCACGGCGCGCAAGTTGTCGCTGAGTTTGCCGATATCGACCACCACGCCATCGGGGTCGAGATCGGAACGGCGCAGTTCCAAATCGACGACGTAGGTTGCCCCATGCATCCTCTGGGCGGGGCCGAACACTTCCCCCTGGAAGCTATGGGCAATCATGAAATGGTCACGGACGCAAACGGTATACATGGCAGGATCTCGGGTTGGGAGTAGCTTAATAGACAACACGATGGCACAACACGCCGGGCGGATTCCGGCTCAATTCAGCCATCGTTTGCGGCAGGGCCGCGAAAGGGCTTTCGCCGCTGATCAATCCATCCAGGATCGGATCATCCAGCAGTTCCATGACGGTCGTCATGCGCCGCCGATAATTCCAGCGGCTGCGTTGAGCGGTGGCGATATGGCCCACCTGGGAGCTGCGGAGGTGCAGCCGCTTCACATGGAAATCCTCGCCCAGCGGCAGGGAGACCGATTGCGTTCCGAACCAGCTCGCCTCGACCACGGTTGCTTCAAAGCCCGCCAGCCTTAGCGCCGCCGCTAGCCCCGTCGGGGCGCCGCTGGCATGAATGATGATATCCTGCTCGTTTTCCGCCAACTCTGGCAAGGCAAAGCGCACGCCGAGTAATTCCGCGATGTCCGCCTTGCCGGGATCCACATCCAGTAACTGTACCCGGCAACCCAGCAGTTTCCCCGCCAACCGGGCGATCAGACAGCCTACCACGCCAGCGCCGATCACCGTGATCCGATCGCCCAGTCGCGGCGCAGCATCCCATAACACGTTGAGCGCCGTTTCCAGATTGGCGGCCAGCACCGCCCGTCCAGCGGGAATCGACGCGGGCACCCGCGTGACCGCCGATATCGGAACGACATAACGATCCTGATGCGGGTAGAGGCAGAAGACGGTTTGTCCGAGCAACGCCGGCGGTCCAACCTCGACGATACCGACATTGCAGTAACCATATTTCACCGGTCCGGGGAATTCACCCTGCTGGAACGGCGCGCGCATGGTCAAGTATTGGCTGAGCGGAATTTCACCACGAAACACACGGCTCTCGGTGCCGCGACTGATCCCGCTATATCGCGTCCGCACCTGCACCTCGTCCGGCCCAGGCGGCGCCAACCGTTCATTCTGCAGTTCACCACGACCGGGGGCGACCAACCAAAAGGCTCTGGCCCGCTGGAATTCGGTTATCATCCTCTCGTTTCCTACCCCATGGGTACATACAGGCAATCTGGAGAGACCCGCATGGCGACCACCCCAGCGGTACGCGCTTTGATCCATGAACTGGCGACTCCGCTCACCGTGCTGATGAGCGCCAGTGATCTTCTTTGCCATCGGGTGCCCGACTCTATCGAAGAACCGATTGATCGGTTGCGGGACATCAGCCATCAGTTTGGACAGGACGTCGTCGAATTGCGGGCGAGTCTTACCCAAAGCATCGACTTGCAATCTTCGACCCGGGCTGCTGAACAGATCCGGCAACGGGCGACGGACTGGCGGCAACGATATGCAGCGCATCTGGCCCCGCTGGTCGATCAGATTCAGGGGGCAGCGGTTCAACTGCCCGAACCCTTGCTGGATAGACTCCTCAACCAAAGTCTGCTCAGCGGCCTGAACAAACTGAATCGGGTTCTGTCCCGACTGGAAGCGATCCAGCCTGAGGATTTGGAGACCCCTTGATATCCCTGTCTCCCTGAACGATCTTTTCGCCTGATGAACCGCGCGCTTCTCTTCAGCGCTTTTTTGAACATCGTCCCGACGTTGCTGTTATTGGCGGGAAGCGTCTGGCTCCTCGCTCGAATTTTTCAACTACCCGCCAGCGTGATCGCCCAGTCTCTGGCTGTCTTCTTCGGTTTGCTGCTGGCTCTGAGTCCCTTCCTGCCCCAGCATCAACCGTTCACTCGCTTTGGGGCCGCCAATGCCGTCACCCTGCTGCGTGCGGGCATCGTCGCTCTGTTCGCGGGACTGCTCGGACCGATAGCGCCGATGCCGAACCTGGCCTGGTTACTGGCCGTGCTGGCCGTGGTCGCGTTGCTCCTCGATGGCGTGGACGGCTGGCTGGCGCGGCGCGGCGGGATGCACAGTCCCTTCGGCGCCCGCTTCGATATGGAAGTCGACGCTTTTTTCATTCTGGTCCTGGCGGCGCTGGTCTGGCAATTCGACAAAGCCGGTGTCTGGGTCATCCTGTCCGGGGCGCTGCGCTATGGCTTCGTCGGGCTGGGTCGCTGGCTGCCGTGGCTGAACCGGCCCTTACCGCCCCGCCACCGTCGGCAAACTGTCTGCGTAATCCAGATTGCTGTGCTGGCGCTGTGTCTGACGCCGCCGCTGACTCCACCGGTCTCAACCCTCCTCGCCGCCGGGGCACTGGGCCTGCTGGCGTGGTCCTTCGTCGTGGATAGCCTCTGGTTGTGGCGGCAGCGGCCCTAGTTCGAGCAGCAACCGCCCCATCCGCTCAATCCCTCCCAGCACGGTCGGTCCCGGAACGATCCCCGGACGAAATCCCGCCGCCACAAACGGCTCCAACACTGCCGGGTTGCGGGAAAAAATATGCACCGGAACCTGCCAGGGAATCTCCCGGCCACCGACTACTGCGGGCGGTTGATGATCACCGAGCACCAGCAGCAGGGCATTCGCTGGTGCATAGTGGCGCAGATAACCGCCTAATACCTGGAGATTATAACGAATGCTCTCGATATAGGCCGGACCCAGCGCCGCACCGTCCAATCGCTCGCTCAATTCCACTGCTCCGGATTCGACGGCCTCCCCGGTAGGCGCGTCAAAATAATGCCAATCCGGCTGATACGGCGGCAGGGGCGCGAACGGCGCATGACTGTTGATGGTCGGAAAAAAGACGAAGAGCGGCGGACGGTCGATACGATCCAGTTCAGTACAGTGAATTCGGTACAGGCTGTACTGATCAGGAATCGCCCACCAGCCATAAGCGGGACCGCGATAGTTCAGACGCTCGGCATTGTAAATCTCGGTAAACCCATAAAATCGTCCCTCTGGCCACGCATAACGCAGACCCGGCATCACCGCCACGGTTCGATAGCCCGCGTCGGCGAAGCGGCGAACCAGGGTCTGCCGGCTGGAAACCAGCAAATCCCGATAGTCGCCTTGATCGGCGATGCGCAGGCCGGATAGCAGGCTGGCGTGCGCCAGCCAGGAACCGCCACCGAACGTGCTGGACTCCAGCCGCGCCGAGGCGACCCGCCAGCCCGCCGACGCCAGCGACTGTTCCAGCGCGGCAAACTCGCCCGCCAACGGCGCAGCAAAACGGGGATCGTCGAACACCAGCGCCCCGTAAGACTCGAAAAAAATCACGAATACATCGCCCGATTTCCGGCTGTTCAGATTCAAGACGGGCAACGGCGGCTGGGCAGCGATCTGTCCCAGGTTGCGGAATACTGTAGCGTCCAGCGCCAGCCGGATTTGCTCGATGAAAACGGGCGTCACCGGCAAAGCAAACCACTGTTCGGTCGGCAAGCGCACACTCAGCCGGCCCGCGCTATAGAGCGTCAACAATACCGCCGCCAGTATACCCAGCATCCGCCGTGCAACGGGTTGGTTCATCGCCGTTATAACCGTATCCAGCGCCCAGCGCAGGGCCGCGATCAGCACCCCGCACAGGGCCAGCAACGCCAGACCGCCGAGCGCCAATTGCCCGCCCGCTACGCTGTCGATAAACATCGTGGCGACCCGGGGCAGATGTTGGCTGTCCCAGTACAGATGGATAGAACGCCCCATTAAGGCTGGCGCAGTGACGTCCATATATCGCCCCAGCACCAGAAGAATGACGCCGCCGAGCAACAGACCCCGCCCCCGGCGGCCCGGCGGCCCGCGCCAGGCGACCGCCAGCAGCAATACGGTCAAATCCAGCGACAGTTCAGGAACCCAGCGCACGCCAACCGTCGGCCAGTGATTTTGGAAGGTCAACGCCGAATTCAGCAACAAGAGCGCCAGAGCAAGCTGGAAACCGTTTATACTCAATCTTGACAGGCGTTCCATAAGGACCGGGAGCTTTAGGGAGTGGGGAAGTTGTGAAGCCTGTCGCCGCGTATCGCAACCCGACGACAGGAGGCCTATCTGATGAGTAGAGTCGACAAAAGATCAGCCCTCTCGATTGAGGGCGATATTCAGCACACGGGCGAGCCACCCAGCGAAGACATGCAGCGCTGTCTCGATGAGGTTGTAGCGGTGTTGCGCAAATACCCGGTCGGCGTCACGCTCTGTCTGGCCAGCGACCGGGAATCGGTGCTGTTGTACCGGATCCCCGAATGGTGCGCGGTATCCTTGAGCGACAGAGGGCCAGAAATCAATTCAGACCCCTTATGGCAAACCGACGATTTGGAACACCTGCTGCTTCGCACCTACCAAATGTCCAGCGCCCTGCGCCAGATGAACGAACGCATGTCGACCGAATCCACGCGACTGGACGATTTTGTCCGGGACTTGGGCCAGCACCTGCTGGATCCGGACCGCAAGAGTCATTGATCCCGCCAGCCCGCTTCCTCAATTCCGGGCGTTGGTCATCCGCCACTCCTGCGCCAACTGACGAGCTTGCGACCGCTCTTCCGCGCTCAACCGACTGGACACCGATTCCAGCGGCTGGCTGGCGTCCACATAGCCCCCGGAAACGGCCAGGTCCAGCCACAGATAAGCCTTGATCCGGTCCTGCTCCACCCCCCGCCCATTGCTGTACAACATGCCCAATCCGTACTGTGCCAGCGGCAGGTTGTGGTTGGCGGCTTTCTCGAACCAGCCAAACGCCTGCCGGTCGTCGCGGGGGATGCCGCGCCCGGTGGCGTAGGCTAATCCCAGCAAGACCTGCGCCAGCGACACCTGCTGTTCGGCTGCCTTGCGATACCACTCCACGGCCTGCGCATCGTTTCGGGAGAGTCCGCCCCGACCCTCGGCGTACATCAATCCCAGATTCAACTGGGCCGCCGCTACTCCCTGGTTAGCGGCCTTGCGTAACCAGACAACGGCCTGACCATCATCGCGCGGGGTTCCACGGCCAATTGCGTAAAACAGACCGACATTGAATTCTGATTCCGCATCGCCCTGGTTAGCGGCTTCCTGAAACCAGCGCAGCGCTTGGCGTTCGTCCTGCGATACACCGATGCCTTTAGCATACATGGTCGCCAACTGGACCTGACTCGCCGCATGGCCCTGCTCGGCGGCTTTGCGATACCAGTCCGCCGCCTGCCGTTCATTTGACCCATCCTGGCTGTCTTTAGCGTAAAAAACGCCGAGCCGATATTGCGCCTCAGCCTGTCCCTGCTCCGCCGCCTGGCGCAACCAATTTAAACCGACCCGCTCGTCGCGCGATACCCCGCGTCCGGTCAGATAGCGCTCAGCCAAACGCAACTGGGCTTCAGCGTTGCCGCCCGCCGCTGCCCGTTCCAGCAACTGCTGGCCTTTCGCTTCATCCAGCACGACCCCGCGACCCCGCAAATAATTATCCGCCAGTTCCAGTTGCGCGACCGGTAAATCCTGGTCAGCGGCGCGGCGGAACCAGAGCAGCGCCTGGCGATCGTCACGCGGTACGCTACGCCCCTGAGCGTACATCCGCCCGAGCGAGTACTGCGCCAACGGCAAATTACGATCAGCCGCCGCCTGGTACCAGCGCACGGCTTCTGCATCGTTGCGGGCGACGCCCTGTCCCTCGGCGTACATACGCCCGACATTGAATTCCGCCAAGTCTAGTCCCTGCTCCGCTGCTTTGCGAAACCAGCGGAAGGCTTCTTCAGCATTTGGGGATACGCCGCGCCCGCTCAGATAGCGCACTGCCAGGTTGTACTGCGCCTCGGCATGCCCCTGTTCAGCCGCCTTGCGATACCACTGCACCGCGTTCTGATCGCTGGCGGCGATCCCGCGGCCCGCCGCAACCATCGCGCCGAGTGCAAACTGGGCGCCGGCGTTGCCTTGTTGCGCTGCTTGCTGATACCAGCGCACCGCTTCCTTGTCGTTGCGGGATACGCCGCGCCCGCCAGCGTAGAAGTTGCCCAGTTCAAACTGGGCGGTGGCGTGGCCCTGCTCCGCCGCCTTGCGGTACCATTGTGCAGCTTGTAAATCATCCCGCTTCTGGCCCTTCCCGGTAGCGTACTGCGTCGCCAACACGTACTGGGCCTCGGGATTGCCGCGCTCTGCCGATTTGATCAGCCAGAATGACGCTTCCTTCTCGCTGGGTGCAGCCTGGGGATTGCTGGCGTACAGTATCCCCAGATGAAACTGGGCGTCGGCGTTGCCCTGCATCGCCGCTCGCCGCAGCCATTCAGTCGCGATGCGCTGATCCTGCGCCATACCCTCACCGCGCAGATACATCAAGCCAATCATGGTTTGCGCACGCGGATCACCCTGTTTGGCCCAAGTCATGTATTCCTGGAACGCTGTCGCGTAATCACCGCGCTGATAGGCTTCGGCAGCGCTGTTGGTGGCCGCGTCGGGTGCTGCTGGCCGGGCGTCGCCGTAGTGCCAAACGCCTTGCGCATCCTGCCATTTCTTGACGTTCGAGTCCGCGGGTGGGGCGGCCTGCACGGCCCCAACTCCTATCGTGATAGTCATCATTACGGCCCATAATAACGCGCTCTTACGCATCATCGTCTCCTGTCCATCGGGGATTCCCTTGAATTATCGCTCTCAACCACCATCTATTAGAAAATGTCATCGCCATCACCGCTCTGTTTTTGCGCCGCTCGCTGTCATTCACCAGCGCGAGCAACTAGGCTTTCGACTAAAACCATTGGACAATTTAGTATTTTCATCTGGCGTTTAACCCCATCACCGTGAGGACATCATTAATGGCGATCAATCTGCAAAAAGGGCAGCGCATCAGCCTAGAAAAAGAGGCAGGACGCGGCTTGACCCGGGTCATTATGGGCTTGGGCTGGGGCATGAAGCAGGTCCAGAGCAAGGGTTTCCTGGGTTTCGGCGGCGGTGCCCGTCAAGAAGCAGTGGATTTAGACGCCTCGTGCCTGCTATTCGATACCAGTGGCAATTTAGTCGATACGGTCTGGTTTCGACAACTGGAAAGTCATTGTGGCTCCATCCGCCATAGCGGCGATGATCGTTCCGGCGGCGGCGAGGCGGGCGCGGATAATGAGCGGATCGCTATTGATCTAAGCCGAGTACCGGCGACTGTCCAGGCGTTACTCTTCACCGTCAACAGCTTCAGCGGCGAAAGCTTCGCCGGCATCCCCAACGCCTTCTGTCGGCTGGTGGATGACGCCAACAACGGCGAGATTGCCCGTTTCGATCTGTCGCTGGAAGGCGGCAGCCACACCGGGCTGATCATGACCAAGCTGTATCGCCATAACAATGAGTGGAAAATGCAGGCCCTCGGCGAATCGGCGGAAGGTCGTACCTTCCACGATCTGTTGCCGGCGCTGCGCCCCTATCTGTAGACCGGGGACTCGTCATGGATCTGCAACCGGGTCAGAACATCTCCATTAGCAAACAGAGTCCAGCGCCGGCGGCGGTCGACATCACCCTGAACTGGGAGCCAGCCAATACCGCGCTGACCCTTGATTCCAGCGCCTTCATCCTGAACGCCCAAGGCAAGGTGCGCGGCGATGACGATTTCATTTTCTACAATCAGTTGACCCTGCCGGGCGGCGGGGTCCAGCGGGCCAGCGATGGTCGCAGTTTCACGGTTGCTTTCGCCAAACTGCCCGCCGGCATTGAACGCATCGTCATCGCCCTGACCATTGACCAAGGCCAACGGCGCGGGCAATCATTCGGCCAATTGAGCCAGGTGCGGGCTGAACTCCGCGATGCACCTCGCCAGGCGCCGCTAGCGACCTTTCCGCTGGCGACGAAGATGATGGCGGAAACCGCGCTGATCGTCGGCGAGTTTTACCTGCGCAACGGTGAATGGAAGTTCCGGGCGGTCGGTCAAGGCTTTGTCGGCGGGTTGGGGCCGCTGGCCCGGCAATATGGGGTCGATGTCGCGGATGATCCCGATGCCGCTCAACCGCATCCTCCCGCCTCGATCAAACCCGCCGCTCCGCCTGCTGCGCCATTGCCTGCTCCGACCCCAATCCGGTTGGAAAAAATCACCCTGGAGAAGAAGGGCAGCAGCATCTCGCTGGAGAAGAAAGGCCAGGGTTTCGAGGAACTGGTGATCAACCTCAACTGGAACCAGGGCAGCAGTGGCGGCAAGGGCTTCTTTGGCCGGCTGACTGGCGGCGGCAAGATCGATCTCGATCTGGGCTGTCTCTTCAAGTTGCGCGATGGCCGGGCCGGCGCGGTGCAGGCGCTCGGCGACAGTTTCGGCAGCTTGCAACAACCGCCCTATATCCAGTTGATGGGCGATGATCGCACCGGCGCCAGCGCCCAGGGCGAATTTTTGCACCTCAATGGCCGCCAGTGGTCGCAGTTGGAGAAGGTTGTCGTCTTCGCGTTCATCTATGAAGGCGCGCCCAACTGGGCGGAAACCGACGCGGTGGTCACGATCCAGACGCCGGGCCAGCCGACGCTGGAAATCCGCCTCGACAGTCATCACCGCGACCATCGTATGTGCGCGCTGGTCATGCTGGAGAACCAGGGCGGTAACATCAAGGTCACCAAACTGGTCGAATATTTCCGCGATCACCGCTTACTGGATCAGGCCTACAATTTCGGCCTGCGCTGGGTAGCGGGGTCCAAGGATTAAGGTTTTATTGTTTTTTCTGAAACTTCCCACACTCTGGAGGAATGTCGCATGGCTCTTGAATGGTTGAAACAGCGTTTCAATGAAGTCTCCGCCGGCCTGAAAACCGAGGTTTCCAAGCTCAAGAACAAAAGCTTCCTGGAAGCAACGGTGGCGGGTTGTGTGATCGTCGCGCACGCCGACGGCACGGTGAAGCCTGAAGAAAAGCAGAAAATGATGGGATTTCTGCGTAATTCCGACGTGCTGTCCGTCTTCAGCACCGAAGAAGTCATTGCCCTGTTTGACAAGTACGCCAAGCAGTTCGAATTTGACTACCAGATTGGTCAGGCTAATGCCCTGCAGGTGGTCGCCAAGCTCAAAAGCAAACCTGATGAAGCGCGGTTGATGGTGCGGGTCTGCTGTGCGATTGGCGCGGCTGACGGCAATTTTGACGACAACGAAAAAACGGCTGTACGCAATATTTGCGCCGAACTGGGCTTGAATCCAAAGGATTTCGACTTGACCTGAGCGCGCCCGGGATTGGCGCTCAGGAATCCGTCTGCGATCCCGAATCTGCAACGAAAAAGAGGACCCATTCGATGGCTATTTCCCTCAACAAAGGTGGCCGGCTGTCACTGAATAAGGAAGCACCGGGCTTGACCAAGGCGCTGATCGGACTGGGCTGGGATGCTCGCGCTACTGACGGCTCGGCCTTCGATCTGGATGCGTCGGCGTTCCTGCTAAGCGCCGACGGCAAAGTGCGCTCAGAGGCTGATTTCATTTTCTACAATCAGTTGAAATCGTCCTGTGGCTCGGTCGAACACACCGGGGACAATCTCACGGGCGCCGGCGAGGGTGATGATGAAGTAATCAAGGTGGATCTGAGCCGGGTGCCGGCAGAGGTGCAGAAAATCGCTTTCACCGTCACCATCCATGAAGCCGACGCTCGCAAGCAGAACTTTGGGCAGGTCGGCAACGCCTATATCCGGGTCGTCAACGCTGATAATAATACCGAAATCACCCGTTATGACTTGGCGGAGGACGCCTCGACCGAAACGGCGATGATTTTTGGCGAGCTTTATCGGCATAGCGGCGAATGGCGCTTTACCGCGGTCGGTCAGGGCTATGCCGGCGGGTTGGCGGCGATGTGCCGACAATATGGCATCAATATCTAGGAGGATAATGAGTAATGGCGATTTCTTTACAGAAAGGTCAAAACGTTTCGTTGAGCAAGCAAGCGCCCGGCCTGAAAAAGGCGCGCTTCGGACTGGGCTGGGATTTGCGCAAGACCGACGGCAGCGCCTTCGATCTGGACGCTTCCGCCTTCGTGCTGGACAGTAATGGCAAGGTGTTGAGCGACCAGCACTTTGTGTTCTACAACAACGCCAAGGACCCCTCTGGGGCCGTCGTACACCTGGGTGATAACCGGACTGGTGAGGGTGCTGGCGACGATGAGGTCGTTGAGATCGAACTCGGTCTGATGACGCCAAACGCCGCGAAAGTGTCGTTCGTGGTGACTATCCATGACGCCGAGGCGCGCAAGCAGAACTTCGGGCAGGTGGCCAATGCCTACATTCGCGCCCTGAATGCCGACGGCGATCAGGAAATCGCCCGCTACGATCTGTCTGAAGATGCCTCGACCGAGACCGCGATGATTTTTGGCGAACTCTACCGTAGCAATGAAGAATGGAAGTTCAAGGCGATTGGCCAGGGTTACGCGGGTGGACTGGCGGCAGTCGCCCGCGATTTTGGCGTTAATCTCGGTTAAAATGAGCGGCGTTTGATCCGCCGCGATGGACTCATCCGGCCCGCCGATTCCCAGGCGGGCTTTTGCTTTTCTGGAAAAGAGAAATGACTGAAACTATCAAATATCTGCTTGACGAAACCCGGATGCCCAAATTCTGGTACAACCTGGTGGCTGACCTGCCCGCGCCGCCGCCGCCAGTGCTGCACCCGGGCACCATGAAACCTATCGGCCCTGATGACTTGTTGCCGTTGTTCCCGATGGCGCTGATTCAGCAGGAAGTCGCCACCGAACGGGAGATCGAGATTCCCGACCCGGTGCGGGATATTTACCGGCAATGGCGGCCCAGTCCGCTTTACCGCGCCCGCCGTCTGGAACAGGCGCTTGGCACTCCGGCGCGGATTTACTACAAATACGAGGGCGTCAGCCCCGCTGGCAGCCACAAACCCAACACTGCCGTACCTCAGGCTTTCTACAACAAGGAAGCCGGCGTCAAGCGCATCGCTACGGAAACCGGAGCCGGGCAATGGGGTTCTTCGCTGGCTTTCGCCGGAGCGCTGTTCGGTATCGACGTACAGGTTTTCATGGTGCGGGTCTCGTACAATCAGAAACCTTACCGTCGGGCGCTGATGGAAACTTATGGGGCGCGCTGTATCGCTTCGCCGTCCGAAGAGACCGCCTTTGGCCGGGCGATTTTGGCCCAGCAGCCTGATCATCGTGGCAGTTTGGGCATCGCCATTTCTGAAGCAGTCGAGGTGGCTGCTCAACGTGACGATACGAAATACGCACTGGGTTCGGTGTTAAACCATGTATTGCTGCATCAAACGGTAGTGGGTCTGGAAGCGATGGCGCAATTGGAAATGGCCAATGACTACCCTGATGTAATCGTCGGTTGCACCGGCGGTGGCTCCAACTTTGCGGGCATTGCCTTTCCGTTCCTCGGTGCGCAACTGCGGGGGGGACAAAAAGTTCGCATTGTCGCTATCGAACCCGCCGCCTGTCCGAGCCTAACCCGGGGTCCCTATGCCTACGACTTCGGCGATACTGCACACTTGACCCCGCTAGCCAAGATGCACACGCTGGGCGCGCACTTCACCCCGCCCGGGTTCCACGCCGGCGGCTTGCGCTATCACGGCATGGCCCCACTGGTTAGCCATGTCAAGGAACTGGGGTTGATCGAAGCCCGCGCCTATCATCAGCTCGGTTGCTTTGAAGCCGGTGTGCAGTTCGCCTGCACCGAGGGCATTCTGCCCGCCCCGGAAGCCAATCATGCGGTGAAGGGTGCGATTGACGAGGCATTGCGTTGTAAAGAGGAGGGCGTCAGCCGGGTGATCCTGTTTAATCTGTGTGGCCACGGTCATTTCGACATGCAGGCGTACATGGACTACTTCGCGGGCAAGCTGACGGATCAGAGCTACGATGAGGCGGAACTGGCGATGGCGCTGGCGGGATTGCCATCGGTCACTGCGGTTTAGAAAAAGCGGAGGGGCGCGGCAATCATCGACTGCCGCGCCCGTCATGCATGGGATTGAGAATCAGCGTTTTGCAGAACGACGCCGACGCCAGAACATTGCTGGCAAGGTCAGGCCCAGCAAGGCCCAAACTGGCGGTTCGTCTATCGTCGGAATATCGTCCTCGACAGTGATGATGTCGTTAGCGCAGTTCATGGTCCAACTGATATTCAACTCATTATCCGGCTTAAGAAAATCCTTAAAAATTGTCTTTGGAACGCTAACCTCGTAGACCCAGTGGCGACCAGTACCCTGGCCTATACTGTTTGGTCCTTCTTTAATGGACATCGTGGCCTTGGTCGGCAATGGAGTTAGTCCTGTAGTATTCAGCGAAGTCACCGCCCCAGTACCCCAGAGCGGGTCTTTCAACCAATCCGCGTTGGTCGTTTGGTACACATCGGTTTGAAAACCGCCGATATTCCCAGGAATGGTAGAGCTTTTTTGGTTTTCCAAATGCGGCGTGCGGATGCCGAACTCGTAAGTCTTGTCATTCGCGCCGCTCCAGAAATTCAGCGCGAAATCCCCGGCGCTGTAGGTATTATTCTTTTCATTTTGCTTGGTATTCGGATCGTGGCCGGTCACTAGGGCAATGTAGAGATTATCAGCGTCCCAGGTCACATAGAGCGCCTCGGCGTCGTAGGCTTGGCCGCCCCAGCCCGGCCCGATATACCCGTTGCCGCTGGTGTAGTCCTCGACAGCGTAGTAGATCGTCCAGCCATTGTATGAATAGCTCTTTCCACTTTGGTTGCCCGATGGTGTCCAGGTTGTAGAACCATTGGTAAACAATCCCCAGTCTTCTAAGTTCCCGTTTGCCTGAATGGCACCGGCCATGCTCTCGGCGCTCAGGCCAAGCCCCAAGACGCACGCCATGAGTAAGCTTTGATTTCTATTCATTTTGTAACATTCTTAAGCAGATGAATTTAAAATTAAATTTATTTAAGCAAAAATTATACCAATTAAAATAAATACATAATAAATTTAAATAAATTAATATTTTTTAGTATGATTTTTCAGCATCGCCGGTGATTGACATGACACAAGAGGTATGAACACTGACACGCCACATCACTCAGACGCCCGCATTTTTGTACAGAGGGCCAAAATGGGCTGCTTGCGCGCGTCCCGCGTCCGGTTTTTTCAAACCAAGCGTTTAAGCCAGAACACCATCGACTTGGGCGATTCTGCCGCCTCATCCAAATCCCGCCATGAAAAAGTGGTGCGCAACTCCGGATGCCTGACGAAACCCTGCCCGTTCCAAAATTCATCCAGCGGTCGGTAATTGGCGGGCCGGCGCGGATGGTCAACGGGTCGTTCCACTGCACAGAAACAGGCGATGTCGAACCGGTCCAGCGCACGCACATGCGCCTCGCGTTCGGCAAAAAACCGCTGGCCCAGCCCCCGTCTCCGATACTCTGGCAGCAACACTGACTCGCCGTAATAAAAAACCTGTTCCGGATCGTAGCCACCCTTCACGAACGGCTCGATCACATTCGGCGTTGCAGCCGACAATGGCAGACCGCTCGACGCCCCGACCACCCGTCTGCCATCCCGAACCAGCACCATCACGCCACCGGGCGCATTAGTGTAGGTCTGAAGGTATTTTTCCTCATAAGCGGTGCTTCCTTCATAGAGATACGGATATTCCCGGAATACCCAAATGCGTAAACACGCCAATTCCGGTAAATAGGCCGTAATGTCGCCCTTGGTCACTCGCTGGATGCTTAAAATTTCGGACATATAGTCTTCTTCTACCATGAATCGTTCATTTATAGTGACATAATTGCTGGAGTCATTGGATATCCCTTCACCCCAACCCGACTATTGGTATAGTTTAAACACAGTCTGGTGAATAGCTTGGGCAAAGTGTTGGTGGAAAACTTAAGAGGAACAGGTCGAAATCGTCATTAAAAACGCTTACGGTGGCGGCGTTAAAATTGCCAGCCATTCCGTGCAGGGGAACCCAAAATAGACTTGACTCTCTTAATAACAGCAGCGTTGCTCACGGACATAAACTCATGAATCACCAAAATAGCTTGAAACATCGCCCACCCTCATGGGTGTTAGGACTGCTGGCGTTGTTGGCGCTGCCCGTCGCACAGGGCGGGGATGAAGTTTACACCTGGAAGGACGCTACGGGCCGGGTGCATTACGGCAACCGCCCGCCCGAGGGCCAGGCGGCGACGCCGATTCCCGTGCAACCGACCGACCACATCTACACCTGGACCGATACCGAAGGCAAGGTTCACTATGGTGCTCACCCGCCGCCGGATGTCCAGGCCAAAGAACTCAAGGAAGACGACGGCTCGCTGTCCACCATTCATGCCGGTAAACTGCGTTCCGGCGAGCAGCAGCTCTTGCAGGAATGGCAGCGGCGATAACTGAGCGCCGACGCCGATCACTCTCCAACGCGACTTCAGCCCTCTCATCCCAGCGACAGGGTGAAAAAAGTGGCCCGAAGGCCGCTGTTTTGTATTGCTTGAACAATCCTGACGATCAGCACCGCCGACGGTACACGAAGCCCAACCCAGCCAGACTATAATGGACCCCGAATTTCGGACAGGTAAATAAGGTGGTACTCTGCAACGTAACGACCAGAAACGAGGAACGGGTGATGCAATGCAGAGGAAAGTCTTCAGTGCGGAGTTCAAGGCGAAGGTTGCG
>JAKLIY010000042.1 GCA_022709365.1 Pseudomonadota bacterium
GATGAAGACAACCCTCTACCAAGTTAAAAACAACCTCTGGAGTGAGTATTTACGTCATGAGTTACGTAATCCGCGTATTCCAGTGTATCAACCCGCTTGATCGAGAAGATTGAGCGAAAGTCCTGTCCATAAAGGTGTGCTTTCGACCCAAAAATAAGCTCCTAACGTAGAGTTGAGCGGCTGGAAACAGCTTGGGCCGCGAGGCGCACGATTAGCCACGGTACCTCATAGCCCAAGCTGCTGGAGGTCCGCTCCAACGCCAAGTTAGCCATCCCGTTCACCATCATGGATGCGCGGACTGGCTGTACTGGTGCCTGCCCCTCTGTGTGCCCGTAAGCGTAAACGCCAGGGCTTCGTAATCTCCCCGGCAAGCTCCTTTGCACTAACAAGTAGTCCGCGGGGCGTCCACGGGTCGCAGGCAATAAGTCCAACACGCTGCCGGCGGTTTGTCATGTAGGCCGTTTTATACGTGTCATCACCGGTTAGGTAATCGATCTCGACAACACGATCTTCGTCTAGCGCGTATTTGAGCATATGCGCCGAAAGAACAGTGCCGGCGGAAAGCTTTGCGTGCTCTTCGTCGTAGGCGAGTTTGAATATAAAGGCACGGCTATGCATTGTGAACCAAAACTGCGCGGCTACTGGCGTATCACCCAGCCACGCAAGCCCCAAGCGAAGCCACCCTTTCTGGGCACAGACAAGGGCCCAATTGCGGACAAAGTCTCTGTAGGGTTCTGGCTTCTTCCAGCTCTTGGCGTAGATGGCGTCATAGGCATCCATGGCTGACGCCACCTTCGCAGGATCAACGACAATCTCCAGGCGAGTCCCGCTCGATGCTGTCTGCTCGAATTTCTTTCGCTTCCTGGTCCATGTGTTTAAGAGTTTCGAGCTGCGTCCCTTTATGTACTCATCGAACGACATGTTTGCACACGGCAAGTACCAGTTCCCAAAGCACTCGTACTTCTTCGTATACCAGCCCAAAGCAGAAATCGACTGCTGCAAGCTCGCGGTCTCTGTGGAGTCGCTTAGGGGCGAGAGATCTATATAAGAACACCTTGGGCGTAGTTTGAGTAGCTGCTGAACAAGTTTCGTGATCGCAACGGCTCGTTCTTCTGGTGATTCTAGAGAACTGATAAGTGGCGAATACAGTGATGTGTAATAGTTGGCGACTGCAGATCTGCGGTATGGGGATTTGACATCGCTATATAGGAGCATCAAGCTTTCGCCGCCCACCAGATACTCCGGTATGGTGAATGTCCATGACTCCTCTGCGACCTGTTCAAGGAAGTGTAGGGTCCAGGCACCCCCGGCAAATGGGTTAGTCTTTTCGGCGGCGTCGAACAGGTCAAGGCGTTCGCGTACGAACTCAAGCATTTGTGATTTGGATAGGAAGTGCATGGGGCTGGCTCGTAAGTACCTTTGGGACGGCTAACGGGGCGGCGGATAAGCCGCGAGGGCGGAAAAGCCGAAGGCTTTGACGGCCGATGTCGGCTTCATCCGCGTGGTTGTGCGGCCCTTCGCGCCGCCCCGTTGTCGCGGGCGCGAAGCGTCCGCGACAACTAATGATTATGTAGTTTCCGCCCATCTACCACAATTTACAATTTTGAAAATAGTTACCTGATTTTGCTAGATTTTCCAGCCGTATAACACTCATTACAGCCCTACCGCTCGGGAAGTCCCGATATGCTCGTCGTCGCCCAGAGTTTACTCGTCACTACGAGGCGCGATTGGCTCAGCAGAATCTATGATTGGTTCTCTCCCGCGCTATCCGCAACCAGACCCTCAATAGCTCTGCAATCTGAAAAAATTTCCCGCACAGCACATGCTTTGTTTAGTCAATGTTCAGAATCTCTCCCCCCAGCACCCTTCCACCGGGAGGAGAAATGAACGTTCCTGTTGCCAATCAGCCGGATTGCTGACTCAGCAGATACTCCTGCGCGTCGACCGCCGCAATCGCGGTCATGTTGATGATCCGCCGCGCGCTCGCCGAACGGGTCAGGATATGGGCTGGTTTGGCCAAACCGAGGGTGATCGGCCCCACCGAAACGCTGTGGGTCACTTCCTGCAGCAGGTTGTGGGAGATGTTGGCGGCTTCGGCATTGGGCATAATCAACAGGTTGGCCGCCCCCTTCAACGGGGAATGCAGGAACACCCGACGGCGCAATTCTTCAGATAAAGCCGCGTCGCCGCGCATCTCGCCGTCCACTTCCAGATGGGGTGCGCGTTGGCGGATCAACTGCAACGCCTCGGCCATCTTGCGCGCCTGTTGCGACTTGTGCGAACCGAAGCTGGAGTGAGACAACAGGGCGACTTTCGGCGGCACGAAGCGGCTGACTTCCTCCGCCGCCAGCAAGGTGATGTCGGCGATCTCTTCGGCGGTCGGGTCCGCATTGATGTCAGTGTCGCAGAAGAACAGCGGGCCACGCGAACTGATCAGCATGTTCATCGCCGCCGGAGTCCGGACCCCTTCCCGCAAACCGATGATGTCCAGCACGTATTCAACGTGATCAGGATAGCCGCCAATCAACCCGCAGAGCAGGGCGTCACCGTAGCCTAAATGCAGCAGCAGCGCGCCAATGACCGTGGCGCGCGTATTGACCCGGACGCGAGCTTTGTTGGGATCAACCCCAAAGCGTCCGCGCAACCGATGGTATTCCTGCCAGCATTCCTCATAGTGAGGATTGTTCTGGGGATCAATCACGGCAAAATCCTGCTCAGGACGGATGCGCAGGCCCAATTCGGCGATGCGTTGTTCGATCCGCCAACGCCGGCCAATGAGGATCGGCCTGGCTAAACCCTGGTCGATGACGCTTTGCACCGCCCAGAGTACCCGTTCTTCTTCAGCCTGGGCGTAAATCACCCGCTTGGGATCGGCCTTGGCCCGGTCGAACACGGGCCGCATGATCAGACCGGAGCGGTAGACCCGCTGGCTCAGTTGGGCGTGATAGGCGGCAAAGTCCTCAATCGGGCGGGTCGCGACGCCACTGTCCATCGCGGCCTTGGCGACGGCCAACGGCAGGGTGAGCAACAGGCGCGATTCGAATGGTTTGGGAATCAGGTATTCCGGCCCAAAGTTGATCGGCTGGTCGCTGTAAGCGGCGGTTTCCTCTTGGGAATGCGGCTCACAGGCGAGTTCCGCCAGGGCGCGGACGCAGGCTAGTTGCATCTCCTGATTGATTGTCGTCGCGCCCACGTCCAGCGCGCCCCGAAAGATATAGGGAAAACAGAGGACGTTGTTGACCTGATTGGGATAATCCGAGCGACCGGTGGCGATGATGGCGTCGGGCCGTGCCGCCTTGGCTTCTTCCGGCATGATTTCCGGGACGGGGTTGGCCAACGCCAGAATCAGCGGCCGGTTGGCCATGGTTTTGACCATTTCTCCGGTCAGCACCCCGGCCTTGGACAACCCCAGAAAGATGTCCGCGCCCACAATCGCCTCCGCAAGAGTGCGCGCTGGAGTATCCGCGGCATAGGCGGCTTTCTCCGGGTCCAGCGGCCCCCGGCCTTGATAGATCACCCCTCGGCTATCGCAAACGATGACGTTTTTGCGATTCAGCCCCAGCCCGACCAGCAGATCGAGGCAGGCAATGCCCGCCGCGCCAGCGCCGGAGGTAACCACTTTGACCTGGCCCATCTCCTTGCCGATCAGCAACAGGCCGTTGAGTACAGCGGCTGCGGTAATGATGGCGGTGCCGTGTTGATCGTCGTGAAACACCGGAATTTTCATCCGCTCGCGCAACTGGCGCTCAACCTGGAAGCATTCCGGAGCCTTGATGTCTTCCAGGTTGATGCCGCCAAAGGTAGGTTCCAGACTGGCGATGATCTCGACCAGTTTGTCGGGGTCGCGCTCATTGACTTCAATGTCGAACACGTCGATGCCAGCGAATTTTTTGAACAGTACGCCCTTGCCTTCCATCACCGGTTTGGACGCCAGCGGGCCGATATCGCCCAGACCGAGTACGGCAGTGCCGTTGGTAATGACTGCCACCAGATTGCCGCGTGCGGTGACGGTAGACACTTCACGGGGATCGTCGACAATCGCTTCACAAGCCGCAGCAACGCCCGGGGAATAGGCCAGCGCCAGATCAAACTGGTTAGCCAGCGGCTTGGTCGGAGTGACTTCGATCTTGCCGTAGGGGGCCATGCGATGGTAGCGCAGGGCGCGTTCGTTGAAATCGTCAGCCATGGTTCAGGGGACTCTTGGTGGAGTGATGGCGGGGAATTCCGCCGGTGGCGGTTAAGTACCAAAATACTTTTTGCCGATTAAAATCACATTAAATATTATTTATTTTACATCAATTTTAAATTATAGTAAGTGAACTTCTCTCTTTTTAAGACAAACAACCATGATCACCGCGGCCCAGTTGAAAGCGGCGCGAGCGTTGTTGGGCATTGACCAGCGCGCCCTCGCGGAAGCCGCCGATTTATCCGTACCCACCATCCAGCGCATGGAAGGCAGCGATGGTGATATCCGTGGCAACATCGATTCTCTGGTCAAGCTCATCGCTGCGCTTGAGACCGCCGGCGTGGATTTGATCAGCGAAGGCGCTGTCAGTGAAGGCGGCGGACGCGGGGTCCGGCTGAAACACTGAATCGTCATCCGCTTATTGTCAACCCATTGAATTTAAATGACATGCCGTTGCCACTACTCTTAAGTTTATCCATGGCCCTGCTCACCGTCGGCATTTACGCGATAGCAACAGCGCGCCACGCGAGTTGTAGCCGCCGGGTTTACAGCGTTGCTCTGGCCATTAGCGGAGTCGCTCTGATCCTGGTACTGACGCATTTGCTGACGGCTTCTGCGCCAGCGACGCTCACCTTGCCCCTTAGCCTGCCCTGGCTGGGCGCACATTTTCGCCTGGACGCGCTATCGGCTTTTTTCCTGATCGTGGTCAATCTGGGCGGGGCCGTCGCCAGCCTGTTCGCCTTGGGCTACGGTCAGCACGAGCGTGCGCCGGAGCGGGTGCTGCCGTTCTTCCCGGCGTTTCTGGCGGGGATGAACCTGGTGCTGTTGGCCGACGACGCCTTCACCTTCCTGTTCGCCTGGGAATTCATGTCGCTGACCTCGTGGGCGCTGGTCATGGCCCATCATCAGGAATCAGCCAATGCCCGCGCCGGTTATCTCTATCTAGTCATGGCCTGTTTCGGCACGCTCACGCTGTTGCTGGCTTTCGGCATGATGGCCGGCCCGAATGGCGGTTACGACTTTGCGGCGATCCGTGCTGGCGAAATGACGCCGGGACTGGCGGCGGTGGTGCTGATTCTCGCCTTGCTGGGCGCGGGTTCCAAAGCCGGGCTGGTGCCGCTGCATGTCTGGCTGCCGCTGGCCCATCCCGCCGCGCCCAGCCATGTGTCCGCGCTGATGAGCGGGGTGATGACCAAGGTTGCGGTCTATGGCTTCATCCGCATCGTCTTCGATCTGCTCGGCGAACCGATGGCATGGTGGTGGGGTGGGCTGGTGTTGGCGTTAGGGGGAATCACTGCGGTACTCGGTGTGTTGTATGCGCTGATGCAACATGATTTAAAACGGTTGCTGGCTTATCACACGGTCGAAAATATCGGCATTATCTTCATCGGCCTGGGACTGGCTTTGGCTTTCCAAGCGAATCATATGTACGCCAGCGCCGCGCTGGCGCTGACTGCCGCCCTGTTTCATATCCTCAATCACTCGCTGTTCAAAAGCCTGCTGTTTCTGGGAACCGGTGCGGTGTTGACCGCCACGGGTGAGCGCGATATGGAACGGCTGGGCGGGTTGATTCACCCGATGCCGTGGACGGCGCTGGCTTTCCTGATGGGTGCGGCGGCGATTTCGGCATTGCCGCCACTGAACGGCTTTGTCTCGGAATGGCTGACCTTCCAGGCGATTCTGCTCACCCCGGAATTGCCGCAATGGCTGCTCAAGTTCCTGGCTCCGGCGGTCGGCGCACTGTTGGCGTTGTCCGCCGCCCTCGCCGCCGCCTGCTTCGTCAAAGCGTTCGGCATCACCTTTCTGGGTCGCCCACGTTCCCCCGCTGCAACTCAGGCGCAGGAAACCGACCGTTATTCGCTGGTCGCCATGTTCACGCTGGCCGCGCTCTGTCTGCTGGCGGGCATCCTGCCGGGTTTGGTAGTGGATAGCTTGGCTCCGGTCGTCGGCCTGCTCAACGGCGGCGCACAGTTGGCGACCCAGCACACCCAACCCTGGTTGACCCTGGCACCGATTGTCGATGCGAAAAGCGCTTATAACGGCTTGCTGGTCTTGCTGTTCATGGCGCTGTCAGGAACGGCTGCGGCTCTCCTGATTCATCGGTTCGCTTCCAGCGCCTCGCGGCGCGGTCCGGCCTGGGATTGCGGCTTTCCCGACGCCAGCCCGGCGACCCAGTACACCGCAGGCAGCTTTGCCCAGCCAATCCGCCGGGTGTTTGGCAGTATCGTCTTTCAAGCCCGGGAACGGGTGACGATGCCGCCACCGGGTGATGGGCGTCCGGCCAGGCTGGAAGTGCAGTTGCGCGATCCGGTCTGGGATTATGGCTATGCTCCGATCACCATGGCAGTGATTGCCGCGTCCACCCGCGCCAATCACTTGCAATATTTGACCATTCGCCGCTACCTGAGCCTGGTGTTTGGCGCATTGGTCGTGCTGCTGCTGGGGATGGCGTTATGGCGTTGATCACGGATTTCCTGGTGCAGGGTGGCCAAATGCTGCTGATCCTGCTGCTGGCTCCACTGCTGACCGGCTGGGTGCGCACCCTCAAGGCGCAACTACTGCGCCGGCGCGGGCCGTCCCTGCTGCAACCCTACCGCGACCTGCTCAAGCTGCTGCGTAAGGAAGTCGTGCTGGCCGAATCGGCATCCTGGCTGTTTCGCGTCGCGCCTTATCTGATTTTCGCTGCTATCTGGGTGGCGGCGGCGCTGGTGCCGACCTTCGCCAGCGGCCTGATGTTCAACTGGACGGCGGATCTCATCGCTATCGTCGCGCTACTCGGCACGGCCCGCTTTTTCCTGGCGCTGGCCGGTCTCGATGTCGGCACCAGCTTTGGCGGTATCGGCTCCAGCCGCGAAATGATGATTGCCTCACTGGCGGAACCAGCGATGTTGATGATGGTGTTCACCCTGTCGCTGCTGGCCGGCGCTACGGAATTGACCACGGTCGCCCGCTTCATGCTCGCCGCCGATGTGGGTCTGCGGGTGTCGCTGGCGCTGGCGCTGCTGGCCTTGTTGATAGTGGCGATTGCCGAGAACGCCCGCATTCCGGTGGACAACCCGGCGACCCATCTGGAATTGACCATGGTGCATGAAGCCATGGTGCTGGAATATTCCGGTCGCCATCTGGCGCTGATCGAACTGGCCGCTTCGCTGAAACTGCTGCTGTATATCTCGCTGATCGGCTGTATTTTCGCGCCGTGGGGCATGGCCACCGCTGGCGCGGGGTTGCCGGCGTATTTCATCGGCGTCGCGGCGTATCTGGGCAAGCTGGCGCTGGGCGGTTTCCTGCTGGCGCTGTTTGAAACCAGCATCGCCAAAATGCGGGTGTTCCGCGTCGACCAATTCCTGGGCGTGGCGTTGATGCTGGGACTGCTCGGCGCTTTGTTGCTGTTCGTATCGCGGAGTCTGTAATGCACGGTCTGGAATTCGATATCGCCCATTTTCTGGCCGGCAGCATGGTGGTGATCAGCCTGTTGTTGCTGTATCAGGATCGACTGTATGCGCTGATCAATGTGTTTGCCGGACACTCGCTGACGCTGGCGCTGGCCGTCGGTTGGCAGGCGTATATTCAGGAAGCTCACCATCTGTACGTTACGGCGGGCATTGCCCTGGTGTTCAAGGCGATTTTTATTCCGGTCGCGCTCCATCGCATCATTCGCAAGTTGGGCATTCATCGCACCCTGGAAGTCGTGGGGGGCGTCGGGCGCGACATGCTGGCCGGCGCGGCGCTGGTAGCGCTGGCGATTCTGGTGATGTTGCCGGTAACGGCTGGCGCGGATGCACTGGCGCGGGAAGATTTAGCCTTTGCCTTGGCGGTGGTGTTGCTGGGCCTGTTGCTGATGATCAGCCGGCATAACGCTGTCAGCCTGGTAATCGGGTTCATGTCGCTGGAAAACGGGCTGGTGCTGGCCGCTGCCGGAGCGCGGGGAATGCCGCTGGCGGTGGAAATCAGCGTGGCTTTTTCCGTGTTGATCGCGCTGATCGTAATCGGCATTTTCCTGTTCCGCATCCGCGAACGGTTTGACAGCGTGGATATGCAGGCCATGGATGCGTTTCGCGGGGAGCGGCGGCGATGAGCAACTTTTTAGGATTGATCGCGATAACCCTCTTGCTGGTCATTCCGGCGGGTGCGGCGGTGGTGTTGGCCTTGCGCTCCAGCTACCGAATTGGCGCCAGAATCAACGTCGGCGCAGCGCTGGTCTGCCTGCTGTCCGCCGTGATCCTGTTAGGGGCGCGCCCGGAGGCCAATCTCTACCTGCGGGTCGACGACTTCAATATTTATCTGATCCTTTTGAACAACTTGGTCAGTTTCACCACCAGCGTGTTCAGCGCCGGCTATATCGCTCACGAACTGGAAACCGGGCGACTCACGCCAAAGTATTTGCGCTTCTATCACGCCATGTATCAGGCGTTGATCTTCGCCATGAACCTGGCGTTTCTCGCCAATAACATTGGGTTGTTGTGGGTGGCGATTGAATTGGCGACGCTGGTGACGGTGCTGATGGTCGGTATTTACCGCACCCGCGCTGCGCTGGAAGCCGCCTGGAAGTATTTCATTCTGGGCAGTCTGGGCATTGCCCTGGCGCTGTTTGGGACGATCCTGGTGTATCTGGCGGCGCAGCCGGTTATGGGCGAGGGCTTGCCGGCGATGGCCTGGGATCAACTGCTGGTTCATGCTCATACCTTTGATCCGGCGTTGCTCAACCTGGCGTTCATCTTCCTGCTGCTCGGTTACGGCACCAAGGCCGGCCTGGTTCCGCTGCACGCCTGGTTGCCGGACGCCCATGCCGAAGGCCCGACGCCGATTTCCGCCGTGCTGTCCGGCCTGTTGCTGAATGTGGCGTTGTATGCGGTGCTGCGCTTCAAAATGTTGATGAGCGCCAATCCGAACGCTTTAGCGCCGGGACCGCTGATGGTGGCTCTGGGCTTGCTGTCGCTGCTGTTTGCCGGATTCATGTTCTATCGGCGCGGCGACATTAAACGCCTGTTTGCCTACTCGTCGATTGAACATATGGGCATCATCACCTTCGCCTTCGGCATGGGCGGGCCGCTGGCCAATTTCGCCGGTCTGCTGCACATGACGATGCACAGCCTGACCAAATCGGCGATTTTCTTCGCGGTCGGTCATATCTCCCAGGTCAAGGGCACACAGCGGATTTCCACCATTCGCGGCCTGACCGCCACTCATCCGCTACTCGGATGGGGATTAGTCGCAGGTGTGATCGCCATTGCCGGAATGCCGCCTTTTGGGGTGTTCATGAGCGAGTTTCTGGTGGTCAGTTCCACTTTTGCCCGTGAACCGTGGCTGGCGCTGCCGCTGGTCATCGGTTTGCTGCTGGGATTTGGCACACTACTCTGGCGGTTGCATGGTCTGGCGTTCGGCGAGTCGCACGGCGTACAGGCGCCGGGGCCAACGCCGGTCAGCGCCCTGCCGATGATGGCGCATCTAGCCTTGGTGTTCATCGCCGGATTCTGGTTGCCGGGGCCGCTGGTGACCTGGTTCCAGCATGTCGCCGCGTTGCTCGGTTGAGGGGAAAACGATGAACGCAACTTTGCCATTGCAAACCCTTCTGGAGTCAGGTCAGCCGGTCGCTGAACACCGCCCTTGGCCTCGGATCGTGGTGACTCCCGAAATCTGGAAACCCCTGAGCGAAGGTTTAGCCAACGGCTCCTGGACGTTGTTAGGGTTGTGGGGCGAAATCGGGATGGTGCATCTGGCGGTGTGGGAAGCGCTGGAGGGATTTTACATCGCCAGTCTGCCCTGCCCGAATGGAACATTCCCATCGGTCGGTCGGCTGCACCCGCCCGCACAACGCCTGGAACGCACCATCGCCGATTTGGTGGGGTTACGACCGGTGGACGCGCTTGATAGCCGCCCGTGGTTGGACCATGGGCGTTGGCCGGTGCGTCATCCGCTGGGGTCGGCGACTGCGCCGACTTCACCCTCGCCGCCTTACCGGTTCCTGCCGGCGGAAGGCGAGAGCCTGCATCAGATTCCCGTCGGGCCGGTTCACGCCGGCATCATTGAACCCGGCCATTTCCGTTTCACCGCGAACGGTGAGGCGGTAGTTCGATTGGAAGAACGGCTCGGCTACGTCCACAAGGGCATTGAAAACCTGTTGCAGGGCGCATCTCTGGAACAGGCGGCGCGACTGGTCGGACGGGTGTCCGGCGACAGCACCGTGGCTTATGCGCTGGCCTTCGCTCGCGCCGTGGAAGCTGCGACCGAAACGGAAATTCCCGCCCGCGCTCACTGGTTGCGGGCTTTGATGGCGGAACTGGAGCGGCTGGCGAATCATTGCGGCGACATCGGCGCGATCTGCAACGACGCCGCTTTTGCCCTGATGCTGGCGCATTGCGCGGTGTTGCGTGAAGAGGTGTTACGCGCCAGCGCTGCCTGTTTCGGCCACCGCCTGTTGATGGACTGCATTGTTCCCGGCGGCGTAGCGACCGATTTGTCGGCGGAAGGCGCAACGGTTTTGCAGACGTTGTTGGCCGAGTTCCGCCGCCAGTTTCCGCCGCTGGTCGAGTTGTATGACAACACCGCCTCGCTGCAAGAACGCACCGTGGACACTGGCTTCGTCAAGCCGGTGCTGATTCAGCAATTCGGCAGTGGCGGGATTGTCGGGCGGGCGGGCGGACGCGCTTTTGACGCTCGCCGCCAACCCGGTTATCCGCCTTACGATGAACTGAAATTTGAGGTTCCGCTGCGAACCGACAGTGATGTCAATGGTCGAGTGTGGCTGCGCATCAGCGAGGTGAGGCAGAGTCTGGCGCTGATCGGACAAATCCTGGAACGGCTACCGTCCGGTATCGTGCGTGCACCGTTGAATCTTCCGAACCAAACCGGTGAAGGCGTGGCGCTGGTCGAAGGCTTTCGCGGCGATATTCTGGTCTGGTTGCGATTGAATGCGGACGGCACAGTGGCGCGTTGCCATCCCCGCGATCCGTCCTGGTTTCAATGGCCCTTGCTGGAGGCCGCGATTGAAAACAACATCGTGGCGGATTTCCCGTTATGCAATAAATCCTTCAACGGCTCATATTCGGGCCATGATCTGTAGGCCAGGCCGCTATGCGTAAGTTGTTATTCCAGAATTTGTTACAGTCGCCGTTGACGATGCCTGCTCCGGCGCCTTCGGGGCAGGCGCTGGCTGAACTGGGCGCGAAAGTGGATCAGACAGCCCGGCAACGACTGGGCCGCAGCCTGGCGATTCGTCAAGTCGATGCCGGTTCCTGCAATGGCTGTGAACTGGAAATTCACGCGCTCAACAATGCCTTTTACGACCTGGAACGCTTCGGTTTCCATTTCGTTGCCTCGCCGCGCCATGCCGATGTGCTGCTGGTGACCGGACCAGTGACCGCCAATATGCGCGAGGCGCTGGAACGCACTTACACCGCGACGCCGGCTCCCAAGTGGGTGGTGGCCGTCGGTGATTGTGGACGGGATGGCGGCATTTTCGCCGGGAGCTACGCCTGTGTCGGCGGAGTCGGCGCGGTGATTCCGGTCGATTTGCATATTCCCGGCTGCCCGCCGAATCCAGTGCAGTTGTTGGAAGGTTTGTTGGCGCTGTTGCAGATGCTGACCGACACGATCACTTGAACAGGAACACACGCCCATGCTGATGTTGCCGGACGACTTTCATCCCGCCATCCTGCCACCGACTGCGATTGCTGAATCGCCGGCCTGGTGGTTTATATTGGCCAACGGTCAACTGCTGGTTCGTCCGGGGGATGAGGGCTTGGAACTACCGCTGGCGTCGATCTGGCCGTTCGCTAAATGGCCGACCGCTCGGCGGCTGTATCTGGGAACGTTGTGGGGCCAGCCCTGTTACGCCGTGGAAACGGCCACCGGCGAGCCGCCGCCTGGCTGGACCTTCGAGAGTCTGCGCGGGTTGTGGACCCGGATGGACGAGGAGCGGCTGGGCGTGGCCGGTCAGGCGCTGCAACTCATCGAATGGGATCGCAACCATCAATTTTGCGGACAATGCGGAACGGCCACTCAACCACGAGCGGATGAGCGCGCCCGCCGCTGCCCCGCCTGTGAGTTAATTGCCTATCCGCGTCTGTCGCCGGTGGTAATGGTGCGAGTGGTCCATGCGGGCCGAATCCTGTTGGCGCGGGCGCCGCGCTTTGCCGCCGGTGTGTATAGTGTACTGGCCGGGTTTGTGGAAGCCGGTGAAACACTCGAACAGGCGATTCACCGGGAAGTCGCGGAAGAGGTCGGTATCCAGGTGCAAAACCTGCGCTATTTCGCCAGCCAGTCCTGGCCGTTTCCCCATTCGCTGATGATGGCCTTCACAGCGGATTATGCCGGGGGCCAGTTGCAGGCGGATGGACAGGAGATTGTCGACGCCCGCTGGTTTACGCCAGATGAGATGCCAGGCTTGCCCAGTCCGATGAGCATGGCCTGGCGCTTGATTCAGGACTACTTGACACCTCATGATGGACGTTCCTCGCGCGCGGAGGGAGAAGGGCGAGGATCATTCGCAAGTTGACCCGGGAGGCGTGTCATGTTGGAACGATCAGCCTTATCCAACAGTTTCACCGTGCCATTGGATGGGCAGAACGCATTAAAAGCGCGCTTCGTGGCTTTATGGGCGCGTTGTTTGGACAGTAGCGAAAGGGAAGGGGCAGGCGTATTGACCCGATTAGTCAATCTCTACGCAGAACCACATCGTCACTATCATACCTTGGGTCATATCCGGCACTGTTTGAACGAATTCGACCGGGCTTCAGCGTTCATGAATCATCCCGACGCGGTTGAATTAGCATTGTGGTTCCATGACGCGATTTATGTATCGGGTGCGAAAGACAATGAGCGACGTAGCGCTGATCTGTTTCGGGAATATTCAGGCAGGCTGGCGGACGCCATTTTTCAGCAACGAATTGACGATTTGATCATGGCCACCACGCATAGCGGACTGCCACGCCAACACGATGAGCAGTTCATCGTGGATATTGATCTATCCAGTTTTGGGTTGCCCTGGGAAGCTTTCATGCGGGATGGTTTGCGAATTCGCGCCGAATTCCCCCATGTGAAAGATGACGACTATTATCCGGGGCACTTACGCTTTCTGCGGGGGCTATGTAATCGCCCCGCCTTCTTTTTTACTGACTGCTTCCGGCAACGTTACGAACGCACTGCGCGCGAAAATATTCGGCGACTTGTCGCTGATCTGTTCATACGCGGTTATGATTGAATCCAACCATTATTGCGCCCGTGGGGATCCGGGAGATGAAACAGAAACTGAGTGAATTGGCGTCCACGTCGAGCAAGCCAGCGACGGCGCGCCAGCAAGATCAGGCCACCCTGCTGTTTGCCGATATTTGTGGTAGCACTGGCTTGTTTGAAAGATACGGCGATCTGCGCGCCCGACAGATCGAAACCCTGGTACTGGATTTGCTGGCCGCCCGCACCATCGCTCATCAGGGGACGGTGGTCAAAACCATCGGCGACGAGATCATGAGCCGTTTTCCTGACGCTGAAACGGGCATCAGCGCCGCCTGTGAAATGCAGCAGGGGATCAAAGACGATCCGGTGCTGGCCGAGCTAAGCATCGCCATCCGTATCGGTCTCCACTATGGACCCGTGCTGGTTGAAAATAATGACGTGTTTGGTGATGCGGTGAATGTGGCGGCGCGTATGGTCACCTTGGCCAAGGCGGATCAGATTATCACCACGCGGGAGACCGTCAGCCACCTATCAGCAGATTCTCGGCAAATAACTCGGGGCCTGGGTCGCTCATGGGTTCGCGGCAAACAGAATGAAATGGAAATTGCCGAGGTGATCTGGTACGAATCTGGCAGTTTGACGCAGATGTCCGATGGAGAGACTCAGAAGATTCTGCGCAATCAGTTATATGCCCGGCTCATGCTGGACTATCGTGACCGGAATATCTCACTCGCGCCTTCTACCCAAGCGTTTACTATCGGTCGCGGCCCCAAAAATGACTTGGTCGTGGAGCGCGAGCTGGTCTCTCGCAGCCACGCCGCCATCGAATTTCGGCAGGGCAAGTTCATTCTCAAGGACAACAGCACCAACGGAACGTACCTGCTCATGGAAAATGGTGCACGCTTTTTCGTGCGACGCGAGGAATTCACCCTGCATGAACGGGGGGTGATTTGCCTGGGGCAGGCAGCTTTTGAGCAAAATCCAGACATTATCCGCTATGAGTGCCAATACGCCGCCTGACCTGGCGTGTGGTCAGTAGCGCGCCTGTGCCTAAAGCACCTGCTTCAAAAACGCCTGCGCCCTCGGCTCATTCGGCGCGGTGAAAAAGCGGGCCGGTGGCGCATCTTCCAGCACCTTGCCGGCGTCCATGAACAATACCCGGTGCGCCACTTCGCGGGCGAACCCCATCTCGTGCGTGACCACCGCCATCGTCATGCCTTCCCGGGCCAATTGCTTCATCACATCCAGCACCTCGCCGACCATTTCCGGGTCCAGGGCGCTGGTCGGTTCGTCAAACAGCATCACTTTCGGGTCCATGGCCAGGGCGCGGGCAATAGCGACCCGTTGTTGTTGACCGCCGGATAACCGGGACGGGTATTCATTGGCTTTTTCGGCGATGCCGACCTTGGTCAGCAGCGCCATCGCCTTCTCGTTCGCCTCCGCAGCCTTGCGCTTGCGCACCACCCGCTGCGCCAGGGTCACGTTCTCCAGCACCGTTTTATGCGGGAACAGGTTGAAGTGCTGAAATACCATCCCCACCTCGCGACGCACCGCATTGAGATTGGTCTTGCTGCCAGCGATGTCGATGCCGTCAATGATCACCTGCCCGTCGTCAAATTCTTCCAGCCCGTTCAGGCAGCGCAGGAAGGTGGATTTGCCGGAGCCGGAGGGACCAATGATCACCACCACCTCGCCCTTGGCGATCCGGGTGGACACATCGTCCACCGCCCGCACGACATAGTCGCGACCTTCGAAAATCTTGATTAGTCGGTTGACTTCAATCACTGCGGGCAAACCTCCGTTCCAGCCAGAAGAGCAGTTGCGACAGCACCGAGGTGACGACCAGGTAAAGCAGGGCGACGGTGAACCAGATTTCAAACGTCGCAAAACTGGAGGTGATAATCTCCCGGCCGCTCTTGGTCAAATCGGTGATGGCGATGACCGACACCAGCGAGGAGTCCTTGATCAGGCTGATGAATTGCCCGGCCAATGGCGGCAAGACCCGTTTGAACGCCTGCGGCAACACGATGTGAATCATGGTTTCGGCGGCGCTCATCCCCAGCGAGCGGGCGGCTTCAGATTGCCCTTTGGGAATGGATTGAATCCCGGCGCGGATAATCTCGGCGGTGTACGCGCCGACAAAGAGCGAGAGCGCACCAATGCCAGCCACGATCCGGTCCAAGTGCAGCACCGTACCGATAAAGAAATAGAAAATGAAGATTTGCACCAGCAGGGGCGTACCGCGAATTAGTTCGATATACAGCACCGCCAGCCCGCGCAGGGTGAGGTTTTTTGAGATGCGGCACAGGCCGGTGATCAGCCCGATGATCATCCCAATCAAGCCGGAAACGAAGGAAATCCAGATAGTGACCCATAAGCCCTGGGTCAGCGGGCCGATTCGCCAGTCGCCCCGCAGGACGCCGATTTCGTCGTCCTCGCTGACCTGGGCGCCATCCGCAACTTTGAGCGTGGCGGTTTTGACCGTGACGGTCACGGGTTGTACACCACTTTCCGGCTGAATCGTGACTTGGCTGGCATCGCCAGCGGGACTGATTTTGATGACGGTCCCAGCAAATGGCGCAGTTTGGGGTTCTTCCTCCTGATAGGCGAAATACTGCGGAACCCGTGCCCAGCGCCATTCGTAATGAACCTGCTTGGTAGCGATCCACAGCCCGATCGCCAGTCCCAGCAGGATAACGACCAGCAGCCCTTGCCAAGGCCACTGGGCGGACTGTCGTTTGAAGGCCACGGCTTACTGCACGTCTTTCAGCCAGTCCGTATTCTTGAACCACTTCTGGTGTAACTTGTCGTGTGAACCGTCTTTTTTGACCTTGACCAGAAATGCGTTAATCGCCTTGAGGAATTCGGGATCACCCTGAGCAATCGCCCAGCCAATCGGTTCATCGGTAAATGGCTTATCCAGGAATACCAGTTTGCCTTCGCCGCGCTGGACGTTAGCGACCAGGTTGTAGGGAGCGTCGTAGATGAAGGCGTCGACCTTGCCATTGACGACTTCCATGACGCCTTCAGCTTCGGTCTCATAAGAGAAGTACTGGGCTTTGGGGATGTGTTTCTTGGCGGCGATTTCGCCTGTGGTACCCAGTTTGGAAGCGATCTTGTATTTCTTGTTATTCAGATCCTTATAGGATTTTACCTGATCAGCCAGCTCTTCGCGGAGCAGCACCGTTTGGCCGATCAACATGTACGGCTCGGAGAAATCCACTTTCTGCTTGCGCTCATCGGTGATGGTCATGCCGCTCATGATGATGTCGCATTTGTTGGTGATCAGCGCCGGGATGATGCCGTCCCAGGCGGTGCTGACCAGATCCAGCTTGGGCGCGCCCAGATCCTTGGCCATCAGCGCCGCCAGATCAGGATCGAAGCCGATGATTTCGCCGCGTTTGTTGGTGAGTTCAAACGGCATGTAGGCCGGCTCCAGACAGACCCGCAGGCCGTCCTTTTGGATTTGCTCCAGCTTGCCGGCCCAGGCGGGCGACAGGTTCAGACTGAACGCGGCGAGGGCGGCGAGGGCAACCAGACGGGTTTTCATGCGGGAATTCTCCTCAAAGGGGGTTATCGCTGTTTGAGTATTGATTTTCGCCTCCCTGCTCCCTAGTGAGAGAACGCTGGGGCGAAACGACTTTTCCATGATATTACAATTTCATTTTTGCGAAGGATAGCTTGACCCGGAAAAGCCTTAGGTCGATTTGCCTTCGTCCAGCAACTCCTTGATCACCATTGCCGCGCCGCAATCGGGACAGCGCGGCATCTGCTCGATGGGAATGTAGATGATTTCAGTGTGGCGGCATCGCGGACACTCGACTTGCACGGGTTCGGCTCTATCGCGTTGCATGGTCCAACTCCTGACAAAAACGCCCCTCGCCCGCTGGCGGCAAAGGGTCGGGGGTGAGGGCGTTTTTAAGCAAGCAAGCCAGCAATCGCCCGCTCGAAACGATTCAAACCTTCCTCGATCACTTCATCGGGGATGATCAGCGATGGAGCCAGCCGGATCACGTCCGGCCCGGCGACCAGAATCAGCAATCCTTCGTCCAGCGCCGCCCTGATGAAATCCCGGCTGCGGCCCTGCCAGGCTTCCGCCAACTCGCAGCCGAGCAGCAGGCCCATGCCGCGCAGCTCGCGGAAGAGGCCAAACCGTTTATTGATCCGGCGCAGACCAGTCATAAATACCTCATGCCTGTGGCGCACCCCAGCCAATATTTCGGGGTCGCTGAGCAGATCCAACGCCGCACCGGCGACCGCACAGCCCAATGGATTGCCACCATAGGTCGTGCCGTGACTGCCGACATTGAGGCTTTCGGCAATGGCAGCGGTGGTCAGCATGGCGCTGATCGGGAAACCGCCGCCGAGACCTTTAGCCGTCGTGAGGATATCCGGGGTAACGCCATAGCCCATATAGGCGTAGAGATGGCTGCTGCGCCCGTTGCCGCATTGCACTTCATCGAAGATCAGCAAGGCTTGATGGCGGTCGCACAATTCACGCAGCCCCTGGAGAAATTCCGGCGTCGCTGGCGTGACGCCGCCTTCGCCTTGGACGGGTTCCACGATCACCGCGCAGGTGCGTTCGGAGATGGCGGCGGTAAACGCGGCCAGGTCGTTGAACGGGACATGGGTGACGCCGGGCGGCAGCGGTTCGAAACCCTGAGTGTACTTGGGCTGGCCGCCGACGGTCACGGTGAACAGAGTGCGCCCGTGGAACGACTGGTGAAAAGCGATGATTTCGCGCTTGTCCGGGGCGAAATGATCAGTGGCGTATTTGCGGGCCAGCTTGAGCGCGGCTTCATTAGCTTCCGCGCCGGAGTTGGCGAAGAACACCCGCTCGGCAAAGGTCAGTTCGCACAGCCGGCGGGCCAGCTTCAGCGCCGGTTCGTTGGTCAGCACATTGCTGACATGCCAGAGTTTTTGCGCCTGTTCGGTCAGCGCCGCGACCAAGTGGGGATGGGCATGGCCGAGACCGGTGACCGCGATGCCGCCAGCGAAGTCGATGTATTCTCGCCCCTCCTGATCCCACAGGCGGGAACCTTCGCCGCGCACCGGGATGATCGCCGCCGGGGCGTAATTGGGAACCATGAAGGCGTCAAACAGATCGCGGGTGACGGGGGAGCAGCTCATCGGAAGAATCCTGAATCGGGGTTGAACATGAAAGTGAACAGGCCAATAGCATACCGGGTTTATGGTGGTTTCGGGTGAAACAAACCCACCGTTGGGCAACGGGAGCCTGAACTCAATCCTTAAACATGCGTGGAATCAGTCCTGCAAAGCGTATCAGACCGCGCAAGCGGATGCTGAACTCGCGGCCATGCAGGAAATTCAATGCGCCCTTCAGCCCCTCGTAAAGTGGCTCGTCATAGGGATGCCAGAACAGGTTGCGCTTGGCGAAATGTAGCAGTTCCGTGGTCACCACCTGTGGCTGGGTCATTTCGTCAAAGCCCAGTTCTCCATGACTGCGACCAATGCCGGACTCCTTGACCCCGCCCCAGGGCGTTTCAGCCATACCATGGGTCAGCAGATGATCGTTGATAGTGATGACTCCGGCATGAATGCGCCGGCCCAGCGCCACCGCCTCGCGGGTCTTGCGCGACCACACCGAACCGGTCAGGCCGAGACTGGAGTCATTCGCCAATTCAATCGCCTGCTCCATATCCCGCACTTTCATCACGCCCAGCACCGGCCCGAAGGTCTCTTCGCGCATCAGTTCCATGGTGTGATCAACGTTCGTGAGCACCGTGACCGGGTAAAAATTGGCGCGGGTGTGGGCGGAATCGACAGTGACTTGCGCGAGAAGGGTTGCGCCCTTGGCCAGCGCATCATCCACCTGCCGCTGAATGGTCTTGATTTGCCGTTCGGTACACATCGCGCCGATGTCCACATTGTGATGGGTATTCGGCCCCTGCCGCAGCGCTTCCACCCGCTGTTTGAGAAGCTGAATAAACGGTTCATACACGTCCTGATGGACGTAGACGCGCTCCACGCCGCCGCAGGACTGGCCGCTGTTCTGTAAGCCGGCCCACATCGCGCCATTGACCGCCCGCGCCAGATGCGCGTCCGGGCAGACCAGCATCGGGTCATTGCCGCCCAGTTCCAGGGAAACCGGCGTCAGACTCTCCGCTGCCTTGGCCATGAGCGTTTTGCCGACCGGGACTGAGCCAGTGAAGAACAGCTTGTCTACATGATGGTCTGGTTCCAGCAAAATCTGGCCGATGATGGCGCCGGGAATGTTGAGATGGGTAAAAACATCAGCCGGCAGTCCGGCGGCTTGGATCATCTCCTCGATCTTGCGCCCGACCATCTGGGTTTCCGGAGCAGTTTTGAAGATCACCGTATTGCCCGCTAACAGCGCTGGAACGATCTCGTGCATCGGGATACCGAGCGGATAATTCCACGGCGCGATGATGCCGATGACGCCAAAGGGGATGCGGAAAATGCGGCTGCGCTTGTTCAGGAACAGCAGCGAGCCGGCGCGCACCTTGCGCGGCTGGAGGAAGCGCCGGGCGTTTTTGGCGTAATAATCCGTCGCCATGGCGCTGGGCAATACCTCGGTCGCCAGCGCCTCAACCCGGGTTTTACCGACATCCTTGGAAATAGTGGCGCTGACGTCGTCGACGTGATCGACCAGGTAATCGCGGAGGCGCAGCATATAGCGCACCCGTTCCTCCAGCGGCAGTGCGGCCCAGGCGGGTTGCGCAGCGCGGGCGCGGCGGACGGCTTCGCGGGCTTCCTCGGGAGTATTCATCTGCGAATAGCCGACGATGTCGCCAGTGGCCGGATTGACGCAGACGGTTTTTTGCAGATCAAAGGTCTGGGAAGTGCTCATCGGGATGTTCCTCGGGCAGGGGGATGTTTCCCGATATAGCCTGTTTGTCGCGATTTTAGCTTGTAACAGATGGTTTTGTTGACGCGAGCATGCGGTATAAGCTGTACGAATCAATGAGAACCGGAGGCAATGATGGAAACTGCAGCGTGGTGGGAAATTCTGTTGGGCGGCGTGGCAGCGTTGTTGGTGATTCTGTGGTTCCGGCCCGGTATCAAGGCAGCGATGGAGCGCAGCAAGACAGCGAAAAAGGATTGGCCAGCAGCGCTCATCCCGATTGGTCTAGTGGTGCTGTTTATCCTGCTGCTGATTCAGATTGTGCGCAGTTAACCAGCGCGTGGATATCAAAGCTCCCGCTGTCGCAGGCGTTCATGCGCTGATTGCGTCGGCGAATCGGTCGGCCAGTTTGAACACCACCGTGCGCAAGGTCGCTTGTGGCGCAGCAGAAATCGTGCATGAGAAGGATACCTTCCTACCTCCCCTAGCTGTAGCTGTTTGACCAATATCAATACCGGGTCATCTCCAGATAACCCCGACCGTTGATCGACTGTTCCCCGGCGCGGCCAGTGACTGCCACCGTGCCTTCCCAATAACGCACCGTTAGCCGCATTTCCTGATCCGCCACTTTCGGCGTCACGGTCAACTCCAGTTTCTCGCCGGGCAGGCGCAATCGCCAACCGGCGGGATAGCGGTCGCCAGTTCGGGGACTGGTCCATTCGCCGACCAGTTGCAAATCCACCTCCTCCCGGTGCAAAACCCGTGCTTGACCTTGCGCATCGACCAGAACACCCTTGCTGAACGCATCCATACCGCCGTTTTTGTGGCGCAAGCGGTAGAACATTAAATCCCGCCCATCGTCCAGTTGCAGGGCGAACCAGTCCCAACCGCTTTGTTCTGGCCCCAGGGCACTGGTGCTCCATTCCCGATCCAGCCAACTGGAGCCTTGCACGGTGAAGGTCCGCCCGTTCAGGTCAACCATCCCCTGCGTCGGCAATCGGGTGTGCGAGTAGTAGTATGAAGCGTTGCCCGGCTCGGCGCTTTTCTGGCTCAAGCCCCGGTCGCCCTGCAACACAACCGGCTTGCCGGGCTGAAGCGTCAAATCAACCGCAACGCCGCCTTCCCGCGCCCGCAAACGCATCGGAAAAGCGTCCGCAGCGGCTCCCGACAGTTCCCAATCCTCCAGCCACACCCGAAAAGGCGTCGCCTGCGCGCCAGCCAGCCCCACTGCGCCCCGGCTGAAGCGCTCGAAGCCATGATGCTTTTCACCGTTCACGTCGGTCAGCGCGAAGTGCCCCATATAGACCTGATTCGTCCGCCAGGCAGAATCGGTGGCCGGCTGATCAGGACTCAGGGCAATGCGAAACAGGGTCAACTGATAGCCGAACTGCCGGCCAGCAGCATCGGCCAGGTTGCCGGTCACATACCACCACTCGTTGCGAAACTCGGGATGGGGGCCGTGATCAGCAGGGAAGTGAAACGGGCGCGGTTGATGAGCGCGTTGATAGCCCGCATGGTCGCCGCCGCCCAGCGCCGCGCCGACCGTGACGTTCTCCGCCGGTTTGGGTGGAGTACCGATGATCAGGAAGGTCAACGCTACGCTCAGCCCGAGGGCCAGCAGACCGTACCATGGCCAGAAACGACGGATGTTCATACGGTTGCTGGCGTCATTTCGGGCGCGCACCCACCGGCTGCCAAATGATCCCCACGCTGATATCGTCGCCGCTGCCTTGTTGCGATGCTTCGTTCAGCCAGTCCTGCAAATACGGTTTTACCGCTCCATCGCCTTCATCGCGCAACAGCGTCCAATAATCCCGCGCTACTTGTTGAAAGCTAGCGTCGTCACGGTAGGCATTGGCGTAACCATCGGTCGCCGCCAGGATGAACGCCGGCGGCGCGCCAGCCAGAGTTTGGAAATACACCTGCACCTCATTCCAGGCTTTAGCGGAACACAGCGAAGTGGTTTCGTTGGCGATGAGCCGGGCGTCCTTGGGGATCGGGCGTTCCACGTCGCCCTGTGCCGAAACGGTCAGGATGTCGCCATCGCCGAGTTGCAGGTAGAGGATGAAGTTCGCCGCAATCACCACGGTCAGCAGCGTCGTACCGTAGGCCAGCGCGGGCAGCGCCTCGACCTGCCGCCGCGCCGCCGCGTCAAGCGGTTCCAGTTCTTGCGGGGTGAAGGGCTGGCGTTGCAGCGCTTGCGCCACTTGCGCTTGCCAGTGGCGCACCAGGGCCAGCGGCAATTGTTCCTCCGCCCAGCGTTTGATCTGGGAAGGGTTGCCGAGCTGGAACAGATGGCCACAGACTTTTTGCGCGACCACCACGGCCAGCCGGGCGCCGCGCCGACTGCGAAAGCTCTTGGCGCTGCCGTGTCCATCGGCCAGAGCCACGATTAGCGGCATGTCATCCCGGTGTCGGGCGACGCGCACCGCATCCTGGCTGGGTAAACCAGCCCGCACATGGGCCGCGCCGCGCACACTGGCTTTGAGGGTCCGCCAGGCGGTCATGGCGGCGGCTACCACACATCGCCGGCTGAACCCGGTTTGGCGAGAGCGACGGGTGGGGCGGGAATCGGGACATTCAGACCCGCCGGAATCGCGCCCGTCGCTTGACTGGCCGGGGATGAGGCGGATTTCAGCACAGCGGTTGACACCCATTTGATGGAGCGCACCAGCGCCTCGGGGTTGTTGGCCTGCAACGGTTTTAACTCCGGGTGACCGATGAACTTCTGCAAGACCGTGGTATCGGCGTCTTCGCCAATGGCGATGGCGATGCGCACGGCCTTTTTGCCCCACGGCTCGTCCAGCAGGGCTTGTAAGCCTCTGGTAAAGTCATCGGTCGGGCAGCCATCGGAAATCAGCACCAGCACCGGCGGCAAGGCGCGGTCGGTCATCGGCGGGATGCGGAGTTGTTCCGCCAGCATGGACAGCGCCCGACCCAGGTCAGTCACGCCTTCGGTTTGCAAGTCCACCCATTTGAAATCAGCGACCGGGGTGGGTTGGGAGACATGCCATTGCGCGCCGGTGGAGAACTTGAGCGCCCGCACCAGCACCTCGGCGTTGGGATTTTCGTCGGCGACGGTGCGCATGTGCGGCAAGGCTTCGCGGATGGCGTTATTCAGCGCCTGAATCTTGCCGTCGATGGACATGGAGCCGGAACAGTCGGCGATCCAGATGAAATGCAACGGGCGGGTCGCCAGTTCGCCGCCGGGGCGTTTGGCCATGTGGGACTCCTTGAAGTAAAATATAAATTGGATTTAAAGAGGGGCAAAGGAAAGCAAAAAGTCCAACTACTGTCCGCCGCGCGCGAGACGCACATGGTGGTGGCTGGACGCCTTAAAGAGGGCGTTCACGAAGCCATCGTAGAAGCCGACGTACCACGCGTAGTCCGGAAGGTCGGCATAGACCGAGGAGGACCAGTACCACCAGTCTGGCGTATTCGGGAAAACCGGTTGATAAATAGTTGGTCGTTCATAATCGCCTTCGCATAATTCACCTGTATCGTTCCAGGTCTTAGGCAAGCCGCTGGAGGAATAGATCAAGGTTTGCAGTTCTTCCTTCGTTGGTACTCGCCAGTCCCGGTAACCGGCGTAGCCGCCCTGGCGATTTAACTTTTTGGCGGCATCCAGCGCTTTTTGCCAAGTGTACTCCTTAGCCTCACCAGTGCAGGTTCCACCTTCCCACGCCTGCCCTAACGAAAATCGCATCCATTGCAGTCCGGTCTGAATATCGGTCACCGTGCCATTGCCGTTATCCCGGTAGCGACCGGCCATCAAGGTTTCAGCCACAGGAGGTAGCGTAGTGGGCGCGACCTTAGCAACAGTCGGAGACGGCGAGGGCGGCGATACTGGGGGCTTGATTACGGGCACTGGCTGATTAATGACATTTAGCGCCAGCGCCCACGATTCCACCGCCCAATGCGCCGCCTCGGCGGTCATCGCCAATTCTTCCTCCAGTCGCTTATGCAATCGCGCCAGCAAAATGGACTGCGGAACGCTGGCAGAGGTCTTCAGTAAATCGTCAGCCACGCGGTTCTTGAGGGCGCTAACCAGTACGAAAATTTCCCGCTTGTGCTGTCCGCAATAGTCCTTGAGCAACGCCTCACAGCGGCGCGGGTCATCGCAGAGCGAACGACCGTATTCGATAATCAGTTCGCGGAGTTTCTGGCGGGGTAGGTCATTCATAAAGAAATCCTGATGGCATCGATTTCAAATTAACCAAGATAATCGAAACCTAATTTTAGGCTAATTCGAGCATTTTATTGGCGTAATCTCTGCCTGATGTAACCATAGGCAACGGCTTACTATCCTGCTGATACAGCATAATTATTTCTTCTACGATATCGCATAATTCAGCGAAAACTTGCTTTTCATCCTGCCCGTGACAACCTCCATAAAATAATCCAGGGCAACTGCCAATAAAACACTGGTCTTCTTCTGACCATTCCACAATTTTCACATAGTAAGCGCCCTTATTCATTTCTTGGACTCCTCTATAGCTGCTTGCACAGCGTTTTCTTGATAACGTTGCGCATCATCGCCGGATTGCCCGGAAATGACGACCGGTTTGTTCACTTTGGGATGGGTGAAATTGCGATGACTGCCCTTGCCGCCCCGGTTGATAAAACCGGCGCGCTGCAAATCCTCGATTAATTGCCGAATCTTTCTGGGCATGGTGCTGGGTCGTCAAATCCGAATCTCGCCTTCGACAGGGCCGAAGTTGATCTTTACGCCCACGGCCAGTCCGACGCTCCGGCCCGGTTCGACATCGTGAATCGTTCCGTCGGTCGTGGTAATGACCCACTTGGCGGTTGTCAGGTTTTTCAGGCCCCAGAGATTCGGGTTCTGCGGATGCTGCTGGATCACCGCTACCGGTTGCGACAGGTCATAAAGCCGCTGGGGATCGAGGTGGTGCGGATACAACTGGGTGTCGTGATTGAGCATGATCACGTCGCGCCCGAGGCGGAGCCGGAAGGGTAGCGTCAATGGCCGCTGACAGGACCAACAAGCGCCAGGTTGCCCGCCACTGGCCCGCAACGCTTCCCCGTCATAGAAATTCTCCGCGCCGCACTGGCCACAGTACAAAATCGCATCGCGTAATTGCACCAGCGCCGCCCGCCATTCGCTTTCCCGAATCCGGGCATGGGGATCATGCAAGCCTACTGTAAAGGCGCGGGTAAAACGGTCGCGCAGGAATTGCGGATAAATCGGCCAGTACGCTAACGGGTTGTCATGCAGGCCGGGAACGGGACGGTTGGCGTCATTGGCAGGATCAAAGATAAACAGCGGATCGGTGCCGTAAAGCTTGTTCATCGCCGGCAGATCGAAGCATTTGATCGCCGCTTCCTGCTGACCCTCCAGCGGATGATGAATGTGGAACAGGTAGAACAGCAGCACCGCCAGCGAGAATAAATCCGTTTGGATACTGGGCGCTGCCTCGCCGCGCACGACTTCCGGGGCGATAAAGCGCGGGGTACCGAGAACGCCACTGTTGCCTTGGCCGTCAATCGCGACGTTATCGTTATCGCAGACCTGAATATCGCCGGTGTCCGGGTCGAAAAAGACGTTGCCGAAGGAAATATCCCGATAGCACAGGCCCTGGGCGTGGAGTTCCAGGAACGATTGCGCCAGTTGCAGGCCCGCCGTGGTCAGGGCGCGGAATGAGGGTTCGATGCGCCGCTTCATCAGATCAACGATGCCTTTATAGCGCGGTGCGCGCAGCGGCATGATGTAGCCAAAGCCGGGAACGCCGGATGCGGCAGCCAGTTCCACCGGCCAGAGGAACGCGGGACTGGGTGGACCTTTACGGATCAGAGTGTCGAGGTTTTGCTGTTGGGCGGGCGTGGCCTGTTCCGGGAAGTACCACTTGAGGGCGATGGGTTTGCCGCCCAACTGAGCGCGGTAGACTTCGCCCTGACCGCCGCCGCCGAGAAACGTTTCGACCGTGCAGGGATGACCGGAGGCGGTTTGAACCGTGGACTGGAGTTGCAGGAGTTGGTGCATGGGAAATCCGTGATTGAATTTAAAAACCGGATGAGGGAACCGATGACATCACATCGCCCATTTCTCTGACCCGGCCCGCAAATTGTGGCGGTGGTGTGCGTTTCTTACCCGAATTGACCAGTTGGTGATCATCCAGCGTGAGTACCAGTATTTCCACACGGTGGTTGACAAAAGACCTCGGTAGATCGATGACCAAACGCGGGGATGTTATTGTTTCAATCAGTCGCTGTACTTGCATAAACATCAAACCCAAGTGAAGTTTGTAAGAATCATCAAACGAGAATTAGCTAGATATAAAAGTCTTACGGGAGAATGCGGGTGTTTGGTAACATCTGCTTTAGTTCCTGAAGGCGGTCAGAACTCACTTTTATGCATTGACTTAAATCAAGTGATTTCAGTTGAGTCATGTGTCCTAGATAGGCTAGAACACCCGGACCAGTAATTTCAGTGAACTTGCTTAAATCAAGCATTTCTAAATTGGTAAGTTTCCCAATATTTTCTAGCCCTTTGTCAGTTATAAAAATATTACCTAAGCCGTATTTTCCATGAATCATATTTAAATTTAGAGATCGCAGCGCGGTAATTTTTCTAATATATTCCAAACCATCATCTTGAAATGAATTACATCCACTTAAATCGAGACTTATCAAATTTTTCAGATTGTTAATATTCGTCCAAACTTGCTTATTAAAACTATATCCATTAATTTCGCAATTGCTTAAATTTAGGAATTGTAGGCTAGTGAGTTTTTTAAGATATTCTAGTTTAGAGTCATCGAAATTTTTGCATCCCTTTAAATTAAGATCACTTACCAATTTATCGGGATCACAAGTCTCAAGAAAGGAAAAATCTGTTACATCATCGGCAACTGTAAGTTCTATTTTTTGGCCTTTAACTACATCAATTTCCCCTACAGCAGCTTGTTCTTTACTACCAATCTTCACTTTACCCACACTGAATTTGGGAAACTTCAACTTTCCGCCAGTAGAAGAAAATGAAGAAATCAGAGTTGCAGAACCTTGGCTGACAGGTTGAGTAGTTTGAACAGGAGTCGGTACGGAAACCGACAATGGCTGGGTAATCACCCCTAGCGCCAGCGCCCACGTTTCCACGGCCCACTTTGCAGCGGTTTCCGCCAGACCCAGCTCATCTTCCAGCCGCTTGCTCAAACGCGACAGTAAGATAGACTCAGGGACGCCCGCAGAGGCATTCATCAGCTCGGTAGCAACACGATTTTCCAGCGCACTCACCAGAACAAAGATTTCCCGCTTGTATTGGCCGCAATAATCTTTGAGCAATGCGCCACAACGGCGGGGATCTTCAGACAGGGAGCGGCCATATTGGGCGATGAGTTGGCAGAGTTGCTGGCGGGGTTCGTTATGCATGACAAATTCCTCATGTTGAGATGGACAGAAAGTTTCAGGATTAATAAACTTTAAGTTAAGATATCAATCTTTATTTAGATAATTCTATCTGCAAAAATATCGACATAACAAGCATTTTCCTGCAATTTTCTGATTAGCCAAAACCATATTTGCTAGATCAAAAAAACTCTGCTCAAATAGGTTAATATCGGAATCAAATTTGTTTAATTTACCTTGGTAATCTGAATCAGATTTAGGAGGAAAAAGGAAAAACATAAAAGGTTGTGATTTCTCAATTTGTTGGACTTTTCTTTTTAATTGTTCATCAGATTCTAACAATCTAATTTGTAGCGATAGACGTGATAACTCCATTTTATTTGACTTCATTGATTGATAAGCATTATCAATTAAATCTTTATTTTCTTCTTGAAATTTTCTTTCTGCTAATGCGAGTTGCATTCTGGCGCGGAATAAATCAGCAGAAGCAACTGCAACAAATTCTGAATATCGATCAAAAAGCTTATCGCGAGAGAATTTGATTTGTTCATTTCGACGTTGCAAATAGTTTGTTAAAAATGCACTCATTAATGCAGAGATCAAAGCTTTTAGTGAAATAATAATGGTTTGTGAAAGGCTCATTTTATTATTTCCTCATTTTTAAAAGATCAATCACATTACTAATCAACTCGTAATTTTCCACCATAGACCCGCACATCAAAGCTCAAACGGCGCTGGCAGATCATATTGAGCAAAAAGCTCGCTCAGGCCACCGAGTCCCAACCCCATCGCTTTCGCCGCCTTGCGGGCCGAAAGCTGACCGTTATCCAAGGCTTCGTACAGCATCCGCACGAATGAGAAAGAGAATCGCTTTGGTGGACCCGATACCGATGGGCGTTGCTTCTCTTGTGAGAGATTGT
>JAKLIY010000043.1 GCA_022709365.1 Pseudomonadota bacterium
GACTACCGCCAGCCGCGCGGCTTGGATAAAACCCTGCTCCAACACCTGCTCGGCGGCCGCTGGCTGGCCGAGCATCTCAACTGCCTGATCACCGACCCGACCGGCGTGGGTAAAACCTGGGTAGCCTGTGCCTTGGCCCAACAGGCTTGTCGCCTGGGCTACTCCGCGCGCTATGTCCGCTTGCCACGCCTGCTGCCCGAACTCGCGCTCGCTCGCGCCGACGTCCGCTATCCCAAGCTGCTGCGCGACTATGCCAAAACCCAACTTCTGATCCTCGACGACTGGGGCTTGGTCCCGCTGACCGCCGAGGGTCGCCGCGACCTGCTCGAACTGCTCGAGGACCGCTACAACCACCAATCTACCGTGGTCACCAGCCAACTCCCCGTGGCCACTTGGCATGCGTACCTCAACGATCCCACCCTGGCCGATGCCATCCTCGATCGGCTGGTCCACAACGCCTACACCCTCAACCTCACCGGAGAATCCATGCGAAAACGACAGCCCCCCTTGACTAACCCCACCACGGGGCAGTAACACTAACCCATCTGCGTCGCTGCGCTCCGACCGCTGGCTCCCTACCCCGAACTGGAGTGCCGCCTTCGGCTGAAATCACCGGCCACCTTCCCGTGAAATGGGTGGCCGTCATCAGTGAAATACGCAGTATCCCGTCGGTGAGCGCCATTTACGCTATTTTCCCAAGACCATCATCCATCAGGCTTTACAAATCCTGTCAGATGCTCGCTTAATCACCGCCCACTAATCTCCGGTTGGAACTACAGCCAGTTTGAGCGCGATATCAGCATGAATCAGCATTGAAAATGCCTTACCAGCCGATAGATCGTCACCGGCCGCTGCTGGCCGATGCGATGCGCCCGATCCGAAGCTTGGCCCTCTACCGCCGGGTTCCACCAGGGGTCCATGTGGATGACGTAATCGGCGGCGGTCAGGTTCAGTCCCAGACCACCCGCTTTCAGGCTGATCAGGAACACATCGCCCCGACCCGCCTGGAAAGCGTCCACCCGCTGCTTGCGTTCCAGAGCCGGCGTACTGCCATCCAGATACTGATAAACGATCCCCTTGCGATCCAGCAAGTTGCGGATAATCGTCAGATGATCGACGAACTGGCTGAACACCAGCGCCTTGTGGCGATTCTCCAGCAACTCATCCAGCACCTCCTCGAACACGCCCAGCTTGGACCCACCTAACTCTGTTTCCGGCAATACCAGTTGCGGATGGCAGCAAGCCCGGCGCAGCTTCATGATCTCGCCGAGAATCCGGAAGGGCTTCTGGCTATCGGTATCGTCCACTTTAGCCAGACGCTCCAGCGCCTGCTGCCGCAGCGCCTCATACAACGCCGATTCCTCCGGCTCCAGTTCCACCCGCAACAGAATCTCGGTGCGCGACGGCAGCGCCTCCAGCACTTCAGATTTCAGCCGGCGCAAAATGAACGGCTGAATCAACTGCTTCAACCGGCGGCGAGCCTGTTCATCTTGATCCCGTTCAATCGGCGTCGCAAAGCGCTGGTTAAAGCGATCCAGCGAGCCAAGCAAACCGGGATTGATGAAACGGAACAGGTTCCATAACTCGCCCAAGTGATTCTCAATCGGGGTGCCGGTGGCGATCATCTTAAAATCGCCGCGCAGGGCCATGGCCGCATGAGAACGTTTGGTCGCCATGTTCTTGATCGCCTGGCCCTCATCGAGCACGATGGTTCGCCATTCCCGACTCGTCAACAGTTCCGCTTCCTGCTGCAACAGCCCGTAACTGCAAATCAGCAAATCAAACGGCCCCATCCTCTCCACCGTCTGCTGACGGTCACCACTGCCGAACACCGTCGGTGCCAGGGTCGGCGTAAACCGGCGAATTTCATCCAGCCAGTTCAAACAAACCGAGGTCGGCGCGATGACCAGCGCGGGACCGTCCTGCGCCCGGCTGAGAATCAGCGCCAGCGCCTGCACAGTCTTACCCAGACCCATGTCATCAGCCAGGCAAGCGCCCACACCCCAGTGCGCCAGCCGCGCCAGCCAGGCAAATCCATCAGCCTGATAATCGCGTAATTCAGCCTGCAAGGTTGAGGGAACCACCGGTTGCAACGCCTCAGCCTCGCGCAACCGCTGAATCTGCGCTTTCCAGGCGGCATCTGTGCGTACCGAACCCGCTTCATTGAGCAACGGTTCCAGCAACGCAGCCGCCAAGGGATGGAAGCGGGTGCCTTGGGCGGTCAATTCCCCGAAACCCCGCACTTCCTCCAACCGTTTACGGAATTCCTGGGTCAGCGCCAGAAACTGGCCCTCGCCCAGCGGCACAAACCGGCCGGGACTATGATCGAGCAGCTCCAATAACTGACGCATGGTCAGCACTTGATCGTCCAGCCGCAGCTCGCCATTAAGATCAAACCAGTCCTGACGACGCTGGATGTTCAGCCGTAATTGATTCAGGGATGCCGGACGATTGACCTTGAATTTCTCACCCTCCGGCCAAGCCAGCACGACCTGATCGCCCAGCGCTTGCAATTCCAGCAGCGCCTCCAGATAGGTTTCCGGGTCCTCCAGCCGCCATTCGCCCTCTTCGGCAGCCTGACGGGCCAGAGTGGGACAGGCTTTGACCACCTGCGCGGCCTGCTGGCGCTCCTGTTTCAGCTTGCGTCGGGCCTGCACCCGCTTACCGTCGATTTCGGCGATCACCCGCTCGCCGCCCGCACCCGGACGGTAATAAGGACCCATACCGAAGGGGCAAACCAGCAACTCAATTTTCAAACCCTCGCCGAAGGGCAACAGATGAACATGCGGCAACGGACTGGCGGGGACTTCCTCCAGATTCTCCACCCCAGCGTCGAGACTGGACTGCACCGTAACCAGGCCGGACAAAGCCGCCACGGTTTCCAACACCCGCTCCTTGGCTCGCGCCGGCACGACCAGACCTTGCCCTAGGATGGTCATCACCGCCTGATGCGCCTTGCTGAACAGGACCACCTTGAGCCGGGTCGGGGTTTCCTTAACCACTTGCAACGTCTGCCCCACTTGCGCTGCCGGCGACTGTTCCAGCCGCCACTGCGAACCCTCCGGCGTGACCAGCAGTTCCGGTTCGCCGCGCACCAACTCCACCCGCACCGAGGGATTATCCTCCCAAAAGATCAGCGGATGACCAACCAGGAGGGGCAACGCCTTGTCCGGGTTAATCTCGTAAGCGACTGCACCGTAATAGCCGCTGCTGACCGGGCGGATACTGGCGCACACTTCACGATCCTGGCGGGTGAGAAATTCCAGATTTTTCGACGCGCCATACAGCCGTTTTAGGGCGACGGCCCGACCCTGCGTCCACTGGCCCCGGGCATCGCGCTTCTGTTCACGCGGACTGATGGCGCAATCTCCACTTTTTAGCCAAGTGATCCACCACACCAGTCGCGTTGGTGCTGACCCGGACACGGCTTCCTGACCGAGCCGGGACACATCAAGCAGAGCGCTCAGAGCATGTTCCCAAGGTTCTTTCAAATGGAACAACCGAATCAGAGGACGGCGAATCGCCGCATCCTAGCCCTTGGACTCCCCGCCCTCTTCCGGCAGTGAGGAAGGAATGGCCCCGCCGAGAGACTGCAACAACTCGGTCAATTCCGTCGCGAACCAGGCATAGCCATTCTCCTGAGCCGTATTCAGCAGGACAGTCACCGATTCGCGCAAGGGTTCGGCTTCGTCAGCGTGCAGCCAGAATATCGCCAGGAGTTGGAAAAAGCTGTACGCCGGCGGGACGCGGACCGTAGCATCAAACGGTTCGAGATGCTTGCGTTGCCCCTGCTGCAGCTCGACGACCTCCCGCAGAATGCGATAGGCGGTGTGGTACGGATAATGGGCGTCCCTTTCAAACAGAGGTGCGGTGACCTCCATAGCCTGCCGCAGGCGAGCTGCCGTATTATCGGCCAGCAGCGCCAGGATGAAGAACACGCCGGCCAAGTGATCGAAATAGATTTTGCGCTTGCGGGTACGCTTGCGGAGCAGTTTTAGCGCATTTTCATAGTATTGAATGGCGTCTTCGTTAGAGCCATCCAGGAATGCCAGCCAGCCGCGCAGGGCCTGATCGTAGTCGTTCTCACCCGATGCAAAATAGCTGCGGGCCTTGGCTAAATCGCCGCACAACAGGGCTTGTTCCGCCAGGTAATAACGTATGACTTCCGGGCAACGGTTCTCAGCGAGCAAACGCTCTGCTAAAGCTGTCGTTTCAGTCGCCGGTTCCAGGTTACGAACCGCCGCCGCAAATATGGTCTTTAACGCCTCACCGAGTGATTCATCCGGCAACATCCGCAGAGCATCGGGGTTGAGGGGATTGTTAAAGATCAGCAACCACGGCGGATATTGGAAAAAGTCACGGGGGAAAGAACTTGCACAAACTTCAAGGAAAGGCCCTTGAACGCCGGGATTTCGCAGCGACGAATGTAATCGAAAAGTACGGTTTTACTGACCCCTTCGTAAATGATGGAGATCAGTTGCAAGACGCCCCGCTCCAGCGGGGGGCGGTCTTCATAAGCTGCGATCAACGCTTGACGCAGTTTTTGATTGTCGGCAAAGGGCATAGGAATAAAGGCAATCTGTCGGAACAGGGAATGGTCAGCCGATCAGTCATTCAGCGACCAGCCAGCAACTCGGCTACCGCCGCTGCCGCTTGCTGACTGGCATCCCGGCGCAACTGAATATGCAGCGCTGCAAACTCCGCTGCCAAGGCCGCGCCAGCCGCAGCATCATCCAGCCAGTGCAACACAGCGGCACACAGATTGGTCACGGTTGCCGTCTCCTGGAAAAACTCCGGCGTCAATTCACGCCCGACCAGCAAGTTGGGCAGAGAAAAATGCGGGATATTAACCAGTCGCCGGGCGATCCAAGCGGTGATTGGCGCGACTCGATAGGCGACCACCATCGGCCGCTTCAGCAGCATCGCTTCCAGGGTCGCCGTTCCCGAAGCCAACAACACCCCATCGGCAGCGGCCATCACTTCGCGGGAATGGCCCTGGGTCAGCGTCAACGGCACATCCGGCACCTGCTCCAACCGTAAGCTTTCCAGAACCTCATAAAGCTGAGGCGTCGCCGCCGGGAGCAGAAAATGCAGATCGGGCCGCCGGGCAAACAGCCCACGGGCCGTTTCCAGAAACAGCGGCCCCAGTCGGCTGACTTCCCCCCTCCGACTGCCCGGTAACAGCGCAATGACGCGGGTTCCGGCGGGCAACGACAAACCCAGCGCCTGCCGGGCCTCTCCAACATCGCTGTATAAGGGAATTTCGTCGGCCAGTGGATGACCGACATACCGCACCGGGACGCCCTGCTGCTTATAAAACGTCGCTTCAAAGGGAAACAGCGTCAGCATCAGATCAACGGCGCGAGCGATCTTGCGCACCCGCCAGGGCCGCCACGCCCAAACCGAGGGACTGACATAATGCACGGTGGGAATGCCGTGGACGCGCAACTGGCGTTCCAGGCCCAGATTAAAGTCGGGCGCATCGATGCCAATAAATACAGCAGGCGGATCGGCCAGCAGTCGCTGACGTAGTTGGCGCCGGATGCAGAACAATTCCGGCAGATGCCGTAGCACTTCCACTAATCCCATCACCGCCAATCGTTCCAGCGGCACCCAGCTTGCCAGTCCCTGGCCGATCATCGCCGGCCCGCCGATCCCGACGAACTGCGCGTAGGGATAACGTTCTTTTAAAGCAGTGATCAACCCAGCGCCCAGCAGATCGCCCGACAACTCCCCGGCGATGAGAGCAATGCGCATCACCTGGCCTAGCGGACGATGCCGTTACGAGACGACGCAGCCAGAAAATCGGCCAAAATCTGCAAGCGCGGGTATTCGACCGTCATTTCCCGCACCTTTTCTATCGCTTCTTCCAGCCGCAGATTAGCGCGGTAGATGACCTTGTAAGCGCGGCGGATCGCCTGAATTTCCTCGTCCGAAAATCCCCGACGACGCAGTCCTTCGGCATTAATTCCGTAAGGTTCAGCGCGGTAGCCGGCCACCGTTACGTAGGGCGGCACGTCCCGATGTACCCCACAGGCGAAACCGCAGAAGCTGTGGGCACCGAGTCGCGTAAATTGATAGACGAGCGCAAATCCCCCCAAACCTACATCGTCCTCGATGTGGACATGCCCAGCCAGTGACGCGCCATTGGCGAAGATGGTCCGGTTGCCTACCCAACAATCGTGAGCGATATGGACATAAGCCATAATCCAGTTATCGTCGCCCAGGTGGGTCAGTCCGGCATCTTGCACGGTGCCACGATTGATCGTGACAAATTCACGAACGGTATTGCGGTCGCCGATTTCCAGCCGAGTCGGCTCGCCATTATATTTCTTGTCCTGCGGCATCTCGCCTAGCGAGGCAAACTGGAAAATGCGGTTGTCACAACCAATCCAGGTCGGCCCCTGGATCACGACGTGGGGGCCAATCCAGGTCCCGGCACCGATTTCAACCTCCGCCCCGATGACCGAAAACGGCCCTACGGTGACATCCGGCGCCAGTCGGGCCGAGGGGTCGATCACGGCGCGCGGATCGATCACGGCTCGATATCCCGTTTGGCGCACATCAAATCCGCCGATGCGACCAATTGACCGTCTACCTTGGCTTCACAGACGAACTTGCCAATGCCGCGCTTGATGCGCTCCAATCGCACTTCCAGGATCAACTGATCGCCGGGGCCGACCGGTCGCTTGAATCGGGCGTTATCGACCCCCACCAGATAGTACATGGAGCGATGGTCCGGTTTCTCACCCTCGCTCTTAAAAGCCAAAATTCCGGTCGCCTGCGCCAGCGCCTCCAGGATCAGCACGCCCGGCATGATCGGCTTCTGCGGAAAGTGCCCCAGGAAAAAAGGTTCGTTGAAACTCACATTCTTGAGGCCAGTCAGCGACTGCCCCGGTTCAATCGCCAGCACCCGGTCGATCAGTAGAAATGGATAGCGGTGCGGCAAGTATTCCAGAATTTCCTGAATGTCCATCGATTCGCTCATGGGCTTGCGGTTTTCCTTCAATCCCGATCGCTCGGGATAAGCGATGGTGGGGTGCTGTTTTGATTCATCTTTCTCTCCAGAACAGCCAGTCGCCGAAACAATTCATCCAGCCGGCGCAGGCGTGCGCTGATCTTGTTCCACAGCCGGTTCGGCTCCACGGTCAATCCCGAGGAATAGGCTCCTGGCTCAGTGATAGACTGTGCAACCAGCGACATGCCGGTCACCTGCACCCGGTCGGCGATCTCCAGATGGCCAGCGACGCCGACGCCGCCGCCTAACATGCAATGCCGACCAATCTGGGCGCTGCCCGCGATGCCCACGCAGCCAGCCAAGGCGCTATGGGCGCCGATACGGACGTTATGCGCTACCTGAATCTGGTTATCCAGCTTGACCCCGTCTTCGATCACCGTGTCTTCCAGCGCGCCCCGATCGATGGTGGTATTCGCGCCGATTTCGACATCATCGCCAATCTGTACCCCACCGAGCTGTGGCACCTTCAACCAACGGCCATCGTGATCCAGCGCCAGTCCGAATCCATCGCTGCCGATCACCGCGCCGGGATGGGCCAGCACGCGACGCCCCAGTTGCACCCGATGACAGACGGTCACCTGCGCCACCAGCCGACTCCCGGCGCCAATCACCGCCTGTTCGCCGATTACACAGTTTGGCCCCACCACCACGCCAGTCTCGATCACCGCGCCCGCTTCCACCGTGCAATGCGGGCCGATCCAGGCATCAGCGGCGATGCACGCCTCAGGACTGACCCAAGCGGTAGGATGAACACCGATATGCGACTCGGTTGCCAGAGCAAACAGCGCAGCAGCCCGGGCATAGGCGATATGCGGGTGGTCCGTCACCAATGCCGGTGCTGGACAATTCGCCACATCCGCTGAAGACAGGATGACTGCTGCCGCACGGGTAGTGGTCAGATAAGGCCGATAGCGGGGATGGATGAGAAAGCTGAGTTGCCCGGATTCAGCACGATTCAATGGCGCCACGCTGGTGATGACCGTCGCCGCGTCGCCGCCCTGCAGGCGGGCGCCGGCGGCGGCGGCAATCTCCCCGAGCGTGGCCATCAAGCTTACTTGGAAGTCAGGCGCCGAAGCACCTTATCCGTCACATCCACCTGGGAACTGGCGTACAGCGTCGCTCCATCATTGATCACCAGATCAAAACCTTCTTCCTTGGCCACATTGTTGATAACGTCCAGCACCTGCTTTTGGAATTTGCCCAATTCCTCGTTACGGCGCAGGTTGAAATCTTCCCGAAGTTCGGCGTTGGTGCGGTTGAGTTCCCGCATTTGATTGCGAATATCGCCCTCCAGATTACGGCGCTGGCTTTCGCTCATCACTGCGCTATCCTTGTTCAGTTTTTCCTCCAGTTTACGCAACGACTTCTGCGCTTCAACCAGCCCCTTCTGTCGGGGCGCGAATTCCTGCTCCAGACGCTTGCTGGCCGCCTCAGCCTGCGGCGCGCTACTGAGAATCTTGGCGATGCTGACGAAACCGATTTTCAGTTCGGCTGCCTGCGCCAGCGATAACGGCAGCACCAGCGCCGCCGCGATCAAAAAACCTTGTTTGAGCTTCACTCGATCACCTCATTACGCAAAAATGGCAAAAAACCATAAACTGAAAATTCCACTCCCTACTCTCTCAACAAACTCAATTGAAGGGTACGCCGAAAGAGAACTGGAAGACCTCTGTTTCATCACCGGACTGATCATTGAGCGGCGCAGCGACGCTTAACACGATCGGTCCCAGCGGAGACAACCATAAGCCAGAGAGACCCACGGAATACCGCAGTTCATTGGCCTCAAAATCACTGGGCGTCGCAAACACATTGCCCACATCGAAGAAGGCCGCCACCCGCACATTCTCCGATTTATCCATAAACGGCATCGGCAAAATGAATTGCGTGCTGGCGATGGTCTTAAACGCACCACCGCTAGGTTCGTCGTTGCTATAGCGGGGACCCAGAGTATTCGCCTTGTAGCCTCGCACTGACCGCAAACCACCCGCGTAGAAATTCTCGAAAAACGGCAAGCCGTCAGTGCCGCCATAGCCATCGCCGTAGCCGACCTCACCGCCTACCGACCAGGTGAGCCAGCGCGCCAGCGGATAGTAGTTGATGGTCCGGTAGGTGAGTTTGTAGAGTTCCGCAGTGCTGCCCGGCAGCGCAAATTGTCCCACAATTTGATTCAGACTGCCCTCGGTCGGGAAAATCGTCCGGTTCCGGCTATCGCGCGCCCAACTGGCGTCCAGGGTGATCTGATCATAGGTGTCGCCATTTTCCTCCAGATAATCAACAATCTCGAAGGGCGTCGACGTCGTCGTGTCGATCCAGAGATGCTGATAGCCGGGACTCAGCCGCAGCGTATCGAACTCGTTGAGCGGAAACCCCAAGTTGACCTGGAACCCCGCCGCATTGCGGACAAAGTTGGCGGAATTCAATTCGGCGCTGTCGATGTTCTGATAATACAGTCGAAATCCCAGACTGACGCCGTCCATCGTGTAATAGGGGTTATTGAAGTAAAGGCTGTAATTATCGCTGGCGGTGCTGTTATTGAGCACCAAGCTCATTTGATTGCCGGTGCCGAGAAAATTGTTCTGGGTCACGCTGGCGTTCAACAACACGCCGGAATCCTGGCCGTAGCCGACGCCAAACATTAGACTGCCCGATGGCCTCTCGACAACGGTGTAATTCACATCAACCTGATCGTTGGTCCCAGGCACCGCTGGCGTTTCGACATTGACGCTCTCCAGATAATCCAGGCGCTGCAACCGGGTCTTGGAGCGATCCAGATCCTTGGTGGAATACCAGCCGCCCTCCGCCTGCCGCATTTCCCGGCGCAGGACTTCGTCCTGGGTTTTAGTATTGCCCTGAAAATTGATGCGCCGCACGTACACCCGCCGACCTGGATCGACCACAAAAGTCAAATCTACCTTACGGTTCTCGTCGTTGATTTGGGGTACAGTATTGATATTAGCGAAGGCATAGCCTTCTTGCCCTAATCGTTCGCCGATCTTCTTGGTGGCTTCCGTAATCTTGGCGCGAGAGAAAGTTTCACCCGGTTTGATATCGATGAGCTGACGCAACTCAGTTTCAGTCACGACCCCGAAATCTCCAGTCAACTGGATATTTTCGATAGTGAACGGCTCGCCTTCAATCACGTTGATCGTGATATAAACATCCTTTTTGTCCGGGGTGATCGATACTGGGGTGGATTCAACATTAAACTTGAGATAGCCGCGATCCAGGTAGAAAGAGCGCAGCGTTTCAATATCCGCTGCCAGTTTCTGCTTGGCGTACTGGTCGTCCTTGGTGAAGAACGAGAACCATCCAGGGGTGGAAGATTGCAACAAACCCACCAGTTCCTTCTCGGTAAACGCTTTGTTGCCCACGATATTGATCTGGCGGATGTTGGCTACCGCACCTTCGGAGATATCGATCGTGATGGCAACCCGGTTGCGCTCCAGCGGCCGCACCTGACTTTTGATCTGGACAGCATAGCGGCCGCGACTGTAATACTGCTGCAACAACTCCTGCTCGACCTTGTCCAGCAGCGACCGATCGAACACCCGGCCCTCAGCCAGCCCGACCTGAGTCAAAGCTTTCTTGAGATCATCGGTACTGATCTCCTGATTACCTTCGATACGAACTTCGGAGATGGCGGGCCGCTCGGTAACGGTCACCACCAGCACATTGCCGTTCCGCTCGAGATTCACATCGGTGAAGAAGCCGGTCTTGAACAAGGCGCGGATGATCTCCGGATAATCCTTCTCGGAAATGGTCGCGCCCGCCTGAACGGGCAGATAGTTGAACACGGTGCCCGCCGAGAGGCGTTGCAAGCCATCCACCTGAATGTCCTGCACCACGAATTCAGCGGCCTGTGCGCCGGACAACGCGCCCCACAGGCCCAGCGACAGCATTAGATGGCGATACGATTTCATAAGCAAGCAAGCACCCGGTGATTTCTATCCCAAAAGACGATTAAAATCATTGAACAGCGCCAGCCCCATCAAGAGCAGCAGCACAACGATGCCCACCTGCTGTCCCATATGCTGAAGGGCTTCCGACAGCGGACTGCCCTTGATCGCTTCGATCAGGTAATACAACAGATGCCCGCCGTCCAAAACCGGCACCGGCAACAAATTCAGCACGCCCAGACTGATACTGACCAAGGCTAGTAGCGACAGAAACGCCATCAGGCCAGCGCTGGCGGCTTGACCAGCGAACTGGGCAATGGTTAGCGGCCCGCTAAGATTTTCCAGCGACGCCTTGCCCACCAGCATCCGGCCCAGCATCCGCAAGGTCAACAGCGACATGTCCCAGGTTTTGCCGATGGCGGCGCTCATAGCGTCCAGCGGCCCATAACGTACCACGACCTGCAAGTCTTCCGCGAGATCCAGCGGCACATCGGCAACAGCGCCGATAAAGCCGACCTGCCCACCCTGGCGGGTTTCCCGGCTATCGGGAATCAGTTCCAGCGCCTGTTCGCCTCCTTCACGTTCGATGCGCACCGTCAAGGACTGGCCGGGATAGCGTTCGATGATGCTGCGCCAATGTTTCCAATCCATCACGGGTTCGCTGTTAGCCAGCAGAATCCGGTCACCCGGTTGCAAACCGGCCCGCGCTGCCGCGCCGTCCGGCATCACCTGACCGATCACCGCCGGTAAGACCAATTGCCAGGGCGTCAGACCCACCCGTTCAAAAATCATCATATCGTCGGTTCCCACCTGAGCATCACGCAGGTCGAGGGTGCGGATGCGCATTCGCTCATCAGCATCCTGCACCTCGAAGCGCACCACATCTTCGGCCATCGCTCGATCCACCAGGGCCAGCATGACCGAACTCAACGCCGGGGTCGGCTGGCCGTCGATGGCGACGATGAGATCACCCTTGCGGAATCCGCCGGCCTCGGCCAGAGAGCCGACCACGGGTTGATCGAGCAGTGGTTTCACGCCGGGAACGCCGACGACGAACATGCAGGCATAGGCCAGGATGGCAAACAGAAAATTAAACAGGGGTCCGGCCAGCACAATGGCGATGCGCGAACGAACTGGCTGCCGGTTGAACGCTCGATGCAAATCAGCTTCCGGCACCTCGCCTTCGCGCTCATCGAGCATCTTGACGTAGCCACCCAAGGGCAGGGCGGCGATCACATATTCCACGCCATCCTGGCTCTGTCGCCGCCACAACGGCTTGCCAAAGCCAATGGAAAACTTTGTGACCTTGACGCCCAAGCGGCGCGCCACCCAAAAGTGGCCGAATTCGTGAACCGTGATCAGTACCCCCAAGGTAACGATCAGGGCTAATACGGAAATCAATGGACTGCTACTCATGACGACCTCCGACCCGTGCGGCGATCCAGTTGTTCGCAGCAACCCGCGCCTGCGCATCGGCGTCGAGGATGACCGCTAGCGACGTAGCCGCATGTCTGTTGACCTGTTCCAAAGCATATTGGACAACAGCGGCGATGTCGGTAAAGCGAATTTTTTGGTCGAGAAAAGCTTGCACAGCGATTTCATTCGCGGCGTTGAGAATCGCTGGTGCGGTCCCGCCTTCCTCCAGCGCGGTAAACGCCAGTTTCAGGCAGGGAAAGCGCGCAAAGTCCGGAGCCTGGAACTCCAGTTTCGCCATTTGCGTAAAATCCAGGAACGGCACTCCAGACGTTAATCGACGCGGCCAGGCCAGAGCGTGCGCAATTGGTGTGCGCATATCCGGGTTACCCAATTGCGCCAGCACCGAGCCATCCTGATATTCCACCATGGAATGAATCACGCTTTGCGGGTGAATCACCACCTCAATTCGTTCTGGAGCCGCGCCAAATAGCCAGTGCGCTTCGATAACTTCCAGTCCCTTGTTCATCATGGTGGCGGAATCCACCGAAATCTTGCGGCCCATGCGCCAGTTGGGGTGCGCGCACGCCTGCTCCGGGGTCACGTCCAACAATTGATCGAGCGGCGTCACGCGAAACGGCCCCCCCGAGCCGGTCAGCAGAATCCGGCGCACTCCTACCGCATCCAGCCCTTCAGTAGCGAAGGTCGGCGGCAGACATTGAAAAATCGCATTGTGTTCGCTGTCGATGGGCAGCAGTTCCGCCCCATGCTCGCGCACCGCCGCCATGAACAACGGCCCGGCCATGACCAGTGCTTCCTTATTGGCCAGCAACACCCGCTTGCCCGCTTGCGCCGCCGCCAGCGTCGGCAACAAACCCGCCGCGCCGACAATCGCCGCCATGACATAGCCGACCTCTGGCAAGGCCGCAACCTGCTCCAGCCCGGCTGCGCCAGCCAGCACTTCGACCGGACGACCAGCGGACTGCAAGCGGTCGCGCAGCCTCCCGGCGGAATTGGGATCAGCCATCACCGCATACGCGGGTTCGTGGATCAAACATTGCTGAAACAGCGCTTCAACATCCCGATGCGCGGTCAGGGCGATCACCCGAAAACGGTCAGCGTGGCGTTGCAACACATCCAACGTACTGACGCCAATCGAGCCGGTGGACCCCAGAATAGTGATGCCGATCCGCCTACTCATCCTGAAATCCCGTACAAGCCCAGCAGAAATACCGGCGCGGCGGCCGTCAGGCTATCCACTCGGTCGAGAACGCCACCATGGCCCGGCAGCAGCGAGCCGCTATCCTTTACCCCGCATTGGCGCTTGATCATGCTCTCAAACAAATCTCCGACGATGGAAAAACCGGCGGTAATCAGACACACCGCCACAAACGCTGGCCAGCGTGCACCTTCGTCCAACAACACCGCACCCAACAAGGCCAAAATCAACGTCGCTGCGCCAGCGCCCGCCACGCCTTCCCAGGTCTTGCCGGGGCTGATTGCAGGCGCCAGTTTGCGCCGTCCCCAACGTCGTCCGGCGAAATAGGCGCCGACATCGGCAGCCCAGACCAGCAGGAACAGGAACAGCACATAACCCGGCCCGAACTCATTGCGCAATCCCATAAACGCCACCCAGGGCGCGACCAACACCACGATGCCAGCGATGCCCATTTGCAACGGATGATTCTGCTGCTCCGGACGCACCGCGTAGCGTTGCAACCAAAACAGCGCGCCGCACCAACCGAGAACGCTCAGCACCAGCAGACTATTGACGAACACGGCACTGTCGAGCAGCGGCCACGCCGCCAGAATCAGCGCCAGAATGCCGCCCACATAGAGTCCACGATCGCCGGTCTTGCTCAGACCGATCAGTCTCGTCCATTCCCAGGCACCCGGCAAAAGGACCGCCAATAGCGCAACGCCAAAACCGGTGACCGGCAGTTTCAGCACCGCCCAGATGACCAGGATCGCCAGGATGCTGGCCGTTATCACGCGCTGTTTAAGCATGGTCGTCTTGCGCTCCGCACGCCACTTGTTCACTCGTCTGGCCAAATCGCCGCTGCCGACTGGCAAATGCCGAACAAGCAACGTCCAAATCATCAGCGGTAAAGTCCGGCCACAGCCGTTCGCTGAAATACAATTCGGTATAGGCTAATTGCCAGAGCAGGAAATTGCTGATGCGCTGCTCGCCACCCGTGCGAATAAATAGATCCGGCTCCGGTAAATCAGCCAGGCAGGTGTAGCGGTGAAAGGTCTCCGGCGTCACATCAGCGGGTTGCAACCGGCCGGCTGCAACCTCCTCAGCGACCTGTCGCGCCGCCTGAGCCACATCCCAGCGGCCGCCGTAGTTGGCGGCAATCACCAGCGTTAAACCCGTATTACCCGACGTTCGTTGCTCCGCCTTAGCCATATAGTCCTGCAGGGTCGGCGAAAACGCCCCGGAGTCGCCAATAAATCGCATGCGGACATTAGCGGCGTCCAGTCGGCGGATTTCACTACGCAGAGTACGAACAAACAAATTCATCAGAATTTCGACTTCGGGGCGTGGCCGACGCCAGTTCTCGCTGCTGAAAGCAAACAACGTCAATGCCTCGACGCCGCGTGCGGCGCAGGCTTCAACGACGCGCCGCACCGCCTTGGCCCCTTCGCGATGCCCCATGGTGCGTGGCAGGCCGCGTTGCTGCGCCCAACGACCGTTGCCGTCCATCACAATCGCCACATGGCGGGGCAATCGGTCCCGACCGCTCGACAGGGCATCGACCTCATCCGCCATTCAGCCTGTTCCTTAACCGGTTTTCCGTGGATTCGCTAAATTTCCATCAACTCGGTTTCCTTAGCCGCCAGCATTTTGTCCACATCCTGAATATATCGGTCGGTCAGCTTTTGCATCTCGTCCTGAGCCTGCCGTTCGGCGTCCTCGGTGATCTTCTTCTCCTTGAGCAACGCCTTGAACTGGCCGTTAGCGTCCCGACGGATGTTGCGGATCGCCACTTTCGCGCCCTCGCCCTCGTGCCGGACTATCTTGACCAAATCGCGGCGACGTTCTTCCGTCAGGGGCGGCAGCGGCACCCGGATCGCTGTGCCGGCAGTCACCGGATTCAACCCCAGATCAGACTTCATGATCGCCTTCTCAATCGGCCCGACCATGTTCCTTTCCCAAGGCGTTATCAGCAGGGTGCGCGCATCGGACACCCCGACGGAAGCCACCTGATTGAGTGGCGTGTCATTGCCGTAGTAGCTGACCGTGAGGTGATCGAGCAAGCTGGCATGGGCGCGCCCGGTCCGCAGCTTGGTCAATTCCTGCTTGAGGCTGTCTAGGCTTTTAGCCATTCGCTCGGTGGAGTCTTTCTTGATGTCGTCGATCATGGCGGTTATTCCCGTACTACGGTAGTGCCCACGTTCTCGCCGCAAACGATCCGCACCAGGTCGCCACGGCGGTTGATGTTGAAAACCATCAGCGGCAGATCATGTTCGCGGCACATCACGATAGCCGTGGCATCCATAACCTGCAGTTTGCGCGCCAGTACTTCGTCGTAGGTCAAACGGTCGTAGCGCACTGCCTGGGGATCCTTAAAAGGATCTGCCGAATAGATGCCATCCACCTTGGTCGCCTTGAGCATCACGTCGGCACTGATTTCAATCGCCCGCAGGCTGGCGGCGGAATCGGTGGTGAAGAAGGGATTGCCGGTGCCAGCAGCAAAGATCACCACCCGGCCTTTTTCCAGATGGCGAATCGCGCGGCGGCGAATATAGTCCTCACAAACCTGGTTGATACGGATGGCCGACATCACCCGGGTAAATACGCCCAATCGCTCCAGGGTGTCCTGCATCGCCAGCGAGTTCATCACCGTGGCCAGCATGCCCATATGATCGGCAGTGACCCGATCCATGCCGGCCCGGGCCAGACCCGCGCCCCGGAACAGATTGCCGCCGCCAATCACCATCCCCACTTCCACACCCAGTTGGCGCACTTCCCGCACCTCATCGGCCATCCGGGCGATCACTTCGGTGTCGATGCCATCATCGCCCGCGCCCATCAGCGCTTCGCCGCTGAGCTTGAGGAGAATTCGCTTGAACACGGGTTGAGGATTAGGCATCGGGTTCCTGATCGCCACGCGCCGCCGCCACCTCGGCAGCGAAATTATCGGACTTCTTTTCCAGGCCCTCACCCAGTTCAAAGCGTTCAAAGTGAATGACCCTGGCTTTGCGGGACTGGAGCAACTTCTCCACACTCTGCTCGGGATCCTTGACGAAGGGCTGGCCGATCAGGGTGACTTCTTCCAGATACTTGCGCAGCCGACCCTCCACCATCTTGTCGATGATGTTGGCCGGTTTACCGCTAGTTGCCGCCTGCGCCGCGAAGATGTCCTTTTCCCGAGCCAGAAACTCGGCGGGCACCTGCTCCGCGCTGACACACAGTGGTCGACTGGCGGCGATGTGCATGGCGATGTCCTTGGCCAGCTCGGCATCGCCGCCCTCCAGCTCCACCAATACGCCGATGCGCGTACCGTGCAAATAGCTGCCCAAAACGCCACTGGTCGTAGCCAGTCGGGCGAAGCGACGGACGTTGATATTTTCACCGATCTTGGCGATGCAGTCGCGCCGGTTCCGTTCGACGCTTTGACCATTGACCATGTTCATCGTCAACAGGGCATCCAGATCCGCCGGTTCGCTCTCCAGCGCCACTCCGGCCACCGCGTCGGCGAAAGCCCGGAAGTCGTCATTCTTGGTGACAAAATCGGTCTCGCAGTTCACCTCGACCATCGCGATTGCGCCCTGAGTCTGCCGGATGACAATCAGACCCTCGGCAGCGATGCGACTGGCTTTCTTGTCGGCCTTGGCCTGACCGGCCTTGCGCATCAGATCGACCGCCGTTTCGATATCGCCGCCGGTTTCCTGCAAAGCCCGCTTGCACTCCATCATCCCTGAACCCGTGCGCTCGCGCAGTTCCTTGACCAACGCCGCCGTGATGTCCGCCATGCTCATCTACCTCTGAAAAACAATTCTGTAGGGGTTTCTGCAAATTCATCAAAAAGGCTCGCGGGCGTTCAGGGCACACGAGCCTTCCTGGGATGAAGCATTCGTCCGGGGCTTCAAGCGCCCTCGCCGGCCGGCAACGCCTCCTCGGGAATTTCGACGAACTCCTCTTCGCGGCCGCGCCCAGTAGCCAACACGGCGCGACCTTCCAGCACGGCTTCAGCCACGCCGCCGACATATAATTGAATGGCGCGAATGGCGTCGTCGTTGCCGGGTACGACGTAGTTCACACCATCCGGTGAGTTATTCGTATCTACGACGCCAATGACCGGAATCCCCAGTTTGTTGGCTTCCTGCACGGCGATGCGCTCATGGCCCACGTCGATGACAAACAGCGCATCCGGCAAACTGGACATGTCCTTGATGCCCCCCAGACTGCGCTCCAGCTTGTCCATATCCCGCCGCAGGCCGATGACTTCCTTCTTGGCCAACCGGTCGAAGGTGCCATCTTGTGCCATCAATTCCAGATCCTTCAGCCGCTTGATGGATTGCCGGACGGTCTTAAAATTGGTCAACATACCGCCAAGCCAGCGGTGATTGACGTAGGGCATGCCGCAGCGGATCGCCGCCTCAGCAGCGGCATCCCGGGCCGAGCGCTTGGTGCCGACCAGCAACACCTTGCCGCCCTTGGACGCTAATCGCCCGATGAAATTCAGCGAGTCGAGGTACAGCGGCAGAGTTTTTTCCAGATTGATGATGTGAATCTTGCTGCGCGCCCCGAAAATATAGGGTGCCATCTTGGGATTCCAGTAGCGGGTCTGGTGGCCGAAATGCACGCCGGCTTCCAGCATCTGGCGCATAGAAATGGTCGCCATTGCGGAGTGTTCTCCTTGAGAAAATTCAGGGTTGAGCCTCCACCCGCCCCGGACAGCGACCCCAACTTCGGGCACCCGGCTGCCCGTGCCGACGGATGTGAGAATTGTTTTTTCGCGCCCACCCATGAGGGTAGACGAATCTATCGTTTGCCTAAAAGGCGCGCGCTTTATACCATGGATTGTTTAGGAAAACCAAATGAACCGCCGCTGGCAAAATGCTGTCACAGTTTTTCGCAGCGGTATCAGCCGTCGCTGAGGGTGGCTGCCCACCGGCCTGAAACCGCCCATGCGCCACCGAAATCGTAGACAGACCGAAAACATGTTCCAGAATCCGACCCATCGCCCCCTGAAAATCACCTATAAAACCCCGGACGAGATTGAGAAGATGCGGGTAGCGGGCCGATTGGCCGCCGAAGTCCTGGATATGATCGCTCCTTATGTGCAAGAGGGCGTCACCACCGAGGAACTGGACCGGATTTGCTACGACTACATGGTCAACGTCCAGCAAGTGATCCCCGCTCCGCTTAACTATCGCGGTTTTCCCAAATCGATCTGCACTTCAGTCAACCATGTGGTCTGTCATGGCATCCCCGGTCCGAAGAAGCTGAAAAAGGGCGACGTCGTCAATCTCGACATCACCGTGATCAAGGATGGCTACCATGGCGACACCAGCCGGATGTTTCAGATCGGCACACCGCCGATAGCGGCGCAACGGGTCTGCCAGATCGCCTATGAATGTCTGTGTATCGGCATTCGCACGGTGCGGCCCGGCCTCCATCTGGGTGATATCGGCCACGCTATTCAGCAATATGCCGAGGCCCAACACTGTTCAGTGGTGCGTGAATACTGCGGCCATGGCATTGGCCGGGATTTCCACGAGGACCCACAGGTACTGCACTATGGCAAACCCGGCGATGGCGTGCTGCTGGTTCCAAGCATGACCTTCACCATCGAACCCATGATTAACGCCGGCAAACGTCATGTGAAACGACTGCCCGACAACTGGACGGTGGTGACCAAGGACCACAGCATCTCCGCTCAGTGGGAACATACCGTGCTGGTCACCGAGACCGGTTATGAAATTCTGACGTTAAGTCCCGGCGCGACGCTTTGACGATCACTGCTCATCCCCGCTCTCCCATGTCTTTCCCAACTTTCCTGCAAAACGAGGCGCTGTGGAACCAACAGGCGCTGTGCGACGCTATCGCGTTTGAACCCGACTTGACCACCAACGCTAATCCAATCACGTCATTCCGCACTCTGCTCAAAAAAAGCGATACTCGACTCAAGGACCTGTTCCAGCGGGGTGTTCCCGCCTATGAACTGGTGTTGGCGCGCGCCCAACTGATGGATGAACTGTTGCAGCGAGTCTGGTTACGGTTTTTCACCGCAGACGCGCCCGACTTGGCGCTGGTGGCCGTAGGCGGCTATGGACGCGGCGAACTGCATCCGGGTTCGGATGTGGACATCATGATTCTGCTGGGTGACCGGGCGCTGGACACTCACCGCTCCGGGCTGGAAGATGTTCTGACCTTTTTATGGGACATCGGTCTAGAAGTCGGCCACAGCGTCCGCACCGTCGAAGATTGCGCCCGCGAAGGCGCCGCCGACATCACCATCGCCACCAGTCTGATGGAAGCACGGCTATTGACCGGTTCATCAGTGCTGTTTGAGCAGATGCGCGCTGTCACCGGTCCCGACCGCATCTGGCCGGATGCGGCCTTTTTCGAATTCAAACAGCAGGAGCGCTGCCAGCGCTGCCGCAAGTACAACGAAACCGCTTTCAACCTTGAACCGAACATTAAAGAAGGTCCTGGCGGCCTGCGCGATTTGCAGATGATCGGTTGGGTCGCCAAGCGGCACTTCGGCGCCAGCACCTTGCAGGAACTGGTTAGTCACGGGTTCCTCAGTCCACGCGAATACGACGAACTGCTTGAATACCGCAACTTCCTCTGGCAGATTCGCTTCGCCCTGCATACGCTGACCGGCCGTCGGGAGGACGTGCTGCTGTTTGACCATCAACGACGAATCGCCCAGCAGTTCGGCTATGAAGATCAGGATCACAATCTCGCGGTCGAGCAGTTCATGCAGCGCTATTACCGCACGGTCAACGCCCTGAGCCGACTGAACGAGATGCTGTTGCAGTTATTCGAGGAAGCGATTCTGCTGGCTGACGAGTCCGGCGAACCGACACCGATCAACCGCCGGTTCCAGGCGCGGCGTGGTTATCTGGAGGTGACCCGACCGAACGTGTTTCTGCGCTACCCGTTCGCCCTGCTGGAAATCTTCCTGATTTTGCAGCAGCACCCGGAACTCAAGGGCATCCGCGCATCCACCATCCGGCTGATTCGCGATCATCAGCCGCTGATTGACGACAAGTTCCGTAACGATGTGCGGCCACGCAGCCTGTTCATGGAAATCCTGCGCCAACCTTATGGGGTCACGCAGCAATTGCGGCTGATGAGCGCCTATGGCGTGCTGCCCGCCTATCTGCCGGAATTTGGTCATATCATGGGCCGGATGCAGTACGACCTGTTCCACGCTTACACCGTGGATCAACACATCCTGTTCGTCGTGCGCAACTTGCGGCGGTTTTTCCTGCTGCAGTTCGTCGATCAGCTTCCGCAGTGCAGCGCCATCATGGAGCGGCTGCCCAAGCCAGAACTGCTCTACATCGCCGGTCTGTACCATGACATCGCCAAGGGGCGCGGCGGTGACCATTCCGAGCTGGGCGCCGAGGATGCTGAACGCTTCTGCCGCCAGCATGGTCTCAGCAGTTTCGACGCCCGACTGGTCGCGTGGCTGGTGCGCCATCACTTGACGCTGTCGATCACCGCCCAAAAAAAGGATACTCATGACCCGGATGTAATCCACGACTTCGCCCGGCAAATGGGCGACCAGATGCATCTGGATTATCTCTACCTGCTGACCGTTGCCGACATCCGTGCGACCAATCCTAAATTGTGGAACACCTGGCGAGCGTCGCTGCTCTGGCAGTTGTACGAGGCCACTCGCCGGGCATTACGGCGCGGGCTGGATCATCCGATTGACAAGGATGAGCGTATCCGCGAAGTACAGAACCAGGCGCGGCGGTTATTGCATGTCGCCAAAATTGATGAGGAGCGCATCAACCGGGTCTGGGAAGGGTTCGGCGACGATTATTTCCTGCGTCATTCCGCCGATGAAATCACCTGGCACACTCGGTCTATTCTGAAACGGGGTCATAAGGAGCGGCCTTTAGTGATGGCTCGCGACGATCCGGGCCGGGGTGGAACAGAGATTTTCATCTACACCCGTGATCAGGACAATCTGTTTGCGCTGATCACCTCCATTCTCGATCAGTTGGGACTGACTGTTCTCGACGCCCGCATTATTACCGGACATAGCGGTTATACGCTGGACAGTTTTACTGTCCTGGAAGATACCGGCCTGCCGATTCAGGAGCGCAGCCGGATCAAAGAAATTGTCACTATGCTCATTCACGCCCTCCAGCAACCGGACACCGCACCGTTGATGCCCAGTCGGCATATCTCACGGATTCAGAAAGCGTTTCAGATGCCTACCTGTGTCTCATTTCATGAAGATACGGCGAATAGCCGCACGGTGGTGGAACTGGTCTCCTGGGATCGCCCGGGACTATTATGCCGAGTCGGCCAAGCGTTCATGGAAAGTGGAGTGCAGTTGCATAATGCCAAGATTATGACCGTCGGCGCACGGGCTGAGGACGTGTTTTTTGTCACTGACCGCGAAAACCGGCCGCTGAACGATTCCCGCAAGTACATGGCGCTGCGGGAAACGCTGGTCGCACAACTGGATTCAGGGGAAGATTGAGGATACCCCTACAACCGGTCAAGATAGGCCACGCCGCCCAGTTGCCGCATCTGCTGTTCGACCCAGCGCTGGCGTTTGCGGACATAGCTGGACGGCTTATCGACCTGGTAGCGCAGCGGATTAGGCAACACAGCCGCCAATCGCGCGGCTTCGCTGGGGGTCAGTTCGGCAGCGGACTTGTTGAAAAAGCGTTGACTGGCGGCCTCGATCCCGAAAGTGTACTCGCCGAACTCAGCGATGTTCAGATAAACCTCCAGAATGCGCTGCTTCGACCATAACAGTTCCAGCAGCACGGTAAACCACGCTTCCAGTCCCTTGCGGACCCAGCCACGCCCTGACCATAGAAACAGATTCTTCGCAGTCTGCTGGCTAAGGGTGCTGGCCCCACGCAACGTCTGGCCCTCCTCCTGATCGGCCAGCGCTTGTTGAATCTCGACGAAATCGAAGCCGTAATGATCGGGAAACCGCTGATCTTCGGCGGCAATCACCGCCAGCGCCGCATGGGGCGAAATATCCCGATAAGGCGTCCAATCATAGCGGAGCGCCGCACCCTGCCAGGCCGCCTTGACCCAGTGCTGCGCAATGACGCTGGACGCTGGCAAAGGCAGCCAACGCAACACCAGTACGACCGCCAGTGAAGCCATGACAACGCTCCCGGCGACTATCAATAACCCGCGACCGATCCGGCGAAGCCACGGAGGTCGCATCCGTTCCGTTCCCCTCTTTAGCAAAGGGAAATTAGGGGGGATTGCCGTCCTTTGCCGCCAGCCCCTCAAAAAATGCCCCACGCCACCCCCGATGCCAAGGTTTCACCCAATTCCTCACAACGTTGCAAAACCTCCGTGTCCAGTTCGCCACGGGCGATGATCGGATCGCACACCGGTTTAAGCGGATAGCCCCGGGCGATGCGTTCGATGCTGGTCAGCGCCCCGGTTCCATCATTGCCAGCGCTAATGAACACCGCATAAGGCAAGCCGTTGACCTTGCCTTGGGCGGGATAATAGGTGCGATCCAGAAAATTCTTCAGCGCCCCGGACATATAGCCAAAATTCTCCGGCGTTCCCAGCAACAGGCCGTGCGCCCAGAGCAGATCGCCCAGACCAGCGCGCAACGCCATTTTCAGCCGCGTTTCCACTTCCACAACGCGCCGCGCCCCACGCCACACCGCCCGCGCCATGGTTTGGGTATGGCCGGTCTGGGTGTGGTAGACAATCAGCAGGTGTTTGACAGCGCTCATACGGTTAAATGGGTTGCCACGCCCCGGGATTTTCGCTATGTTTGCGCGTCTTAAATCACCGGTATGACTAAAAGGGATTAAAACTTTGTCTAAAGAAGACCATATTGAGATGGAGGGAACCGTGATCGATACCCTGCCCAATACCATGTTCCGCGTGCAGTTGGAAAACGGTCACGTTGTCACTGCGCACATCTCCGGTCGGATGCGCAAGCACTATATCCGCATCCTGACCGGCGACAAAGTCAAAGTGGAATTGACGCCCTACGACCTGACCAAGGGGCGCATCGTCTATCGCGGACGCTGACTTAACGACTTCGCCGGTCTTACGGCACCGCTTCCTCCTCAGCGATCTCCACCTGCAACTCGCCATCGCCGACCGTGACGATCACATGTCCGCCGTTCACTAGTCGGCCGAACAGCAGTTCTTCAGCTAAACGGCGCTTGATACTCTCCTGAATGATTCGGGCCATGGGCCGTGCACCCATCTTGGGATCATAACCACGCCCGGCCAGCCAAGTACGCCCTTCCGTATCCACCTCCAGCGTGACTTTTTTCGATTCCAGTTGCGCTTCCAGTTCGATCAGGAACTTGTCGACGACCTGAGTGATGATGACCGGAGTCAGCGCCTTGAACTGGACAATGGCGTCTAGCCGGTTGCGGAATTCCGGTGAGAACATCCGCTTGATCGCTTCCATGCCGTCACTGCTGTGATCCTGGCTGGTGAAGCCGATGGAGGGCCGATCCAGCAATTCCGCCCCGGCGTTGGTCGTCATCACCAGGATGACGTTGCGAAAATCCGCCTTGCGGCCATTGTTGTCCGTCAACGTGCCGTGATCCATCACCTGCAGGAGCAGGTTGAAGACATCTGGGTGCGCCTTCTCGATCTCGTCCAGGAGCAACACCGCATGGGGATGCTTGAGAATGGCGTCGGTCAGCAGCCCACCCTGATCAAAGCCGACATAGCCCGGCGGCGCGCCGATCAGCCGTGACACCGTATGCCGCTCCATGTATTCCGACATATCGAAGCGGATCAACTCAATGCCCATGATTTTGGCCAGTTGCCGCGTCACCTCGGTTTTGCCGACTCCGGTCGGTCCAGCAAATAGGAACGAGCCGATGGGCTTCTGCTCATTGCCCAGCCCGGCTCGCGCCATTTTGATCGCCGTCGCCAGCGTCGCAATCGCTTCGTCCTGGCCGAACACTACCAGTTTCAGATCGCGATCCAGATTGCGTAGCGTGTCTTTATCCGACGACGATACGGTTTTCGGCGGGATACGGGCCATTTTGGCGATGATCGTTTCGATATCGGTAGCGTTAATCAGCTTTTTACGTTTGGCGACGGGCAGCAACCGCTGACTGGCGCCAGCTTCGTCGATGACATCAATCGCCTTGTCCGGCAGGTGGCGGTCATTGATGTAACGGGCGGAGAGTTCCACTGCTGCTCGCAACGCTTTGTCGGCGTATTTGACATCGTGGTGATCTTCAAAGCGGGTTTTCAGGCCACGTAGAATCTGATAAGTCTCTTCGGTGGTCGGTTCAACGACGTCGATCTTCTGGAAGCGCCGCGCCAGCGCCCGATCCTTCTCGAAAATGCCGCGATATTCCTGATAAGTCGTCGAACCAATGCACTTCATCTCACCTGAAGCCAGCATCGGCTTGATCAGATTCGAGGCGTCCATCACTCCGCCCGAAGCCGCGCCCGCACCGATGATAGTGTGAATTTCATCGATGAAAAGAATGGCTTGACGTTCCTTACGCAGTTGCGCCAGCACCGCTTTCAATCGCTTCTCGAAATCGCCGCGATACTTGGTGCCGGCCACCAGTGCGCCCAGATCCAGGGCATAGATGGTCGCTTTGCGCAGCACATCCGGCACTTCATCGTCGACGATCATCTTGGCCAAACCCTCGGCAATAGCGGTTTTGCCCACTCCAGCCTCGCCAACGAACAGGGGGTTGTTCTTACGTCGTCGACAGAGAATCTGAATGGTGCGCTCGACTTCCTCGCGGCGGCCAATGAGCGGATCAATGCGTCCCTGCCGCGCCAGTTCGTTGAGATTGCTGGCGAAATTTTCCAGTGGTTTGGCGTTCTGCGAATTTTCGCCATTTTCCTCAGACGAGGGGCCAGTGGGTTCCTGATCCTCATGTGCCTTGGAAATCCCATGGGCGATGTAATTGACTACATCGAGTCGGTTGATGCCCTGCTGCTTAAGGAGAAACACGGCCTGGGATTCCTGTTCGCCGAAAATGGCGACCACCACGTTAGCGCCAGTGACTTCCCGATGACCGGAGGACTGCACATGCAGCACTGCCCGTTGCAGGACCCGCTGAAACCCGAGAGTGGGCTGGGTTTCGCGCGGATCGCCCAGCCCCATCACCGGCGTATTCTCGCGGATGAAGATTTGCAAATCGCGTTTCAGCTTGTCCAGTTGGGCGCCGCAGGCTCGCAACACCTCCACTGCCGCCGGATTGTCCAACAGGGTTAACAGTAGATGCTCCACGGTCATAAATTCATGGCGCCGTTCCCGCGCCTCGCGGAAAGCAAGATTGATGGAAAACTCCAGTTCCTTGCTCAACATACTTCATACCTCTTGCGCTGGGGTTACGGACTCAGGCTTCTTCCATCGTGCATAACAATGGATGTTGGTGCCGACGGGAAAATTCATTGACTTGCACTACCTTGGTTTCCGCAATGTCATGCGTAAAGACTCCACAGATTCCCCGGCCACGGGTATGAACATGCAGCATCACCTGGGTGGCTTTTTCCTGGCTCATCCCGAAGAAGTGTTCGAGAATCCTCACCACAAAGTCCATGGGGGTATAGTCGTCGTTCAACAGGATGACCTTGTACATCGGCGGCGGCTTGAGTGCGGGTTTCTCCGACTCGACAACCGTGCCGTGATCCTGGTCTGGGGACTGGGTTGAATATTCCTGACTCATGGGATTCGTGTGGTGTCAAATAAACGGGTGGTTAATCGGTAGGTCTACGGCGGCGCGGCAAGGCGCAACGTTCAGTCTGGCGGTTAGGGCTGATGATTAGATAATACGCGGCCCGCAAGTTTCCTCAAGGGTCATCAGCGCATAAAAAACCCCGGATGGCAGCGGGCGCTCGTGACCGGAGACTCGCCTACCAGCCTGACCAGCACGCTTGTCAGCTTTTTTTACATCCGGCTGATGGCCGGTGCTCCCGCCAGAAAAATTTACTCTCCTTGATTTTCAATCATATTACTGGGCCAATTGATCCCCGGCGCAGTGAGTGGCGGTTTCAAGGGCTGGAATCCTGCCAAAACCTGCCGCCGGGGCGTCAGCTTTTTTTACAAATTTTTCGTCTCCAGAATCCTTCTCGGATTTTTGAACATTGATTAATATGAGCAATTGTTATTTAAAATTGACGATTTTTCGTTTTGGCTCGATGCAGATGGGTACCATGAAAACCTAATAAAAAAGCGCGTTATTATCAAATCTGTGAACTATAAATAACTATTAAATCAGTATCTTATTAAAAAATATGTTGTTGATTTTAAATAATTAATACCTATTTTTTAGGGGTAAGATACTGTTAAGACATTAAGAGGGTGTCAGGATTTTTTACACTTTTATGGGCTTGATACTAGCTAATTGATTTTTATCAATAAAATAATTTTGGTTTTTTTGCATCACAGCAATCGTCTGCTAGACCCATTACACAAGATTGAGGAGAGTCATCATGAGTAAGACGACGAAGAGTTATTGCATGTTAAAAATGCGACTCAATCATCCTTTTGCATCATAGTTTATCCAATAGATATCCAGACATACCTTACACAGGGGCCTCTTCGAGATTGGCATACTGAGTCGTGGGAAGCTTGAAAAATGAGCGAATTCTTTCAATATTTTTCTTCAATTTTCCAGACCAA
>JAKLIY010000044.1 GCA_022709365.1 Pseudomonadota bacterium
GCGTTCAGGGTGTACTCGTGCGGTTGCTCCTCGTAATCGACGAAAGCCTCGGGCAGGTCGCTCTCGTCTTGGGGGCTGCACTCGACATCGGCGGGAGTCCCGGCGCGCGTCTCGACGACCCGATTAACCCGATAGGTGCCGGCTTCGACGGGGACCCACGGCAGGCAGGCAATCAGCCAGCGCGGCGTAATCGCCTGCATCTGGGGAACGGTTTTGGTGGTATTCGCCAGTTGCCGGGCCGCTTGTTCGCCCAGCGTATGGCGGATTTCGGTAATTTCGGACATGGGATCCATCTTCTCGGTGTGGTGAGGAATTAATAGGGAGAGCGTATTCTAGTGCGGTTAGATAGCAATACAAGTATTTATTTTTAAACAAAAATTTCTTATTTAACGGATAAAAATCCAATAAATTGGCCGACGCTGTCACTGGTCCCTGCGGTGATTATTCGACGAAACAAGGTTCCAGCGCGGTGGCGGGCGGCGCGGTGGCTGAGACCGGTAAAACGCCGGTACGCAGTTCTCGCAGCAACGCCTCTCCCTCGGGCCAGGGTCCAAACCCCGACTCGACATTGATGTGGCCGGCCCGGCCCAGATTCACCAGGCGGCTGCCCCAGTGCCGGGCGAAGCACTGGGCCCGCTCCCATTCGAGATGCGGGTCATTTTCGCTGGCGACGAGGACGCTCGGGAAGGGCAGGGGCCACAGCGGCACGGTATCGAAAAAGGGGCGTCGATCCACATCAGCGGGCGCCACCAGCAGTGCGCCCCGGACGTCGGTCCAGCAACGCTGCACCCACTCGGCGATCGTAATGCAGCCCAGGCTATGCCCCACCAGGACAGCCGGGCTGGGCGCACGGCGGATTTCCCGATCCAGCGCCTCCACCCACTCATCGACTTGGGGATGATCCCAGTCCCGCTGACGAACCCGCCGATACGCCGGGTTGGCCTGGCCCCACCGGGTTTGCCAGTGACCCGGGCCGGAGTCCCCCAGTCCCGGCACGATGATCACCGTGGTCTCTTCCGGCGACTGCCGGCTGCGGTCCTGATAGCCGTCCGCGCCGACCCAGTCGGCGATTTGAGCTTGATGTTCAGTGGTGACGCCGTCGAGCAACGCCAGGACCCCGTGGCGTTGAATCTGCTGGACCCGTTTCGCCAGTTGGCAACCATCGTTGGCGCTGGCTTCCGCCGCCAACAGATGGGCACGTCCCAGCTTAATAAAGTCCGGCTTGAGCGCCAGCAGATGCTCCAGTTCGCTAGGGTAAATGCCGCGCTGGTGCAGGGCAATCCGGAAACCCCGGGCGTGGAAACTGTTCATCGCCTTGACGAGGTGATCGGCGTCCTGAACGGCAGCGTCGGTAATCTCCAGGACGATTTGGCGTGGCGACCAACCGCAATCCTGCAAAATGCCCTCGAACACGGCACCGTGATCCTGGGGCACCTGGGCGATGTGCCAGGGATGGACGTCCAGAAAGAGCGGTCCGGTCAGTCCCTGGCTGGCGGCGTTGAGAACGTGCAGGGTGCGGATGAGCCGATCCAGATTGACAATCGAGTCCGCATCCAGGGCGACGGCGTAGGGCGCACGGGCCGAAATGCTTTTGCCGCGTGGATTGAAGGCCCTGAGCTGCGCTTGATAGCCGAGCGGTTGCCCCACCCGATCACGCAACGCCTCAAAGGCGCTCTCCAGTCGAATGCCATAGAACTGGGCTACCACGGTATTCTCTTCCAAGGTGAATGACGCCAACGCCGAAGACGGTTCCGTCTGATGGAAAGTCCGGTTGAAATGGGTAACGAGCTGCGCCAGCGACATGGCGAATCTCCTCTTCAGGTAAAATCATTTCCGTAAAAAGGCCAGGACCACAATCCCGGCAAATAGCCATCAATCGGCTATCAAGAATCATAATAAACCGCTTTTTTTATTATAAAAAAGAATATTTAATGGATTTTATATGAAAAAAAATGGATTAACGCAGGTACCCGCTCATGGACGCCCTATCGACCCATCATCATAAAAATTCATAAAAAAATCTGAATTTATTCTTTATTGGCAGGCGATCAGCGGAATTATAGTAAACAGCAAGATGACGTTGTCGCCCGTGACCTGAATGGCGGGCGGCGTTCGAAATAACGACTTCCGGGAAAACGCCATGAGCGCACCGCCAAAAATTTTACGTTACGAAACCTTGCAACTTCATGCCGGCTATCAACCCGATCCGACGACTGGGGCGCGGCAAGTGCCGATTTACGCCACGACCAGCTACCAGTTCCAGAACAGTGACCACGCCGCCCGGCTGTTCGCTTTGCAAGAATTCGGCAATATCTACACCCGGATCATGAATCCGACGACCGACGTGCTGGAAAAGCGTATCGCGGCACTGGAAGGTGGGGTCGCCGGTCTGGCCACCAGTTCCGGCCACGCTGCTCAATTCCTGACCTTCACCACGTTGGCGGAGGCGGGCGACAATATCGTCTCAACGCCCAATCTGTACGGCGGCAGCTATAACCAGTTGAAAGTCACCCTGCCCCGCTTCGGCATTCAAACCCGTTTCACCAGCAACGGCGAGCGGCCAGAGGAGTTTCTGGCGCTGAGCGACCATCGGACTCGCGCCTGGTTCATCGAGGCCATTGGTAATCCCGCGTTGAACATCCCGGATTTCGAGCCGATTTTCGCCGCTGCACAAAAAGCCGGAATCGCCGTCGTTGTCGATAACACCTTCGGTTTGGGCGGCTATCTGTTCCGACCGATTGAGTGGGGCGCAAATATCGTGACCCACTCCGCCACCAAATGGATCGGCGGCCACGGCGCGGCGATTGGCGGCGTGATCGTGGATGGCGGCAAGTTCTCCTGGGGCAATGGCCGTTATCCCTTGATCAGTGAACCCGCTCCCGGCTATCACGGCTTGAAGCTGGTGGAAGCCTTCGGAGCGCTGGCGTTCATCCTCAAGGCGCGGGTGGACGGGCTGCGTGATCAGGGGCAATGCCTGGGACCGCATGAGGCGTTCACGCTGTTGCTCGGTCTGGAAACCCTGTCGCTGCGTGCCGAACGGCTGACGCAGAACACGTTGGAACTGGCGCATTGGCTACAAGAGCAAACGGAAGTGGCCTGGGTTAATTATCCCGGTCTGGCTGAGCATCCGTCCTATACGCTGGCCAAGAAGTATTTCAAGGGTCAGCCCGGCGGCATTCTGACCTTTGGTTTGCGAGGCGGTTTTCCGGCGGCTAAAACCTTCATCGACCGGCTGGAACTGGTCTCGCATGTCGCGAATGTCGGCGATGCCCGCACCCTGGCCATTCATCCCGCGTCTACCACGCATTCGCAGTTATCGGCGGAGGATCAGGCGACGGCTGGAGTCAGTCCGGATTTGGTGCGGATCAGCGTGGGTCTGGAACATATCGAGGATATCAAGGACGATCTGGCGCAGGCGTTGCGGGCCGCGCAACCCACCTCGGTTTGAACGTACTGATGTTCATGGACGCCTGCAATGCAGTCGGTGCCGCGTCGCTCCCGCCGCCACTGGAACGGGAGCAAATTCACAGCTACCGGCAACGAATGCACAGTATCTCACCACAACCCGGCGACGCCGTACTTTGGGGTTCGCCGGGCGGTTTACTCCTGGAGCGGGGCGGGGTGTTACCGGAAGTGCGGCTGCGCTACCAGACCTATGGTCGCCTGAACGCCCGCTGCGACAACGCGATCCTGATTTTCCACGCCCTGACCGGCAGCGCGCATCTGGCCGGACGGTACAGTAGAGAAGTCTGGGCCGCCTTGTCGCCTGGTGAACAGGCGTTCGGGCGGCAAGGCTGGTGGGATCGTCTGGTCGGACCGGGTAAAACCTTCGATACCGGCCGCGACTATGTCATCTGCGCCAACCATTTGGGCAGTTGCTATGGCAGCACCGGCCCCTTGTCGATTGATCCCCGCCACGGCCATCCCTACGGTCCCAAATTCCCGGAGGTCACGGTTGGCGACTTGGCGCGGGTCCAGGCGAGGTTGCTGGATCATCTGGGTGTTGAAACCGCGACGCTGGTCGGCGGTAGCTTGGGCGGGATGGTCGCGCTGGAATTCGCTTTAGCGTTCCCGCAACGCAGCCAGCAGTTGATCGTTATCGCGGCGCCAGCGCAGCATGGACCTTGGGCGCGGGCCTGGAATCGCTTGGCGCGGGAGGCGATCCGTCTCGATCCCGGCTATCACGGCGGGCGTTATCAGCAACAGCCGCATGGATTGGCGCTGGCCCGGGCGATTGCCACCCTCAGCTATCGCGCCCCGCCCAGTTTTGAACAGCGCTGGGAGGCGGAACCGGCGCAGGCTGAAAGTTATTTACTGCGTCAAGGCAGCAAATTTCTCCATCGTTTCGACGCCAATAGTTATCTGACGCTCTCGCACGCCATGGACAGTCACGATGTAGGCCGAGGGCGTGGGGGCTTGACTCAGGCGTTGGCCGGATTAAAACCGCCGACGCTGTTCATCGGTATTGATAGCGATGTGCTGTACCCCTGCGCCGAAGTGCAGGAAGCCGCACGACTGGCAGGCGCAGAGTTCGCGGTATTGACCAGTCCGCACGGCCACGATGCGTTTCTGCTGGAAGATGCTCAGGTCGCCGCTTTGGTCAATGAGTTTCTGAGTCAGTGTTGAAATTTATATAAGAAAAACAGATAAAAAATTGAATTTTTATTCTTTATTAATAGCATGACCTCGGTGTTATCTTCTGCTTGTCCGCTCTTCATTTCACCTACAGGAGTACGTCGATGTCAAAAAAATTCTGGTTCCCGCTGCTCGCTGGCGCAGCGCTGGCATTAAGCACCGTCAGCGCCCAAGCCGACAAGGCGCTGAAAGTCGGTTATCTGCCCGTGACCGGCCACGCCAAATTCTTCATCGCCCAGGAACAGGGTTTATTCGCCCAGGAAGGTCTCGATGTTGAGTTGATCGAGTTCGCCAACTCGGCAGATGGCCTCAACGCCATTGTCGCCGGCAAACTGGATATTGGCGCGTTTGGCACCACTGCGCCGCTGGCGCATATTGCCAAGGGCACCGATCTACGCATTATCGGCGGCATCATGGGTGAGGACGCCTCGCTCATCGCTACGTCGGAGAAAGCCGGTCAAATCAAGACCGTTGCCGATCTGAAAGGCAAGAAGATTGCGACCGTGCGCATGGCGTCCGGCGATGCGGTGCTGCGCGGCGCACTGACGGATGCCAAAGTGGACTGGAAATCCGAAGTGCAAATCTTTGAGTTGAAGAATCCCCCTGCGGTTATCGAGGCCGTCAAGTCGGGCCAGGTCGACGCCGGGGTGGTGTGGGGGCCGCACGACCTGCGCGCCGAAGATCAGGGCTTGAAAATCGTTATCCGCTCCTCGGACCTGCAACCGGGCCATCCCTGCTGCCGACTGGTCGTTACGCGCCAGAACTATGATGACAAAGCGACCTGGGACAAATTCCTGCGGGCTATTCTGCGCGCCGAGAAGTTCGCCGCACAGAACCACAAGGAAACCATTGACGCCATTCAGAAATACGTCAAGCTAGATCGTGGTCTGCTGGAACGCGGCTATTACCAGCCCCATCTGGATCAGCAAACCGATCCCAATGTGAAGGGCGTCAAGACCTTCTGGACCACCATGCAAAACAGCGGTTTCGTCGAATCGAATGTTGACATCACGGCTTACATCGACGTTGCCCTCTATAAGCAGGTGCTGGATCGCCTGGCGGCCGAAGAACCACAGGAGCCGTTCTGGAAGCAGCGGCAACGCGATTTCCAGCAACGGGATGTGCTGTGAATCCGGCAACACTGACTCTGGACGCCGTCGCTTTCGCCTACAACGACGTTCCGATTCTCGATGACTTCCGGCTGACGGTGGGTGAGGGTGAATTTCTGTGCCTGCTCGGCCCGTCCGGGTCGGGCAAATCCACCCTGCTCCGCCTGCTCGCCGGTCTGGAAAGTCCGCAACACGGCGCGATCCGCTGGTTTGGACAGCCCATCGCCGGTCCCGGTATCGACCGGGGGGTGGTCTTCCAGGATTACTCGCTCTTTCCGTGGTTCAGCGTGGCCGACAACATCGCCCTGGCCATCGCCAAGGCCCATCCGGCGCTGACCAAAGCCCGCCGCCAGAAACTGGCCCGCGAGTATCTGGCGCAGGTTGGTCTGGAGGACGCCGCCGATAAGTATCCGCTGGAATTGTCTGGCGGGATGCGGCAGCGCGGCGCGATTGCCCGTGCGTTGGCGCTCGGTTCGCCCATGTTGTTGATGGATGAGCCGTTTGGGGCGCTGGATACCCTGAACCGGGCGCGCTTGCAGGACTTGTTGCTCACGGTCTGGCAGAGCGCAACGCCGCGCAAAACCATCCTGTTTGTCACCCACGACATCGACGAGGCGCTTTATCTGGGCGACCGGGTAGCCGTGTTGGGGACTGCACCGGCGCAAGTAATCGCGGACTACCCGGTACCGTTTGACCGGCCTCGTGATCGTCGCCCCTTATTCACCTCAACGCAGTTTCACCAACTGCGTGAAACCATTGCCGATGCGTTGAGCGCCGATACGCTGGCGCATTTGCATTGACTGGGCCACAGGTAGTTTTTATGAATACGCTAACTTCGATATCGACCCTCGCAGAAGTCCGCGCTGTTTCGTCGCCGTCCATGGCGCGGCGCGGGTTCAATGCGCTCTGGCGATGGCCCGGCAAGGAAGCTACCTTGCTGTTCATGGGGCTGTTACTGGCCTGGCAACTCGGCGCCACATTTTTCACCTCGGCAGCTAATTCACTGCTGCCCGCGCCGTTGCGGGTTGCTCAGGCTCTCTGGGAATCCTTGCCGGAATTATGGGTCGGCACCTGGTCGTCATTGCTGATTTTATTACCCGGTTACCTGGCGGCAGTGGTGACCGGAGTGGTCGCCGGTTTATGGGTGGCGACCACGCCCGGATTGCGCCGGGCCTTTTTCCCCTTCGCCCGAGTGGTCGCTCCGGTGCCGCCAACCGTGTACATCCCCTACGCGATTGCGTTATTGCCGACCTTCCTGTTGTCGGCCATGTTTGTGGTGTTCATTGGTGCGTTCTGGCCGATCTTTCAAAGCGCTGCGGCTGGCGCGTTGACGGTGGAAGGCCGCTATCGGGATAACGCCCGGGTGCTCGGGCTGACGCATCGTGAATATCTCTGCAAGGTGGTATTCCCCGCCAGCCTGCCGCATATCTTCTCCGGCATGGCGGTGGGACTGGCGTTCGCGTTCATTCTGCTGACGGTGGCGGAACTGTTTGGCGCGAATGCTGGACTGGGGCGTTTTGTCCAGTACTACGCCGATTTTGCCGACTATCCCCGGATGGTAGCCGGCATTCTGTACACCGGACTGGTGACCTTTCTGTCGCTGTCGCTACTGGAGTACATCCGCCATCGGGCACTGTTCTGGTTAAAGTGAGAACGATTTATGCGACGGCTACTGTTGGTTTTATTTGTTTTGCTCTGTGGGGTTGAGGGTGCTGTGTTCGTCGCCCCGGTTCGGGCCGGGAGCGACGCTTTTTTCAATGCCACCACTGACAACCTGCAACGTCTACTCGTCCAGGCGCAGCAAGAACACAAGGGGATCCTGGTGTTGTTTGAAATGGCCGGATGCGGTGAATGCCGCAAGGTGAAGGAAACGATTCTGCGCGATCCGGCGGTGCAGAATTATTACCGGCAACATTTCCTGAGCATCAGCCTGAATTTGAGCAGTTTTGCGCCGCTGACCGACTTCAAGGGCGACGCGATCACCCCGACTGTATTGGCCATGAACCACCGAGTGCAGGCTTCGCCAACCTTCGTGTTTTTCGACGCCAGTGGTCAGCCGGTCACTCGGTTCACGGGGCCGATTCAGGATCCGGCGGAGTTCCTGCAACTGGGCCGCTATGTCGCCGAGGGCGGCTATGAAACCGCGCCGTTTCGAGCCTATCAACGCCAGGCGGGGGGCCAATGACCCACAAACTGATCGCCTTGCCGCAAGCCGTAGCCCGGTTCACCCGCGACGGGATGCAGTATGCCAGCGGTGCTGCCTTACCGGTGGGTGCCGATGCAGTCGCCTTTGGGCGGGAATTGATCCGCCAGAACCGCCGCCAGTTACACGCGATTTTCCATTCCAACACCCAACAATTGAATCTGCTGTGCGCGGCGGGTGCGGTGGACAAACTCGAATGCGGGTTCACCGGGTTAGAGGGTTTCGGTTTCGCCAACGGCCTGCGCCGGGCGGTGGAGAGTGGCCGGGTGGTGTTGGAAGATTATTCCAATCTGAGCATGGCCCTGCGGTTTCTAGGCGGGGCGCTGAACTGGCCGTTCGTGCCGGCGACCGTCAATATCGGGACGGACGTGCAATTTCGCAGCGCTTTCCACCCGGAGGAATACGCTTCTCCCCGGAAAATTCCGCCGGTGATCGATCCGTTCAGCGGTCAGGAATATGGCGCGTTGTCACCGTTGCGCCCTGAATTGGCGGTGATTCACGTCACCCTGGCAGACCCGGAAGGCAACGCCATTATGCTGGGCAGTGAATGGAGCCGGTTTGAGCTGTCGCGGGCGGCGCGTCGGGTGGTTCTGGTGGCTGACGCACTGGTAGCTACCGATTGTATGCGGCAATTTCCCAACTTGGTGCGCATTCCCGGTCTGTTGGTGGAGGCAGTGGTGTACTGGCCGTTCAGCGCTTGGCCGCAAGCCTCACCGGGCGTCCATGATGTTGATGAACCGCACATGCGGTTAATGAACCAGGCGCTGGGCACCCCGGAAGGCTATGCCGGTTATCGCCGGGACTTTATCGACTCTTATCAAACGCTCGATGAGTACCTGGCGCTCATCGGCCCGGACCGGATTACAGCGCTATCCGCCACGGCAACCGGCTTTCTGCTGGACCCGTACCGGCGCTGGTTGCTGTCCAGGGCGGACATCGACGAACTCTTGGCTGAGAGCAAAGCATCATGAGTCTGAACTACACCCGACAGGAAATGATGGCGATTGCCGCCGGGCGGGAAATCCGCGATGGCGAACTGGCGATTTTCGGTGTGGGTTTGAGTCTGCTGGCGGGCTTTTTCGCCCAGGCCCACCATGCGCCCAACGTGCGAGCGATGACCGAGGGTGGGATTTATGGCGCAACCCCGGTCGGCGGCCTGCCGTGGGGCGTCGAGTGCAACCGCCTGTGCACCAATGCCGTCAGCTTCACCGGAGGGCTGGATGCACTGGGTTTTCTGGTGGCGTCCGGGCGCTGCGAGGTCGGTTTGATTGGAGCCGCGCAGGTGGATCGCTTTGGCAATGTCAACACGACCGGCATTTGGGGCGAATTGTTGGACGAGCATTATCGTCCGCCGAAAACCCGGCTGACCGGCAGCGGCGGTGCGAATGACATTGCCAGTGGGTGTCAGCGGGTCGTCATCATGCTGGCGCACGAGAAAAAGCGGTTCGCTGAACGGGTCGATTATCTCACCTCGCCGGGCTATCTCAGCGGTGGTAACGCCCGCGCCCGCTATCCCTTTCGCGGCGGCGGTCCCAGCGCCATGGTAACGACGCTGGGTATTTTGCGCCCGGACCCCGAAACCAAAGAATTTCAACTGGATGCCTATTTCGCCTTTTCCAGCCCCGCCGAGATTCGCGCCCAAACTGGCTGGGATCTGCAGTTCGCGCCGACGCTGCACATCGCCCCGGAGCCGACCGAGGAAGAATTGACGGCCTTGCGCCGAGTCGACGTCACCGGCGCGTTGCGGCGAAATTAAGCCGGCAACGCCACGCCCACTGCAAATAGATCAGGACCAAAAAATGTCAGTCCTTGAAATGAATAGAGAACTCAGCCTTGATGAAGTAGTGGAAAAGCATCCCGAAGTCCCAAGGCTGATCGCCGTTAAAATTGACGTGCAAAGACGTGGGGTTCATTACACGGATGGTGCCTTGTCCAGACTGGATAAAGAATTGCACCAAATCAGGGGCGCTACCTTGTTTGGCTCCAGAGATGCGAAACTCACGCCATTGCCGGAGTCGCTGATTTTGCGCGATGGCACCACCGTTCTGACGGATCCGACCCCGGTTGAACAGAATCCCTATGTGGTTGATTTTATCGATGGCAAGCTGGTCATTACTGATCAAGGAACGATTATTGAAGAAGCGGAGTATTGGCCCAAGCCGGATTTTTATGGCAAGAAAACGGTTTCCGGCAAACCGATGGAGTTTGTCGTGACCGCACGACCACAGCGCTTGCAATTAATGCCTTCCAGTTATTGCCATTTTTGGAAAAATGATCATGGTTGCAAGTATTGTGACATCGTCAATCACGCCAAACATCAGAAATCGGAGTTGGGCATACCGGCCAAGCTAAAGCCGGCTGAAGCCAGTGAAGTGATTAAGGAAGCGCTAAAACAGCCTGGGCGATTTTCCAGTATCTGTCTGACAGCGGGATCGGATACCCGAGGCGTTGAACCTTTTGATGAAGAGGTTGAATACTATGTCGAACTGCTACAGGTCATTGGTGAAAATTTTAAAACGAAGAAGTTCCCCAGCCAACTGATTGCAACGGCTTTTAATGAAAAGCAATTGGAAAAGCTTTATCGAGAAACCGGATTGATGGGTTACACCGCTGATATTGAAGTGTTGAATGAACATCTGTTCAACTGGATCTGCCCCGGCAAGGCGGAATGGATCGGTTATCAGGAATGGAAGAAGCGATTGATCAGAGCTGTCGATATTTTTGGACCGGGCAATATCAATACCGGCATTGTCGCTGGAGTGGAGCTGGCCAAACCTCATGGTTTCTCGAGTGAAAGTGATGCATTAGAAGCGACCATGGAAGAAGCTGAAGACCTTGCTACCAAGGGTGTTTCCACCATCTTCATGGTCTGGATTCCAAGACCACAATCCTGTTTTCATGACCAGAAAAACGCCTCGCTTGAGTATTATGTCAGCTTGGCTAAGGGTCTGCATGGATTGCGAAAAAAGTATTCCCTGAATATTGATTTTGATGATTATCGGCGCTGTGGAAACCATCCCGATGGCGACTTGACGCGCATTTTGTGAATCCACCCTTAACCGGACACTTCGACTATGGCGACGGAAATTCCCCAGAAATTGATAGACTTGATTAACGATGAAAACACTATCAAAGTGTTAGCTACCGTGAATGAAAAAGGGCATCCCTATTCGGTGGAAAAACCGTTTATGCGGGTTTTAGAGCAGGGTTATCTGACTTATCTTGAGCTTTTGGAGTCCTCAAAAAGCTATAAAAATTTTACCTGGAGTCTTTGGTATGACCAGAGGGTTTCTATCACAGTCATTGGCAATAAGGGCGAGAACTGGCAAATTCAAGGAAGACCGGAAAAAATCATTGTCAGCGGCCCGGTTTTTGAAGACCACTATCGCAGCGTCAGAAAACAGCTTGGCGATGTTGATTTAGCCGCTGTTTGCCTCATCAAACTGGAATTGCTAGTGAATGAGTCGTTTTCTTACCAGTTTGCACAGCAGGAGCAGCGGCAACCGATTTTCAACCATCTGGATCGTCTCGCAAAATAGGTTCGTTTTTATTATCTTGATCCATGAGCGTTATCATGAGCCAGTCCAGTCCGAATTTTTCATTTGTGCCTGCAAAAAAACAGGATATTCCGTTAGCATTGAATTTCAGGAGAATCCTGTTCGATGAAATGGGAGTCCCGGAAAACTCATTGATCGATGATTGCTATGAGGTCCTTCTGAATCTGTATCAGGAAGAGTTTACACGGGGAAGAATACAGCACTTCATCGCTTATAACGGTGAGCAGGAACCGGTCGCTATTGCGGGCGCATTATTAAAAACGGATTTTCCTTACTACCTGTTCAAGCCGGGTTACTATGGCTGGATTATCGATGTGTACACCATTCCACAATACCGGGGTAGAAGGCTATCGAACCAACTTCTGCAACTAACCCAGCAATGGTTGATTGCCAAGGGTGTGCAGGAAGCGAAGCTGATTGCGGTAGGCAGTCATGCCCAGCGGCTTTATGAGCGATTGGGATACCGGGCGACTTGGGAAATGAGTATCAATTTATCAGGCAATAAAACCTATAACGAATTGATTGATTTGAAAAGAGAATGATCCACTTTCTATTTCATTAAAATTCATAAACAAACCTATTTTTATTCTTTTTGATTTGAAGAAATCTCGTTTAGGCTATCCATCATCCTTTTTTCACCTAAACGGGAGTTTCCCATGAAGCAAGCCCTGAAGATCGGGTTACGGACCCTGATCGCTGCGCCGTTACTGGCTGGATTGATCCTGAGCGCCCAAGCCGCTGAGAAAGTCACTATCGCCTACCAGACGACGGTAGAACCCTCCAAGGTTGCCCAGGCCGATGGCGCTTATGAGAAGGCGACCGGCTGGACCATCGACTGGCGCAAGTTCGACACCGGTGCGGAAGTGATCGCTGCCGTAGCGTCTGGCGATGTAGCGATTGGGTATGTCGGCTCCAGCCCGTTGGCCGCTGCCGCCTCACGTCAGTTACCGATTGAAACCTTCTTCATCGCGGTCCAGATCGGCGCATCGGAAGCGCTAGTGGTGCGCAATAAGTCTGGTATCGCCAATCCGCAGGATCTGGTCGGTAAAAAAATCGCCGTGCCGTTCGTTTCTACCGCCCACTACAGCCTGCTGGCAGCGCTCAAGCACTGGGGAATCAATCCCAAGGACGTGCAAATCCTCAATCTGCGCCCGCCGGAACTGGCGGCAGCCTGGGAACGCGGCGACATTGACGCCGCCTATGTCTGGGACCCGGCGCTCGGCAAGATCAAGGCCTCTGGCAAGGTGCTGACCGATTCAGCCCAGGTCGGACAATGGGGCGCACCGACCTTTGATGCCTGGATCGTGCGCCGTGATTTCGTCGAAAAACACCCGAAATTTGTCCAGCAATTCACCCAGGTGACGGCGGACGCCTATGCCGCCTACCGCGCCAATCCCAACGCTTGGGGAGTCAAATCACCCCAAGCCGCCAAGATCGCCAAGCTGACCGGGGCCAATCTGGAAGAAATTCCGGAACTACTGACGGGCAGCAGCTTCCCGTTAGCTGAAGAACAGGCCAGTGCAACTTTGTTGGGCGGCGGCACGGTCAAGGCGATTGCCGATACCGCTGCGTTCCTCAAGGAACAGGGCAAGGTGGAAAAGGTGCTGGACGACTACAGCAGCTACGTCGATCCCCAGTTCGTCAAAGCGGTTCAGGCATCCGCCAAACCGTAACCGGGACGCAAATAGGGGCCAGCGTCATGGTGGAACTACGCATCGAGGTCACCCGCACCCGGTTCACCGATCACACCCAGGGAGAATTCGCCGATGTCTAACCTTGATACCGAAACGCTGGCCCTGCCCGCTATGGATATGCCGGGTGAAATCGACGCGCTAACCCTCCCGGCGGCGACGATTTCACCGCCGCCTCGACTTCTGCCGTGGCGACGCTGGTTGGCGCAACCGCGTCTGCTATCGTTGCTCACCGTAGTGGCGCTGATGTCGCTCTGGTGGCTGGCAACAGTTCTGCAACTCGTGCCACCGCTGTTCCTGCCCGCGCCGGAGGCGGTGCTGGGTAAGCTGTATCAAATCGCCACCGAAGGCTACATGGACGCGACCTTATGGCAACACCTGGGAGCGAGTCTGGCGCGCATAGCCGTGGCCCTGCTGGCCGCAGCGTTGACCGCGATTCCCTTGGGCATCCTGCTCGGCCGCAGCACTCGCGCCCGCGCCATCGGCGATCCCATCATCGAGTTCTACCGTCCGCTACCCCCCCTGGCTTACCTGCCACTGATCGTCATCTGGTTTGGCATTGGCGAGCTGTCGAAAATCCTGCTGATTTATCTGGCGATTTTTGCCCCGATGGTGATTTCGACCACAGCGGGGGTTAGTAGCGTCGCTCCCGATTGCTTGCGGGCGGCGCAAGCGCTGGGCGCGAACCCGCGTCAATTGCTCTGGCATGTGGTGCTGCCGAGTGCGCTGCCAGACATCCTGACGGGCATTCGCATTGGCCTGGGCGTCGGTTGGTCCACCCTGGTCGCCGCTGAATTGATCGCCGCAACTCAGGGCTTGGGCTTCATGGTGCAGTCGGCGGCCAATTTCCTGGTCACCGACGTGGTGGTGCTGGGCATTCTGGTGATCGGCACGGTGGCAGTGAGTATGGAACTGCTGATTCGCGCCCTGCAACGACGACTGACGCCCTGGCAGGGCAAGGTTTGATGATGACTACTCTCGCGGAGAAACCGGTTATGGCAACGACTCTGAATATCCAGCCGCTGGGGCCGGCGATTGGCGCGGTGGTGAGCGGCATCGATCTGGCGCACCCACTGGCTGCTGACCAGCAAGATCAACTGATCGATGCCCTGGTGAAACATCAGGTGCTGTTCTTCGAGAATCAGCCGCTGACCCCAGCCCAGCAGCGCCATTTCGCTGCCCGGTTCGGCGATCTGCATGTGCATCCGATTTACCCCAACATCCCGGAACAGCCAGAGGTATTGGTGCTGGATACCCACGCCGACAACCTGCCGGACAACGATAACTGGCATACCGACGTCACATTCATTGAAACTCCGCCGCTGGGCGCCGTGTTATCGGCCCAGCGGATTCCACCCAGTGGCGGTGACACCTTGTGGTCGAGTGGCGTCGCCGCCTACGAGGCGCTGTCGATCCCGTTTCGCACTTTCTTGGATGGCCTGACCGCCGTGCATGAATTCAGCAAGTCATTTCCGGCGGAACGCTTCACCACCCCGGAAGCGCGAGCGCATTGGGAAGTCGCCAACGCCAAGCATCCACCGGTGGTGCATCCGGTGATTCGCACCCATCCGGTGAGCGGGCGCAAGGGGTTGTTCGTCAATGCCGGCTTCACCACCCGCATCGTCGAACTTGCGCCCCGTGAGAGCGAGGCGGTGCTGAATCTGCTGTTTGCTCATATTGCCCGCCCGGAGTTCGTTGTGCGCTGGCGCTGGAAAACCCATGACGTGGCGTTTTGGGACAACCGCTTGACCCAGCATTACGCGATTGCCGATTACCTGCCGCACCGGCGGGTGATGCACCGGGCGACCATTCTGGGCGATCGACCGTACTGATTTCCAATGCCCATTCATCAGGTTACGAGGTAAAACCCATGATTGACCGTTCAAGACGCCGGTTCTTTACGCTGTGCGCTGGAGCCTCTCTCGCGCTCGCCCTGGCCCTGCCCACCGGCGCTCAATCCGCCGACAACCCCCAGCAATTACGCATCGGCTTTCAGAAATCGGCCAGTCTGTTGACGCTGTTGAAGTCGCAGGGCGCGTTGGAACACCGCCTAGCCCCGCTGAAGGTCGAAGTCAAATGGATCGAATTTCCTGCCGGCCCGCAGATGCTGGAAGGGCTGAATGTCGGTTCCATTGATTTCGGCTATGTTGGTGAAGCACCGCCGATCTTCGCACAGGCCGCCGGAGCGAACTTCGTTTACGTCGGCTACGAGTCTCCTGCCCCCGCCGCTGAGGCGATCCTGGTGGCGAAAGATTCGCCGATTAAAACCGTGGCGGAACTGAAGGGCAAAAAGGTCGCGCTGAACAAGGGTTCCAATGTCCATTACCTGTTGGTCAAAGTGCTGGAAAAGCATGGCCTGAAATACAGTGAGATCGAGCCAGTCTTCCTGGCGCCGGCGGACGCTCGTGCGGCCTTTGAGCGCGGCAGCGTAGACGCATGGGTGATCTGGGACCCGTTCCAGGCCGCGGCGGAAAAGCAGATTGGCGCACGTATTCTGGCCGACGGCGCCGGGGTAGTGAACAACCACGCCTTTTTCCTGGCGGTGCGCGATTACGCCGAACGTTACCCGGAACTCATCAAGCTGTTGTTCGAGGTATTGGCGACGCAGGGACAATGGATCATCCAGCACTACCCGGAGGCCGCCGCCGCGCTGTCCCCATTGCAGGGTCTGGACCCGGCGATCATCGAACTCGGTTTGCGCCGCTATAGCCATGACGTTCATCCGATCTCGGACGCGGTGCTGACCGAACAGCAGAAAATTGCTGACACGTTCTTCGGCCTCAAGCTGATCCCGAAGCCGATCCAGGTCAAGGATGCCGTCCCGAAAGCCCATCCCTGATGAAACCGTCGATCCATCATGCGCCCTGGCGCGGACTACTGCCCTGGGCGCTGCCGATCTTCATCTTGATGACGTGGCAAGCGTCGGCGCAATGGGGCTGGCTCTCCACGCGGGTGTTGCCGGAACCGCTGGCGGTGGGCAAAGCCGCCGTTCGTCTAGCGGAGTCTGGCGAGCTCTTTGCCCACATCGGCGCCAGCCTGTGGCGGGCGCTGGCCGGATTTGCCGTCGGCGGCGGGTTGGGTCTAGGGTTCGGGCTATTGAACGGGTTGTCCAAACCGGCCGAAACGCTGTTGGACTCAACGATCCAGATGATCCGCAATATCCCGCCGCTGGCGCTGATTCCGTTGGTGATTCTGTGGTTCGGGATCGATGAAGAAGCCAAGTTGTTTCTGATTGCGCTCGGGGTGTTTTTCCCGGTCTACATCAATACCTTTCACGGCATTCGTGCGGTTAACCCCGGGTTGATCGAGATGAGTCGCGCCTATGGCCTGTCCGGTTGGCGGTTGTATCGTGAAGTCATTTTGCCTGGCGCGTTGCCGTCGATTCTAGTGGGGGTACGGTTTTCGCTGGGTTTGATGTGGGTGATTTTGATCGTTGCGGAAACGATTTCAGCGCAAGAGGGCATCGGCTATATGACGATGAACGCCCGCGAATTCCTGCAAACCGACGTGGTGTTGCTCGGCATCCTGCTCTACGCCCTGCTCGGTAAACTGGCGGATTTGCTGGCCAAAGGTCTGGAGCGCTACTGGCTGCGCTGGCATCCCGGCTATCAATCCCACCACTGACAAGGACTTAACCATGCGAAGCGATGTGAATGACGAGGACGAACTGCACGGCGCCCACTCACCGGGTCAGCGTTCGGGCGTCACCTTGCAGATAACGGGTTTAACCAAAGGCTATGCCGGACGCAGTGTACTTTCCGCTTTCGATTTGACGGTCGCCAGCGGTGAGTTCGCCGCGATTGTTGGGCGCAGCGGCTGCGGTAAAAGCACCTTATTGCGGCAGATCGCTGGTCTGGAGTCTGCGGATAGCGGCGCAGTTCATTACGACGGCGCGGCGCAAACCGGTCTCCACGACGAGATGCGGATCATGTTTCAGGACGCCCGCCTGCTACCGTGGCGAAGCGTCCTTGCCAACGTCACGCTCGGTTTGCCCAAAGCCGCCTATCAACACGCCCGGGCGGTGCTAACCCAGGTAGGACTGGCGGAACGCACCGAGGATTGGCCGACCATTCTGTCCGGTGGTCAGCGCCAGCGCGTCGCATTAGCTCGGGCGTTGGTTCACGATCCGCGCCTGCTGTTGCTGGACGAGCCACTCGGGGCGCTTGATGCGCTGACCCGGATCGAAATGCAGCAATTAATTGAGAGTCTGTGGGTACAGCGCCGGTTTACCGCGTTACTGGTAACGCACGATGTCGCCGAAGCGATTTCGTTGGCTGACCGGATCATTCTGATCGAACAAGGGCGCATTACTCTGGATCTCCGCGTTGATTTGCCCCGGCCCCGCGCTCGCGGCAGCGCCGCCTTTGCCGCTCTGGAAGAACGGGTGCTCAACCGGGTCCTGCAACAGCCTGATGTCCAGCCAGTGGATTCCGTGACCGAACCTTGGGTATTGCAGGGTTTCAACCGATTTCGCTGGGCGATTTGAACAGCGTCGCTACGATTGTCTTTCATCCTGAACCGAGAGCGCATTGCATGAGTATTCAAGCCATTAATCCCCGCAATCAGTTCCGGGGCATCATTAAAACCATTATTACTGGCCCGGTCGTTTCAGAAGTCGATGTGGAAACGCTGGCGGGTATTGTGACGTCGGTCATTACGACCCGCTCGGTGGAAGATCTTGGGCTTGCCGTAGGGATTGAAGTGATCGCGTTTGTTAAAGCGACCGAAGTCGCCATTGCCAAACCCTAAGCAAAGTGGCTGACCAAGGAATTTCCATATTCCTTTCACTGCTAAGCATTGCCGAATTTCTTATTTTTAATTCGCTAACGGGTTGGCTAGGATAAGTTCCCCAACCTGATCGGCAACGATCGGGAAAAACCTACGCATCATGCGTTAATGGAAATTTTTGCTATGAATAAACTGCGTATTGGATTCCTGCTGGTTTTAACCCTGCTTGCCGGTCTGGCGCACGCGGATCGGCTCGACGATATCAAGAAGGCGGGCGTCCTGAGAATCGCCGCTTTCGATAGTAATCCCCCATTCGGTTTCATTGACCCTACGACTAAGCAAACAGTCGGTCTCGACGTCGATTACGGCAAAGCGTTCGCAGACAAGCTTGGAGTTAAGTTGGAGATTCTATCGACCAATCCAGCTAACCGGATTCCTCTGCTGACCTCGAATAAGGTTGATCTGGTACTCGCGAACTTCACGATCACCGACGAACGCGCCAAGCAGGTCAATTTCAGCATCCCTTACTTTGCCTCCGGGCAACAGTTCATCGCCAAGAAAGGCGTACTTAAATCTCCTGATCAACTGAACAGCCTGCGGATCGGCGTAGACAAGGGCACCACTAACGAAATCGTGCTCCGCGAGAAATACCCCAGCGCCACGCTGGTCGCTTACGACGATACGCCGTTCGCTTTCACCGCGCTACGCAACGGTAACGTGCAGGCCATCACCCAGGACGGCCCAAAACTGATCGGCTTGCTGGCGAATGTGCCCGATAAGGAAAACTACGAAATCCCGCCCTTTTCGATCTCGGACGATCTGATCGGCGTCGGTATTCCAAAAGGGGAAACCGCTCTGACCGAATTCGTCAATGAGACGTTGCGCGAACTGGAGGCCAATGGCCAGGCGCAGAAGATTTACGACGCCTGGTTTGGTCCGCACACCAAGACCCCGCTCGCCCGCATCTACAAGATTGGTGATAAATCATAGGCAGACTTGCGGCGCGACCCCCGGACGGTGGCATTGCTGCCCACTCGCGCCGCGCCGTCGCCCACCCGCTGCAACGACTCCTGCTCAAGCCATGTTGTTCGATTCATTGCTCGCCCCGAAATACCTCGGCTGGCTGCTCGACGGGTTCGTTGTGACGGTCGTCCTCTCGGCGCTGACCTGCGCCAGCGCTACCGCACTCGGCTTCGTCCTCTGTCTGGGTCGCATCGCCCGCTCGCCGTTCTGGTCATTGCCGGTGCGGTTTTTCCTCAGTCTGTTCCGCAACACCCCGCTGCTGGTGCAGCTTTTTTTCTGGTACTTCGGCGCAGCAGCCCTGATGCCGGAAAGCGTGTTGCATTGGCTGAATCAACCTCACCACTGGCGCCTGCCCCTCTTTGGCGTGACTTGGCCGCCGTTCGAATACGTCGCCGGTTTCTTTGGCCTCACGCTGTACACCGCCGCGTTCATCGCCGAAGAATTCCGGGCCGGTGTGCAGGGCGTTCCACCCGGTCAGGCCAGAGCCGCCCTGGCGCTGGGCCTGCGCCGCTATCAAGTCTGGCTGAGTGTGATCATGCCCCAGGCAGTGCGGATTTCCTTACCCCCGCTGCTCGGTCAGTATATGAACGCTGTTAAGAATTCATCGCTGACGATGGCGATTGGTCTGGCCGAACTCTCTTACGCTTCGCGCCAAGTAGAAACCGAAACCTTCAAGACTTTCCAAGCCTTCGGTATTGCCACCCTGCTCTACATCGGCCTCATCGTGCTGATCGAACTGGCCGGCCAATGGATACAACACCGCCAACCGGCGCACTGAATCATGAATCTCGACGTCATTACCGACCATCTCGATTACTTCCTGGTCGGCGCTTACCCCCATGGACCCCTCGGCGGCGCAGCGCTCACCCTGATTCTGAGCGTCCTCTCGGCGCTGGTATCGGGAGTCTTGGGATTCATCCTCGGCATCGCCCTCGCCGTCACGCGCGGTTTCGCCCAGACGAGCTTGTTACTAGTGCTGAGCTTTTTCCGCGCCATTCCGGTGATCATGCTGATCTTCTGGACCTATTTCATGTTGCCCATCGTATTCGGCATCAACGTCCCCGGTATTGCCACAGTGGTGATCGCCCTGTCGCTGATCGGCGGCGCTTACCTCGCCCATTCGGTGTATGCCGGCATCCGCAGTCTCCGCCAAGGGCAGTGGCAAGCGGCTGCCGCGCTCGGTCTGCGCCCCTGGCAGGTACTGCGTTATGTCATCCTGCCGCAAGCCCTGCCGATCATGACGCCGTCCTTCATCAACCAGTGGGTTGCGTTGATCAAGGACACTTCGCTGGCCTATGTTATCGGCGTGGGCGAACTGTCGTTCGTCGCGACCCAGGTCAGCAACCGGGAGATGGTGTATCCCACCGAGATCTTCCTGTTTGTCGCCCTGCTGTATTACGCGATCTGCTCGACACTGGAATTCTTCGCCAACCGGGTGGCCCGCCGTTACCAACAGGCCACTTGAGCCACACGCCCTGTCGCGGTCATCGGGCGCCGCGAAACCCACCGCCCACGGGGAACCACCGTATGATTGAAATTGATCAGGTCTCCAAATGGTACGGCAGTACCCAAGTGCTGGCCGAGTGCAGCACCCGCGTCGCCAAGGGCGAGGTCGTGGTCATCTGCGGCCCGTCCGGATCGGGAAAATCAACTCTGATCAAGCTGGTCAATGGACTGGAATCGTTCCAGTCCGGGCGGATTACGGTCGACGGCGTATTTGTCGATGCGCCAGAGACCGATCTGCCCAAGCTGCGCTCACGGGTGGGCATGGTATTTCAAAATTTCGAGCTGTTTCCACACTTGTCGGTGCGCGATAACCTCACCCTCGCCCAGATCAAGGTGCTGGGACGCTCGAAGAAAGAGGCGCGGGAACGTGGACTGAGTCTGCTGGAGCGGGTGGGACTCCAGGCCTACGCCAAGCAGTACCCATCCCAGCTTTCGGGTGGTCAACAGCAGCGGGTGGCGATTGCCCGCGCCCTGTGCATGGACCCGATTTGTATGCTGTTCGACGAGCCGACTTCGGCGCTTGATCCGGAGATGGTCAATGAGGTTCTCGACGTGATGATCGAATTAGCCCGGGAAGGCATGACGATGATGTGCGTCACCCATGAAATGGGATTCGCCCGCGAAGTCGCAGACCGGGTTATCTTCATTGATCAGGGGGTGATTGTGGAAGACTGCCACCGGGATGATTTCTTCGGCGATGTGGCGGCGCGATCGGAACGCGCCCAGCAATTTCTGTCCAGTATTCTGAGTCACTGAAGCGGCGATGACCCCATTCCGAGATCGTCATCCAATCTGCTAGTTGTAGTTTTTAATATACCCAGACTCATCAGTTTTTCTGATAACCCTATAAATTTGAAGTTCTTTTTTTAAGCCAGACTCTCTATAGTTCTCCTCCGATAGCCGATTTAACGAGGAGGATGGTCATCAATGCTGGCTCCTATCTGCGAACCGATGTGCTGCTGCTGGGTATCCGTGCTGCTGGGGCTGACCGGTTATTTCTTTGGCTGGCTACTGGTGCAGTTGAACGCCGATTGGCCCCGTGGGCCGGGAGGGACGCTTGAGTCTTCAGAACCGCATCACCTTGAACCGGGTCGGTAAGCGCTTTGCCGGCCCAAACTCCGGTACACCCGCGACCGAAGTACTCAAGGACATTTCCTTTACCCTGGCCGCCGGCGAGTTGGTTTGTCTACTCGGTCCTTCCGGTTGCGGCAAATCGACTATCCTCAATCTGATTGCCGGTTTTGCCGACGCGGACTGGGGCGAAGTGTTGTTGGATGATCAACCGATTCATGGGCCTGGCCCTGAGCGGGGCATGGTCTTTCAACAACCGGCTCTGTTTCCGTGGCTATCCGTCCGCGACAACGTGACGTTTGGCCCGCGCATGGCGGGATTGTCCGAGCGTCAGTATCGGCCCAATGCGGATCGGTATCTGCGCTTGGTGGGTTTACAGGATTTTGCCGACCACTTTTCCTGGCAACTCTCCGGCGGGATGCGCCAGCGGGCAGCCTTGGCGCGGGCCTGGCTGCCTAATCCGGAAATCCTGTTGATGGATGAACCGTTTGGCGCGCTGGATGCTCAGACCCGGTTGGCCATGCAGGAACTGTTGATCACCGTTTGGCAGAACACCGGAACGACTATCCTGTTCGTGACCCACGATATTGATGAGGCGCTGTTCCTAGCCGACCGGGTGTTCGTGATGTCGGCGCGGCCGGGACGGATCCGCGAAGAATTGCGAGTGCCTTTTGAACGCCCACGCAGCCCCGAAGATCTGGTGGCAGATACCGCCTACGGTCAGCTTAAGCGCGACATTCTGCATGTCGTCCGGGAAGAAGCTGCCAAGGCCCTCGCCGGCGAACCGGCCTGATGAGTTTGTTACGGAGTCTCATTACATGAACTGGACCCGATTCCCACGGGTCCGTGTGACCCAAACCCCAACGTTACTGGAATTCTTGCCCAATCAGATATTAAGCAACAAATTGATTTTTTAAATATTCTGAAATTAGCTGTTCGGGATGTAGGGATCACTATTAGCGAGATTACAGGTACTCGTGGCGCACTGCCATCTCATCGATGAACGAGATCACATTTAAGCCGGATACCCGATCCTTCAGGTACTCCCAAAAGGAGAGGCCGTGTTTGCGGCAGGTTTTCTTGAGGCTGGCGAAGGTGTCGCGACATTGTCGCCCGACCTCGCTACGGGTACCAGCGCTGATCTTGCGTTTTTTCACCCTGTCCCGCAGGTCGTTCTCACTGCGGTTGTTATGAAGCGGCAGGTCGGGGCGGTCCAGCACCCGCAACCGTTCGGCCGGCTGGTGTTGGAACCCCCGCAGCACCTGATTGAGCGGTTCGCAGCAAGTTTCCGTGATGTACAGGGCCTCGAAGCGGCGGGTAATGTCCGCTTCAGCAGCGGGGTCGGGGGCCTGCCGGTAGGTTTTCAGGTCCCGATACAGTCCCCAGATCTGCTCCCGGACCCCGGCGATGGCCTGCCGGTCCGACTCGTTCAGGGGCAGCAGGTGTTGCAACGGCCGTTCGGCATGGACCCAGCACAGGCCATGAACGAACCGAGCAAACTGCCCGGCATCGTCGCTGAGCACGCCCATCTCCAAGTTAAAGCCTGGCGCCACCAAGCCGCCGATCAAGGCACCTTCGGTGGCCAGAGCCACCGCGCGGCGGCGGCCGACCAGGTTGCGGCGCAGGTGCGCCGCCCAGTCCTTGGGGTCAGTCATGACCCCCGGGCGCGCGGCCAGCATCTCGCGGTGGCCCGCCGCCCAGCCCCGCGCCGCCATGTAGGCTAGCGCCTCAGCGTTCACCTCATACCGGCGTTCGACCTGCAGCCGTTCCAAGCAATTGCCCCGGCTTTTGGAATCGGTGCTGGCCAACCAGGCAAACCACTCATTGCCGATGGAGGTGCAGTAGCCGCTGCGACCTCGATGGCAGGTACCGGTATCGTCGGCTTGGAAATAAGCCGACACCGCCAGTCCCGTCGCTTTGATCGCGGCTTTTTCCTGATGAAAGAGGTGGTGGTCTTCCGTTAGCAGGTGGTTGAGTTGCCCCGCCGACATCTCAATCCCCCAGTCCTGCATCTGCGCCAGCAATAAGGGTTGCGTGACGTGTGCATGATAGTACTGGTGCAGAAGATAGCTCACCCACTGGGGGCCGTAATGGCCACCATGAACCGCCAGTGGCACCGGGGCCGTCACCCACTCGCCCGTCGGGAACTGCCACTGCTCCAGCAGGTAACCGGTATTGTGGGTGCGGATCTCCACCTCCTGCACCACATACCGTCGATATCCCTTGAACCGCGACCCGTCCGGTACCCCGACCAACGGGACAGAACAGGTTTCGTGAATGACCAGTTCCGCCGTCTTTGCCCGGTGCGGACCCCGACGACGGGGGTACGGGCCATCCAGCACGCCGGATTCCTCGGCGTTCGCTTCGCCGGCCGGTTCTAAGGTATTCGGTTTCAACTGCGGACGCGGTGGACCGCCCTTTAACCGTCGCACCTCATCCGTTAATCGCTGGATTTGCTCTTGCTGTTCGGCGATGAGTGGCAACAGACTCCGCACCAAGGGCGTCTGCTCGCTCTCGGCGATCTCCAGCAGTTTGGGTTTGAACGGGGGAATGACCATGATCTCCAGTATAGCCAAGTCGTCTACCACCGACTGCAATCGCCCGCAGTTAATGAGAATTTACCCATGATTGTCAAGCTCATTCGGGAATTTAAGGAATTTTACGACAATCACTCGGTAGAAGTCGTTTCTTTTGGAACCTACTTCCCTTCTGATCCTGCTTCGCTTTTGATCGAACCGCACGGCGGCCAATTAGTCTACCGAAAAGTTGAAGATGGTCGGTCCGATCTTGATCTATTGAAGAAGCTTAAAATTCGCGATGCTGAGTTATTAGACTGTCAGCAAATTGGCGTTGGAACTTACTCGCCGCTCATCGGTTTCATGGATCACGCTACTTTAGACAGCGTATTAGAAAACCATCGTCTTCCGAACAGTCAGCCGTGGCCCATGCCCATTTTTTTACAATTTCATAAGCAACAAATCAACGGATTGAAGCCCGATGTATGTGTTGCTTTAAATGATGAAACAGATACTATTTACGCGGTTCTGGATGTAACGGAAGTTTATTCTTATAATCTTATCGAGTTATCCAAAAAGTGGTATGGAACCACTTCCCATGATCACCCGGGTGTCGCTAACTTGCTTAGCGGAGGTGAATGGTTTGTTGCCGGAAATGTGACGCTTGTGCGTGATGTACCCTCGCTTTACAAGGAATACGACCTGACACCCCGCCAGTCCCGTTTCATTTTTGCTCATAAAGGGTGGAACAAGGTCGTCGGCTTTCACAGCCGCAATGTGATTCATCGGGTGCATGAGTATATTTAACTCGAAGCCTTGAGCCAAACTCACGCGGATGGGCTTTTCGTTAACCCCGTTATTGGGCCAAAAAATCAGGTGATTTTTTGCCTCAACCGATTATTAAAAGTTACCAAATGATGATTGATTTCGGCATTTATCCAAGCGGTAAATTTTTATTAGCGAGCCTTTCCAGCTATCCACGTTATTGTGGTCCTCGTGAAGCTGTATTTACCGCTATTTGCCGGAAAAATATGGGATGTAGTCATTTTATTGTTGGTCGTAACCATGCTGGAGTCGGCGATTTTTACCACGATAGCGAGTATCGGAAAATTTTCGATAAGCTAAGTGATTTAGGTATCATACCAGTATTTTTCGATGCGATTGGCTTCAATCCAAAATCTAAACAATATGAAAAGTTAAAACAAGGAGAAACAATGACAATCAGCGGTAGTCAAGTTCGCGGTGCTTTGTTAAAGAACGAACCGTTGCCTGAATGGTTTATGCGTGACATGATCCAAACAATGTTGAAAGCAGCTATTAAATCAGGGCAACCGGTTTTCCATCCGTAGTACAGGAGCCAATGTGGTAGCCAAAGATACGACAATCAATTTTCTTAAGAGTCATTCCATGAACGAGTTCTGGTTAAAAGTTAATAAAACCCTGCGCTATCATGCTCGACAAACAGTGGTTGATATGCGTGGTTTCTGGTGGGACCAGCGACGGATGCCGGCAGATAGACCGATTTTTGTGGTAAGTGATAGTCGTTCTGGTACACAAATGTTGTATAAAACCTTATCGGAATCCAAGGAAATTGGTTCTTTACAACGGGAAATCTATGCTATTTGGGAAAAACTCCATTCACCGGCAAATAAAAACTGGGATACGCACGCCCTTGATGCAACAGATGCGAGTCAATATGATCGTGACTTTGTCACACGCTATTTTTATGCCCATACAGGAAATTTACGTTTTGTTGATAAAAATAATCAACATGGGTTAGCTGTGCCCTATCTTCATGCACTGTTTCCAGATGCCACCTTCGTTTATATTAAGCGTAACCCAGGAGATACGCTGAATTCGATGATCGAGGGATGGGGAAAGCCTGAGAGATTTGCAACGTGGTCTACCGATTTACCTGAGAATGTAGCTATCGATAATGGATCTTATGAACGTTGGTGTCATTATTTACCGGATGGCTGGAGAGACTATCTTAACTCTTCAGTAGAAGATGTCTGTGCTTTTCAATATGGCGCTATACATAAGGCTATTCTAAGCGCAAAAAAGAATATCCCACAGGATCAGTGGATTGAAATTTTTTATGAAGATGTGGTGAAAGATTCTGTTGTGGAGATTCGGAAATTGTTCTATAAGCTTGGGTTGATTTTCAACACCAGATTGGAAAAAAATTCAGCTAACCTTCTAAAAAAACCTTATGACCCTCTTTTCGAAATTAAGTTGGAGAAATGGCGTGAACATCGGCACAGAGAGCGAATTGAGAGAGTGTTACCTAAGGTTGTAGATGTGGCCAAAGAAATGGGATACGAAGTTTAATAAAAATTATATAGTGAGCTATGATCCCATTGATCATCCATAATAATTTTAGACAGGGCATACATTATGGATGCAATAAGTCTTGAATTCAATATTGTAATTGGAGTTGTCATTGCTTCAGTAGTCCAATCAATATTTGGCGTCGGCGTCTTACTCTTTGGAACACCTATATTAATGCTTCATGGTTATGAGTTTTCTGATATTTTGACGACCCTATTGCCGATTTCCATAGCCATTAGTTTTTCACAAATCCTTGTGAGGTTACCGAAATATATAGCAATCCTTTACAGGTTGTGGAATTTTCAACTGCATGATTTGTCTAACCATTAAAGAAGTGTGATTATCGAAAAAACCGTATAAGGAGAAACGATAATGTCAACATTAGAAGACATCATTGATGTGCCAGAAAGTCTCGAATTCAAAAGGGCGGTCGCAGTAAAAATGTTTATCTCTGATTTCAAGACTGAAGATATTTGTCATTTGTTAAACGTTTCTGACTCGTTTGTTAGCAAATGGAAGATTATTTATGAAAACGAGGGTGTACAAGGACTGAAGGTCAACTACAAGGGTAGTAAAGGTTTTTTGA
>JAKLIY010000045.1 GCA_022709365.1 Pseudomonadota bacterium
ACCTGTTTCACGCCATGCATCAGGGCGGGCGGTTCGGGTTTGAACGGATCGCCTGGTTTAACGGTGGATTGTTCAATGATGACGGCTGTCTGCCACTGGAAAAAGCCGATTTGGACACGCTGCATTCAGCGGCGGCGCTGGACTGGTCGGCGATTGAACCGGCGATTTTCGGGACGCTGTTTGAGCGCGGTCTGGACCCGGACAAGCGGTCGCAACTGGGCGCGCATTACACCGATGCGGCGTCCATCCGTCGGTTGATTGAACCGGTGATTCGGGAGCCGTTGCTGGCGGAATGGGCGACGATCAAGGCGGCGATTAACGGGGACTTGCGCAAGACTGGGGCGAAATCCCGGCAGTCGGCGATGCAACGGCTCAACGGTTTTCTGGAGCGGTTGCGTACTTTTCGGGTTCTCGATCCAGCCTGTGGTTCGGGCAACTTTCTCTATCTGGCGCTGCGGACGCTGAAAGATATTGAGCATCAGGTGATGCTGGAGGCGGAGGCGCTGGGTTTGCAACGCGGGTTTCCCACGGTCGGCCCGGAGGCGGTGATCGGCATCGAAATCAATCCCTACGCGGCGGAACTGGCGCGGCTGACGGTGTGGATCGGCGAGATTCAATGGATGCTGGGACATGGCTACAGTTTGAATGATCAACCGATTCTGAAACCGCTGAACTCGATTGAATGCCGGGATGCGCTGCTGGATATCCCTCCTGCATTCCCCCCCTGCCAAGGGGGGGTGTCCCGAAGGGACGGGGGGGGTTTGCCGGAAAGCTCGAACCACCCCGGCGCTGCGCGCCACCCCTCCTTGTCCAAGGAGGGGAATTCGGTCAGCGAAGCCACATGGCCGGTCGCGGAGGCGATTGTCGGCAATCCACCGTTTCTGGGGGATAAGAAGCAATTAGCGGAATTGGGCGATGAATATGCGGGCTTGCTGCGTCGGGTCTATCAGGGGCGCGTTCCCGGCGGCGCGGATTTGGTGTGCTACTGGTTTGAAAAGGCGCGGGCGCAGATTGCAGCGGGACAGGCACAACGGGCTGGGTTGGTGGCGACCAATTCGATCCGCCAGAAGCGCAACCGGCCTTTACTGGAGCGGATTCTCGCGACGCCCTCCCCCATGATGGGGGAGGGCGGGGGTGGGGGTGAGAAACTGGTGATCTTCCATGCCTGGTCCGATGAACCCTGGGTCAATGACGGTGCGGCAGTGCGGGTGTCGCTGGTGTGTTTTGGGAAGGGACATGGCGAAGCCGGGGGGATTTTGAACAGCCAACCGGTTGCCGTGATTCACGCCGACCTGACCGGTTCGCGGGCGATGGCGGACGCCGTCGATTTAACCCAGGCACGCCCGTTGCCCCAAAACGCCGACTGCTCGTTCTTTGGCCTGTGCCTGGCGGGCGCGTTTGCCGTGGACAGCGACACGGCGCGTCACTGGTTGCACCAGCCCAATCCGCATGGCCGCCCGAACAGCGAGGTCTTGCGCCCGATCTGGAATGGCGTCGATGTCACCCAGGGGTGGAAAGGCCGGTGGGTCATCGACTTCGGAACGAACTTGAGCGAGGCAGAAGCCGCGCTCTACGAAGCGCCCTTTGCGTATGTGCTGGAGAAGGTCAAGCCGGTGCGGATGAGTAATCGTGAGAAATCGCGAGTTGATTACTGGTGGCGGCATGGACGATCACGCCCAGAGTTGCGTCGAAAACTGGCCGGATTAACGCGCTATATCGCCACCTCGGAAACCGCTAAATATCGCGTATTCATCTGGTTGCCAGTCCGTGTTGCGCCTGAACACAAACTGGTTGTTGTTGCTCGTGATGACGATGAAACTTTCGGCATCCTGTCATCGCGCTTTCACGTCGTATGGGCAACGGCATTGGGTGGCAGATTGGGAGTGGGCAACGACCCGGTTTACAACTCGACCCGCTGCTTCGAGACCTTCCCCTTCCCCGCAGGTCTGACCCCCAACATTCCGGCCAGCGCCTACGCCGACGATCCCCGCGCCCAAGCGATTGCTGACGCGGCCCGGCGGCTCAACGAACTGCGGGAAAACTGGTTGAATCCCCCGCAATGGATCGACCGGGTTCCCGAAATCGTTCCCGGCTATCCCGACCGGCTGATTCCCAAACCTGAACATGCGGCGGAACTGAAGAAACGGACTCTGACGCATCTCTATAACCAGCGCCCGACCTGGCTGGATCATGCCCACCACGCCGTGGATGAGGCGGTCGCCGCCGCTTACGGCTGGCCCGTCGATGTGTCCGATGAGGAGGTGCTGCGCCGGTTGCTGGCGTTGAATCAGGAACGGGCTGATGACCAGGACCGTTGATGGTTGTTGTTGCCGCCGAAACCCTGCGGTTAGGCGGCGTGGCGTTGTTCAGCAGGCTGATAGATCGCCTGCAAGTGCGGTGGTAGCAGATGCGCCGGGTAGATTCCCGCCCGGAGTTTGCCGAGATGCCACCACCACTCGGTCAGCGGCTGACTATTCCTGCTTTAAGGAGTTGGATGATTAACCCCGATCCCCCTCTTGCCGAACTCGCCGCGCTCATCAAAACCTGGGGGCGGGAACTGGGATTCCAGCAGATCGGCATTGCCGATATTGCCCTGTCGGAACACGAAACCCGGTTGCTGGACTGGCTGGCGGCGGGGTTTCATGGCGAGATGGACTATATGGCCCGGCATGGCGTCCAGCGCAGCCGTCCGGCAAACCTCGTTCCCGGCACGGTGCGGGTGATCGCCGCCCGGATGGATTATTCGCCCCCCGATGCGGCTGATGCCTGGTCGGTGCTGAATCAGGGAGAGCTTGGTTATGTGTCGCGCTACGCCCTGGGCCGGGATTATCACAAGGTCTTGCGCCGCCGGTTGCAACGGCTGGCGGCGCGCATCGCCGCTGCGATTGGCCCGTTCGGCTACCGGGTGTTCGTCGATAGCGCCCCGGTCTTGGAAAAGGCGCTGGCGGAAAAGGCCGGGCTGGGCTGGATCGGCAAGCACAGTAATCTGCTGGATCGACGGGCCGGTTCCTGGTTCTTTCTCGGCGAAATTTACGTTGATTTACCGTTACCGGTGGATGAACCGGCCTGCGCGCATTGTGGGCGCTGCACGGCTTGTCTGGCGATTTGTCCGACGCAGGCCATTGTCGCCCCTTACCGCGTGGATGCCCGGCGCTGTATTTCCTACCACACCATCGAACTGCACGGGCCGATTCCCCTGGAGTTTCGCCGCGCTATCGGCAACCGGATTTACGGTTGCGATGATTGTCAACTGGCTTGCCCGTGGAATCGCTTTGCCCAACCGTCAGTAGAACCGGATTTTCGCGCCCGGCATGGGCTGGATGCACCGAACCTCATCGCGTTGTTCGGCTGGGATGCAGCGGAGTTTTTGCGCCGCACCGAAGGCAGCGCCATCCGACGCATCGGTCATGAGCGTTGGCTGCGCAATATTGCCGTAGCCTTGGGTAACGCGCCGCATTCGCCGGAGATCATCAGCGCCTTGCTGGCCAGGCTGGCCGATGCGTCAGAACTCGTGCGGGAGCATGTCACCTGGGCGCTGGCCGAGCAGGGCGCTACTCCTCATCACTGATCCGATAATCTTTAAGGCGACGTTTCAGCGTCGACAGCGGGATGCCGAGTTCCCGGGCGACCGCCGCCTTGTTATGCCGATTCCGTTCCATCGCCTCGATAATCATCTGCCGCTCCATCTCCCTTAAATGAGCACGAGCATCCGCTCCGCCGGGTTTGGGAATCGATATCGGTTCCACTGGCATCGGCGATGGAGTAGAGGCGGCCATCGGGAACGCAGGCCCGGGAGCCAACGCGGTCTTGGGCAAGCGCAGGTCTTCCGGGCGAATTTCCCGGTCGCCACACATCACCGCGGCCCGTTCCAGCACGTTGCGCAACTCCCGCACATTGCCGGGCCAGGGATAACTTTGCAAGGCCGCCATGGCCGCTGCTGAAATCCGGCAGCTCAACTGCAACTGCTGGCACAGATGCTCAGTCATCAGCGGAATATCCTCACGAATTTCCCGCAGCGACGGCAATTCAATCGGCACGACTGACAGGCGATAGAACAGGTCGGCGCGAAACGCGCCGGTGCGCACCATCGCCGTCAAATCCCGGTGAGTGGCGGTGATGACTCGCACGTCTACCCGACTCGATTTGTCCGAACCGATGGGCGTGACCTCGCGGGTTTCCAGCACTCGCAGCAGGCGCGGCTGCAAGTCCAGCGGCAATTCGCCGATTTCATCGATGAACAGGGTGCCGGTGTGCGCCTGGCGAAACGCGCCCTCGCGTGAACCGGAAGCGCCGGTAAACGCGCCCTTGATGTGGCCGAACAAATCGTTGCGCACCATCTCCGCATCGGCGACGGAGGCGTCGAACACCATGAAGGGTCCGGACCGACCGGAAAAGGTGTGCAGGGTGCGAGCCACCAGTTCCTTGCCGGAGCCGGATTCGCCATGCAGGTGAACGGTGGTCGGAGTAGGGGCCACTGCCCGAATCAGGCCGTACAGTTCCCGCATCCGCTCGCTCGATCCAACGAGTTCACCCAGATGATCCTGGCGCGGCACCGCGACTTTCCGCTCCTCGGTGCGCTGGCGGATCAATAAGTTCGAATAACCCAACCGGCATTCCGCATCAGGTGGAATATAGGCTTCAGTGATGCGCACATCATTGATAAACGTGCCATTGGTGGAGCCGAGATCGCGCAGCAACAGGCCATTCGGGGTCATGCGAATTTCGGCATGTCGCCGTGAAACGGCCCGGTCGGTCAGCACCAGATCGTTATCGGGCGAGGTGCCGATCCGCACATTGGGCAGGCCGAGGCTCATTTCCAGCCCGGCGTCTGCGCCGGTAACCACCCGCAGTTCAATCGCTTCGAACTGAACCCGCAATCGGGAGGGGGAAGCTGCGACGATGATTTCAGTGCCGTCGCTGGAAAAAGTAGATGAAGCCATGCTGTCACCGGGAAAGTCGTAAATACAATGATTCTATATCAGTTTGCCCGGTTTTTGGTTCAGATCCCGTAAAACCACAATAGGCGACTCTGCACCGCTTCTCTCGACGCCTTTCCCCAGCTTGACTACACTTGATGAAACCCCAACAAAACCGTGGAAACCACCATGCGCCGAGTCGTCTTCAATCAGAAAGGGGGGGTGGGCAAATCCACCATCGCCTGTAATTTGGCCGCCATCAGCGCCGCACGGGGCCGACGGACCTTGCTGGTCGATCTCGATCCACAGGCCAACGCTTCCCGCTATCTGCTGGGCCAAGCGCTGGAGGAACAGAAAAAAACCCTGGCTCACTTTTTCGACGATATTCTGGCCTACAAGGTCTTTGGCGCCAAACCGGTCGACTATGTTGTGCCGACCCGCTTTCCCAATCTCGGCGTTTTGCCCTCCGATCCCCGTCTGGAAGATCTACAAGTCAAGCTGGAATCGCGTTACAAAATGTACAAGCTGCGCGAGGCGCTGGACACGCTCAAGGACTTTGATGAGATTTTCATCGATACGCCGCCGGCGTTGAATTTTTTTACCCGTTCGGCGCTGATTTCCGCCGACGCCTGCCTGATTCCCTTCGACTGCGATGATTTCTCGCGCCGCGCCCTGTACACGCTGATGGACAGCGTCCGCGAAATTCAGTCCGATCACAATCGCAGCCTGCGCGTGGAGGGTATCGTGGTTAATCACTATCAGGCCCGCGCTAATTTGCCGGTGCGGATGGTCGAGGAATTACGCGCTGAAGGATTGCCGGTGCTGGACGCCTTCCTGTCGGCGTCGGTCAAAATCCGCGAATCCCACGCCCAGGCGCTGCCGATGATTCACCTCGATCCCCGACACAAGCTCAGCCGGGAATTTGAGGCGTTGTACGACCTGCTGGCGGCTTGATCCAGTTCCACTATTACCTACGCTGCGAGGCTTTGCCATGCTCAATCCTCCCGATCCGGCCATCGTGGCCCGCATTGCCGAAACCCTGCGCCGCGCTCGCCGATTGCTGTTCATCACCGGCGCCGGTATTTCCGCTGACTCTGGCTTGCCGACCTATCGCGGCATCGGCGGGTTGTACAATGACCAGGCAACCGAAGAAAACTTCTCGATTGAAACCGCATTGTCCGGGTCCATGCTGGAAGCGAATCCGGCCATCACCTGGAAGTATCTGCATCAGATCGAAAATTCCTGTCGGGGAGCGCGATTCAATGACGCGCACGCCATCATCGCCGAATGGCAGGACCGCTTTGAAGTTTGTGTGCTGACCCAGAACATCGACGGCTTTCACCGTGACGCCGGCAGCCGCAATCTGATTGAGATGCACGGCGACATTCACGATCTGCTCTGCACCCGCTGCGACTATGCAGCGACCGTGCCGGACTATAGTGAACTGGACATGCCACCCTCCTGCCCGCGCTGTCATGCGCGGGTCCGACCACGGGTCGTGCTGTTTGGCGAGGTGCTGCCATCCGGGGCGATTCAGCATCTTTATCGGGAACTGGATCAGGGTTTTGATCTGGTGTTCAGCATCGGCACGACCAGCGTGTTCCCCTACATCGCCGGGCCGGTCGTGCAGGCCAGCCAGATGGGCGTTCCCACTGTGGAAATTAATCCTACCGACACAAACGTGACCCGCTTCGTCGATTACAAACTGGCCTCAAGCGCGGCGGCCAGTCTGCGGGCCATTCGTGAGGCGTTGCTTAACGCCGCTTAACGCCCAAAACGGTATCTACAGAACGCCGGGATTTTCTGCTAGGGTTGCTTTAACGCATCCGCTTGTTCAAAGGAACCCCTCCACCATGACCTGTGATTTTCTCTCCTGTGCCGCCCCTGGCGTCCGCGTCCTGCAACCTTATCAGCCGGGCAAGCCGGAAAGCGAATTGCGCCGGGAATACGGTCTGACGGACATCGTTAAGCTGGCGTCCAACGAGAACCCGCTCGGCCCCAGCCCCCGGGCGCTGACCGCAGTGCGTGATGCCTTGAGTGGGTTAGCCCGTTATCCCGACGGTAATGGCTTTGAACTCAAATCCGCCCTGTCGGCCAAGCTGGGCCTGTCGATGGCGATGCTGACCCTGGGCAACGGCTCCAATGACGTGCTGGAACTGGTCGCCCGTGCCTTCCTGACCCCGGAACATGAGGCGGTATTTTCCGAACACGCCTTCGCCGTTTATCCCATCGTTACCCAGGCGATTGGCGCAACCGCCCGCGTCGCCAAGGCGTATCCCGCCGATCATGCCATGCCGCACGGTCATGATCCGGCGGCGATGCTGGCGCTGATCAATGACCGCACCCGGGTCGTCTCCATCGCCAATCCCAACAATCCGACCGGCACCTGGCTGAAAACGGCGGAATTGGAGGCGTTTTTAGCATCGGTCCCTGAGCAGGTCATCGTGGTGATCGATGAAGCGTATGGCGAGTATGTCGGCCCCGAAGCGGATTGCCCCAATGCCTTGCGCTGGATCGACCGTTTTCCCAATTTGATCGTCACCCGCACTTTTTCCAAAGCCTACGGACTGGCCGGATTGCGGGTCGGTTACGCCGTTTCCCATCCCCAGGTCGCTGATCTGCTGAATCGGGTCCGCCAACCCTTCAATGTCAACAGTCTGGCGCTGGTCGCCGCAGCGGCGGCGCTAGATGATGTGGACCATTTGGAACGGAGCCGGGCGCTGAATCAGGCGGGCATGAAGCAGTTACTGGACGCTTGCCGCCAGTGGCCTTTGCGCTGGCTACCGTCAGTCGGCAATTTCCTGTGCGTGGATGTGGGTCGGCCCGGGCGGGAGGTGTTCCTGGAACTGCTCAAGCGCGGCGTCATCGTCCGCCCGGTGGACAACTATGGGTTACCTCACTATCTGCGCATCAGCATCGGCACAGCCGCAGAAAACGCCCGCTGCATCGCCGCGCTGAGCGACGTACTCAAGGGCTGACAGGGCCATGACGCAACCTCTGATTCAGCGGTTGAGCATCATCGGCGTCGGCCTGATTGGCGGCTCGCTGGCCCGCGCCTTGCGGGAGGCGGGCGAAGTCGGCGAAGTGGTCGGTGGTGGACGTGGCGAAGACAATCTGCGGGCGGCAGTGCGACTGGGCGTGATCGACCGTTACACTACCGATCTGACTCAAGTCGTGGCCGGTGCGGACGTGGTCATGATCGCTGTGCCGTTGGGGGCCATCGAAGCGGTGTTGCGGGTCATCGTTCCCCATCTGGCCGCCGACGCCGTGTTGACCGACGCTGGCAGCGCCAAGGGCAGTGTGGTGGCCGATGTCGAGCGAGTCTACGGTTATATTCCGGCCCACTTCGTTCCCGGCCATCCCATCGCCGGCACCGAGCAGAGCGGCGTTGAAGCGTCGTTCGCGACCTTGTTCCAGCGGCGGCGGGTGATCCTGACCCCGCTAGCGGAAACGTCCGCCACTGCGCACCAGCTCATTCGGCGGATGTGGGAGCTGACGGGCGCTGAAGTGGTGGACATGGGAGTACGCCATCATGATGCGGTGCTGGCGGCGACCAGCCATTTGCCGCACATGCTGGCCTACACCTTGGTCGATACTTTGGCGCGGCTCGATGACCGGGCCGAGATTTTCCGGTATGCGGCGGGCGGTTTCCGCGATTTCACCCGCATCGCCTCCAGCGATCCGCAGATGTGGCACGATATCTGTGTGGCCAACCGTGAGCAGTTATTGGAGATGATCGCCTTGTTTAACGCTGATCTGGAGCGGCTGGCCGAAGCCATCCGCGCTGATGACCGCGCCGCTATTCTGGACACTTTCCAGCGGGCCAAGCGCGCTCGCGATAACCTGTATCTTGAGCCATCGCTTCCCCATGTTGCACCTTGATCCCGAACGACTGAAAGTTCTGCTCGGCCAAACCGTGACCTATCAGGGCCTGTCGTGCTGGGTCATCGACATCCTGGTGGATGAACCGGCATTGGTCCTGCGCGATTGCGACGACCGCCGTATTCTCCAGGCCAACCAGTACGGCGACGCGGGCGACCATCAGCCCAGAACCTTGACCGTCGCCTTGCTTAACACCCGTGGCGACGGCCTCAACCCGGATTTGCCAGAACTGGCGGCGTTCGATCTATTCGTCTGAAGCCTGGCAGTGCGCCTCGGCCCGCGCCAGATCCGCTTCGGTATCCACGCCGGGCGGCGGCGTTTCGACCGCTTCGGCGACGTAAATGCGGATGCCATGCCACAACGCCCGTAACTGTTCGAGCGACTCGATCCGTTCGGCGGGGGCTGGCGGTAATAGCGGATAGCGGGTCAACACCGCCACCCGGTAGGCGTACAGGCCGATATGCCGAAACCAGGCAACGCCCGTCGGCAGTCTGTTCAATCCTTCCCGGCCCGTTCCAAACGCCTCACGATGCCAGGGGATCGGCGCCCGGCTGAAATACAGGGCATAGTCCTGAGCGTCGCGCGTCACCTTGACCATGTTCGGATCGAACAGCTCGTCAGGATCGGTGATGCGGGCGCAAACCGTGGCGATGCCGGCGTCGGGATGCGCCGCCAGTCCCGCTGCGACTTGCCGAATCAGCGCGGGTGGCAGATGCGGTTCATCGCCTTGCACATTGACTACGATGGCGTCTTCCGGCCAGCCGAGCCGTGCGGCAACTTCAGCCAGCCGGTCAGTGCCGGAAGGATGATTGGGCGAAGTCATGCACACCGTCGCACCAAACCCTTCGGCTGCTTGCTGGATACGCGGATCGTCGGTCGCAATAACCACCTCGACGGCCCCGCTGGCCAGCGCCCGCTGATAGACATGCTCGATCAGCGGGCGACCCGCGAGCAGGCGTAAAGGTTTGCCTGGCAGCCGGGTTGAAGCATAACGGGCCGGAATGGCGATGCGGAAGTCAAGCGCGGCGTCGCAAACCTCCCTCCCCCCTGGTGGGGGAGGGCTGGGGTGGGGGGGCTTACTCACCGACCATCACCTCATCGTCCGTCAGTCGCCGCGCCTCCGCTTCCAGCATCACCGGGATGCCGTCGCGAATCGGATAGGCCAGCCGGCTTTCCCGGCAGATCAGTTCCTGCCGGGCCTGATCGTAAATCAGCGGGGCCTTGCTCACCGGGCAGACCAGAATGTCCAACAGCTTTTTGTCCATGTGCATTAACCTCTGATGATGGTGAGACGTCGGGTTTGGAACGTTCCACCGCCCGACGTCCGACATGATCGCGCTGGATCCCCTTGGACATGGCGATGGTCGCCAACCGCCTGAGCAACTGCTCCTCGAATTCCGGGTCCAGTTGCGCGCTGACCGGCGCCACCCACCAGTTTTCGCTGGCGAAGCCCCGGCATTTGATCGCATCCTTTTCCGTCATCAACACCGGTAAATCTTGCGGGAATCGCAAATCTTCCGGGTGGAAAGGATGATGGTCAGGAAACGGATGTTTGATCAGCCGGAGCCGGGCATGGCGCAGATGATCGAAAAATCGCCCAGGATCGCCGATGCCGGCCACGGCGTGGACGGTGCTGCGGCGAAAGCTGGCCAGGGTGGCGGTGATGCAGGGATCGACCAAATTGATCGCCGTATCGCCGCGCAGGCTCATTAAATATTCGTGGCCCCGGGCGGCGCCGTTGCCGATGACGAAATCCACCTCGCGCAGGCGAGAGGGCGGCTCGCGTAACGGTCCAGCCGGCAAACAGGCGCCGTTGCCCAACCGGCGGAACCCATCCACAACGGCAATTTCAATATCGCGTTGCAGGCGGTAATGCTGCAAGCCATCGTCGCTGACGATGACGTTGCAATCATAGCGAGCAAACAGCGCCTTGGCCGCCGCGACCCGATCCGGTCCCACCACGATCGGACAACGACAACGTTGCGCTAGCAGTACTGGCTCATCGCCGACTTCGCCCGGATCGCTGTCGGCGGTGACATGGCGCGGCCATTCCTCGGAACTGCCACCATAACCACGGCTAACCACGCCGGGTTTGTAACCCGCCTCACGCAATAACTCCACCAGGCGGGCGGTCAGTGGTGTCTTGCCGGTGCCGCCGACGCTGATATTGCCGACGATGATCACCGGCGCGCCGACCGCTTCGCTTTTAAAAAAGCCGATGCGGTAGAGTCTTCGCCGCACCCGGACGGCTGCGCCAAACAACAGGCTCAACGGCCAGAGCAGCACCGCCGTCAGATTGAGAGAATAGCCATTGCGATCCAGCCAGGTCATGGTTCCACCATTACCGGGGGCGCGCTCTCGGTGGCAATGGTCAGTTGCTGCAAGCCTAATTGACCGGCGACCTCCAGCACGGTCACCACTGCTTGATGCGGAGTCCGGCCATCAGCACGCAGAGTCAGCGGCAAGGCCCGCCCGCCGGCGAGCGCCGTTAATCGCTCTTTGAGCGTCGAAGCGTCCGCTGGATGGAGCGGTTGGCCGTTAACCGCGTAATGGCCTTCGGCGTCGATGCTCACTTCCAGCGCCGTGGCATTGCCGGGCATCGGGAGTCCCGACGCTTGCGGCAGGCGGAGTTCCAGTGCAGATTCGCGCCGCAGGCTGGTGGCGATCATGAAAAAGATCAGCAATACCAGCACGACGTCGATCATCGGCACCAGATTCAATTCCGGGTCTTCGCGGCGGCGGGGACGGAGGTTCATGGTTGGCGCTCCTTTTCCGCCCGCGTTGCTGCGAAGGTTTCGGCTTCCAGTAAATCAATCAATTCCAGCGTTTCCTGCTCCATGTCCACCACCAGTTCATCGATCCGACGCTGGAAGTAACGGTAGAACAACAGGCTGGGAATCGCTACGGTCAGCCCGGCGGCGGTGGTCACCAACGCCTCGGCGATGCCGGTCGACAGCAGACTGAAATTGCTGTTGCCCTGGGCAGCGACCACCTCGAACACTTTGATCATGCCGGTCACGGTGCCGAGCAGACCCAGCAGCGGGCTAATCGTGGCGATGGTGCCCAGCGTATTGAGAAATCGCTCCAGTTCATGCACCACATGGCGGCCTATATCCTCGATCCGCTCGCGGAGAATGTCCCGACTGCGATGGCGATTCGCCAGTCCTGCCGCCACGATGCGGCCTAATGGGGAACCGAGCGGCAACACGTCCATATCGGCCAGATGAACCGCACCGAGTTCGACCCAGCGGCGCAGAATCGCCACCAGTTGTTCCGGCAACACCCGCGCCCGACGTAGCGCCAGCAATCGCTCGACGATGAGGGTCGCCGCCGCCAGCGAACAGGCCAGAATTGGAACCATCAGCCAGCCGCCCGCCTTGATCAAATCGAACACTCCGCCTCCTTATCCTGCTGCAAACCGGCGCTTGAAAAATCCTCGGAAGGTTTGCCATGGTTTTTTCTTCCCCCACAATCTCTATACCGGGAATCATGGCGGATCACTGCGGGTATTCTAACGAAAATCACTTCGCTGCCCGAACTTATTGGCCGTTCAACATGAAAAATCACCAAACACGACTTGCCAAATTTACCTTGGTCAGTTGGATCGGCCAGACCGACCTCAACGCTGCCCAAGGCGACGCCACAGCGGGGATTGGCCCGATTGCCCAGGCGGCGGCGTTCAAGAATTTCACCCGAATTGTCTTGCTTAGCAATTATCCCACGGACCCGACGCAGCGTTATCTGGACTGGCTGCGGCAACGGACCGACGCCTCGCCGGACCTTCGCCCGTTCACGCTTTCCAGTCCGATGCATTTTGGCGAGATTTACCAGGCGGCGCGACAGGTCTTGGGCGAGCTGACGACGGATGCCGCGTCGGCGTTGACGATTCATCTAAGCCCCGGCACGTCGGCGATGGCGGCGGTGTGGATTCTCCTGGCCAAAACCCGTTTCCCGGCAGAGTTGATCCAGTCCTCGGCGGCGCATGGGGTTGAAGTGGCCTCGGTGCCGTTCGATATTGCGGCGGAATTTTTGCCCGATCTGCTGCATCAGGCGGATCGTTCGCCAGTTTCTCGCCATTTACCGGAGGGAAAATCCATGAACGATTTTGACAGGTTCGATATTCATCTACTAATTGACGAAGACGGTGACTGGATCGCGCACTTCATTGAATTACCCAATATCTCCGCCGGAGGCGCTACTCCGGAACAGGCGATTCAGGAGCTTCGCGTAGCGTGGCGTCTGGTCAAGGACAGTTATCAGGCGCACAGGGAAAATATTCCGACTCCAACCCTCAAACGAGCGGCATGAATTCAACAGTTCATTACTCAGGATGAGGCTGCTGTAGTCGCCACTCTCTATCGTGCCCACAAGGTCAGTTGTCTACAACCGCGCCAGTCGCTCAACCGTATCCGGGTAATGTTCAACCAAGCGGATCAATAAGGCCGCTTGCGCATTCGGTTTTGCCCTCCCCTGCTCCCAATTTTCGAGAGTGCGCGGGTTGGTACGCAAATAGCGGGCAAACAAGGGACGTGACAGGTGCAGACGCTCACGAAGCGCGACAATGTCGGCAGCATGAATGCTCAGGGCCGGCAACTCTTCCACTTCGTGGGTCCGTAAAGTCCTTTTGCCCGCTCGTTCTTCGGCCAGTGCCTCGAAGCCTTCAGTGATTTCGGCAAACAGGTTGCGTTTGGTCATCTTTTGCCTCCAATTCACGCTTGAGCAAAGCGCTTTCATGATCAAAATATACGCAAACTGCGTTTATTTTGCAACGGCTCGCTAATATTTCCTATTGAGCTGAACTGCAAGTAATAAAATTTCTTATTACATAAGAAATTTTATAGTCTCAGCCGCTTCCTCCATCACATTTCATCAATCCTTTTATTATTTGTCTTATTGTTTTTTAAAATAAATTTAATAAGTTCGTTAATTGGCACACCCCCTGCTAAGGAGAAATAAAGCCTCACCGGGATAGATAAGGAGAGCGTATGAATCGACCGCAACAGATTCGGGCCGTGTTTCAGGAACTCCGCCGAACTGTCGGCGACCGCTTCACCGCCCGCGAACTGTTGGAACAAGCCGCCGCCCTGGTCGAACTGTTCACCGTCCCGGAAGACCACTCGCGCTTCGAACTGCGAACCGGCGGCGTTCCCTTCGAGGAATGGAGCCTGGATGTGGCGATGGCTGATGGCGGCTGGCGGCTGGCGTATCCTGAACTACGAATATCGCCAAACCCTGGCCCTCCACCGCAAGGACGCTGAGGAAATCATGATCCACAACGGTCTCGCCCGTTTAGCCGCCTGGAGAGCAGAAACATGAACATCCCGAAACATGGCATGACCCTGGCCGTGCGCGAACACCTCGCCACCGGCCAACCCATCACCCGCCTGGAAGCCCTGGTTTTGTACGGCGTCTCGAACCTGACCGGCCTGATGTCCGAGATGCGCCGCCAAGGCTGGATGATCGAATCGCGGGCCGTCCCTTACGCCACCGCAGTACGGCGCATTAACGAACACGCTGTACTGCAACCGCCCGCCAACCTGCCGGTACGGGAAATTCAACTGACCGAGTACTGGGTGAAAACCTGAAACGGAGGAATCGCTAAACCATGCGCCAACTCAGACCGTGGCAACAGAAGGTCCTCGTCAAGGCGCTGCACTGGTTGCTGGAAGATCGGCAGGATCGCCGCTTCCTGATCAACGCCGCGCCAGGGGCCGGGAAAACCCTGGTGTCGTGCGTTATGGCTCAAGCCTTGATCGAGCGCCAGGAAATCGACCGGGTGATTGTCATCGCCCCACGCGCTGAGGTGGTCAACCAGTGGGCGGACGATTTTCGGCGGGTTACTGGCCGCTACATGAGCAAAGTCACGGCGCGAGACGGCGACATTCACAGCCTCGGTCTGGATGTCTGCGCTACCTGGTCGGCCATTCAGGGCTTGCAAGATGCGCTACAGGCGATGTGCCGCTCCGCCCGGGTGCTGGTGATCTGCGACGAACATCACCATGCCGCCGTGCAAGCCGCCTGGGGCGAAGGGGCCGACAGCGCCTTTACCGACGCCCGGTTTGCGCTGATCCTAACCGGCACGCCGATCCGCTCGGATGGCGCAGAATCCGTGTGGCTGCCTTACGACGATGTCGGCGCTATCGACCATCCCGCTGACGGAACCTACACCCTGACCTATGGCCAAGCGGTCGATCTCGGCTATTGCCGACCGGTAACCTTTCACCGTCACGAAGGCCGCTTCACCGTTGACCTGGAAGACGGCCAAGCCATCCAGATTTCCGGCCAGCAACCCGCCATTCTGCCCAAGCCATTAGCCCGCATTGCCGGCCTGCAACGGGCGCTGGATTTCTATCGGCTGGCCTGTACGCCACAGTATGCCGTGGATAACCGGACGCCACTGGCCACCGAGAAGTTGGATGATCTGCGCCTGCGGTTGCCGAATGCGGGCGGTCTGGTCATCGCTCCCACCATCGGCATGGCCGAATACCTGGCCCGATTGATCGAACATCTGGACGGCGAAGCGCCGGTGCTGGTGCATAGCCAGATGCCCAATCCCGAAGGCAAAATCAAAGCCTTCAAAAGCACTGACAAGCGCTGGCTGGTGTCAGTCGCCATGGTTTCCGAAGGCGTGGACATCCCCCGGTTGCGGGTGCTGGTCTATCTGCCCAACGCACTCACCGAACTGGCGTTTCGGCAGGCGATTGGCCGGGTGGTGCGGACTTATGGCCCGGACGATGACACCCGCGCCTATGTGGTGATGCCCTCCTTTGAAACCTTCGAGCGTTACGCCCGGCGGGTGGAGGAGGAAATGCCAACCTCGATCCGGACCGGCCAGAGCATTCAGGCCAAACGCTGCCCGGCCTGCGGCGGTGAATGTGCGTTGGGCGCTGCCCTCTGCCTGTCCTGTGGACACGAGTTCCCGGTCGTTGCGCCAAGAGTCAAGCCCTGTTCCGCCTGCGGCGCGTTGAATCCGAAGAACGCCGCTACCTGCCAAACCTGTGGCGCAGCGTTTGTGACGAGCTTTACCCTGACCCTGGACGAAGCGTTACGCACCGGCGCGATTGTCCGGGGCATGGACTTGGATGAAACCGAAGTTCGGGAATCGGAGAACCTGGCTCCGTATATCCGTAGCCAGATTCTGCAAAGTGGTGATGAAAAACTGGTGCGTATTCTGAAAACCCTGCCTGACGAAAGCTGGACACGATTGCGGGATATTCTGTTGTAATAGCATGGGGTTATCAGTGGCTACATTTGCTAAAATTCAATGATAGACATTTGGGCCTAAAGAACTCTGGCGATGAAAACCGACAAACAGATGCATGCCCTGTTGGCCTCTAGTCCAGAGGCGTTCCGCTTCCTGACCGACGGCATCGAACTGTCCGGCCCCTATCAAGGGCGGTCGGTAGCTTTCAAGGAACTCGAACAGCGAGCTGACCTGGTGTTCGAACCCGACAACGGCCAAGGACCCACCTATATCATCGAAGTCCAGGCCCAATACAGCGGCACGGTCTACGACCGGCTGGTGATGGAACTCCTGCTGTACCGTAAAGCTCACCCGGAACGCACCGTCTACGGTCAGGTCATTTTTCTCAATGCCGGCAGCGACGAACCAGACTGGCCGTGGGCCGAATGGTTGGGGCGGGGACCGTTGCGCAAACCGGTTTTTCTGGGCAAAGTGCTGAAGAAGGCTCGACAACAAAATCCCGATCACCCGCTGCTAGCGGTATTTTTGCCCTGGTTCGCCAGCGACTGGCAATTGGCGCAACAGGCGCCGGAGGCTTGGCGATACCTGGAAACGTTCACCGAACCCAATGCTTCGGTCCTGCTCGATGTCTTTATGTCGTGGATGATGGAGCGCTATAAGGGTCAAACCTACGAGGAGGTTCTCCGTATGTTGCAAGTACTCACTCCCCTGGAAGAAACCCGCGCCTACCAACAGTTGGTGGGTATCGGTATTGAGAAAGGCAAAAAGGAAGGCCGTGAGGAAGGCCGCGAGGAAGGTGAAAAACTGGGTCGCCAGAAACTTCTGACCAAACAACTGCGCCGGCGCTTTGGCGCATTGCCGCGCTGGGCCAGCGCCCGCTTGCGCCAGGCGGACATTAAACAACTGGAAGCCTGGGCTGTGGATATCTTCGACGCGAAAGAGTTGACGGATGTGCTCGGACCCAAGCCGCATTGATCAACTATACCAACGAAACCGACGCCCGCATTCTGATCGACGATCAGTTGCGCGCTGCCGGCTGGAATCCGGCGGACAAGTCACAAGTGCAGACCGAGGTCAAAACTGCCGGCGCCTTCCACGGCGTCGCTGAACCGGAATCGCAAAGGATCATTTTCTCCACCCAGGACGGCGATGCCCTTCCCACCGGCCGGGCCGATTACGTCCTGCGGGACCAGCGCGGCCGGCCACTGGCTATCATCGAGGCCAAGCGGTAAGCGATTCAACCCTATGTTGCGAAACAGCAGGCGCTGCCTTACGCCAAGCAGATCGGGGCGCCCTTCATCTTCCTGACCAACGGCGAACTCATCTACTTCTGGGATTACCAGAACGACGACGCACGCATCGTCCAGTCATTTTTCTCCCGCCGGGATCTGGAGCGCCTGGTCCATATGCGCGACACGCGCCAACCGCTGGCCACGGTTCCCATCCCGGACCTCTATTTCCGCCAAGGCGAAACCCGGCAATTGCGCCCTTACCAGACCGAAGCCATGCAGGCGCTCGACCGCACAGTGGAACTCGGCAAGCGTTGCTTCCTGATCGAACTGCCCACCGGTTGCGGCAAAACCGACCTGATCGCGCTGTACATCAAGCGCCTGATCGAAGCCGGTCATGCCGAACGAGTGCTGTTCCTGGTTGATCGGGAGCAACTGGCCAAGCAGGCCATCGGGGCCATTCAAGACCTGCTGCCGGGGCATTCGAGTTATTGGCTTAAGTCCGGCATGGTGCGTCAGGAACAGCAGATTACCGTTTGTCTGCTGCAAACCATGATCGGCCGCTACCCGGAGTTCACCAGCGGCTACTTCGACGTGGTAGTCGCCGACGAATGCCACCGCTCGATTTACGGTGCATGGCAGACGGCGCTCATCTACTTCGATGCCCTGCACATCGGTCTCACCGCGACGCCGGCCCTGTATATCGAACGCAATACGTTCCAGTTCTACCACTGTAAGGACGATGCGCCGGACTACTCGTACCCTATCCAGCAGACGTTCAAGAACGGGTATCTTGCGCCTTACCGCTTCGCGACTGGCATCACGACGCTGGTGTCCGAGGGAGCAGATTTAGACGACGAGCATTACGACCCCGCCGAGTTTGAGCGGCAATGGACTAACGAGGCAAGCAATCGCCTGATGATGGCCGAGTTTGACCGCCTGGCTTGGGCAAACTACCTGGAACTCGCTCCCGGCCAGAAAGCTGGTCCCGGCAAGACAGTCGTGTTCGCCATCACCAAACATCACGCCGCCCGACTGGCCCAGTACCTGAACGAGTTGCACCCGGAGCATCAAGGGCGCTATGCCGAGACCATTACCTCGGATGTCGCCAACGCCGACGATCTGATCCGCCGTTTCAAGCAGGAAGAACTGCCGATGGTCGCGGTCAGCGTCGGGATGCTCGACACCGGTTTTGACTGCCGCGAACTCCTGCATCTGGTGATGTGCCGCCGGGTGCGCAGCCCGATTCTTTATCAGCAGATGCGGGGTCGCGGCACGCGCCTGGCGCCGCATATCGACAAACGGCAGTTCGTCATTTACGACTTCTTCCGCAATCACGAGTATTTCAACGACTCGGACACCGACATCTTTGCCAGCGGCGGCAGCGGCCACACGTCCAAATCCCAGCAAAGCAAGGCCAAGACCGCTCGCGAGTTGATCGAGCTGGGCCTGGAAGATGAATGGCTTGACGCGGTTCATTACCTCGAAATCGGCCCCGACGGCGAGCGCGTGGATAAACGCGACTATGTTACTGACTGGGAGCGGGCCGTTTGCCACCAGGCCGACCATGATCCCATTCTCGCCAAGGTCAAGGCCGGTGAGCCGCTGACCGATGAAGAAGAGACCGAGCTGGCGCAGCGCTTAAACCAGCCCCAGCGTTATTTCAACGAAGACAACCTGCGCCGCGCCTATCGCAATCCGGGCGGCAATCTGGTGGACTTCATCCGCGTCGCCCTGGGGATGCTGAAGTTCAAGAGCCGCGAAGAGCGCGTCGAAGAAAACTTCCGCGCCTGGCTGGTCGCCAAAAATCTTACCCCTGAGCAGGCGCAATATCTGGCGCTGATCAAGAATCGGGGTCTGGTCAAGGGGCAGGTCTCGCTGGACGATCTGTTTAACCCACCGCTCTCGATCCTGAATGTGGCGGCGATTGGCATCGAACTGTTCGGCGAAGAGGGCCTCAAGGCCGTGATGGATGAAATCAACCAAGCCGTGCTGGTGGCCTGAACAATCAGGATAACCGTGTGAACTCACAACTGCGCCGCAGGCTCGACCACATTACCGACACCCTCTGGGCCGGTGGCGTGACCAATCCAGTCACTTATATCGAGCAGATTTCCTATCTCATTTTCCTGAAGCTGCTGGACGAGGAAGAATCTGACCGGGAGTTGCGGGTGCGACTCGGTGCGACGGGCGGCAACGCCAAACTGCTGTTCCCCGCGCAGGCCGAGCGCTACCGTTGGAGCCACTGGCGTTTCAAGAGCGGCAACGCGCTGCGTGATTTCATCCGCGACGAGGTTTTTCCCTACATGGCCTCGCTCGCCAGGGATGAGCCGGAGGTGGCCGAGTATTTCCGCGATGCGGTGCTGTAGATCGTTGACCCCAACGTACTCAAGCAGGTCATCGACGAACTGGACGGTTTTGAATTCCGCAAGCTTGGGCCGGATGTGAAAGGCGATATTTTTGAATATCTGCTGGTGCATTTGGGTTCCAGCTCGCTCAACGGCCAGTTCCGCACCCCGCGCCAGATTCGCGCCTTCATGGTCGAGATGGTCGATCCCGACCTCGGTGATTCCATTTTTGACCCGGCCTGTGGCACGGCGGGGTTTCTGATCGACGCGGTGGATTATCTGCTCGCCAAGTATTCCGATCACATCAGCGAATACCCGATTTACGGCGAAGACTGGCTGGAGAGAAAAGGCCAGACACTGGCGGAGATCAAGGCCAGCATTCCGAAGCTGCAAACCTATCGCAAGGGTGCGGGCGAAAAGATTCCCGACTGGAGCCTGCTCGAAGCCTCGATATTCGGCACTGATGTCTCGCGCCAGATGGTGCGGATCAGCATGATGAATCTGGTGCTGCACGGCATCCGCCATGCCCGGCTCAAACGCGCCAATTCGCTTTCCGACATGGGCGGGCTGTCCGAAGACGATCTGCGCCGCCGCTACCAGGTGATCCTGGCTAATCCGCCGTTTGCCGGTCAGTTGCCCAAGGATTCGATCCGCGCCGATTTGCCGACCAACAGCAAGAAAAGCGAGTTGCTTTTTTTGTCGCTGATGATGCAGCACCTCGCTCCCGGCGGGCGCTGCGCGGTGGTTGTTCCCGAAGGGCTGCTGTTTGGTTCTACCGGCGCACATGTCGATTTGCGTAAGAAGCTGTTGAACGATTTTGATCTGCTGGCCGTGGTGAGTCTGCCGGCGGGCGTGTTCAAGCCTTACGCGGGCGTCAAAACCGCCGTGTTGGTGTTCCGCCGCCCGATGTCCGAGAGCGCCGCCCGGCTGGATAAGGTCTGGTTTTACGAGGTACGGAACGACGGCTACGACCCGGATAAGGTCTCTGGCGGTGGTCGCGTGGAAACGCCGGACAAGAGCGACATCCCCGACCTGCTCGCCCAGTGGAAAACTTACAAGTCCGGCAGCTTCAAGAATCCGCCGGGGCTGACAGCCAATACCCTGTTGCCGCACGGCAGCGCGGAACCCAGTTGCTGGTCGGCCACGAAAGAGAAGATCGGCGATGCCGATTACAACCTCGGCGCTGGACAGTGGAAGCCGCGTGTCGCGGAGAAGGTCAGCGATGAAGACCCGTGCGAACTGGTGAAGGACGTTCTCGCTGATTACCGGCAGGTGGTGGCGGGATTGAAAAAGCTGTTGATGGAGTTAGAGGAATGATGTGGACAAATATTCCGTTGGAATATGCAACAGAACGATTTATTTCAGGTGGCACTCCTTCAACATCAAATCCATCTTTCTGGGGCGGAGAGATACCTTGGATTACTGGCGCTGATTTTAATGATGATGGAGTCAGTTTGGGCCGAAGATTTATCAGTAAGGATGCCTTAATTAATACCGCAACGAATCTGGTCCCCAAGGGTTCTGTTTTGCTTGTTACTAGAACAGGCGTTGGAAAAATCGCTATCGCTACTCAGGATACGGCAATCAGTCAGGACATCACGGGCATTATCCAAAAGTCGGGGTTTGATGCTCAGTTCATCCTGTACGCAATCAGAAGTAGCAATGGGAATCTGATTTCTGCTCAACGTGGGGCGACAATCAAGGGAGTCACTCGCGATGTGGTTAAGAAACTTCCTATCCCGTTTATCGCTATCTCTGAACAACGCCGCATCGTCGAAATCCTCGACGAAGCCGACCGGCTGCGTCGGCTGCGCCACGAGGCCGACGCCAAGGCTACCCGCATTCTGCCCGCTCTGTTTCTCAAGATGTTCGGCGATCCGGCGACGAATCCGAAGGGGTGGGCAGAAAAGCCGTTGCGGGAAGCAATAGCAATCGTTGATGCTGGTTGGAGCGCAACGAACGAGGCACGACTACGCCAAAAACACGAGTTTGGAGTGCTTAAAGTAAGTGCGGTCACGAGTGGCCGGTTTCTCGCAGAAGAACACAAAGCCGTCATTGACATACCAGAAACGCGGACGCTTGTTCGTCCACGGCGAGGTGATTTACTTTTCAGTCGAGCAAATACCCGTGAGTTGGTGGCAGCTTCCTGCATCGTAGATGCTGATCACCCAAATCTGTTTTTATCAGACAAACTTTGGAGGCTCACACCTCGCGACGGGATTGCATCAACTCTTTTTCTAAAAGAGCTTTTTTGGAATGACGGAATACGCGACAGGTTCAGAGTCGCGTCATCTGGAAGCAGTGGATCAATGTTGAATATCAGCCAAGAAGCTATGCTACGCACCGTTGTTCCAATGCCACCCTACGAGCTTCAAATGAAGTTTGAAGCAATTGCTTGGCGGCTGATAGAAATCACGAATCAAGCTCGAAATACTGCCTCAAAAATTGATTCAATATGGGAAACGCTTATGCAGCGCGCCTTCTCCGGCCAACTCACCGCAAAATGGCGCGAGGCGCATAGCAAGGAACTGCTGGCCGGAATGGAGCAGCAGGCCCGGCTGCTGAACCTGCCGCTTCCGAAAGAAATGGAACTTGCCCCATGAGCGCAAAGGTACCGGTGCACTACGCCGCCTTGTTGAGCGACATCAAGCAGCGCATCCGCTATGCCCAGACGCGGGCAGTTCTGGCCGTCAATGCGGAGCTGATTCGCCTCTACTGGGAGATCGGCGCTCTGATCGATGCCCGGCAGAAACAGGAGGGCTGGGGTACGGCGGTGATTCCCCGCCTTGCGGCCGATTTGCACAACGAACTACCGGAAGAGAAGGGTTTTTCCGAACGCAATATCAAACGTATGTTGGCGTTTTACCGCGAATATCCGGCGCTTGAATTAGTGTCAAAGGCGGTAGTAACGCCCCCGCAGCTCGGCGCAGAAGTGCCACAGCCTGTGGCACTTTTTACGCCGGAGGTGGTGCTGGCACTGCCCTGGGGGCACCACGCAGTGCTGATGGAAAAGGTCAAGGATGCCGCCACCCGCCAGTGGTACATGCGCGCCTCGGTCGAAAACGGCTGGAGCCGCAACATCCTGCTGATGCAGATTGAATCCGCTGCGCACATGCGGCAGGGCAAGGCCGCCAGCAATTTTGCGCTGCGCCTGCCCGCGCCCGATTCCGACCTGGTGCAGCAGGCACTGAAAGACCCGTATCTGTTCGACTTTCTGACGCTGCAAGAGCCTTTCCACGAACGGGAGTTGGAAACCGGCCTCATCGCCCATCTGGAAAAATTCCTGCTCGAACTCGGGCAGGGCTTTGCCTTCGTCGGGCGGCAATACCACTTGGACATCGGCGAGCAGGATTTCTACATCGACCTGCTGTTCTACCACCTCAAGCTACGCTGCTATGTGGTGATCGAACTCAAGCGCGGCGCCTTCAAGCCGGAATATGCGGGCAAGATGAATTTCTATTGCAGCGTAGTGGACGACCATCTGCGCCACGGCGACGACAAACCGACCATCGGCCTGATTCTGTGCCAGCAACCCAACCGTGTGCTGGCCGAGTATGCGTTGCGCGGCATGGACAAATCCATCGGCGTATCGGGCTTCGAGTTGACCCGCGCCCTGCCCGAGAATCTGCAAACCAGTCTGCCCAGTATCGAGGACATTGAGCGTGAACTGGGCGACGCTGCCGAGAAACCCCAATGAGCCGCTGCCTCACCGCTCTGCGCGTGGGTAACTTCAAAGCCTTTGCCGATACCCAGCGCATCCCGCTCAAGCCGATTACCCTGATCTTTGGCCCCAACAGCGCCGGCAAATCCAGCTTCATCCACAGTCTGGCGCTGGCCCACGAGGCACAGTTCGGCCGTGACAAGCGCAGCCTCGCCCGCCTCGATGTCCATCACACCGAGATAGGGGGCATTAGTATCGATCTCGGCGGTTTTCGCCAGTATGTCCATCGCGGCCAAGCCAACCGCCGGGTGGAGTGGGGCGCGGAACTGGCGGTCGCCAGCTTCGACGGACGTCTCGCGCAACTGCTCGCGCCGGTGAGCACGGTCACGGTGATGCTCTCCCTGGGCATCGAACTGGATGATCAGGACCGCCCCAAACCCGGTGCCGAGCCGAAGGTGGAGGCCATTAACATCAGCGCCGACGGTGCCGAACTGCTGCACATGAGTCGCCGCCGTTCGGACGCCCACGGCAGCCTGTTGCGACTGGACCGCCTAGATGCCGCTCATCCAGTCTTCCGACAAGTGCTCAAGGCCATCGTCGAATCCGCCACCACCTCCGAAGAGATGCGCCCGGAAGACTTCGAGGGCGCCAACGCGGCCATCGCCGACCTGCTGCCCGAGTTGCAGGTCCGTATCGAACAGCTCTTCCCGACCGTTGTGGAACTGCCCAAGGCCGAAGGCGCGGAACTCTCGCCGGTGAGCCTGTTGTTCCTGATTAGCAAGGGCAACCGCCGCGAAGATATCGCCCAGGCCGTGCGCTTTTATCTGCCCCGCACGATCAACGACCTCGTCAAGGGACTTTCCGATGCCCTGGCCGACGAACTCAAGTGCCTTCAATATCTCGGCCCCCTGCGCTCCTTCCCGCCCCGACACCTTGCCTTTGCCGAATACGAAGATGCCAACTGGTACGCGGGAGGCGGCTATGCGTGGGATGTGGTGCGGTGCGATGACCAAGTGCGCGAAGTGGTGAATAGCTGGCTGGGATCCAGCAAGCTGCAAACCCGCTACAAGCTCGTCGTGCGTTCGCTAGCTGCTGTAGATCAGTTGCAGGAACCCATCGCGAATGCCCTCGAAAGCATTCCAACGGATGCACTCGGTCTGAAAGCGAAATTCTTCGATGAGCAAGAACCTGTCTCAGTCGATGATGGAACTTATCTGACACGCCCAGACATTTCACATCTTGTGGAATCCATTTATCCGGAAATTCGCGATACCGAAGTAGCTACCGAACATTTGGTTCGCGCTCTCGATGGAAGTAATCTGGAAGCACTCCGCGAGCTGGTCCTGATCGACCAGCGTACCAACACCGTGGTTACCCACCGGGATGTGGGGATCGGCATTTCCCAAGTCCTTCCAGTACTGGTCATGGCCTACGGTTCACAGGGCAAGCTGATCGCTATGGAACAGCCTGAAGTACATCTTCATCCGGCGCTGCAAGCCGAGCTGGGTGACGTCTTCATCGAAGCCGCCCTTGGCGAGCGCCAGAACACTTTTATTCTGGAAACCCACAGCGAGCATTTGATCCTGCGATTGATGCGCAGGATGCGCGAAACCTACCTTCACAAAGATACGGGACTGCCGCCGGTTACACCGGCTGATGTCTCCATACTCTATGTGGAACCCGACGGTCCACGCAGTATCGTCCGCGAGATGCTGCTCAATGAATTAGGGGAACTTGTTAAATCCTGGCCTGGAGGATTCTTCGAGGAAAGCTTGCGGGAGCAATTCGGCGATGCTTGATGAATACGCGCTCGTTCCGGACATTTTTGATCCAGCGGCTTACTCGAACCCGGCCTTCATTGAGATGTGCCTGCCACATCTCAATGAACCGCTCCTGCAGGAAGCACTGGTACGTGATTTGCGCGATGGTGGATGGAGTCGTTTTTGCTTGGAGCGTTCTGGTGGACTGCATCGCCTGTGTAAAGAAATTCTCAGGAAACTGCAAACCAACAACCGACTGCGTCGTTTTCCGTCGCAACCCGGAGCCACGCTGACCTCAGCTCAGCACTGGTGTCAGGAGAGTCTGTCGGTAAATGGTATGGACGCGCTCACTGGTATCATTGCCGCACATACCACGAAACAGCAGTTCCCACAAACTGAAGTGGCATCTATAGAGAAGCTCGCCGGTAGTGTTTGGTGGCAGCGCCGAAGTCCATCGATCACCGTGGACCGCAAGACCGATGACTATCTTGCCGTGCTGCATCGGGTATTGTTGCAGGCGAACTCACTGATGTTCATCGACCCTAATCTCGACCCGAATAGCAGCAATTACCGTGAGTTCCACCAGTTACTAAGACCGCTAGCGTCGCGCGCCGTGAAACCGCACATTGAAATCCACCGCAGTTTTTGCAAAGGCGATGGACGCGCCCGTACCTTTCCGACAGAAACAGACTGGAAAATGAGATTTCACTCGCTTGGCGACACCCTGAAGTTGTCAGGACTTTCGCTCAATCTTCTCGATCAAGCGGGTTGATACACTGGAATACGCGGATTACGTAACTCATGACGTAAATACTCACTCCAGAGGTTGTTTTTAACTTGGTAGAGGGTTGTCTTCATC
>JAKLIY010000046.1 GCA_022709365.1 Pseudomonadota bacterium
GCTTTTTAAGAACGGCGGGACGGGCCGCTCCGGGTGGACGCGCATCGCCGGATGGCTGGCGCGTCCCGTGCCCTACGCAATCCCTTCTTCGACCCGCCGGGTCGTTCGTCATCCATGACTCACTTCATGGAGTTCTCCGAAAATGAAGAAGAAGCCTATTTTAGGCAATGGCGCAAGAAACAGAAAACGGCAGTACTGGTGGTTGATGTGCCGCGCGAAGCGGTTAAAACGGTGCTCGATGTACTCGCGACGGTGAAAGGCAAGGTGCGAAAATGAATAATTTAATGGACGCGCTCTACCAGGTTTTCACCTCTACCATCCTATTCCCCGCCTCGGATTGTGAAGAGCAGTTCCGGGCGCTGTGTATTTCTGGACTGGCCGAACACATCGCCCAAGGCCACGCCCTAGGCTACCGCATCACTCCACGCGGCTATGCCGAGGCGACGGCCCGCTGGGGCCATGAGCAACGCTGATGTCTAAAACCAGCCCCAAATACACGCCCCTGGAGCGCGAATACGTAGAGGGATGCATCCTCAGCCTGCTGGCCCGCCGCCCGGCCAGTACCGTTGATCTCGCCCCGATGATAGGGCTGAGTAGCCGGGAGATTGGCTGGTTTATCGGTGAGTTGGTGAAAAAAAAGCACATCGCGGAGCAAAGTTTTCGCGGCAAACGGCGGTTGTGGCGGCTGGTTAGCGCCCCGCCGCCCCCGCCCAAAGCGCCGCGCAAACCATGGCGGTGGAAAACGAAGATGGCGGTTGACGAAGAGCATGAGCGATGGATGGCCTATTGGCAACTGCCGAAAGCAGAGCGGATGCTGAGGGAGCCTCCGCCGATCAGGAGTGAAGGATGATCACGCTGTCCAGCCAAAATGCGCCGCCGTTGCGAACCATGAACGAGCCGAGCAACGAATATGAAGCCCTGACTGAAGGAAGCATGGCGTTGCAGCGCATGAATGCCGCCGAAAATTTCCCGCGCAATACCTGCCCCGCATCCCGGATTGCGGCGGGCGTGGCCGAGGCGCTGATTACGGGCCGGCCCTATCCGCTGCTCACGGAAGAGCGGGAGTACTGCGGGGCGATGCTGGCGGCGACCGTGGCGGCCCTGTGGGAGGCGCGAACGGCAACCATCAAGGAATCCTTGACAGTTCCGCCTGTGGATAACGCTGTGGATAAACCGACTTGACCCTGTTGCAGGCGGCGGAACCGCCCGCTTGACCGCTGGCGGGGGACGGGGTAGGATGAAATTTCCTACGATAGTGCAGTCCCCGCCCTGTAGGCGGTTTTTTGTTGCCCATGCCTTGCCCCTCAACGGGGAGGTGTCCGGGAACCCGTAAGGGCCGGGCGGTCACTATCCGTAGGAGCGCCTCCCCACCCGCTTGTGTGGGACTCCTGAAATAGTGAGATTGTCATGACCACTGATCTTCCTCGTGTTACCCATTTTGGACCTATCGTCATTGGCGATATAACTTTAGATGCGGCTGTTCTAGCGAATGGCAATCGCGGTTATATCCAAAAGCAGTTGGCGCGCGCTATTGGTTTTTCTGATCAATTCCGAGGTGCCCAAGGGCGGCGTTTTTTGAAGGAAATAGCGCCTAACGCATTGAAATTATTGATAGAAACCGGTGTGCCCAAGGTTTTGTTACCTCACGGCGGATGGGCGTCGTTTGCCCCAGTCGGTATTCTCACGGAGATTGTGTCCGGCGTTATCGAAGCAGGTTGTGCGGGCAAACTGCATCACAAGCAGCTTCATATTCTCCCCCGCTGCATGGCAATCTTAAAGGCGCTTGCCAAGACTGGCGAGGCCGCCCTCATTGACGAAGCGACCGGCTACCAATACCATCGCGCGCCCGATGCGCTGCAAGACATTTTCGCCAAGCTGCTTCGACAATCGGCTTCCGACTGGGAGCGGCGGTTTCACCCTGATTTTTACGAAGCCATCTACCGGCTGTTCAACTGGGCATACAACCCCGCCAAGCCCAAGCCTTACATCATCGGGCGGATTACTTTGGAATGGGTCTATGAGCCGGTGTTTCCGACTGAAATCTTGATCGAGATCAAGGAACGCCAAGGCAGCGAGAAAATGCACCAATGGCTCCAGGAAGGAGGTCTGACCCTGTTGGAGAAACAGCGCGACGCAGTAATGATGATTGCCCGGTCGTCTGTTGATTATCGAGATTTCGAGAATCGCTGTGCGGTAGCGTTCTTCAGGCGCGGCCAAATGCCGATTCTGTATCCGAGGGAGGCCGCGTGATGACCAACATAGACCTGCGCCCAGTGCGGGCGCGGGTTTACCGCGTCGGATGAGCGCGCGCGGTATTGCTCGAATCGTTGCCGCCAGGCCGCCAAGTACGCGCGGATCAAGGCGGCGAAATTAATAGAAGGTAATACCCGTTGAATGTTGGGGCAGCGACAAAGCCGCCTACACAGTTTTTTACGAGTGATTTATATATACAACTCGCAATTCCTATAACGTCCATCACATTCAAACTCAAAATCAACAGCGCAGCCATGCCCTATATCGAGGGTAATAGCAATCCAGGTTTCCTGATTTACCACTTCATTACACGCCCATCGCCCGGTATAGTTTTTCTGACATTCTTCAAATTGTTGCTCAAAATCAATCAGCATTGATTTAAACTTTTCCAGATCAGTCATTTTTCATCCTTAGATCGTGACCAAAAAAACCGTTGTGTTCGGCGCTTCATCAATGACCGCGCCGTCCTGAATCAGCCAGCGTTGCCCCACCTCCAGACTCCGCCCCGGCGCTTTAACGCGCACAATGGCATCGCCGGGGAGTATTTGCACATCCGCTTGCAAATCGCCATAGGCGTTATAAATCGCCGTCACTTCGCCAATCATGAGCGGCCCGCCCGACTGCACAGTCTGTTGAAACAAGGTCCACAGGTTCATGGCGCGATCACCTCCAAATCCTGCACAATCGAATTCCGCCCCGCCGTCAGCGTAACTCCAGTTACGAGGCCCCGCCAGCCATCGGCCCCATCCACGAAGTCAAAGATCGTCCCCGGCATCAGCAACCCGGCTCCTGCTGGTGTCGCCTGCAACGGTAGACTGAGGCTGTAGTGCTTCATCGGCCATGCATCAGCAATCTCTTGAACCGCTCGTGCGGTAGCCGGTGCGAGATCGGTAATCAGCGCGTCCACGACTGCATTCGCGGGATACGTCCCCGGCATCCCGTCCCGTGTTGCGAGTGCGCAAATCCCGTTGTTCACGCCGCCACTGACCACAATGCAGTCATACTCCGCCCCGGGGGCGGCGTTGCGCTGCTCGGTCAGCGTATAGCTGCTCGATAGACTCTGATCGGGAACGGCGGACGCCCAGTCCCACGGGGCTATCGGCCATTTCGGCAGCGCGTGCAGTACGGAGTCCACGGCATCGGCATAGACTCGCCCGCCCGTCGCCTTGATGATCCGCAAGATTGAGGCGAGCGGAGTAAGGTTCTGATACTGATACGTATTAGCGGGAACGGTCCAGTCGGTTAAAGTCACTGCCCAGTCCAACTGCCATCCACTGATCAATTCCTGTAGCGCAAGCTGCTGTGCCGTCGCCAGATTCGCCTCGGTATAGCTGCGTGTGGCTGAATAAGGCTCGGCCATGACGGCAGCGGGCGAACGCCCGGACAGGGTGGCGCTGAACGCTCCAAACGACCGGTTGTAGCGCAGATCATCCACCACAAAGTCCCAGACAAAACCGTTGAGGGTCGCGCGCACCTTCCCCGGATACGCCGGCACGAGGTCATGGGCGGCCGGCCCGATCAGGGTGGCCGACAACGACCAGCACCAGGACGCCCAATCGAGGCTGACCTTGATCGAAGAGCAGGGTAGATCAGTACTGTCAGAAACGCGAATCAATGAAGCAGTATTTAGCACGCGATAGCTCCGGCGCAGGGCGGGATAGAGCAGCGCCGAGCCGAGGCACTGCAACCCAAAGTTGAGATAATGCGGTTTCGGGCAAACGAAGTTCAGCCGGCCTTCGTGTTTCACGCTGGGCGGGCGGACATACGGCACGATGCGCCAGCCCAAAGGTGGCGATTTCGCTACCTTATGCCGCAACGATTCATCATGCGCCCAAAGCGCACCGCTGGACCAGCTTAGACCTTCCACGGGCGCCATCAGCGGTTGGGCGGTTGCCATGGGACACGCGATCATCCCGTTGATCGGCTGCGCCGCTTCAAACCGCAACGCGGCGGTGCACAGAGTAAATTGTCCCTGGCCCCACGGGGACTGGATCGCGCGGTTACTGATCTGTCCGCTCGTCCAGGCCAGCGTGGCCGTACACGGCAGGATCGCCCCGGAAGTCCATGGTGTTTGAAGTGGCTTCAGAATCCACTGCCCTGCCGTCCAGTCCGCCCGGATCGGATGCAACAGGGGTTGCCCAGCCCGATCAGCGATGGAAACAGCAACCGTTTCCGGGAGGGCGCTCGGCTGCGGCGCAGTGCGGTCGGTACGGTACGGATGCGAAGTTTGCCAGCGCAATCCACTGGAAACTTCGAGCCGAACCGCCCCATAGAAACGCACCAGGCCCGAAGGCGGTGCGAGGGTGACAATAAGGGTGAGTTCATGATCATAACTGACGGCGCGCCCAAAATTGAGCGCGTCCGGGCGCGGCAACCCAAAATTGAGGAAGCCGCTGCTCATGCGTTACTCGCTAAACGTGGCCGTCAATACGGCCAACAGCGCCTCCGCTTCCAGCGCCAGCGTCTTGAGTCGGAACAGCGCATCACTGGCGACCAGGCCACAATCCCCATCCAGAACAAAGGCATCGCTGCTGCTGGTGATGCGGCCCCACGCCGCCAGCCCTGTAGCAGCAATCTCAGTCGGAAGAATAGTTAAGGTGGCGGTATGATTGACTATGGAAATCAGCGATGGAATAGCGAGCGCAATCAGCGCGGTCTGCGTCGTAATCGCCGAGCCGGTTTCGGGTTGTGGCTCGGTGTACAAGGTGATCGTGCCGCCCGCGAGTTGGTCTGCCAGCAGTTGCAGGCGCGCATCCCGCAGATCACCCGATAAAGCGATCATGGCCGTTCACCATCCGCCGTTGCTAATCGGTCACTGATGGCGACTGCTTCAAATTCTCCGGTATGATCCAGCGCATAGAGTACCCACGGGCCTTCGAGAATATGAGAAAACGTGACATTTCCTGACTCGGCATCCGACCAGGCTTCCCGCACCAATCGCCCGCTGATTTGATCATGCAGCCGAACTCGGCGCGAAGCGGGCGCGTTTAAGCGAGTAACGGGTTCAACAATTTGACAAGCCCCACCAAAAACAAGGTCACTAAACAAAAGTCCGTCAATCAATAATCCGGCCATTTGTTATCTCCAAGGCCCGGTAAGATCAAATGCAATTCCATAACTCGCACTATATGAGTTAAGTAAAATTATATCCCGATCGGTAAGGCCAATAATGTTGGATACAATTGTTTTATGAATCGCTGAATTCAGTGCATTTAATGGAGCATACAGGCCCGGCAATGTCCCGCGCATCAAGCCGGCTGATTCAAAGACAAGAATCGGGGCAACGATTAAATCATTATTTACTGCATCAGGATAAGCAATAGATGATAGTCCCCACGTAGTAACTAGGGTCGAATAAAGTACAGCAGCAACCGCCGTTCCGATCTGAGTATAGGATCGGGGCATAACTAATCCCGCTGTATTTGCAGAAAACAACCCACCATTCGTTCCTCCATAAGCAGGCGCGACTCCCCCTGCCCCGCCGTTACTTCTTGCTAATAAGCAATGATAGGCGTCCGCACTCAATCGTGAACGAATGTCGCCAAACGCCGCCATCGCATAATAATCGCCGGCTGAACCATAATACACATGCAAATAAAAAAGCCGATCATCAGCAATAAGTACCCAGGGTCGAGCCGTTCCTGATGTAGTATTAGACCGGGAAATCCCAAAATCGCTGCTGCTCGGAAAGGGGTCCGTCCCGGTATCAATGTCACTCATTGATTGATAGCCAATACATGCGGCGCTATAATTCGTTGAATCATCTACTCGTAAATAACACCGTGTGCTTTGTACGTTATCGGCGCGATAGGCGGCCTTGTTGGTGCCGCTGTAGACTTTGGTGAATCCTGCGGGTGCGCGTTTGGCGGTGATCGTGCCGCTCGCGGTTTGATTGGAAATGCCGCTGGTGGCAAAAGTGAATTGCGTCGTACTCGTGACCGTAACCCGCCACTTGCCATTCAGGCCCGCTGGAGTGGCGCCGGCAATCAGGATGACCGGGCCGGTATTCCCCACCATCGCAAAGCCGTGGCCGCTGCTGTACGTTGCAGTGGCTACGTTGCTCGCCACCACCAGCGAGTCCAGCGTGACCCCGCCAAAGCCATCCTGCAGGCAAGCGTCCAACAGGCCAATCAATGTGCCGGCTGTCCCGGACAGCGCCGGTGCCCCCGTCATCGTCGAGTCGAAGTAAACCACAGAGGTGTCAGGCATCAACGTCTCCTAGCAAAGTCAAGCGCACGCGATCAGGCGTCCCAGGATCAGGCGGGGCGCTCGGCTGCACGCAGCGAATCCCCCAAATGCCATCATCGGCCCCCGTCGTGTTAAACCGCAGCAAATTACCGGAGACCCATCCTGATCCCCAGCCCAGCGGATCAATCGTAAAATAAGGCTGGTTGGTAATGGGATTGATCGGAGCAATTTCAGCCGTGGTGGACAGGGCGGACAGCGTGATCTGCCCAATGTGCTCGCCGGTAATATTGAGGGTCGTGCTTCCGGTAAAGGTCAATCGCCAGCGTTCGGTGATCGCGCCGTCATTGGTGACGATGATCGGATAGCTGCTGTAGTCGTATTGCGCCGCAATCGGAGTACCGATGATCGTATCCTGCCAAACACTCGTCCAAGCGACTTGCGCAAAGGGCGCAGTAATAGAAGCCCCCAGATCGCCCAGTGGCACACAGGTAGACAGATACGCGGCGGTGGCCGGGAAGTCATGGGTTAGTGCCGGCGTGAACCGCACTTGATTTTGATACCCCATCCCCGTAATCAACACCTCGTCGGCCACTACCGTCCAGGCGACCAGCGGCTGATTGTAGCCGGTCAAATCCAGATCAGCGGCCATGGTAATTGAACCGAGTGCCAGATTGGCGCTGTACATCGTGTCGGGAATTTGCGTACCGACCGCATCTTCTGCCCAAATCCGAGTGACGTTTGCGCGATCCAGTGGGTAGGTGGTGCTGGCAACGGCGGGATTGGCGAGGGTCGTTGCGACCGGGTGATGGAATACCGCCATGTCCCCGGCTTTGACCATGGGATACGCTTTTGTGGTCGGCAGGCGCACCACATCGAGGGTTCCGCCGATGAGGCTGTTGACCGTGGACGCTTCGTAGTTGCGATACGTCACGTACAGCGACGCCACGGCCACTTCTTCCTCCCATGTAATCGCCAGCGCCCCCGTCTCGTAATCAATCGTGCCGGTGGCATCCCCGGACAATGCCCCAGAGCCGTTATCCGTCGCCGTCAGCGTGCTGCTGTCATCAGTAGTAAGCGCCGTCAGCGTGATGCTGCTGGGCACAATCCCGGTTTTGAGTGCCAACACAAAAACATCAGAGTCGGCGGCGGCGGCATACTGCCAATAGATCGGACTGAACGCGGACGTAGTTTGCGCCGAAATTACAATGGTGTCGTAGCGCACGTCAGCAGCAAACGCCAGCGCCACTTCGCCGGTGCCATAGGTGACGGTCCCGGTAATCCCGTCGTGATCAAAAGCGCCCAGACCATCATCCGTAGCCGTATAAACCACGCCGGTTTCGTAATCCGTCGCAGAAACCGTGACCAACCCTTCAGTCAAGGCCGCGCCGGTATCGGCGTTATACGTCGCAACGGGATAATGGCCTGCTGTGAAGATCGTAGTAGCCTCTGCTTGATAGGTATACGCGATCCGAATGGAGGCCGAGTACACCGCTGTGGCAAAGGTGATACTGATCCAACCGGTATCATAATTGATGCTGCCGGTGGTAATGCCCGTCCCACTCACCACGCCGCCACTATCTGTTCCGGTAATAACTGCGCCGGTATCCACGCGATTCGCGGTGAGCGTGATTGACGCCGCTTTTACCGGATGCTCCAGGTTGAGATAAAGCAGCGTAGTTTGGGCTATTGCTGATGCTTGTTGCCGATAGAGCACAGCAGATTCATAGCCATAACTGATCGTTAATCCACTCAGATAGACGGCTTCGCTAAATGCCAGATCAATAATCCCATCATCATAATCTACCGTGCCGGTCAGCCCGCCATAGCCCGTCATGACGCCCAGCCCGTCATCCAGTCCGCCCACTGCATCGCCATCAGCGGTACGCGCCGTGACTGTAACGGTGCCCGGATACAGGTCTTTCCCGGTGTAAAAGGTCTGTGCGGTAATTGTTTTGGTGTAAGTGATCGTCACCGAGCGCATCTGGCTTTGTTGAATCATCGGCGATTCTGCCAGCGTCACCGTAATAGACGTACCGGCCACCGAGAACCGTTCGGGATTGGTTGACCCGCTGATCGTGATGCTGGCGTTATTTTTGTTGCGGTAGTTGACGGCAATATCCGCCAAACTCGGCATGGGATTGATGGTAGTAGTTTGCAGCAGGCTGTCTACCGCAGTCACGGCCAGCGTTTTGCGCTGGAGACTGCCCTGCACTACGTTCTCGATTTGATCGTAAACGGTTGGCGCAATGGCGACTTCACTCGATTCCAACAGGGCCGTGACCGCTCCGGTTGCGGCAGTGGCCGCCAGTGGAGTAATCCCATAAATTCCATGGGCCAGCGGAACCGAGCGAGTGAAATAGATTTGGGTCTCGGTTACATAAGATGTTCCAGCGTTGTAGTCGCCCCGGAAGGTCGCAGGCAGAGGCGGGCTGATCGTCAACGTGATGGTGTAGGAACTGGTGGATACGGCCACCACCCGCGCATAGTGCGTCGCAGCGGTATCCGCATCTTCGAAGTACAGCACTTCATTAACAGCGGGAACGCGCGTTACCGCTGGAGTTTGTCCGCTCACATGGTACAGAGAGAGGGTTGTTTCGCCCTGGTGGTAGTCCTGGTAGAGCCGCAGGGCGGAATTGACATCCTGTTGGGCCGCCGTATAAATCGCTTCAATGGCGGTTTCGCGCGTTTCGCTGGCATGGCCGCCGCTGTCGAGCAGACAGACGGATACCGCTGCATCGCTGGGCGGGAGACTGAGATAGGCCCGCGCCGCCAAAAGTGGTTCATCGTCCAGATTGCGAACGGCGGCGAAAAACTTGCGCAGATGCGTTCGCCCGGTAATCCGATCCCCGGACGCGACATCAGGGAACAGATTGTTGTCCTCGTTATCCAGCAACTCGGCATAACTGGGATAACCGCCGCTGTCATCGCTGTCATCCATCCGGGCGGCGGCGAGAAACTTCAGGTCAGAACTGAGGATGCTGGTCATTAGATTGCGGTTCCTCGCGCTTTTAAGAGCGCCTCAATAAACTTTTCAGGCGAAAGATCAGTAAATGCCGAGAGCTTTTGATCGCCCGCCGTTAAATCGAGTTGATACTTTTTGGTCGGAACGGCGCTGTCGAGCTTTTTAATCAATTCAGTCAATGCTACCGGGTCCACTTTCGCGCCGGCTCCCGTTTCCAGTGCTTTATTAACCAGCCACAGCAGTTCATCTTTGGTATAGCCATTTTTTTCCTCACCCGTCCCGCCTTTGGCGGTGGAGGATAATCGGCGCTGCATCGCGGCATCGTCCCAGGCCCGGGTCAGCACAGAGAGTTGCCCTTTGAGACGAAGCGCCTCTTGATCGTACTGGGCTAACCGCACATTTAATATATTGTATTTGCCATCAAAATAGGAAAGATCGCGTTTTAATAATTTCAGTTCTTCGAGTTCCTTGTAATATAACTTCCCTCCACTGGCTTCTCGGTCTTTTAATTCTTTAACTCTGGCGCGCATGATTCGTTCTTCATCCTGAAGCTGCGCTTTTTCATTCTTGATAGATTGGTATTCACCCGCATAAATTTCATTGATCTGTCCTTTGTATTCACCGATCAATGAATCCAGCGCCGCTTTGTCCTGATCGGTAATGACCCGCAAAAACTCGGCTTTCTGCTCAGCCGTGAGCATACTGGCCCCAGAGAGATAATCAGAAGCATCAAAGGGATTCTTGTTAAGCGACTGCTGCAAATCCATGATTGGGTTGGAGGCGCTTCCTGAAGTCGCCTGGAACTGTGCATTGACCCGTGCGAGTTGGATGGCGGTCGTTTCGGCCACCTGGCCGGCCTCGATGACTTTTTCAATCAATGCTTGCGCCGAGGTCATCGCCTTCGTGGTGGTTTCAATCAGCGTCTTCGTGGCCTCTTCGCTGGCTTCGAGGGCTTCGATGTTAGTATCCGCTGCGGCCTTAAGCGCCGTATCCCACTGTGCCGTCAGCGCAATCAACGCTTCGAGCTTTTGGGAAATGGAGGCGCTTTCGCTTTTAGTGAGGGTAGCCATACGCGATCAGAGAATCCTGCTGAGTTTAGTAGCGGCATCCGCTACACCGGTCATACCCTTCTCAAAGCCGGACAGATCAGTTTGCGCGATCTTGGTACTGAGGCTGTGAACTTCTCCGAGCGTGGATTTAGTCGCTCGAACGGCGGCCTCGGCATTAACCCAGGAGCGAGCTACTTTGTCACCGGCCTGTTCGGCGTTCGCATCGGCCTGAATACTCTTCACCTTGGCGTCGTTGATCTGACGCAACACATCCGCCTGCCGATCCAGGAGCGCCACCAGGTCGCGGTTGCCCAGCAACTCCGCTTCGCGCCGGCGTAGCTCAATCGCCGCTAAACGCTCCTGATAATCGAGTTCCTGCCGTAGCAGTTCCGCTTTCTGATCCTGCCCCTGCGCTTCGAGCAATTCAGCGTTCAGTTCCTGGAGTTCGTTGCGCGCATCCTGCGTTTCCTGCTGCATTTCACGGAGTTTTTGATTGGCCGCTTCAATCGCTGACTGCAACCTGGACAGATCTTGCTCATTGAGTAAGCCAAATTCCCTGCCGGTATCGCCAACCACTTCTCCCATGCGGAGTTGCGCGGCGGTCGCGTCTTGGGTGCCGTCCGCAATCCCTTCGTACTGCGCAATCAACGCCTCGGCAGTTTCTTTCTGGGCCTCGAATTCCTGTTTGACTTGCCGTGTGGCCCCAGCCAGCCGCCCCATCCAGTCGTTCATATCGAGCATGGCGTCATTCGAGAACTGGCGCTGCAACTCATGAAAGCGCTCGGTGAGCGCCTCGGTATCGCCGCCTAGGGCGCGGATGGCAGCAATCTCTTTGTTCATCACTGAAGTGACCGCTTCGCCCGCCGCTTGGCGCTGGGCATTCGCTTCAGCGGCGGCCTTAGTGGCCTTGGCGGCTTCGCGGTCGGCCTCGACTTTCGCGCGGGTGGCAGCAGTTTCGTCCTTCAGGGTTTCCGCATAATCGGTTGCCTGTTGCGCGGCATTGGCTTTAGCATTGGCAACATCCTTAAGCTTGGCGATCTGCTCCTGTTCGGCCTGACTCAGCCCCTCGGTGGCGGTCGCTTGCAAGGTGTAGGCGTCTACCGTTTTTTGGGCGTCACTCGCGGCCTGTTGCGCGGCGGCGGCTTGAGCTTGAGCCTGGTTGATCAGCACGTCTTGCTGCTGCGCCACCAGGCGGGCGGCTTCCGCTTCATCGCCGTGCGCTTGGGCCACTTTGAGCGCGCCGTCGATTTCTTTCAGTTGGGTGTCGTAGTAGCGGTCGCTGGCGGCGGCGGCGCGCTCGTGCTCTTGGGTCTGCTCGGCATAGAGGCGCGTCAACTGCCCAATGGGGCCGGCCATCACCTGGGCCTGTTGGGCTTCACGCTCCAGTTTGGGTAGCCGCTGATCCAGGAGTGCGATTTCTTTCCCCAGCGTGGCGCTTTTTTCTTTCAGCGCCTCAATGACCGCCCGCTCTGCTTTGTCATATAAGCCATCGGCATTGGCCTGGGCGTAAAGCTTTTGAATATGGGCATCTATTAGGCTTTGTTGTTTGCCCAACTGGTTTATGTGTTCCTGAGTACGATCAATTTCTTCCTGGGTCGCTTGCGCCACCAGGCGAGCGGCTTCCGCTTCGTCACCGCGCGCGCGGGCCAGCGCAATCGCTGCTTGGATTCGGGCGCTATTGATTTCCGCCTGCCGCTCCGCTACAGCGATGTCGCGCTCGGCTTCTTCGCGAATACCCGACAGTATCTCTTTCAGCGCAGCAAACGCGGGATCACTACTGACTTCCTGGAGCCGCTGCCCGATCAACAACAGCGCCCGTTCTACCTGTTCGCCGCTGAGCGTGCCGTTCTCGCCCAGTTCTACAATTTTCTGGCGGAACGTTTCAATCTCTTTGGGGTTATCGAGTTTTTGCAGCGCCCCTTCAAATGCTTTCTCGATGGTGTCGGCGCTCAGGTCGGCGTTAGTGGCCAGCGCCGTAAAGTCCTGAATCGCATCGGTAGCCGCCGTACTGATTCCGTTCAGCGCCTCCGGCCCATCGACCCCCAGCCGTTGCAGCCGCGCCAGGACTACCCCTTCAATTATTAGGCCCAAATCTGCGAACGCCTTTTTGGCGTTGTCGTTGTTGCCGACTTCCGCTATCGCCTTGCGGGCTTGCTGCTCTAACTGCGTCAGTTGTTCGTTGGTTAGCTTGCTCAGTGCCGCGCCGAGGGTTTCCGGGATTTTTTGTCCGGCGGCTCCTGCTTCTGTGCCAACCGCTTTCAGGCTGGTCGCCAACTTGAGGACACCGGTCAAATCCAGGTTTTTCGCCGGCTCCGCCATGAAGGCGCTGATCGCACCCTCCGCCGCTTTGGCGGCATCGCCGGTCTTGCGGAATTCAGCGATGGCGGCTTGCAGCGTTTCGGGGAGTTCTTTCAGTTCCTTGCCGTCCACCGCCGACTGGAGCCGATCAATTTCCGGGATGGCGGCCTTGGCTTCGGCGGCGATTTGTTTTTCCCGCTCCGCCGCTTCCTGCGCACTGGTTTTGTAGCCAAAGAGCTTGGCGGCAGCGTTGTTAAGCGATTGCCCCAAATCGTCCAGTGCGGTGCCCACTTCCCCAGCCGCTAGCCCCCCGATGGCGCGTCCAACCGCGCCAATCGCGTCTGACGTAGCACTGGCGGCGCGTACCGTGATCCCCAATCCATCCGCAAGCACTGCCAAAAAATCAGTCAGGCCCTTACCCAGCGGGCCTGTTGCCAAATCCGCCAGTTGGTTCTTCAGGCGGTTCCAGGACGCACCAAAAGACTCCACCTGTCCCTGGCCGCCGCCCATGCTTTTTTCAAGCTGTTCGGCGAATTTGGGCAAAAATTCACTGGCCATGACCTGTCCGGATTCCAGCATCTTGCTGAATTCGGCGTTGGTCGCCAGCAACGCGGAGGCGGCTTGTTGCGCCGCGCCGGGGAGCACATCTCCGAGTTGTCCCCGCAGTTCCTCGGCGGAAATGACGCCCTTGCTCATCATCTGCGCCACGGCATTCATGGCGCTGTCGACGTCCGCCGCCGAAGCGCCGACCGTACTCATCGCGCCGGCCAACGCGGAAAAGATTTTCTCGCTGGCCGCCCCTTCCAACTGGGTGCCCTTGGCGGCAGCGGTAATTTTTAGGAAGGATTGCGCCAGATCGGTGCTGCTCACTCCCAGCCGATCCGCCACGCCCCGTACAAAATCTAATGCATTAGTTGTGGCTTGGCTGGAACCGGTAATGACATCGAAGCCGCGTTTAAGCGCGGTCATCTGATCGTTCAGGTCCAAAATCTGGCGAGCTAATTCCACTACACCAACTGCCGCTAATGCGCTTTTTAGCCCCCCCAGCGGCTCAGTCGTCGCCTGAATACTGGCGCCGGCCTTGCGCCCAGACTGTTCAACTTCCTGAAGCCCGCGATTAAACTCATCAGTCGGATTGCGCTGCGCCGCCAAATCCGCCATGGATTGCTCAAGCTGTTGCACGAGCGCCGCTGCGGCCCGCGCGCCCTTGCTCACCTCGTCGGTTCCATCAGCCAGCTTTCGCTGCGCCGTAGCAGCGGCCTGTGCGCGCTGGCTTAAATCCCGTTGCCAGTCGCCCAGTCGCTCAAGTTCCGCTGATGACAGCCGCCCGGATTGCGCCAAATCACGCAATTCATTTTGTAGGCGATCAATACCGGCAGGGGTCTTGATCTGGTCTAGCGCCGCAACCAGTGCTTTTTCAATCGTATCTCCGGCTGCTTGAGAGGATTTGGCGATGCTAGAAAATGAATTAACAACCTTGGCTTCTGAGGTCGTTAGACCGTCCGTAATGCCTTCAACGTCGACTCCAAGTTGTTTTAACGCTTCCGCCAATTTGCGCAGTTCGGCGCTGGCTTTATCTTCAGCAGATAGTTCAATTTGTAGTTTTTGATCGGCCATGCGGACTATCTCTTATAATTTAACCAGCGTACCAATCGTACACATAGATGGCTGAATATGGCGATTACCCCAACCGCGAATAGCCCTAGAAATAGCCAGCCGATGATACCGCAGCCCAGGTCTCTGGAATAGATAACACAGTATTCCATATCTCTACACCGTGATCATTTTGAGCGTAACCGCACAAGAATCGGAATCATCAGCCCAATCAAATAAGGGGCTGGCTTCAATGGATTGGATGACGACGGTATAGGATTCTCCGCGCACAGAGAGGCTGTAGGTCGCTTCAGGATCGGCCTGCAAAACTTTTAGCGCATCTACAATCAGGCGCGTTACCCAGGCGCGTTGCTCGGTAGACTGCAATGTAATGGGCCGCCCGGCCTGTTTTTCAGCGGATTGCACGATGGCCGCGCCGGTCAGGGAATACTCGACACTCACGTCTACCGCCTGCCAGCTATAGCGATCCGGCCAGGCCAGATCGTCTGGGAGCTCGACAGTATCCAGGGTAATCGCCATCGCGCGTACTCAGCGCCCGCCGAACAGCGGGCGCTTAGGAGGGGAGAATCAAGCCGCGACTTGCGCGATCTTAAGGTACTGCGAAATCCCAGTGCCGGAAATAGTCGTATCCTGGAGCACGTCAAACGTCACTTCCAGCCCGGCGAAATCGTCGCCGATCATATCCAGGCCAGAGGTCACGCCGAACTTCACCCGATGGAGTTTGACGTAGAAAGGGTTTCCGCTGTCCGCTTCATTCAGGCCATCGAAAAACAGGATGTATTCCGGCGCCGCTTGCGTCAGTACCTGGGTGACTTCCGCCGTCATCTTGGTATAGGAAATCTTGATCGGCAACCCGTCCGCAAACCGGGTTGCATCCGCGTCAATACTCAGGCCCGCTTTGCCGAGGGTGTAATCTGTGCCGTCTACCATCGCGACCGCGCCGCGATTGGTCCAGGTCACCGTGCCATCGGTAATCGTGTCGCCGGTAGCCGATTTGCCGGCCCAGGACGGCTCCCCCGCCGCGCTCGTGCCCGCCGTGGTGCACTGGTACACATCGCTGTTGGCTAAAATACAGTTGCCCGCGACGTAAGCGTGTTCACCCGCCCAGGTGGCGGTCACGTCAATGACCGGCGTGACCGTTGCAGTCACGTCCGGGACATAGGCAAATTCGACAAAGCCGCTGGTATAGGCGGTATGGCTGGCTTCATTGGTGACTGACCCGGTGGCTTGGGTATCCACTTCACCGCGCAGCACAAACGCCAGATTTTCCGGGCTGTAGTCATGGACGGTCATAGACCCGGTAATGCTACTAATGCGGGTTAGCGTGTCTTTCATCCCGCCGCCCGCCGAGGTGTAGTCCAGTAATTCCTTTTTTTCTTCGGAAATGGCAAGCGCCAGTTTGGAGACATTGCCAAGTGGCAGGTTAGCGCCGCCAGCTTTCAGCCCGGCATAGACTTTGCCCTTGCCAACATAAGAGCGGGTTAGAGAGGTTTGCGTCATGACAGCGATTCCAGGTTAGGTCAAACAATTCGTAATCAATACGATTCGACATAGCGAAAAGTTAAAACGAACTGGACAGCGGCATAGGCGCTGCCCGGTTCAGGGAACAAATACTGCGCATCGCCCAGTACGATGCCGGCCTTGTCGCCGGTGGTACGCACCACCAGCCCCGCCAAGGGCGCCGCCGCACCCAAGCCCAGTGCGCCGCGCAGCGCAATCAGCAGATCATCCAGGGCCGCATCCGCGCCGTGGCTGGATGTAAGCGCCACCCGCCCCTCGAAGCCGACTTCGAGCGCAATCCGCGCTTCCGCGCCCAAGGTAGCCTCGACTTTGTTGGACAGGGGCCGGAAAATCACCAGCGGCAACGTAGCGGTCTGATTAATAGCTTGCGCTTCGTGCCCCCGATACACCTGGGCGGCACTCAGTCCCGCCAGCCCTTCCAGGGCCGTTTCCAGTTGGCTGAGAATCGCGGTCGCCTTGCTGGTCATGACACGCTCAAGGCTACGGTATGAAACAGGTCATCGTAGGCAATGATCTGATCAATCCGGTACGTGGTGGTGCCGACCGCCAGCGCGGCGCCAATCACGGGCAACGCTACATCGCTTTTCGGCAACAGCGCGGTCTGGCGCGGCTCAAACGTCTCGCCATACTCGCTCACTAAATCGCCGCCCCGGTTGAGCATAATCCAGGTGTTGACCGCCGCCCCCGCGGGCGGGGTGTACGTCGCATCGTCGCCGAAATTGGCCCGCAGCGGCGCGGGCAAGGCGGTAGCGATCAGCGTATCCACATAGCTCATGTTACTGCGCCAACTCCACTACGCCGTCCTGGGTGTCTGCGGTAAACCGCAGCGCATAAACCGGGCCGGTTAGTAGATAGGTAGTAGTCACCGATACCGCGCCTGACGGCCAGGCCATCCAGGCCCCGCTACTGGTGGTCTGGTATTCAACCAGCAGAGTTCCAGCAGGTGTGCCGGCCCCCGGCACCGCCGTGATGTTGATCGGCCACGGCAGCGTTTCATTGAGCGACGCAGCGGCATAGATCACGGGCATCGCAGCGGCGACCGCGATTTGCGCGTTATTCGGGGCATTCGGGCGATTGGCGGTAATAACGCTCATGTAGGCTCCTTGAGCGGCTCCAGTCCATCCCGCAACTCTTTAGGGAGCAGCTTGAGGTCAATACCGATGACTTCACCCGCCTTGAACTGAACCGGGTCGAGGACGTCATACAGGCCCTTGCCGACACTGCGCAACCGCGCCGCCCGGTGAATGACCTGCGCGTCCCCCAGCCGGAGACGTACTCCGGCGGGGAAGGTAGTGATGACTTGCGTCTTGACGCTGGTCAACATGCGGCGCGCCTTTAGGTCATCGTAACCAGACAGGCGGCTTTCCAGTCGCCATAACCGACATTGCGCCAAGCATCAATACCGTAGTGGTGCTTATCCTCGTTGAATTCGAGTTCGCTCCCCTCGGCAATCGCTTTTACCTGAATGTCGGTTTCCTGTTGCCGGATCAATGGCTTGATTTCTGAGTCAGTACGGAACACGGCAAAATTGGCCGTCCAGGCCGACAGGCGGGAATTCACCACTGGCACGAGGTCCAGTCCGCCGGCGCGAATCTGATCCAGGCTCGATTGCAGCGTGCCGGCCAGCGGCGAATACACCGCCTGATACGCGGGCGTCCACAGCGAAGGCGGCACCATCACCAGGAAGCGGCGGGCATTTTCGTTGGTCGGCTCGCCCTGGTCATCCACGAAGCCATAAATAGCCTGAACCGCCGCCATAATGCTGGCCTGCATCTGTTCCACGCTGGGCGCGGTAGTGGTGCCCTTGACCGCTGCGGGCAACTCGGAAATATCCACGCTGATGCTGTTGGACTGGCTGCTACCCGATTCAGGATGGTCAGTGTCGAAGAAATACTCGCCGTCGTAGCAGACGGTACTGCCACCCGCCGCAATCAGGGTAGAGAGCAGCTTGGCCCAATGGGCATTCGCGCGCAGCGCCAGTTCCCGGACGCGGACCATGACCTGCCCCGTCTTGTCGCGGCGCATTTCCCGGACCAACACCTCAAGAGTCGCCTCGAAGTGCAGGTTAGTGATGGTGATACCATTGGTCCGAAATCCTTTGGCTTGCCGACCACCAATCCACTCCCGCATCGCCGGGACCATGCCCAGCCAGCGATAGGTTTCCCCTTCCTGGTCGCTGGTGAAGATGTTGGAAATGGTTGGAATCCAGCTCGCGCCAATGTCCAGTTCCAACGTTTTGTAGAACTCGCCAATGATGGCGCGAGAGCTAAGACCTTGAGCACTCATAAAAACCTCCGCTCTGTCTCCCGACAGTGCAACTCGAATTAGGCAGCGGCACGCAGCACAACATAGCTGATCTGTGCGTCATTACTGGTGTTGGCCGCCGTCAGGGTGATCGTGATGGTATCGGTGGCCGGAACGACTTTCGCGATGTACGCGGCCTGTGAAGGCGTGACCAAAAACGACGCGACCACCTTATCCGTCGCCGCGACCCCGGCCACCGTGGTCGCCAGCGCCGCGCCTGACCCGGACCAGGTAATCGTGCCGGCATACTTCACGACATGGCTGGGCGCGATGCCGCTGTCCAGATGCTCCAGACTGACTTGCGCATCGGCAATCTTGGCATTGGTTACGGCGTCCGCATCAATCTTGGCAGTTGTAACAGCCAGATTGGCGATTTTGGCCGTTTCAACCGCACTCGACGCCAGAGCTGAGGCAGTCACGGTGCCTGGCGGACGCGGAGTATCAAACTCAACCAGGGCCACGCCGCTACTGATAAAGCGCCGAACCGCGCCTACATAGGTGTTGGTGCTGGCCGTGGTGGTGAACGCATTGTCATCGCTGGCATAAACCGCCGCGCCCACGTCGGTAATCGCCGTAACGCCGCTCACCGCCAGTTGCACCAGACCACAGGCAATCACCCGGACGTTTTTCGCGCCCGCCGCGCCACCGGTATTGTCTACGTTTTGCTCACAAAACCCGACAAAGGTGTCCGCAGCTACCAAAGGCCGCGCATAGCCGGAACTCAAGCCGACCGCCGATCCTTCATAGATGATGTCATTGGCTACCACCGGGATTTCATTGACCGTTCCCAGTTCGTATACCCGTGGGCTATCAGCCGCTAAAGTCGTCATAAATCACCTCACCGCTTGAAAATATGGACCTGTCCAGCCTCTTCCGCACGGCGGTAGGCCAGATAAGCATCGAAATTGGGAAACTCATTGCGCAGCGCCGGGTCCTGTTGCCAGTCGCCGCGACAGCGATCTTCCAGCGGCGCATTGGGGTCAACGCCGAACGCCGTCAGTTCCGCCATAACGGCCAGCGGCTCAGCGGTTTTGCCCAACTCGGCCAGTAAGCGCCGGCTGGCCGCATCCGCCGACAGGTCAGGATCATCCAGGCACGCATCCAGGCAGGCCCGCACGCCAGGCCGCGCCAGTAAGGCTGGAGTCACCAGCGCCCGAATGGCGGCGCGGCGCGTTGATTCGGCGGTCAGGACTTCGGCGCGGAGGGCGGCTACGTCCACAACGGGGGCCGCCACAGCCGGATCTGGCGCAGAGATCGCTGCTTGCGGCTGATCAGGTGCAACTTCCCGCTCAGGCTGCGGATCGGACTCGGCGGCGGGTGCCGGACTTTCGATGATGGGATCATCAGGCATAGCAAGCTCCTGTGAGGAAGCGGAAGAAACAGGGGGCGCGCTGGCGCGTAAGACCGGCGGCACGTATTTGAAAGAACGCAGCGCCGCTGCATCCGCACAGGCGGTAATCGTAATTGGGTCGGTTGTGCGGTCGGCAAAGCCCAGCGCCACCGCCTCCTGTGCCGTCATCCAGGTTTCATCAGCCATCATTTCGGCCAATTCATCCGGGTCACGCCCGGTTTTAGCCTGGTACGCGGTAATGATGCTGCTCTCGACTTTTTCCAGCACCTCGGCGGTCTTGCGCATATCTTGAGCGTTGCCCAGGACGCCGCCGCTGGCGCGATGGATCATCATCAGCGCATTGTCTGGCATCACTACCTCATCGCCAGCCATCGCAATCATGGAGGCAATACTGGCGGCTAGCCCTTCAATATAAACGGTCTTCTTGGCGGTGTGGCGTTTCAACTGGCTGTAAATCGCCGAGCCATCAAACACGCTGCCGCCAGGGCTGTTGATGTAGATGTCCAGGTTCTTCACCTTGCCGGCGGCTTTCAGTTCCTTAGCAAAGCTCTTGGCGGTTACGGGGTCTTCGTCAAACCAGCCGCCGCCGATGGTGCCATCAATGCGCACCTCGGCGCGATCCGGGGCAACCGCCTTAATCTGGTAATAGTTCATGATGTTGCCTCTGGGTCAGGCACGGTTTCGGTTTCGGTTTCGGTTTCTTCTTCATCGTCTTCTTCTTCCGGTTCAGATTCCGGTTCAACCGGAGATTCTGACGATGCGGCGGGCGCTTCGGAGTCCGCCATCAAGTCACGGGCTTCCAGCATTTCATGCCATTGCTGCCACTGGTTCAGAATCTCGATTGGATTTCCGCCGCGCTGGCGGATGATCTGTTGCGGGCTGATCAGCTTCAGGTCCAGCGCGATTTTATATCCGGCCCACTCCTTCGCCGGATCAATAAACAGTTGCGCCGGAGTCTGGAACACAGCGTCATCTAAAGTCGCCGGGTCGGTATCCGGCGCTAAGCGGAGTTGGCCGGACAGCCGCGCCAGCGCCACAAACCGCTGCCAGATCGGGCGGACAAACTGCCCAATGAACAGCCGAGACAGCGCCTCATAATGGCCGGCGCCTTCAACCAGTTCCTGCCGCTGGGCAGAGTAGGTGCCGTTGTAGTCGCGGGCGAGGCTGGAATAGGACGTGCCCAAACCTGCCGCTGCCGCCCGCAACTGGCCGTTGCGAAATGGCTCCAGGGCGGCGCTGGGGCGCTTGGAGTCCATAATGTCAATGGATTCGCCGGGGCGCAGATTATCCAGAATCATCCCCGGCTTGATCGTCAGGTCACGGTTGCCTTCGGAGTCCGTACCGACCAGATTGTCGGCGGCGTCGGTTTTCAGCACGCCGGTAATGCTGGCAGCGATCCGCGCGGCGGTCCGTTCAGCGGTTTCGTATTCGTACAGGTCATTCAATCGCTGGCATACGCTGGCGAACAGCGATACCCCGCGAATCTGGCCGATGCGGTCACAGAGCTTCAGGTGCAAAATGCGCTCCGCGTCTACCCGTTTCATCGTGGTATCGCGGACATAGCCCATAGCGCCCGGATGGGTTTTGTAAATCCAGTAGGCGCGGGGCCGGCCCCAGGCGTTGCGCTCCACGCCTTGCAAAATGCCGCGCGTGGTATCGTGGTAATCCAGCGGAAGCAGGTCAGCTTCCAGCAATTCGATGGAGAGTGGAACTTGCGTACCGTGATCCAGACTGGGAATCTGGCCTTCTACCAGTTGCGCCAGGCATTCGCCGTCCCGCAACCAGGAGCGACAGGCGAGGCGCTGCAAGGCTACCCAGTCCATCTCCCACGTCACATCCGGCCACTGAATCCAATCGCGCCACAGCGCCAGCAGTTGCGCCTGAACATCGGCATCAGTTTCGCCGTTCAGGGTCTTGGGCGCCGGCTCAATCCCGATGCCGGAGGGGCCGACAATGAACTGGGTCAGCCGATCCAAAGCGCCACGGGCGATGTCGTGATTTTGTTCAAGGTGGCGGGCATACTGGCGCAAGGCCGGCCCGGTATAGTCCACCGTGCTGTTGCCGTCGCGGGTATCGCCGCGTGAACGATGGGACTTGATTTCGTAAACGTTTAGCAGGTGGCGGGCGCGAGCACGGCGGGCCGCCCACTCGGGCGCCAGCCAGGCAATAGCACGATCCAGCAGCGGCGACGGGCGGGCGCGGTCAATCATCGAAAATCGCCGTCCGATGCCGAAAAGAGCCGGAATTCGTCGGCGAGGTGGTCGTGGCGGTCACGTCGCTGCGGGCCATAACGATGGCCTTGAGCAACATGTCAAGCGATTGAAATTGAATAATTTTATCGCCGGACTGGACGCGCAACTGGCCGCTGGCCGCTGCCGATTCCATCGCCGCGAGTTGTTCCGCAGAAAACGCCATAAAACACTACCTATTGTTGTCTATGACGCACTAAAGCACAAAATATAGATAAAAAACAGGTATTTTTTGACCAGCGGACAATAAAAAACCCGCCACACGGGCGGGTCTTGGAAATGCGCGCGCACTCAGGCCGCGATCAGGAAATCTTCCGCCCGACCAGCGTCAAACCACAGGGGCCGCTTGCCCTTCCCGCTCCAAGTTTTGCCGCTGTCAGGATCGCGGTATTTCGCAATAGAAACCACCGGCGCTTTGGCCGGCTTTTCGGCGGATACCTTCGGGGCATCGCCAAGCAGCGCCAGCAAGACCGCGCGGCGCCCCTCCAATTCAGCCAGTTCCGCTTTAGCCCGCTGCCGGATTTCCTGTTCAATACTGACTCGACTCTCAATCAAAGCATCTAACGGCAAATCACTGACTGCAAAAGTCATATATGCTCCAGTTGTTCATAGTGGAATGCCTGTTATAGAATATCTGATAGATCAAGTCAATCTACAAACTCCATTCATCCTGTCGAATGACCTTTCGAACCGTGTTTCGGCTGATGCCGATTCGGGTTGCAATGGCACTGATTGAAACGCCGTTACGGAGTAGTCCGCTAATTTCAGTATCGCGGGCGGCGCGGTCAGAGAGTGGGATGTAATGGCGCTCCCCGCCCCAGTCGTGCCGCAATGCGCCGATCACCAGCCGCACAATTACAGCATCCAGCCCGGCTGCAATCAGGCGCGCGGCGCAATCGGCCAGCAAATCACAGTCCCCATTCATCACGAGGGCGTACCGAAACGCGCGGGATGGCTGGCGCGGGTGACGGCGGCGCTTTCCCGGTGGCTGGCAGAGCGCCGCCCGTCAATGCGACCCGGTTCTGCTGCGGATCAGCCCAGGCCGGCGGCGCATCCCAGTTCAGTCGCTCGGCTTTCAGCATCAGCATCGCCGCGTGGTTATACACCATTAGGTCCATCGCCTCGTTGCGCGCATTGCCCAGGTTTTGCCAGCCTTTCTGCGTGCGTGTTTCCGCCGTCAACTCGTCAAAAAACCAGGTGCCGAGCCATTTGGGAAAATGGAGATAACCGGGGCCGGCTTCCGCCCGTTCCAGGTCCGCCGCCAGGCTGTCTTTCAGCACCAGCGTATTCAGTTGCCAAACCGGAATTTCGCCGCGCGCATTGGCCTTGCGATCTTTGCGCTGCGTGGCATCAGGATAGGTCCGGGTGATGCGCGGGCCATCGGGCCGGCTACTGCCTTTGACCAACATCAATTTTTGCGCATAGCCGGCCTGGCGGGCTTGACGCCAAAAGAGATAGGCGCGTTCAGTCACACCGGCTTTGCCACCTGAATCTACCGCCAGCATGGCCGGCACGACTCCACGCGACTCATCGGTTTCCAGCGGGTAAGGCTTGCGCAAGACCTGATCAATCAACACCTGCCAGTCTTCAATGTGTCCAGCCGGGTCAATCGGTTCCGGTTCATCGTTGCCGGCTAAACGGCGTGACCAGCGCAGGTTATAGCGGTCTACCAGCCAGCGTTCATTGTCCCGGCCCCAGCCCACGACTTGCACCACGAAGCGATTGTTTTGCACGTCTACAGCGGCGGTCAGGAAATAAACGCCTTCTGGCACGGTTCGCTTTTGCCGGTCTTCCGCCCGATCCTGCAAGGCCCTGGGATCACGGGTGACGTGCAACTGGCGCGGGCGATAAGCCATCCCGAAATCGCCCGTAAGTACGGCCTGGAGGCGGTCTTCCGCGCCGGTCTTCTCCAGTTCTTCCTGTGCCGCGCGCGCTTTTCTTAACAGCGAATCCCATGATTGATAAGCCGCCGCCGGCCCGGTCAGCCAGTAGGAGGCAATTTTGGTTTTCGGCGGCTCGCCGCTGATAACGCCTGCCGAGTCAATGGTTTGCCCGGCAGCCAGCCAGATGCCCGCCGCATTCATCGCCTTTTTCTGCTCACGGCCCATCGCGGCCCCGCAATGCGGGCAGATCAACCGGGCCTCACCGTCCACCTCGACCAGCGCCTCGGGCGAGGGCGCGGCGGTGAAATACGCGCCGCATTCCGGGCAGGGCCAATACCAGCGGCGACGGTCGCCCTGGTTGTACAGCGCAAAAATCCCTTTGCACGGCGGCCCCTCGTGCGGGTCCCGATACTGCCATTTCGGATCATCAATCAGCCAACCGGGCGACGATTCGACACACACCCGCCCGCCACTCAGGAAGGTTTGGACGCGCTTGCTGGCCAGGGTGAACGGATCGCCTTCGCCGTCAATGTTGTCGGTAATCCGGTCGTAATCCGTGATGGAGACATAGCGCAAGGTGCGCCCGGACAGTTGATTGATGCTGGGCCAGCCAATCATCAACCGCATCCCGTGCCGGTATTGCTTGTCGAATACGTTGTCATCGCTGGCATAGGGCGATAGCCGGTTTTTCAGTTCCGGCGAATGGCGATGGGCGCGGGCTACATCATCCTTGCTGAAATCGCGGGCGGTCGCTTCCGATGTATTGAGGAACAGGAAGTCGCCAGGATCACAGCAGACTGCATAGGTCAGCCAGCCCAGTACGAGAGCAGCCGTTTTGCCGGTACGGGCTGGGCCGACAAAGATCACTGCCTCCACGGTGCGATCTGCCAGCCGGTTCATCGGCTCCAGCATGTACGGGGTTAAGGCGGGATTCCAGCCGCCGCTTTCCCCGCCAGGCCGGTGAATCTGTAAATACCGCGCCGCCGCTTCCGCGACCGGAATGCGGCGCGGCGGGCGCAAGATATCAGCAACCGATTCGAGAATGGCGTGGGCGGTCATTGAGGGAGTGGATGAGCTTCGGGTTCAACGTCCACCGACTTCCGGGTTAGGGCTACCACACTTTCGTACATTCGCTCACGCATCACGTCTACCGTGCGTTGCACCAGCATCACCGCATCCGGCGGGAGCGCAGCGTCCCGCTCCAGGTGATCCGCCAGCGTATCCAGGTGTTGCGCAATGCTCTTGCAGGCATCGCCCCACGTTGTTTCCACTTCATTGGCCGGCAACAAGACCCGCACTTCCTGCGCCAGCTTGATCCGTTCCCGCTCGGCGCGGAAGTGGTCCAGCCGGTCTTTGGGCGGCAGCTTGGCGGGATTGACGGTATCAGCGCCGCTGTCCAGGCCATACTTGCGGCGGTAGATCGCCTCGAAGCCTTCCCGGACGTGCCAGACCTGCCGTTTGCCGATCATCTTGTACGGCGCGGTTTCGAGCGCCTGCTGGCAGACGCGGCGATCTACCTTGAGCACGTCGCTGAACTTGGTGGCCGTCCACCAGAGGTCATCAATCGCGGTTACGGTCGCTTCCATAAGTCACTGATAAATCAAATGTTTGCCTGTACATACAATAAAACGCGCCAAACCGTCCCTTGAACTGCCCTCG
>JAKLIY010000047.1 GCA_022709365.1 Pseudomonadota bacterium
CAGCAATGACCAACCCGACCGTTCGGCAGGCGCGCAACAAGTACTGGACGTGTTGCAGAAGACCATTAAGTAGTCCTTCATTCGCTTGTTGAATATCCGCATCCAGCGCCTGCCGCCGCAACTGGTCAGTCAGATCGCCGCTGGCGAGGTGGTCGAGCGCCCCGCCTCGGTGGTCAAGGAACTGCTGGAAAACAGTCTGGACGCCGGTGCCACCCGCATCACCGTCGAAGTGGAGCAAGGTGGCGTCCGGCTGATCCGGGTGCGCGACAACGGTTCCGGCATTTCGCCCGATGAGTTGGCGTTAGCGCTTGCCCGCCACGCCACCAGCAAAATCGCCAGTTTCGACGATCTCCAACACCTCGCCAGCCTCGGCTTTCGCGGCGAAGCATTGCCCAGCATCGCCTCGGTATCGCGGCTCACCCTGACCTCCCGCACGGCTGGATCGGAGACCGGCTGGCGGGTCAGCGGCGATGGCGGCGAGGCAATGGAGGAGCCGACGCCAGCCCCGCATCCGCTGGGCAGTACGGTTGAAGTGCGCGATTTGTTCTACAACGTGCCGGCCCGTCGCAAGTTTTTGCGCAGCGAGCGCACTGAACTGGGCCACATTGAGGACAACCTCCGCCGCCTGGCGCTCAGCCGGTTCGCGGTGGGATTCAGCCTGTGGCATCACCAGAAGCCGGTCTTGAATGTGGAACCCGCCGCGACTCAGGAGGACTGGGCGCAGCGCGTAGCGGAACTGTGTAACCGGGAATTCATCGCTGCCAGCGTATTTTTCGACCGGAGCGAGCGTGGATTGCGGCTTTGGGGTTGGCTGGGTTTGCCGGCGGTCTCCCGCGCTCAAGCGGACCTGCAATACTTCTTTGTCAACGGTCGACCGGTGCGCGACCGGGTCATCGCTCATGCGCTGCGGCAGGCTTATCAGGACATCCTCTATCAGGATCGCCAGCCGGCCGCGGTGCTTTATCTGGAACTTGATCCCGCGATGGTGGATGTCAACGCGCATCCCGCCAAGCATGAGGTGCGGTTCCGCGAAGCGCCGGCCATTCACGATTTCATCCGCCGAACCGTTCAGGCCGCCTTGGCGGAAGTGCGTCCGGGAACCGCTCCACCGCCTGCGCCACAGGCCAGCGAGCAGTTATGGTCGGGTGGCAAATTCGGCGGCAGTTCGGCGGCGACCAGATCGCCCAGTCCCGGCCATGTTGGAGAGCGTATGGCGGCCTATGGTCAACTCCATGTGTCCCCGGTCTCCGAACCTGTTATTGCCAACGCGCCTGCCGAAACCCTGGCGGAAGCGCCGCCGTTGGGTTACGCGCTCGGGCAACTGCATGGCGTTTATGTCGTCGCGGAAAATGAGGTCGGACTCGTGGTGGTGGATATGCACGCCGCCCACGAACGCATCCTGTATGAACGGCTGAAAACCGCGCTCATTGCCGGCGCGATCCAGACGCAAACGCTGTTGACCCCGGTCACCCTGACGGTCAGTCCGCAGGAGCAACGGCAGGTTGAAGAACATGGCGCATTGTTTGCCAAAGCCGGATTGGAACTGACCCTGCTGGGGCCGGATACGGTAGCGGTGCGGCAAATTCCGGCCTTGCTGGCCGGGTCAAATATCGTGGGACTGGTGCGCGACATGCTGGCCGATCTGGCGGCGCATGAGACCAGTGACCGGACAGAAACGGCCATTCTCGCCCTGCTGGCCAGTTTGGCCTGTCATGAAGCGGTGCGTGCGCATCGACCACTCAACTTGCTGGAAATGAACACACTATTGCGCGATATGGAACATACGGATCGTAGCGGTCAGTGCAATCATGGTCGACCCACCTGGATTCAGTTAACCCTGGACGAGCTGGATCGACTGTTCCGACGCGGGCGTTAACGGCTTTCCTTCCGTGATGGCTAACATCGCGTCGCGCATCGCTGACATGGTCAGCCCCGATTCTCGCCCACCGGTATTGTTCCTGATCGGGCCGACCGCCTCCGGTAAAACTGCCCTGGCGGTGGAACTGGTGCAACGGTTACCCTTCGAGATCATCAGCGTCGATTCGGCGCTGGTCTATCGGGGGATGGACATCGGTACGGCCAAGCCGGATGCTGAAACCTTACGCATCGCCCCGCACCGGTTGATCGACATTCTCGATCCCGCCGAAGCGTATTCCGCCGGTCAGTTCCGCAGCGACGCTTTGCGAGAAATCGGCGCCATTCAGGCCGCTGGACATTGCCCGTTGCTGGTGGGCGGGACGATGCTCTATTTCAGGGCATTGGAACGAGGCCTGGCGGAGCTGCCCACTGCTGATCCGACTGTGCGCGCCCGGCTGGTGGCGGACATGGCCGAACAGGGCAGCACTGCTTTGCACCGCCGGTTGGCGCAGGTTGACGCCGTCGCAGCGGCGCGCATCCACCCTCACGATGCCCAGCGCATTCAGCGGGCGCTGGAGGTGTATGAACTGACCGGTCAATCGTTAACGGAACTTTGCAGCGGTTCGCGTAACGAATTATTACCGTTTCGCATCATCAAGCTGATCGTGGCGCCGGCAGAGCGGCGGATCTTGCATGAGCGGATTGAACAGCGGTTTCGGGCGATGCTGGAGCAGGGCTTTGTCGCCGAGGTGGAGCGTCTGCGAGCCAGAGGCGATCTCGACCTGAACAAGCCGGCCATGCGGGCCGTGGGTTACCGGCAGGTCTGGGACTATCTGGATGGTGCACTGGATTATCCAGCGATGGTCGAGCGGGGGATCGTGGCGACCCGGCAGTTTGCCAAGCGGCAATTGACCTGGCTGCGGTCGGAATCCGGCGCGTTCTGGCTGGATAGCGCCGCGCTTGATGGGTTGGAACGACTGACGGCCTCTCTGCATGAAGCCGGGTTTTTCCCGACATGACGCAGCGGCTGTGCTAATATTTGCCAGCTTTGGGGTGCTATTGGGGGCTGGCGGCATCCCACCGGAATTTGGGATTCCTGCGGATAACACATCATGGGACTGTGATGAATACCCTCCGGTGGAGGGTTTTGGGAATCAGGCACGCCTTGTGCTTAACATCCCGCGACTTTCTGATAACTTTCGCCTGCTGTCACTGGCAGGCGCGGATTGAAACATAACAACAAGGGAGCGTCGTAATGGCAAAAGGTCATTCTCTCCAGGAACCTTTCCTGAATGCGTTGCGTAAGGAGCGGATTCCCGTCTCGGTCTATCTGGTGAACGGCATCAAGCTGCAGGGCCAGATCGAATCTTTCGATCAATTTGTGGTGCTGCTCAAGAATAGCGTCAGTCAGATGATCTACAAGCACGCCATTTCCACAGTGGTGCCGGTGCGTAATGTGCGGTTGAATCTGGCGACGGACGAGATCAATGGCGGTGAGCCGCTCTGACCATCGGGGCCTGGAACACGGAGGGTGGTTTGTTCGAGCGTCCGCGCGGCGGTGAGCGCGCTATTCTGGTGCAGCTCACGCTGGATGGAGCCGAAGATGCCCCGGATTCCACCGAGTTCCGGGAATTGGCGACCTCGGCGGGTGCTGAGTGTATGGCGTTCATTACCGGACGCCGGTCTGCACCGGACCCGCGCCTGTTCGTTGGCAGTGGCAAGGCTGGGGAGATTCGCGAAGCAGCACAACAGGGCGAAGCGAAACTGGTCATTTTCGATCATGCGCTGTCACCCAGCCAGGAGCGCAACCTGGAAGCGTTGCTGCAATGCCGGGTCGTGGATCGCACGGGATTGATTCTGGATATCTTCGCCCAGCGCGCCCGCAGTTTCGAAGGTAAGCTGCAAGTGGAGCTGGCCCAACTACGGCACTTGTCCACCCGGCTGGTGCGTGGCTGGACTCACCTGGAGCGGCAACGCGGCGGCATCGGTTTGCGCGGTCCCGGCGAAACCCAGTTGGAAACTGACCGGCGGTTGCTGGCGGATCGCATCCGGCAAATTCGCCTGCGGCTAAACCGGGTGGACCGGCAGCGCGAACAGGGACGCAAGGCTCGGCGGAAAGCGGATCTGCCCACCGTCTCGCTGGTGGGCTACACCAACGCCGGTAAATCCACCCTGTTCAATGCCCTGACCCAAGCCCAGGTTTACGCGGCGGATCAACTGTTTGCCACTTTAGACCCCACCCTGCGGCGTCTGGAATTGCCGGGGGCCGAACCAGTGATCCTCGCGGATACGGTGGGTTTTATCAGCCGCTTGCCGCATGAACTGGTGGCGGCTTTTCGCTCGACCCTGCGGGAGACCTGCGAAGCCAGCCTGCTGCTGCATGTGATCGACGCTCATCATCCTGACCGGGACGGCGTGATCACCCAAGTCGAGGCGGTTTTGGCAGAAATCGGCGCAGCGGACGTTCCACAGTTGCAGGTATTCAATAAAATTGATCTGAGCGGCGAACCGCCGCGCCTGGAGCGGGATAGCCAGGGTGAAGTGCGGGCAGTCTGGTTATCAGCAGCGACCGGCGCGGGACTCGATCTCCTGTCGACGGCGCTCGCTGAGCGGTTGCGCGGCGGGACGGTGCAGGGTTGGCTCTGTTTACCGCCTTCCGCAGCCCGGTTGCGCGCCCGCCTGTTTCATCTGGGCGCCGTGATCACCGAACAGACGGACCCCTCGGGTGAATGGTTGATTGAAGTACGCACCTCGCGCGGCAATGTCGAGTTGCTTTGTCGCCGGGATGGTTTACGGGCGGAGTGGGTGCGTTCGGGATTTGAAATCCCGATGGTTTGAATCGTATGACACGAACTTTGAGGTACGACATGGCCTGGAATGAACCGGGAGGCGGTAACCGCGATCCCTGGAGCGGAGGCGGTCACGATCAGGGACCGCCCGATCTGGATGAAGTTGTTCGCAAACTGTCGGATCGCTTCAACAACCTGATGGGTGGTCGGCGCGGCGGCAGCGGCAATAGTGGTGGCGGCGCTGGGGCATCAGGCTCTGGCGGTTCCGGATTGGTCGGCATCGGCCTGGTCGTTGGGATCATCGCAGTGATCGGCTGGCTGATCGCCAGCATCTACATTGTCAATGAAGGTGAACGCGGGGTGGTGCTGCGGTTCGGTCGTTATCTGGAGACCACCTTGCCCGGCCCGCATTTGCGGATTTTTCCCATCGATCGGGTCGAAATCGTCAATGTCGAGCAGCGGCGCTTTCGGGAAATCGGCTATCGCTCTGGTGCTGGCGCTGGCGCTGGCCGACAACCAGCGATTCGCTCCGTGCCGAAAGAAGCCTTGATGCTGACCCAGGATGAGAACATCGTGGATGTGCGGTTGGCCGTGCAATACCAGATCAAGGATCCCTACGCTTATCTGTTCAACGTCCTCGACCCGGAAAGCGTCCTGGTGCAGGTAGTGGAGAGCGCCACGCGCGAAACCATCGGTAAAAGCACCATGGACTTTGTGCTGACTGAGGGACGCAGCGACATCGTCGCCGATACTCGGACCTTGAGTCAGAATATTTTGGACAGTTACGGCGCAGGTTTGCAAATCATCACGGTGGTCTTGCAGGACGCCCAACCGCCGGAAGAAGTACAGGATGCCTTCGCCGACGCGATCAAGGCCCGTGAAGATGAGCAACGGTTGAAAAACGAGGCGGAAGCCTATTCCAACGAAGTGATCCCCAGGGCGCGTGGTCAGGCTGCACGACGGTTGCAGGAGGCATCGGCTTATAAGGACCAGGTCATCGCCCAGGCCCAGGGCGAGGCCAGCCGCTTTGAGCAGTTGCTGGCGGCATATGGCCGTGCGCCAGAGGTGACTCGTGAGCGCCTCTATCTGGAAACGCTGGAAACGGTGCTGTCACGGGTGAGTAAAGTCTTGGTGGATGTGACCGGAACCAACAACTTGTTGTATCTGCCGCTGGATCGGCTGCTGAAATCGGGAGATGCAGCGCCCAGCACGAGCGAAGGACGTTCCGCGAGCGGTTCGTTGGAGACGTTACCGGCCTCTTCATCGACGTCGATGGATGGCAGCGCGGCCGCTACGCGCCTGCGTGATTTGAATCGTAGTCGGGAGGTGCGCTGATGGCTCGATCACAATTGCCAATGTCCCGTAATACCGTGCTGGGGGCCTTGGGTGCGTTAGTGGCGGTGCTGGCGATGTCGCTGTTCACTGTGGACGAAACTCAGACGGCGATCCGTTTTCAATTGGGCGAAATCGTCCAGGACAACTATAAACCGGGCCTGCACTGGAAATGGCCATTGATCAACAACGTCCGCAAGTTCGACCGGCGGTTGCAAACCCTGGACACCGAGCCGGAACGGTTCCTGACGGCGGAAAAGAAGAACGTGATCGTCGATTCTTTCGCGATGTGGCGGGTCGAGGATGTACGGAGGTTCTATACCACGGTCGGCGGTGATGCGACCCAAGCCAATGTCCGGCTGGATCAGATTGTCAAGGACAGTCTGCGGAGCGAGTTCAGCAAACGCTCTATTCAGGAAGTCGTGTCGGGCGACCGGGTGCAAATTATGGAAACCCTGAGCCGCCTGCTCCGGGAACAGGCGACCCACTTGGGTATCGCTGCAGTTGACGTCCGGATCAAGCGTATCGATCTGCCCGCGGATGTGAGCAACTCGGTGTTTAGCCGCATGAAGGCTGAGCGGTTGCGGGTAGCCAAGGATTTCCGTTCGCGTGGCGCAGAAGCGGCTGAGCGGATTCGCGCTGACGCTGACCGGCAGAGTACGGTGATCTTGGCTGAGGCTTACCGTGATGCTGAGCGCCAACGCGGTGAAGGCGATGCTCAGGCCGCGGATACTTACGCGCAAGCCTATAGCAAGGATCAGGATTTTTACAGCTTCCACCGTAGCCTGAGCGCCTACCGGCAGAGTTTCAATAGCCGGGATGACGTACTGGTGTTACAGCCGGATTCACAATTCTTCCGCTATTTCAACCAAGCGCAATCCAGCGCAGCGCCGCCGCAACTCAGTCCAGCGCCATCCAGTGAAACGCTGCAACCTAACCCAGCACCATCCAACGAAGCGCCGCTGCCTGCACAATGATGACTGTGATCCGTCGCTGTAATGACGGCGTTGCGCTGATGACCGGACGCTGCTATGTGGAATGAGTTGCTGGCGGCGTTTGGCCTGATGCTGGTGCTGGAAGGTATCTTGCCGTTTCTCAGTCCAGGTTCCTTTCGTCAGACCCTCCACCGCATGATCCAACTGGAAGATCGGGTGCTGCGGCTGGCCGGGCTAACCAGCATGGGATTCGGCCTGGTCGTGCTGTATTTCTTCCGCTGAATTAACCTATTACTGAAACCCGATCTACCGCCGCTTCCATCATGAAATCCGACCTGCTCATTTTCTCTTCTGCCCCATGATGATTCCTGAAGACCGCTGGTTATTACCGGAAGGCATCGAAGAAATCCTGCCGCCCGCTGCTGGCCGACTGGAACGGTTGCGCCGTGAACTGCTCGACTTGTACGAAAGTTGGGGTTACGAGCTGATTATTCCGCCGCTCATCGAATTTCTGGATTCGTTGCTGACCGGGGCGGGCGATGATCTGGAGTTGCAAACCTTCAAGCTGACCGATCAATTGAGCGGTCGGATGATGGGTGTGCGCGCGGATATGACCCCGCAGGCGGCGCGGATTGACGCTCATTTGCTCAAGCGCCATGGGCCGGTGCGGCTGTGCTACATGGGGACGGTGCTGCGCACCCGCGCTGATGGTTTTGGCGGCTCTCGCAGTCCCTATCAGGCGGGCATCGAGTTGTACGGTCATCGCGGCGATGAAAGCGACCTGGAAGTGCTGACGCTGATGTTGGAGACCTTGCATACAGCCGGAATCCGCGAAGTGCATCTGGACTTGGGCCACGTCGCCATTTTCCGTGAACTGGTTCGGCAAGCGGGATTGAGTACGCAACAGGAACGGGGGTTGTTCGAAGCGTTGCAGCGCAAGGCACTGCCGGAAATTCATCAGCAGCTTGCCGAGTGGGCGCTGCCTGCGTCATGCCGCGAGTGGCTCCAGGCGTTGGCGACCTTAAATGGCGGGCCAGAGGCGCTGGATGAAGCGGAGGTGCGACTGGCGGCGTGTGGCTCAGGAGTGCGCGAGGCGTTGATGATGCTACGGCGGCTGGTCGGGGCGTTGCGCCAGCAGTGGCCGAACTTGCCGATTCACGTCGATCTGGCGGAATTGCGCGGCTATCACTATCACACGGGCGTCCTGTTTTCCGCGTATACGCCGTGCCAGGGCGCTGCCGTCGCACAGGGCGGGCGGTATGACGAGATTGGTCAGGTGTTCGGTCGGGCCAGGCCGGCGACCGGGTTTAGTACGGATCTGGCGACCTTGTTGTGGTTGGGCACATCGACAGAGGTTGCGGTAACCGGTATTTACGCCCCGCCAGTCGGCGATGCAGAGTTGGAGGAACAGGTGACCCGGTTGCGCCGCCAGGGCGAACGAGTGATTCGGGCGCTGCCGGGTGCAGCTATGGAGCCACACGCTTTGGGATGCGACCGGAGGCTGGCGCAACAGGTCGGGAAGTGGATCGTGATCCCGTTGCCGAATTCAGTAAATCATACAGGAATCTGATATGGGCAAGAATGTAGTCGTCATTGGCGCGCAGTGGGGCGACGAAGGCAAGGGCAAGGTGGTTGATCTGCTCACCGAAAACGCCTCGGCGGTCGTGCGCTTTCAGGGAGGCCACAACGCCGGGCATACGCTGGTGATCAACGGCCAGAAAACCGTGCTGCATCTGATTCCCTCCGGCATCTTGCGCGAGGGCGTCGCCTGCCTGATTGGCAATGGCGTCGTGCTGTCGCCGACGGCGTTGCTGACCGAGATTGACCGGTTGGAGCAACAGGGTGTGGCGGTGATGGGGCGGTTGCGGGTCAGCGAAGCCTGCCCGCTGATTTTGCCTTATCACATTGCCCTGGATCAGGCTCGTGAAAAGGCGCTCGGCGCACAGGCGATTGGCACGACCGGACGCGGTATTGGTCCGGCTTACGAAGACAAGGTTGCACGGCGAGCGGTGCGGTTGGGCGATTTGTTCCATCCGGTGCGTTTCGCCGCCAAGTTGAGCGAGGCGCTGGATTTTCATAACTTCGTGTTGCAAAACTATTTTCAGACCGAGCCGGTCGATGTCCAGCAGGTGCTGGATGAGACACTGATCATGGCCGAGCGGTTGCGTCCGTTGGCGGCGGATGTCACCGCCCTGCTGGATGCGCATCGGCGGCGCGGCGACAACGTATTGCTTGAAGGAGCGCAGGGCGCGTTGCTGGATATCGATCACGGCACCTATCCCTATGTAACATCTTCCAACACCACAGCGGGCGGCGCAGCGACCGGCACCGGGCTGGGGCCACGCTATCTGGATTATGTCCTGGGCATCACCAAGGCCTATGCCACCCGGGTCGGCGGCGGACCGTTTCCGACCGAGTTGTTTGACGAAACCGGCGAATATCTGGCTGAACGGGGGCATGAATTCGGTTCGACCACCGGCCGGCGGCGGCGCTGCGGCTGGTTTGATGCGGTCGCCTTGCGTCGTTCTATTTTGAATAACAGCGTGTCGGGGTTGTGCGTGACCAAGCTGGACGTGCTGGATGGGCTGGAGCGCATTCGGATTTGCGTGGGCTATCAATGCGAGTCGAAACAGTTGGACAGCACCCCGTTAGGTGCTGAGGCGCTGGCGGCTTGTGAGCCGATTTATGAAGAGATGCCCGGCTGGAGGGATTCCACCGTTGGAATACAGCGGTATGAAAATTTGCCCGCCAATGCCCGGGCGTATCTGCGGCGCATGGAAGAATTGGCCGATGCGCCGATTGATCTGATCTCGACCGGGCCTGATCGGGTTGACACTATCGTGCTGCGGGATCCGTTTGCCTAATAAAGCACCTGTGCCTCGGTAATTTCTTCAATACGCAGAGACAGGGTTGCCGTACCACCGGCTTTGCGGATGGTGATCCTGATCAAGCCCTCGGGGATGGCTTCCAGTATCCCTCGATAACTGGCGCCGGTGCTGGTTTTCAGTTTGGCGATTTTGCCGAGATGCTGGTTTAATTCGCTGACGGTGACTGGGTGAAAGGATTTCTGCACGACCACCGGCTTGGATGCAACCGGCGCGACAGTTTCTTCCGCAGCTTCCGCGCCAGGCGCTCGTTGCACGCCAATGCCCAGCGCTTTCGTTACTTGAGCGGTATTCCAGTCCACCCTGAGATCGGTGATGGCCTGATCATTGACCTGGACGGTCAGTCCCGCCAACTTGACCACATCCTCGGACTTGTAGAACTGGAGTTCGGTGGGATCGATGGGAGTTGGGGGGTTGGCCGTCACGGTGAGTGAGCTGCTCTCGGTCAGATAGCGCTGGTAAGCGGCGATCAATCCAGGACCGGGGTTGACGCCATTGGCGCGCAAACGCTCGACCACCAACCGCACATGTTCAGCGATGTACTCGTTAATCGATTTACCGGCCTTGGCGGCGCAATAATTGTTGCGGCGGGTGTTGTAGCCGTCATCCTGAAGCACAGCGTTCAGGCTGGCCAGTTTGGGCGTCAGCGCCGTCGCCAATTCCATCACGGAAGTTGGGGGCGTGGTCAGGGCAAAGCCGATGTCCAGGTGCAACGCTGCCCAGTCCCGGGTGTTGCTGCTGATGCGCACGTTCATCCGGTGGCCGTCGAGACGGTAACCGACTTCAATATTGCTCATGAAGCGGTCATAACCCATCTCCTGCCACTCACTGCCGCTGAAGTGCACGACCGGCCCGCAACCCAGCGCTTCCAGATCATCGAGAGGCATCCGTTCGTGCGGTGAGGGTGGCTTGGCACCCATGATGCCACCGTGTAATGGCAGATCAAGCCCGCGAATCGTCAGGGACAGCGCTTCGGGCAATTGACCCCGGCTGAGTTGCCGGCGGATGTTGAGCAGAGCGAGGATGTTCGGTGTATTGAGGTGGATGGCCCCAATCGAAATGACGTCGTTGACGAAATGGGGGATGATCTTGATCTGTTTGACGCCGGCTGAGCCGGATGGCAAGACTTCAATGCCGCCATGGCTGATTTCCGCAAAGGGCTTGGCAGCGACAATCAGTTGTTCGACTTGCTGCCGGGTGTTGTACCACAGATAACCCCAGATGCCGCCGGCCATCAGCACCAGGACGACGAGAATGGTTACCAGAATGGTCATCAATTTGCGCATGAGCGGATACCCTCAGAATGCGTTTGAGATAGCCGTCATGATACCCCGTGATAGAGAACCTTGCTCAGGGTCGTTTGTTCAACGCGGCCCATTTGCTAAGCTTGCATGAATTTTGTCGCCGAATATCAGGCCGCAGCTAATCATCAGGGGAGTCATATCGTCCATGAATTTCATACCCATCGGTCTACAGGTTCCGACGCTTTTGCTGCCTCGGTCAGGTACGGACTTGACTAAGTGGGCGGTCGTCGCCTGTGATCAATACACCTCTCAGCCGGATTACTGGGCGCAAGTCGAGGCGTTGGTCGGCGAGGAGCCATCAACCTTGCGGTTGATGCTGCCGGAAGTCTATCTGGGTGCAGCGGATGAGGCGCGCATTGCCGCTATTCAGGAAACGATGCGCCGCTATCTGGCCGAAGGTGTGCTGACGCCGCAACCGCCGGGACTGATCCTGGTCGAGCGGGAAACGGCGCGGGGTCAGACCCGGCGCGGACTGATCGCAGCCCTGGACTTGGAGCATTACGACTTTAATCCCGGCGCGAAGACGTTGATTCGGCCTACCGAAGGCACCATTATGGAACGGCTGCCACCCCGGGTGCGGGTGCGCGAACAAGCGCCGTTGGAACTGCCGCATGTCATGGTCCTCATTGACGATCCGCAGCACATAGTCATTGATCCCCTGTTCGCCGAACCGGCAGAGCTGCTGTATGACGTTCCGCTGATGCTGGACAGTGGACGGGTGCGCGGCTGGCGGCTGGATCACCCGTTGCTGATCCAGTGGGTCGTGGAACAGTTGAGCCGACTGGCGGATCCGGCCACGTTCAGCGCCCGGTATGGCGTCACCGATGAACCGGTGCTGCTCTACGCCATGGGCGACGGCAACCACTCTTTTGCTACCGCCAAAATCATCTGGGAGAATCTCAAGCGCACTGCGTCCGATCCCGCTGCGATCATGAACCATCCCGCTCGTCATGCGCTGGTGGAGCTGGTGAATCTGCATGACGATGGGCTGGAGTTCGAAGCCATCCACCGGGTGGCGTTTGGCGTTGACGCTGATCATCTGTTAGCCGGGATGACGGCCTTCTGCGCAATGCAGGGTTCGGCGCTGACCGTACTGGATTACCCGTCATGGCCAGCGGCGCGACAGGCCTGGCGGGACATGCAAGATGTACCCAACCGGCAGGTCATCGCCTTTATCAGCGGTAGTCGTTGTGGCGTACTGAGTATCGAGCAGCCACGCCTGACTTTGCCGGTCGCCAGTTTGCAGGCGTTTCTCGATGACTATCTGCCCCGGCAATTCGGCGCCCGGATTGACTATATCCACGGCGAAGATGCGCTGGAGCAACTCGGCGCGCAACCCGGCCATATCGGCTTTTATCTGCCCACTCTGGATAAGAACGACTTTTTTCGCACGGTCATCCACGACGGCGCATTGCCGCGCAAGACCTTTTCGATGGGTGAAGCGGATGAGAAGCGGTTTTATCTGGAATGTCGGCGCATTTTCTGAACGAGAACGCCCATGTCCCAGGCTCCGCACCTTGCGCGCGTGCGCAATATCGGCATTGCCGCGCACGTCGACGCTGGCAAGACTACCTTGACCGAGCGGATGCTGTATTACGCTGGCGTCTCCCACAAGATCGGCGAAGTCCATGAGGGCGCGGCCCACATGGATTATATGGTCGAGGAGCAGCAGCATGGCATCACCATCACCGCCGCCGTGACCCGCTTGCCCTGGCGGGAGCATCTGATTCAACTCATTGATACTCCTGGCCATGTCGATTTCACCATCGAAGTCGAGCGGTCGATGCGTGTACTGGACGGTTGCGTGATCGTGCTGGACGGCGTGCGGGGCGTGGAACCGCAGACCGAGACCGTTTGGCGGCAACGCACCAAATTCCGGCTACCCGCCCTGTTCTTCATCAACAAGCTGGATCGGCCCGGCGCGGATTTCGCCCGGGCGCTGGCGACGGTGCAGAAGCGGTTGGGCGTGGAACCGATCGCGGTGACCGTGCCCTTGCCCGACTATGACGGCGCGGTGATTCACCTCATCGACAAAACCCGCTGGCGCTTTGCTGGCGAACGCGGTGAACAGGTTGAAATCACGCCCTGCGACGCCGCGACCTGGGAGCGGATGCGGCCTTGGCGGGAGAATTTATTGCTGGCGGCGGCGGAAAGGGATGAGGCGCTGGCGGAAGTGGTGCTGGCTGAACAAGAGCCGGAGCCGGAACCGGAAGCGGTTTGGGCGGCATTGCGTCAGGCGACGCTGACCGGTCAGGTTTATCCGTGCTTCGCCGGCAGCGCGTTGCGGAATCAGGGTGTGCAGCCGGTGATGGACAGTGTTATTCGGTTGTTGCCCTCGCCGACCGAACGTCCGCCCAGTCGGGCGCATCGTCTCGATGGCAACGAGGAAGAGGTGGCGATGGTGGCCGATGGCCCCTTGGCGGCGCTGGCGTTCAAGGTGCAGATGTGGGAAGGCCGCCGGCATGTCTTTGCCCGGCTGTACCGAGGGACGCTGAAACCGGGCGATGAAGTGGTGATTCCCGGCCCACAGGGAACTCTGCGCCAAGAGCGGGTCGCCCGCCTGTTTGAAGTGGACGCCCATCATCGAGCGCGGCTGGAGGAAACGACGGCCGGGCAAATTGTCCTGATCGCCGGTCTGCGTTGGGCAACCACCGGGGATACGTTGTGCGCGCCCGGTCATCCGCTGTGGCTGGAACGGATCGAAACCCGCGAGCCGGTACTGGGACTGGCGATTGAACCGCAGTCCAGCGGGGATGAGGAGAAACTGCTGGAGGCGCTGGACAAGTTGCAGCAGGAAGACCCGACCCTGCGGGTGGAGGAAGATCAGGAAACGGGGCAACGGGTATTGCGCGGGATGGGCGAACTGCATTTGCAGATTGCCGGGGAACGCTTGCAGCGGGAATTCAATGTTCATATCCGGGTCGGCCAGCCCGATGTGGTGACCCGCGAGACCATCGAGGGCACCGCTGAAACCGACAGCCTGTTCCATCGGCTGATCGAGCAACCCGATGGTAAGAAACTGGAGATGAAAGCCTGGGCGAAGGTAGCGGTCGAGCCGTTGCAGCGCGGGGCCGGAGTGACGGTCATTGCTGAACCGAAAGCCTGTCCGGCAGGGATGGAACTGTCCTTGTCGCAGCGGGAAGCGGTTGCAGGTGGGGCCGAGGATGGACTGGCCAATGGTCCAATGACCGGTGCGCCCTTGCAGGATGTGACGGTGCGGGTGCTGGAAGTGGAGTTGTTCGGTGCGCTATCCAGCCCGCAGGCGCTGCGTATTGCGGTGGCGGAGGCCGTGCGCAAGGCGCTGCTGCGGGCCGGCGGTCTGGTGCTGCGTCCCATCATGACGACGGAGGTGGTGGTTCCCGAAAGCGATGTGGGAACCGTGATGGGCGATTTGCAAGCCCGCCGGGCGGTGATTCGGGATACAACCACTCTGGGCGAGATGACGATGATTCACTGCGATTGCGCCCTAGATCGGCTGCTCGGCTATATCACTGACCTGCGCGGGATGACTCGTGGGCGCGGCCAGTTCACCATGACCTTTGACCGGTTTGATGTAGGCTAAGTCTTAAGCGAACAACCGCGCCGTCGCCGCCGGGTTGCTGGCGAAATACAAATGCAGATACGAAGCGGTCAGTCGCCCCACCCGATAGACCGCTTCGCCCGGTTGGCCATACCGCTGGCGACGACCGTGAGCCAGTGGCGTCAGCGATGTTTCCAGCTTCGAGTGATGGAAGGTATGCCCGCGCAACTCGCCTTCCGGCAACTCCACCGACTGCATCCCTAATCCCGCCAACTTCGACTGTAGCGCCGCGCGGCCCGGCAATAATCCCAGCATCGACGCCCGATAGCCCGCTTTGTCCGCCAGCGATTCCAGGGTATAGAGCAGTCCGCCGCATTCCGCGTAAAGTGGTTTGCCGGCGGCATGATGCTGATGCAGTGTTTCACGCATCGTTGCATTGCCTGCCAATGCGTCGAGATGCAGTTCCGGGTAGCCGCCGGGCAGATAAACCGCGTCCACGTCCGGTAATTCAGTATCCGTCAGCGGTGAGAAAAAGGTCAGTTCCGCGCCCAGCGCCCGCAAAGTATCCAGATTAGCCGGGTAGAGAAAGGCGAACGCCAGGTCGCGGGCGATGCCAATACGAACGCCTTTGAGCAGTGGTGGAAGCGGTTCCACGGTCACCGCCGGGAAGGAAACCGGCGGTGGCAATTCGGCGAGGCCGGTTTGCGCAATGCGTGCCGCGACCGCTTCCAGCCGCTTTTCCAAATCGGCGATTTCTGCCGCCTGCACCAGCCCGAGATGCCGGTCAGGCAGGGTGATTTCGCCATCGCGCGGCAGCCAGCCGTAATCGTGAATCTCCGGCGACAGGCTTTCGGCCAGCAGTTCCGCATGACCGGGTCCCGCAACCCGATTCGCCAGCACCCCGGCGAAGGGCAGGCCGTGACGGTAATGCGCCAGCCCATGCGCGACCGCGCCGAAAGTTTGCGCCATGGCGTGGGCATTGATCAGCGCGAGTACCGGAACGCCAAAGTGGGCAGCTAAATCGGCGCTGGAGGGCGTGCCATCGAACAGGCCCATAACGCCTTCAATCAAGATTAAATCGGCTTCCTGCGCAGCCTGGTAGAGCAAAGCTTTACAGTCCCGTTCGCCGACCATCCACAGGTCGAGTTGATAAACCGGACGGCCAGAGGCGCGCTCCAGGATCATCGGGTCGAGAAAATCCGGGCCGGTTTTGAACACCTGCACCTTGCGGCCCTGATTGCGATGGTAGCGCGCCAGGCCGGCGGTGACGGTGGTTTTACCCTGGCCGGAGGCCGGGGCGCTGAGCAGCAGAGCGGGACAGGTTGCGGAAGTCATGAGAAAAGAGATTAAAGGTAAAAAGCCGAGGTTGAAAGCCTTTGACCTTTTGCCTTTAACCTTTAACCTTGCGTCATGCGTCCTGAAACTCCCGAAACTCGACAACCCCTGCGCTATGGCTATACCACTGGCGCTTGTGCAACAGCGGCCAGTTTAGCGGCGGCCTGCCGACTATTGACGGGCGTTGAACCGGCTGAGGTGGAAATTACCCTGCCGCGTGGCCCATCGGTACGCTTTCCGTTGGAATATTGCCGATTGACGGAGACCGGGGCTGAGGCGGCAATCATCAAGGATGCCGGCGATGATCCCGATGTGACCCACGGGGCGTTGATTTTCGCCCAAGTCGTGTTGAGCGTTGCGCCGGGCGTGCGTTTTCATGCCGGGCCGGGCGTTGGGACAGTCACATTACCCGGCCTGCCGATTCCGGTCGGTGAGCCGGCGATCAATCCCACCCCGCGCCGGATGATCACGGAACATTTAGCGCAACAGGCGGTTGCGGCAGATTATCGCGGCGGGTTTGAAGTAGTGATTGGCGTTGAAAATGGCGCAGAACTGGCGCTGAAAACGCTGAATCCCCGGCTGGGCATCATCGGCGGCCTGTCCATTCTCGGCACGACCGGCATTGTCCGGCCCTTCTCCTGTTCTGCTTATATTGCTTCCATCCAGCAGGCGATAGACGTCGCCCGCGTCAATGGTGTGGTCCATATCGCCGCCTGCACCGGCGCGGCCAGTGAGCGACTGCTGCGTACTTACTATGATTTATCAGATATAGCGTTGATCGAAATGGGCGATTTCGCCGGGGCCGTGTTGAAGCATCTGCGCCGGGCACCTATTCCCCGGCTGAGCCTGGCGGGCGGTTTCGGCAAGATCAGCAAGCTGGCGGCGGGCCATTTGGATTTGCACAGCCGCCATTCCAGCGTTGATCTGGCGTTGCTGGCCGTGGAAGCAGCGGCACTGGGCGCGGATGCCGCATTGCAGGCGACGATGCGCGCCGCCAACACCAGCCAGCAGGCGCTGGCCCTGGCTCATGCGGCGGGTTTACCGCTGGGCAAGCGAATTTGCCTCATGGCTCGTGATCAGGCCCTTGCGATTGTGCCAGCAGAAGTCGCAGTGGAAGTTTGGGCGATTGACCGTGAGGGCCGCTCTGTTGGTCATGCCGATTTCGCGTCATGCGCATCCTGATTCTGGGCGGCGTCGGCGAAGCGTTGAAACTGGCGCGGGCCTTGGCACCGATTCACCGCGTGATCTACAGCGTAGCGGGCAAGGGGCGCATCCCGGAATTGCCGTGCGCCATGCGCGTGGGCGGTTTCGGCGGCGCAGACGGTTTGGCGGCGTTTCTGCGTGAGCAAAGCATTGAACGGTTGATCGACGCCACTCATCCTTACGCCGCGCAAATCAGCCATAACGCCGCCTTGGCCGCACGATTAGCCGGGATTCCCCTGTGGGCTTACCGGCGTCCGGCATGGCGACCGGAACCCGGCGACGATTGGCGTTCTGTTGCCGACTGGACCGGGATGATGGCGGCGCTGCGGGAATTTCGCCGACCGTTCTTCACCCTTGGTTTGGAACCCTTGCGCCATGTCGCGGACATTCCGCCAGAGCAGCATTGGCTGGTGCGCTGTCTGGCGGCGGAACCGTCGGCTTCACCACGTTTAACCCTGCTCTGTGCGACCGGGCCGTTTGCGCTGGAGCAGGAATTGGTGCTGCTCAGGGATTACCGGATTGACGTACTGGTCGCCAAGAACAGCGGCGGCGGCGCGGTCGAAGCCAAGTTAGCGGCGGCGCGGCGGCTGAATATTCCGGTCATCCTGCTGGAACGACCGGCGTTGCCGGTGGCAGATCGGGAATTTGCCGAAGTTGCGCGATTGGCCGCCGAAATGACTGATTTTTTGTCTGATTAGCATTACACTTTGCCAGGTGGAGCTTCGCATTGACCTGTGAAGTCAACCCATTGATTCCCAAGCAATACGTCTGCGGTTGACCTGAAAATCACGATGAGGAGGATAACGATGGACGTTAGCGCACTATTTGATCAGTTATTGCAATCGGGCCGCGAGTTGGCGAGCAAAGGCCAGACTCTGGTGGAACAAAAACTCAACATCCCCAGCGGGGGACCGGAGCGTGACGCGGCGTTGGCGAGTATGGGTAAGGGAGCGACCCTTGCCGGCGTCGCGGCGCTGCTGCTGGGCACCAGCGCTGGACGGGGCGTGACCGGCGTGGCGGTGAAGCTGGGCAGCCTGGCGGCAGTGGGTGGGCTGGCCTATAAGGCTTTTCAGGATTGGCAAGCCAAACAGGAAGGAACGCCCGTCGATCTAGGGTCGTCGGTGACCGCTCTGAGCGGGCCGCAGCTCGATAAACGCAGCATGGCCTTGTTAAGAGCCATGCTCGCGGCCGCCAAGGCGGACGGGCATATCGATGACCAAGAGCAAGGCCGGATTGATGCTTACCTGCAAAAACTCAATCTCGATCCCGAAGCGTTACATTTCGTCAAGAATGAATTAGCCAAGCCGCTGAACGTCAAAGAAGTTGCTGCGGGCGCGGATTCACCCACTGCGGCGGCGGAGATCTATCTCACCTCCTTGCTGGCGATCAACATCGACAGCGACCAGGAACGCGCCTATCTGGAGGAGTTGGCCAAGGAGTTGAAACTGCCGCCGGAACTGGTTTCGGAGTTGCTGGACCAAGCCAAGGCGTAACGCGCCGGGCGGCAGCTCGCTGATCGATTGGAGCTTGTCGCCCGACTAACTCGCGTTTGAGTTCCGCCGATACCACTCGGCATGTTCCGCGCTGTAGAGATAGGAGGCCGGAAACCCCTCTGGCTGAATCACCCGCCCGACCAGAATCAGCGCGGTGCGGGTGAAACCTTTGGCTTCGACCTGTTCCGCGATGTCGGCCAGTGTACCGACCACCCCATCCTGATCCGGCCAGGAAACCCGGTGCAGGACCGCTACGGGACAGTCTGCGCCGTAGTGCGGAATCAGTTCCGCCACAATTTCCCGCAATTTGTCCACGCTGAGATAAATCGCCATGGTCGCCCGGTGTTGCGCCAGTTCCGGCAGACTTTCCCCCTCCGGCATCGGCGTTTTACCGGCATGGCGGGTGAGAATAATGGTCTGGCTGATCTCCGGCAGGGTCAGTTCCCGGCGCAGCATCGCGGCTCCGGCAAAAGCGGCGGTCACGCCCGGTATCACCTGGTAGGGAATCCCCAGCTTCTCCAATGCCCGCATCTGTTCGCCAATCGCCCCATACAGCGCCGGATCGCCGGTATGCACCCGGGCCACGTCCCATCCTTGCTCATGCGCGGCGCGAATGCGGGCGATGATGTCCTCCAGACTCAGATCGGCGGTGTTGACGATCTCGGCGTGGGGATTGGCCGTTAGAACGACCTCTTTGGGCACCAGTGAACCGGCGTACAGCACCAAGGGGCATTGACGAATCAACCGCTGGCCTTTGACGGTGATCAATTCGGGATCGCCGGGACCGGCGCCGATGAAATAGACGGTCATTCAAACTTCCCCTGATCCAGGTTTTCCAGCAATTTCAAGTTAATGTCATCGAAGCGGACGATGCGTTGACCATGATGATCCTTGAGAAACTCTTCCGCTTCCGCTTGAGTAGCTAGCGGGACCAGTTCATGACCCATCGGGCCGAGCGCATCCGAGCCGATCACATACCAGGCCGTGCGGGCGTCAATCCGGGTCACGCCGTAATAATCGGTGACGCCCATGGCGGTGATATCTGCCTGACTATGACCTGGCGCGTATTTGGGCAGGTTCAACAGGTACTTGAACAGGTCCTTGGCCCCATCGAAATGGTGCGCGTGACCGTCTTGATACAACACGGTCGCGGTCCAGTCAGGATAGAGCGCGACGAACATCCCGCAAACCGGGCAGGTATCCTTGGAACCGGGAGCAGGAAGTTGCAGACCTTCGCCCCGGACTGACGACAGCAGGCTGAAGGTCAGCAGGAATACTGCAAGTATTCCCCCCCTGCCAAGGGGGGGTGTCCCGAAGGGACGGGGGGGTCTTCTGCCCACGCGGTCAAACCACCCCGGCGCTTCGCGCCACCCCTCCTTAACCAAGGAGGAGAATTGATGCTCAACGCCTTTCAGCAAATTCATTGCCCATGCCCAGCATGGACTCTCTTCTCCGCCCGCTTCTTGCGAATCATCGCGGTGTCGCTGGACATGCTTTGATAGGCGGCGGCCAGCGCGGCATCAAAATTACCCAGTTCGCCGCCCTGCTCCGTCTTGGCTGCTTCAGCCGTGGTTTTAGCCGCAAAAGCCACCTTGCTTTGTTGGGTCATCACCCTCGGCAACCTGGAACCGATCAGGTAGGTCGCCTCGTCGACATTGACCAATGGCTTGGGGTCAGCTTTCGCGCCGAAATCAGCGGCGTAAATGGCTTTTGGCCCCCGGTCGAGATTCAACGCCAAGCTCAACGCGGCGCAGTGGATGGAGCAAGTTGCGTCCACCAGATCGTCCTGATAATGCACTAAATGACGGCTGTGGTGGTATTGCTGGCGATCCATGCCGCAGTAGGGACATTTGGGATACTTCGCGAGTTCGTTATCGAGCGGCTGGGGGTCCGGCGCAGTCTTGGGGACGAATTGCAACGGCGTGCCATCGTGTTCGCATTTTGCAGCGTAGGCGGGCGAACTCAGAGCGGCAACGCCGGCGGTGGCACCGGCAACGGCAAGAATACGGAGAACCTGGCGGCGTTCGGTTTGCATAGGATCGTTCATAGTGCAATCTCGAATTGTGATTATGAGGGGCGTAATTTTAAGGCAAAAGCGGGTGAACGGTGATTGAGAATGCTCAAAGCAGACTGCTGATCGCCTGGGTAAAAACTTCGGGAGTGGATTCGCCAATGATCCGGGCGCGGACGATGCCCTGCCGGTCGATGATATAGGTCATCGGTAGCCCCATCACTTGATAACGGCGCATAACCTCACCTTGTCGATCAAGCAGCGTTTCGTAGGAAATACCGATTTCCTGAACGAACTTTTGTACGGTTTCCAGCGGTTGCATGACGTTGACGGCGAGAATGACCAGCCCCCGGTCGCGGTATTGGCGATAAACCGGTTCCAGCGCCTGCATCTCGCTGTGGCAGTAGGGACACCAGTCCGCCCAGAAACGCAGGACGACGACCTGGCCCTGATACTGTTCCGGGAAACGGACGCTGGCGCCGTCCAGTCGTTCCAGGGTAAACGCGGGAGCAGGAGCGCCGCTTTTAGTCGCAGGCAATTCCGACCCGCAGGCGGCGATCAGGGCGAATAGGAGGAGGCAGGGGAGAATTCGCAGGTTCATGGACGGGCCTAATTGAGCAAAATCAACGGGGATCGTAGCATTAGCCAGGTGGCTAGCGCGTAAAACAGCCCAAAACCCGCCAGCGCCAACCCGATCAAATGGCGCACTTCGCCGGGAATGACGGCTTGCAGGCTGACAACCCGACGAAAAGGGGTAATCAATCCAGCGCTCAATCCCGCAGCGGTTGCAGCAAACAGCGGGATATAAAGCGCATAACCGACATAACCATAACCCGCCTTCAGCAGGCAGAACGGGCAATGATGATTGGGATTCTCATACACATACAACGATAGAACGGCAATGATCACGACAATTGCAACGCTGAAACTCAAGACGCTGCCAGCGGCGAATAACGGTCCCAATCCAGGCCAGCGCCGGAACGCCAGGCCCACAGCCAATAGCAATCCCGCCATCGTGTAAAACAGCGCCAGCGCCGGTCGCACCGGCCATCCCGCCAGTTCCGCCGCTACGCCCCGACCTTCGGCACTGAATAACGAGCCGCAACAAGAGGTAATGACCTCCGGCTCCAGCCCCAGGAAGAAAGCGGTTTGCGTTGCACCTTCCAGCACGGTCAGCGGCGCGATCACCATGAGCAGCCCGTATTTCACCCGCACCAGTGGATAGTCATCACCCTGGTTATCCACCCGGTTGAGCCATAACCACAGCGCCGCCAGAAAAAATACGGTGATTTTCAGCAGCAACGTCGGAAAACCGAAGGCGTTGATATTCAACACCCCGGTCGCGCACATCGCCCCGATGAACTGGCTGGACAGATTCTCGGCGGTGTGAATGAACAGCAGCAGCGACAGCAATTCCGCGCCCAAGGCAAAGCCTAGCAAAGTGGAGATCAGATAGGTTTGCCGTTCCAGACACACCTGCAATTCACTGCCGCTGTGAATGTCCCAGTGGCGCAAAATTCGCCAGGCAAAGCCGCCCGCCAGCAGCACTGTACCGACGACGCTGAGCGCGATGAGTTGTAAGGCGACAATAGCAGGAGTGATTAACATGGCGAGTCCGCAACAATCCGCCCATCCTGCAATTCGATCAGCCGGCTCACCGAAACGGCCTCGAACACCAAGGGATCATGGCTGCTGATAAAGACCGTTCGGCCCTGCGCCGCTAGTTCGCCCAGCAGCACCAGCACTTCGCGGGATCGGGCGCTGTCGAGATGCGCCGTTGGCTCGTCGGCGATAATTACGGTCGGATTATTGATCAAAGCGCGAGCTAAGGCGGTGCGTTGCGCCTCACCGCCCGACAGCCATTCCACTTGATTAGCGGCTTTTTCACCCAAACCGAACTGTTCCAGCAAGGTTTGTGCGGCGTTGACCAATTCCCGATAAGGCCGGCCCAGTGGATAGGCCGGCAGCATGACATTTTCCAGCACAGTCAGCCCGCGAATCAGATTGAACTGCTGGAACACGAAGCCGAAGGTATGCCGCCGCACGTCGGTGAGAAAGCGCTCCGGCAGGTTGGAGAGCAGTCGTCCATCGAGGGTGATTCGCCCGCTGGTAGGACGGGCCAACGCGCCGATTAAGGTCAACAGCGTGGTTTTGCCGGAGCCGCTCGGTCCTTTGAAGACGGTCACGCCACCGCGCTCCAGCGTCAGACTCACTTCGCGCAGCGCCCGGAATTCATTGGGCCGGCCCTGATGGAAAACCTTGCTGACTGCGCTGAGTTCGATCACTTAAAGCGCCACCCGCATCCGCTCCAGACCTTCCGCCAACAGCGCCCGCGAACAACCAAAATTCAAGCGCACGAAACCTTCGCCGCCCGGCCCAAACGTCGCGCCGTCATTCAACGCGACGCCCGCCTGTTGCAGAAAGAACTTGTGCGGATTGCTGGAAATGCCCGCTTCCCGGCAGTCCAGCCAGGCCAGATAAGTCGCTTCCGGGACCGTCACGCGGACGCCCGATAGATAACGGCTGACAAAATCCACCATAAAGTCCCGATTGGCGGCCAGATAGCGCAACAGTTCCTGCAGCCAGTCGTCGCCGTGTTGATAAGCCGCCTGCGCCGCGACCAGACCGAGAACATTCACATCGGGGACCATGCCGCGCAGCACTTGTTTGTAGCGCCGGCGCAGTTCCGGATTCTGAATAATGGCGAAACTGGCACCCAGACCGGGAATGTTGAAGGTTTTGCTGGGAGCCATCAGCGTGATGCAGCGCCGGGCGATATCCGAGTTCAGGGCAGCCAGAGGTGTATGCCGCCGCCCGTCCAGCAGCAGGTCGCAATGAATCTCGTCCGAACAGACGGTGAGATCGTAGCGTTCGCAAAGCGTGGCCAGCCGGGTCAACTCGTCCACCGTGAACGCCCGTCCGACTGGATTATGCGGGTGGCAGAGGATGAACAACCGAGTGCGCGGGCTGATCGCCGCAGCGAAGGCGTCGTCGTCGAAGGTGTAATACAGTCGCCTGTCTCGGACTTCCGCCGTCAGTTCAGCAGTCACCAGCTGCCGCTCCTGATGACCCGGCGCGGCCAGGAATGGCGGATAGACCGGGGTTTGCACGATCACTTCATCGCCCGGCTCGCCGATGGTCCGACAAACGACGTTCAGCCCGCAGACCAGCCCCGGCAGATAAACGATCTGCTCCGGCGTCACCGTCCAGCGGTAGCGATCAGCCATCCGGGCGCACAGCGTTTCCGTCAAGGCATCCGGCGGCGCGCCGTAGCCGAAAACGCCATGCGCGATACGCTCGTGGAGCGCGGCCAGTATTGGCTCCGGCGCGGGAAAGTCCATATCCGCGACCCACAACGGCAAGGCGTTGCCATAGCGATGCCATTTCAGGCTGTCGGTGTGGCGACGAGGGGGAAGACGATCAAAGTCATAAGGCATGGCGATAGATTCGAGGTTTGCACGATGACGGGGACCGGGGAATTATATCCTCCTGTAAATTTTTCTGTGATGGCGAGCCAAGAGGAAAATGTCTGAATCACGGATTAAACGGATGGAAGGATGACATGGATGATCGCCTCCGTGGAATCCGCGCCATCCGGCGAATCCGTGATTCAGACCAGGTAGGTTTGCGCCCGCCCCCGCGCTTCGGTCACAGGAAAAGTATGCGGATCAGTTCTTTGTTACAAGCCGCGTATTCAGGCTCATTGACTGACCGCTACGTTAGCTGCCTGAGCAGCAGCAATCACCGCTGGGTCAATCTGTTTCGCGAAAGTCTCCCACACCGGAGTCATGGCCTGACGCCACGCCGCTTTTTCCTGATCGGTCAGCGTGATGATCTTGACATTATCCTGATTGATAACCGCTTGCCGGTCCCGATCCGCCTGTTCGAGAGCCTGCGCTTTGACCTCATCAGTCACCTGCGCCAGGATTGTTTCCAGTTCATGGCGAATGTCAGCGGGCAGTTTCTCCCAGAAGGTCTTGTTGGCGATGACCATGTAGCCAAGGAAACTGTGGTGGGTTTCAGCTATGTAGGTTTGCAGGGTCTGGAAACGCTGGGAATAAATATTGCTCCAGGCGTTTTCCTGTCCCTCGACCAGTTCCCGGCGCAGGGCGTCCCGGACTTCGGCAAACGGGAGTTTGACCGGGATGGCCCCTAATCGCTGATATTGCGTCTCAATGACTTTGGAAGGCTCAATGCGAATCGCTAATTACTGCAAATCTGTGGGGGCGCGCAGTGGCCGGTTGGCGGAAATCACCCGCATTCCGTTGGGCCAGTAACCCAGTCCCTTAATGCCCTTGCTGTCCAGCGAGTGCAACAGGCGCTGACCGGTTTCGCTGTTCTGGAAACGTTCGACGGCGGACGGATCGTTCAATAACAGGACTTTCGCTCAATCTTCTCGATCAAGCGGGTTGATACACTGGAATACGCGGATTACGTAACTCATGACGTAAATACTCACTCCAGAGGTTGTTTTTAACTTGGTAGAGGGTTGTCTTCAT